>NZ_AMDP01000017.1 GCF_028128615.1 Enterococcus sp. 5H | reverse complement strand
ACTGAATACGAGCCATCGGAATTCTTTGTGCCATTTAACCATTTAATATCATCTTGACCGTTTGTATTACTCCACGTTGGAAATTCTACCTTTGACACATTTCCTCTATTTGGATTATAAATTGTTACTTTCATTTTATCTTTACCAATTGCTGTTTTTTCTACTACATTCATTGGCGGAAATTCTAAATTATAACTTGTTGAACCTATTCCACTACGTGTTCCATTTGTTGTCGCATAAATATGAGTTATGAATTGACCGTCATGTTTGTACTCATTGGCATCCACAATTACTGAATACGAGCCATCGGAATTCTTTGTGCCATTTAACCATTTAATATCATCTTGACCGTTTGTATTACTCCACGTTGGAAATTCTACCTTTGACACATTTCCTCTATTTGGATTATAAATTGTTACTTTCATTTTATCTTTACCAATTGCTGTTTTTTCTACTACATTCATTGGTGGAAATTCTAAATTATAACTTGTTGAACCTATTCCACTACGCGTTCCGTTGGTTGTCGCATAAATATGAGTTATGAATTGACCGTCATGTTTGTACTCATTGGCATCCACAATTACTGAATACGAGCCATCGGAATTCTTTGTGCCATTTAACCATTTAATATCATCTTGACCGTTTGTATTACTCCACGTTGGAAATTCTACCTTTGACATATTTCCTCTATTTGGATTATAAATTGTTACTTTCATTTTATCTTTACCAATTGCTGTTTTTTCTACTACATTCATTGGTGGAAATTCTAGATTATAACTTGTTGAACCTATTCCACTACGCGTTCCGTTGGTTGTCGCATAAATATGAGTTATGAATTGACCGTCATGTTTGTACTCATTGGCATCCACAATCACTGAATACGAGCCATCGGAATTCTTTGTGCCATTTAACCATTTTATATCGTCTTGACCATTTGTATTGCTCCATGTTGGAAATTCTACCTTTGACGCATTGCTCACACTCAAATTGCTAATAGTAATTCTAATCTTAGTGTTGCCAATAGGTGTTTTTTCAACTTCATTAAAAGTATTAGAAATTGCCTTTGGTTCTTGGATTTCTTTTGTTTCTTGAGTAGTTGTTTCAGTTGTACTTTCTGTTGAACTTTCAGAACCATTGCTTTCTGTCGATTGCGTATCTTGCTCAGGCAATTCTATTGCCCAACGTTGTTTCAAATCACCATTACCAGTTTGTAACTCATTGGTTTCCGTAATTTCTAGAAACTGATTTGTTCTTGATTCAATATGATAAGTACCATTCTCTTCATCTACTAAACGCCACTGCTGTTCATCACTATTCTGCAAAGTAGTAAAGTAAACCGATCCAGTGCCCTCATTTGCTACAGTAAGATAGTTTTTAGTTGTACTATTTTGAATTGTCCACCAGCCGTCTTCTGATAAATTAAAAATGTACTTCTGATCTCTCAGAGTAGTTTTATCAGAAACATGCACTGAACCGTTATCAGACTCTGAAAATCGAATATCCGCGTTAGCAGCAGGAACTAGCACTATTTCTTTATTTTCAAACGCTGAAACATCTACTGTGGACTTATTCGTTTCAACTTCTGCTGTGTTAGTCATGGGTTCTTCTGAAGAACTAGATTCGATTTCCCTACTTGTTGACGATTGTATTTCTCCTAATGGAAATGGGTTCATCGATTCTAAATCACTATCACTTGAAAATCCTGCGGCTTGTTCAATTGATTCTGCTGTATCTGAATGTTCCTGATCAGCAAGTGTCATTACTGGACTGAACGTATAACACAACATTGTTGTTAGAATACCCAAAGTAATCAGTTTATTACTCTTTTTCATTAATTCTCTCCTATTCTTTTTTTATTCGCTCTATTATCTATTGTCAAACATTATACCAAATGATAAATTTGTTTGGAAACGTTATCCGAAATGTTCTTTTTTTAATTAGTAAAAATAATAAAGAACTAAAAAGAAACTAATTTCTTGTCAGTACTTTATTCTTTTTAACTTATTCGATTTTACTACTTTTTATATTCGTGAGAACATGAACTATTAATTATGCACAAAACAAGACTTTCAAGTATCCTGTCATTATATTGTTGAGATCATTAACATTTTTGGCAAGTTACTGGTTATCATTTGAACTCTTAACATAACATACATTATACAAAGCTTAATAATTTGTAAAATATACTACAAAAAATGCTCTGATAAATACTTTAACACATTTCTACGGTTACTCTGTTTCAATCTTGTTAGATTAATTTTTTTTTTTTGAAACTTTTACACAAAAATATCTATTTTCTATTTCATTATAGCTCAAAAAAACAAATAAAATTCCCCTTTTTTGTCGGATGAACGGACTTTTTTGTGATATTTCTTATTACAGACATTACTAAACAAAATCCTTGATTATACGCGATATATTCCCATTTAGCCCATCTACCACATTCATTCGATTCCAAAAATTGTAATCACTTATATATTTTCCGAACTATTTTACTTATTTTTTTATAATTAAATTATAATCTGTTACAAAGATTAGGACCTTCCCCTAGTATTAGACTGATCATACTTTAATTTTGATCGAATAAAATAAAAAAGTGACATAGGCATAATTCTCTGAATTATATCTATGTCAGCGAAAATCCGAATAAACATTGTAAAAAAGTCAGACACTCTATTTCATTTCGATTACTTTGCCTTAAATCACAAAGAATACTGTGATTCGATGATGAACGCTACAAGGCACAGAATGTGCGTTGCTTCTTTTAGAAATTGAAAGCTTCGGAAATAAGCCGAAATTGCTATGAAACACAGTGAGGTACGAACTGATGTAGAATAGTACCTACTTGGTTCAAAAATTTGAAGAGCACCTAGTAGATATCAATCATCATCCATTCACAAGTTCATGGTAACTCTTAGCACTTTTCGTGAATTCCTTCTTATTTTTAGTTGTTAGTATTACTTCTGACCTTTCCTTCTTACTTTAGTATTTGTAGTTTTTTTAGTTCGCTTAATTGGTCGTTTTCCTTTTTTACGTGTCTGTTTTCTTTTTTGCTGTTGCTTTTGACGTGCTAGCCAGAAGACTACACTGGCAATAATAATACCAGCCACTAATAAGACTCCGCTAATGATGAATGCCATTAAATGAGTTGGTTTTTCTGCTTGAATCATTTTAGCGTTAAATTTTTCGGCTTCTTCTTTCTTGATTTCAAATTTCTGCTCTAGATCCAGCTTCTCACCATCAACTTCAACGGTCATTTTCATTGTATATTTGCCAGCCTTGAAGGCTTGATCTTCTGTTGAAATACTGTAGTCAAAAGTCGAATTCGGCGCCATATTTAGGTTTTCTTTTTTATTGTGATAGATCGGTTTTTTCTTACTATTTCCTTTAAATACATCGGCTGTCACTACCATATTACTTAGAATTTTCGGGGTGGGATTTTGAATGGCTGCCAAAACGACATTTCTGTTATCTATCTGTCCGGCTTTAGCCTGTATCAAATCGAGTTTCGTTGTAACCTCATGATCATTTTCCGATAGTTGAACACCAACTACTTGAGATAAAATTGTTTCCTTTTTTGTTTTAGAAGCTTTCGTCTCCTTCATTTCAGTAAAATGCAAGCTGCCTAAAATAATGCCATCAAACGATTCCTCTGGTACTGTTACTTTAGCGGCAATTGTTTTGGTTTCTTTTGGTGCTAGCGTTACTTCTGAATCAACTTCCACCATTTCAGAAAATGGATACGTCATCGTCTCATCCAGTTCCGAGTCAGTTGTTTCATAATCGATCACACCGCCGTCTGCCGTTACAGCAGAATTTGCTTGAATCGCCACTTTAACTTCATCGTCTGTATTATTTCTCAGTTCAACCTCTAGCTTCTCAACTTCACCTGGTGTAACACGTACATCGAAATACGTTTTTTTCTGATCCCATTGCTTAGCTGGTATTTTCGCTTTAACTGAGAAACTAGTTTCTTTCGCAAAAGTTGGGATGTTAGTTAAAGAGTTGCCGGAAATAAAACCAATCATCACTAAAAAAATGCCTAAATAACGTTTCATACTTATATCTCCTTTTCATATGTTTAAATATGTATTTCTATACTTGGTTACTAGATAACTGGTTATAGATGTATCACGATGCTGGATTCCTAACCAAGTCCCAAACTAATTTATAGATGGTATACAAACCACTCATCGTTCCTGCACCTAAAATAATCCAGTAAATAAAATATTGGTACGGGCGAATTTTAACCAGTGTTTCTGTCAGAACATTATTCGGTACTTCCATTGCTTCTATGGTTTCTGTTGGTTCATTTTTTATTTGACCTGTTGACTGTTGCTTCGGTTCACTTGTCGTTAATTGTGCGGGTAGGTTTTTTCTATTTTCAAACGAATCTTGTCCTTGTAATAAAGTGGCCATTTCTGCTTGAGATACTGCTCGGCTATGTACAAGTAAACGCTGCTTTGATGAGAATAGTGGATGACAGGTTAATAGCGTCAAAATTTCTTCATTTTTATTCGTTTCTAAAAGTTTATCTGTTTGCCAAGGTTCAATAACTTCTGATCCCGTTACGGAATAAACACCTTCTTCACCTAAATAAGAAAGATAAATTAAATCTCCTGGAAATAACTGATCAATATTCAAGAAGAGTGTCGGACCATACCAGCCTCGATGTCCGGCAATGACTGTATGACTGTCTTTCCCGCTAAAGGGTAAGCTAGTCCCACTGATTTGAGCCACGCCTCTAGATAAATTAAAGTCGCTTGCACCAATATACACTGGCAGTCTCTCACCTATTTTAGGGATGTCAATCATCCCAACAGCTTCCGGATAACCTTCAAACGAGCCCGCTTCCGCAAACGGATCAATCCAACCTGACTCACCAGCCGCAGTGTTTTGACTCACTAAGGTTGATTCAATTTCCGACACATTTAACTCACCATCTGCTAATTGAACGGCTAATTGTTGAAGTTCACTTTCTTGATGTAGCTGCTGTGAAACGCCTTGAAATGGTAACCACATAATAATGAATAGACCCATCAAATAAAGAAGACGTGAAAGAAACATGCGCCCTTTCCTTTTTGTCTTTTTCATTCAGTGCTTCAACTCCTTCCGTTCACACGCTTATCTGCAGCTTTCTCTTTTTCATTTTTACGTTTCTTTCGTTTTTTTCGCCAAATAACAAAGGCTAAAACAAGCAATATACCTAAAATATATAAGGCTATTTCGATCCAGAACTGTTTTTTCGCTTCATGAATAGCCTTCAATCGCTGATCTTTTTCATAGGGCACGCGATGTCCACGAACCAGTAGTCGATGGGTATTGATCATATAAGGTGTACAAGTCAACAGTGTCACATAGTCTTCTCCTGGTACGATTTTCAGATCATCCATTTCGGTTGGTTCAACGACTTTGATTTGATCGACTTCATAGGCATGGATCTCGTCTTGTAAGTGGAGATAGAATTGATCCCCTTTTTCCAGTTTCGGTAAGTCGGTAAATAGTTTCGCTGAAGGTAAACCACGATGCCCTGTGATAACAGAGTGAGAATTTACCCCACCAATCGGCATAGAGGTTCCTTGGAGTAAACCTGCGCCATATTGTAATTGAAGGTCACTTGTACCGTTGTATACTGGCAACTCCACACGGATTTTCGGTATTTCTACCACGGACAGAACTTCGCCTAATTCTTGACTCTTACTATCTGTTAGATGTTCGCGTTGGGCTTTTAAGAACGGCATTTCCAGCTCTTGGTATTTTTCTTCTGCCAGCCGTTGATTGTAGGCACTCATTTCGTCTTTAATCGCTGCTTGGCTGGCTTGATCTTGTTTTCCAGTTTCGTCAAAATAGGCTTGATTGGCTTGGCGTTGGACCCATTTGTAATAGCCATTACTAACAAAAGGGTAGGCGAAAATACTCAAACCAACCAGCATAATTAAGAGAAATAACGGGTTTCTTTTTTGTTTTTTCTTGGCTTTTTTTTGTTGTGATTGAACTGATTTTACTTGGTTAGGTAGTTTGGCGTTTTCTGCTTTTTTTGACTTCTTTGTTTTGGACTGTTCGGGTCGGTTTCTTTTTGACGGAACTTGTTTTTTGGGTCGTTCCAGTTGTTTGTTTGGAGACGATGGGCGCTTTTTTCTTTTTTTTGATGTTCGGGTTGGGTCTGTCTTTTTTTGTTCGTTGGGCACCTCGCTCCCTCTTTTCTGTTGTTTTTTTATTTTTCTGTGTTTGTTTTTCTTTCGTTACTTTTTTCTGTGCTTGTTTGTCTCGATAACGTTTCACTAAGTAAAAGAAGAGTAAAATCGCCAAAATTAATAATGCATACAATAAAATCTTTTTGATTCGTTCCCAAATGCCTTTTCTAGCTTCCTTTTGATGGTCTTCTTTTTTGTATGGATTGACGCGTTTGCCTCGGACAAGTAGCCGATGGGTATTGACCATATAGGGTGTGCAGGTTAAAAGCGTGACGTAATCTTCTCCATTTTCAATCCCTAGTAGGCTAAAATCATTTGGGTCAATGGTTTCAATTTGATCGACTTGATAGCTATGTATTTCGTTTTCTACTTTAATAAAAAACATATCGCCCAGCTCTAATTTGGGTAAGTCGGTAAACAGTTTTGCTTGGGGTAACCCACGATGACTGGATAACACACTATGGGCACTTTCGCCGCCATAGGGAAGAGAGGTTCCCTGCATTAAACCGGCTCCACGAGTAATTTGTTCTTCATTGGTACCATTGTAGATAGGAAGTTCTACGTTGATTTTAGGGATTTCTACAATTCCGATGACCTCGCCCAGTTCTTTTTTCTTGGCATGATCGCTGGGACTTAGTAGCGTTCGCTCGGCTTCAATGGCGTAGTCTGTTGTGGCATTTCCTAATAATCCTTCGTTGTATTGTTGCATTTCTTTTTTGATTAATTCTTGTTGTTTTTGTTCTTTATTGGCTACCGTGTCTTCATATTGGGTGATGGCTTGTTTTTGGGCGTGTTTGTAGAGAGCGTTACTGACAAAGGGATAAGAAATGACACTAATACCGACTATGTATAACGCGACCACTAGGAACTTGCGCCACGATTTTTTATCTTTCACCTGAGTTCTCTGCGGCTTTCTTTTCTGTACTGGCTGCTTTTTCTTTGGTTGCATAGATTCACCCCTCCTGAGTCCTCTCCACCTAACGATTATTGTTACAGGTTCTAATTTTTTATCGATTTCATTTATTGGTTTAACGAAACAAAGGAGTACATTTTTTCCTTTTTTTCGCTAAACCAATAAAGTCTACTTTAACTTTCAAGGCAATTTTAGGTTTAAAGTAACACTTCATTGGTTATGATTTAACAGCTTTATTTTACTTACTTTTATTTTTTCTAGGAGATGTTTTTGTATTTTTTTTACGTGGTCTTTTTTTCTGATTTGCTTTTTGTATTTCTTGTTTACGTCGACGGAGAACTTGCCAAATAATTATTCCTAAAACAATACCACCTAAGATACACCCAGCAATAATCAGATATAATTGCCAATTGACCCCCTCTTCTAATTCAATAGCTGAATCTTTGTTTAGTCGAGCCGCTTCATCCTTACTTATCTCGAAGTCCTGAGTAAAGTCCCACTTTTCTTCCCCAGATGTCGCTGTTAAATGTAGCGTGTATTTTCCTGCTTTAAGGGGTTGATTTTCTAAGTAAATTGGGAAATCAAAGTTAGAATTCGGTGCCATTTTAAAATCTTGATTGGTTTGCTGATACAATACTTTACTGGACCCTGCTGCCGTTACTTCTGCTTCAATAGCTAAATCTTTAATCAATGCCGGTTCTGGATTTTGCAGATTGGCACTAATCACATTTCGGTAACTGACCTGATCGGCTTTAATTTTGTTCAACTGTAAATCACCCGCTACAGGCTGATCGTCTTCTGTTAATTTCACTGCAATAATATACGCAAATCGATTGCGAATCGCCATTCCATTAGTGGATTCTTCTTGTGAATCTGAACTTTTTTCTGTAAATTTGATGCCCCCTAAAATCATTCCGGTTATTTCTTCTTGAGGCATATTGATCTTAATCGGTACGTTAACTGTTTCATTGGCTGGCACGGTAATTGTTTCTGCCATACTGGTGAACGTAGAAAAAGGATAGTGTAATGTTTGGTCAAATACGATATCTTTCTCAGAAGAAACATAGTCAATGACACCATTCACATTGGTGATCGCTGTTTCGGTGGACATCTCCAATTCAATTTCTTTATTTGAGCTATTAGAAACCGCTACTTCAATGGTCTGTTCTTCACCGGGTTTCATTTTTAAATCAAAATATTGAAGCTCTTTATCTATTTGATTACTTGGTAAAATCGGCTTTACACTATACGGAACACTCTCCTCTGCCTGCATTACTTGAACACCAACAGTGGATAAAACTAAAAATAGGATACCTGATACTATGTACTTTATAAGTTTTTTCATATACTCACCTTTCTTACTCGATTAACGAACTAAACTTAGGATAGAAACAGGAACTTTCAAAACTTAGATAAAATAATTCAAATGAAGCTTGCTTCTATCCTATCTTTAATTCATTTTAAAAAAAACTGAGATAGAACTAAACAAGCTTTATCTCAGTCTCAAGATAGCTGTAACTAGAATTATTTAACGTCTGAAACAGCTGTCCAAGTTAAGTTTGCAGTATAAGCATCTGCATTTGAAATAGATAAACCTTTGGGTACATCTAATGTTACGCCTGCTTTATTTGCTGATGAATTGAATTCAAAAGAATTAATTGCTCCCTCACCATCAGTATCTGTGTATGAACCGATTGCTACAGCCTGACCTGGTGTCAATAATTTCGCAGCTCCTTCACCACCTGTAACTTTTGCTTGTGTACCATAATTATTTGTCCCTGTTGCCATTTCAATATTGTTGATTGACATCACCATTTTAGGCTGTTTCTTTGATCCTTCACCGTCTAACTCAAATTGACCCGCCGTCACAGTGAATGTCCAGTTGTCAATGGCATCTGAGTTGAAAATTTGAGCAAAGTTTTCAATTTCTTGGACGCCGCCAACTTGTTTCCCATCTTCATCATATTTCTTCACTGATTGTTTCATTGCTTGATACGTGCCGCCTTTTTGCGTGTTGTATTCTACCGTTTCATCTCCTGTTGCATCCGTAAAAACAAAATTCGGTACAAAATTGATTTTCAAATCTGGATCAGTCGTATTGCCGTTCCCGCCTGGTTTATCTTCAGGAACAACCGTTCCACCATCTTCCCCTCCTGGATCAGTGATACTGCCGTCACCATCTTTATCAACAGAAAACTTCACTTTCCCGTTCGTAGTTGCTGAAATAGGATCACCATCGATTGCACCTGCATTTGCGATTGTACTTCCTAGCCCAATTGCACTTAAACTTACTAAACCGATTGCGATTAATTTTGTTGTTTTCATTATAATTATTCTCCATTCTATGTTTTAGTTTATATATTTTAACTTTTTCTACCTGCTGTATTCGCTAACAGGTTTTCTTTGACTCATGACTACATTAGTATAAAAGAAAAATGAGCAGTTCTTTTTACCAATTATGTCTGATTAAGCGACTAAATATACAGCATATAGAAAAAGTAAATAACTTTGATATAGACTTTAAAAGTAATGTTTCAACAGTAAGTCTTTCAGTTCACCCTTAATTCATTGTTAATTTTCTTTATTCTTCTTTTTCATAAACAGATATATAGCTAAAACTATCACGATTATGCCCATTATTGGTAAGCTTCGTAATGCTACTTCGCCCATACTTGGTAAAGAACTAGATTTTCCGGAACTCTTATTTGGAATAGGCTCTACTGAATTTTTACTTAAATCTTTTCCAGAATCATCGTCCATGTTGTTTGAATTACCGTTAGAATTATTATCTGAAGGTTTATTAGTATCACTTGAATCAGAAGTATTCTCTTCACTGACTTTAAAACGAACGCCTCCAGTAGTCGGCGAGTCAACGTTTTGTGCCGTCCCAACCTGTGCTCCTGACCACATCACACAAAGAAGGAGGACTAAAATAATCATTATTTTTTTAATTTTGTTCATATTTCTTCTCCTCCCTCTATGGTCCCATTAACAATTGAAATTCTAGCGTTGCATCATATTCACCATCTTTGATCTGCAATGATTTCAAACGGCTAACTTCCAGTAAGAAACCTGATTCGGCTGACCATTTTTTGGTTACTTCATCTGATAAAGCAGATGGGCTTTTTAGGATCGGATAAGTTGCTTCGCTTAGGAAAACCGAGTCACTAGCTGCATTTTCTTTGTACACTAAGATATCGGATAAACTATGTTTACGATTATCAGATGAGTTTAGTGTAAAATCATCGACGATTCGAACGTTTAAATCCCAGTCCGTTCGTTGTGAAGCCGCTCGTGTATCTTCTACTTTAATTGCCCAATCCGGATCTTTTCTACTAACCACTTGTTTTTTGCTTGTTTGTGCAAGCGCGTCTTCAAAGCCTAAAACAGTAGGAACATTTAACGATAGTTCCCCCGCGACTATTTCCACTGGCACATCCACTGTTGTTGTATATGTTTTACCATTGTAGGTTGTTTGTACTTCTAGTGTGTAGATTTTCTCACCCACAGCAGAGGTATCTAAAGCATTTGGTGTTTTGAAAGTAACTGTATAATTATCTGGCTCAAAAGCCTCTAGTTCAGGATGTTCATTTTCTTTCAAGCGAACATTTTTCACCCAGTCTTTTAGTTCAATGGCCGGTTCACTCTCTTGAATAAATTTTTGTTTTCCTGCAGAATCGGCTGATAACGTATATGTCACTTCATTAATTGCAATCGGGACTTCCACATTTGTTTCTGTGTATTCCTCGCCATCGAAACGAGCTTTCACAGTAACCAAATAGGTATTGGTACCTGTTAAACTCATATCTATTTTATCTGTCGTGATTGTACTGCCGCCGTTTTTGCGTCCTGTAATCGTTACAGAAGTTGCATCTACAGGTGTTTTTTCTCCTCGACTTGAAACAATTTCAGAAGTTACCCATTTAAGTCGGTCAGCTGCACTTGGCTGTTGATCGGTGTTGTAATAGTTTTGTTGGCTTCCTTTTGCTTCAAGATTGTAGGTTAATGACGTGTTTTTATAATAGTATTTAATATACTGAGCTTTTGCAGTATATGTGCCGGAACCACCTTCTGTTTTAACCCATTCATATCCTTCAATAGTTGGGACAGTCGGTTGCGTATAGGTATTTCCAACTCTACCGGCTGGCAAGGTTGTTTGTGTTTTAATTGATTTATTTGTGTCTACATCAAGATATTGTGCATAAACATTGGTTACTGTGTTTCCATTATATTTGTATGTCAGAGTCAGTGGTGTTTTCGTCATAACCCCATTCCAATTATCTGGATAGACTCCGTTCCAAGTATAGCCGTCTATGTTTTCTGACGTTAAGGTATAGGCGTCTCCCACATTACCAGTATGCGTTTTTGTTGGTGCAATTTCCGCATTATTTTGATTGACGTATTTTACAGTAATTGGAGCTGCAGCTACTGGTGGAGGAATCTCTCCTGTTACTTTGATATCTTTTATATCTAGATCATAAAACTCATTTGGTTTACCTGCTGTCATCGGATAAATCCCAACTGCCATTGAGTGGGCACTAGGTGGTACTCTCACTGATCCATTCAACTTATTCCATTGATTATTGGTTGTTACAGTTGATGCAGATGGGTAAACCATACTATTCGAAATAAATTTACCATTCACATCAAAATACCAAGCCAGCATGTATACTGGATAACTTCCATTAAAAGAAAGATCCAATCCTGTAAATTTGTATCCCATAGATAGACTGACAGATGTATTTGGAACAACTGAAATTCCAGGTTTTTTCACGCTAAGCATTGCTTCACTGATAAGACTACCCTGATCCGGAGGTGTGGGATAAACACCCGTATTAAAGCGTGAGCCAAAGGTAATGCAGTTATCCGCATTTACTTTATAACGTGCTTGCGAGGCATACTCTCTAGCTGAGCCCCAAATAGAGTCACTTGTATACCAGCCAGATGTCAATGCTAATCCTGGATATGGGTTAAATGTGTATGGACCACTATGAGGTGATAACATCCAACCATCAGCAAACACTCCTTGTTTTAAACTAGCCTCATCTCCTTTTGCAACAATTCCAGCTGCAGACTCATACAGCGTTCCTGTAGCTCTGGGCTCAATGAGTAAACTATCCGCCTGTTCGCTCATTTCCATACCTGATGAATCCAAGTCAAATGGTAATTCGGTCGTTGTCTGGTCTAGGGAGTCAACCACTTCTGAATTCAATTCTTCCTCTGCTGCTTTAATATCAGTCGCTGGTTTTTGAATGATTAAGCCCAAAGAGATTAGGCCAACAAGAGTAGCACCAAAGATTGTTATTTTTTTTCTTTTCATAAAGTAGTTTCTCACTCCTTTCGTTTCTATTTTTAAATCATTCTTTTAACAGAAAATGCTTGTGTCTTATCTACCCATGTTCCAGGTAGATAAGACACAAGCATTTTAGTGTTATACATATTTCCTGCCAAAATAACGAGAAATAATTGTATTTACCTGATTACGCGTTCTTGCCTTTACGTAATTTGTATGCGCCACCCATTAATAATAAACCTGCAACTAGGAAAATAATCGTTCCCATACCACCTGTAATCGGCATACCAGGTGTTTTCTTATTTGGTACATTGATTGCTGGATTGTCATAAATTGGACGACCATTCGCATCTGTTCCTGTTTGCTCACCTGGTACAGTGAACTTCACATCATTTTTCAATGGAACATAGCCATTTGGTGCTTTTGTTTCTTCCAAAGCATAATCATGAATTTGGTTGCCTAAGAAATCAATTTGCGCTGGATTTGTTTCTGATTCTTTGTAGAATACCCAGTTCTCATGTCCTTCTGCATCTAAAATTGCTTGGATTTCTGCTTCAATATCTGCTTGTGTTGTTGCTGAGGTACGTGGGTTGGCTGCCACATAAATATATTTTTGTGTCACTGTTTTTTCTGGTTGGTAGACACTACCGTCGCCTGTTAATAGTGGTCCTTGTTCAGCAAAAATGTATTGTTTGCTATAATTTACTTCATTCGTATAAGCCAATCCGTCTACTGAAAATTTACCATCGGCTCCTGATGTGACTGGTGTTGCTTCATTTTTATCCGCTGTCCAACGAACCACACGTCCGTTTTCGATGACGGCATAAATTTCTTCACCTGCTGGTAATTCTACTTTATTACCAGCAGCGTCTACTGTATTAATCGCTTGTTTCGGTGTATCTTTGACGATAAATTCTGCTCCTTGTAACGGCGCATTTGTATCGGCATCTGTTTTCACAAAATCTTTTTTACCAAAAATCGTATTGACAACTTCTGTTGGTTTTCCGGGTCCATAAACTGGATCTTCTGGTCCTGGCGTACCAGGATTTTCTGGATCAACAGGTTTTGTTCCGTTGTTTCCTGGCTTGTTTTCAAAACCTAATTCACCATCATTGGGAATCGCTACATTTGAGTTTGCTTTTTCGTTAACCATGACTTCAAAGGGTAACTCGATATAATCGCCTTGTTCTAGGTCTGTTAATTTCGCAATTCCTTCTTCAGTGAATGCCCAGTAAATATATTGATCTTTTTTATCTTCTGTCGTTTTACCTGTACGAATTAGGACATCATTTCCTGCTGGCGTGTTTTCTGCAGTAGTTGCTGGATTGTCCGTAATGTGTGAGGTGAATGTTTGTTTCACAGTCCCGTCTTTACTCTTTAGTGTAACTGTTCCTAAAGATTCCGCATGTGGTGTGTCACCTAATAAGCTCAAACGCTCATCCAATGGATCATAGACTTCTAAACGGTTGTAGTTAGCTAAATCATCAGGTAGATCAGTAATTTTTAGTGTATATTGTACACGATCGCCTGTACTATGCGTTGGTTTGTCAATTTCTTTTTCAATTTCCGGTTCACCTGACGCATAGTTTTTTACATATAAGTTAACATCGTAGTTATAGTTGTTTGTGCTTGATTCCGGTGTACCTGTTGGCACATTGACAATCACTGGTGCCGCAGCTTTATCTACCGTATCGGGTTTGCTTGTTTCTACCACTAACCAACGATTGTTATCCAATTCGTTTGTGTTTACAGGTAAGTTATCAAATGTTACTGTTCCATCGGCTTTTGTCACACCTGTATGTTTCTCTAATCCAGCGGGTGTGTTTGCCAAAAATTCATCTGCTTTCGCTTGGCTAATGTTTCCATTACTGTCTTCAAGAGCATTGACTTGAGCATCAGTCAAACGACCAACAATGGTAAAGCCAACACCAGCCAACGGTTTTCCGCTAATTGCAGCGCCGCCGTTCACATTGTTTCCTGTATTTGTTCCGTCTCCCTCAAATTCATCATCCTCACCTACTGTTCCAGGCTCACGATAATTTGGATTTAATAATTTATGAATCGTTAAACTCCCAGTACTTTGAATATTCATGTCTTTCGCTTGAGCCTGAACAAATCCGGTTACGGATGTTAGGATCAAAGGTAGAGCTAAAGCAAGTGTTAAAATTAGATTCTTTAGCTTCGATTTATTCATTCTTTTTCCTTCTTTCTTCGTATATTTGGGTGGTAAAGCTATATAAAGTATTCATTTGAATACTGAATAACTAGTATTAGGCAGATTCATTTACCACTATATTTGATTAACAGTAAATGAATCTTTAAAACCTAGATGTTACATTGATTTTTTCTTTTTAAGTTGGAAGTTATAAGCAATACCAATCGCTGTTGTACCTGCAATCAGTAAACCGATAATTCCAATACTTCCGGTAATCGGCATAGAAGATTTACGGTTAATCATCACTAAGCTTAATTTTAGTTGCGTACTATTCCATTCATAATCCTTGCCTTCTTCCAACAGGTTTCCATTGTAGTAAACTTCCAGAATTCCATCTGGGTCTTCATCTGTTCGTAAGATAAAGGTATATGGTATTTTATTGATGAAATAATCATCTGGTGCTTTGGTTTCGGTTAAAGTATATTCCACATCAGGCTCTAAATCTTTGAAATTAAAGATTCCTTTATCCCCTGTTGAAACTTGTGGTTGTCCTGATCCATTAGTAGGAACTAAGGTGAACTCGGCCCCATCCAAACGCACTTCATTGTCACTAACTTTCAGTAACTCCATTTCATAATTAGCTACAGGTTTATAGTTCACTTTCTTAATTTCCGTAATTGGTCGACCATTCAGGTCTGTAATTTCTGTTGCTCTTATGATAAACTCTTCGGAATAAACATCATCTGGTAATAAATAACCATCTGGTGCTTTCACTTCCTTGAAGCGTCCTTTTTGTTTCTGAATATCATTTACTCTGAAAATTTCGTAAAACTGAGCCTCATCGAAAATGATTTCACCATTCTCGTTCGTTGTAAAGATTACAGTTTCTGGTTTGCCTTTGTCCCATATTTCATAAGTATTCCAATCCTCCCCATAAGAAGCGTACTCACTCGTATACTCAAAGGTAAATTCTGCACCTGCTAACCCTTGACTCTGATCTCTTCCATCTACTTTTTTGAAAATCAGCTCACGATCAGATAAACGACTATTTTTCTTATAAATTATATCTGGTCGAATTGCTGTGTCACCAATAACAAATTTATCTGTATATGGATCAGCAGGAAGTTCGTAGCCTTTTGGTGCTTCTATTTCTTTAAGACGATAAGTCCCATTGGTTAGCCCATACTGATCAATTTCATAATCTCCTAGATAAATCATTCCGGAATCTTTAACATCGCCATCTTCATCATAGGTTGGTTCAGTAGTAAATGTAATATCCTTGCCCGTTTTATCTTTTACTATTTGCCAATTATTTGGACTGATTTCCTTTTCCAATTGGAATACTGCTCCATTTAACCCGGCATAATCTCCTCGATCATCAATTTTTTGAAACTCAAGTAAGCGACCTTCATAATAGTTCACATGACTAATCACAGTCGGATTTGGTCTACCGCTTTGGATAGTAAAAGTTCTAGTATCTTGCTCTAAAATTTCGTACCCGTCAGGTGCTTCTACTTCTCGCCAGAAATATACACCATCCTCCATTTCCTCTAAATCATCTTGTTCAATAATAATTTCACCATTTTCATCGGTCCAATGATATTTACCATCATAGTCATAAGGATTTCCAGTGGCTCCTGGTCCAGGATATTTATAAAGTTCAAATTTCGCCCCTTTGACTGGTCTACCATTTTGATCGACTTTTTTTAACGTAAAATCACTATCTTTATAATTTTTTTTCACAATTTGAGTAGGACTTACTCCTGTATCCGTTACAGTAAATTTCTCTGTAAACGGATCATCTGGTAGTTCGTAACCCTCTGGTGCCACTACTTCTTTCAATTTGTAGTTTCCATTTTCCATATATCTTAGTTCAAATTCTTCTTCAAAAAGATATTCACCGTTAGCTTCTGTCTCAAAGGTTCTATAGGCAAAAAAGTCATAGAGTTGGTATTCGCCATTCTCATCCTCTTTGTACAGCTGAAATTCTGCTCCTCCTAATGGTAAATTGGAAGAACCATCTACTTTTCTAAAAGTCATCTCACGATTTTTTGGGATTGCATAATTCTCTTTTACTACGTAATCAGGAGTCACAGCATCAGCAGTAATAGTGATCGTCTCACTATATGGATTCTCAGGCATTTCATATCCGTTTGGAGGTTTAATCTCCCTAAAAGTTATATAGATTGGATAATCCGAACCAAAGCTCTTAATCTCGTTATCATCTAATTCAATTGTTCCATTTCTATTCGTTGTGTACGTTTTTGAATTAACCTGCTTCCACGTTTCGGATTCAGCATCATATTTTTCAATAACAAATTCCGCACCTGATAAAGGTGCATCTGAATAGTAATCTTGTTTTCTTAACGTTAATGCTCGGTCTACTGGATCATCTTCTAGTTCATTTTCAATTATAACTTTAACATCTGCCCCATTTTCTAGGTCCAGTTCAAATTCTGCAGAAAATTCATCACCGACACCACCTTGTGGTTCTTTCTTATCTAATGGGTTTGGCGCTTGCGGATCTTTATAGCCTTCTGGTGCTTCTATTTCGCGGAAACGGTATTTTTGGTCATTTTCTGATCCTTGATAGTATTTTAAAGAACTAATTAATTCTTCATCATCAATCACAGCGACACCATTTGTTGTGGTAAACGTTTGTTCTTCGCCAAACATTTCCCATTGATTATCAGCTTTTAAAGATTGAATAATAAATGTTGCTTCTCCATCCGTGATTAAGTTTCCTGTTGACTTATCTCGTTTTTCTACTCGAATAATGCTATTGTTACTCGTTTCCTTTTTATTCGTCATCATTAATTCCAGTTCAATCGGATCATTTGATAATGGGGATCCAATTAACTGATCCATTGGAATATCTTTTGCATAAGGTTCGCTTAACAATTCATTTTCCATACTATCTCTTCCATATCCATCTGTAGGAAATGGATCTTCATAGCCATCTGGAGAATGAATTTCTCGAAATCTTAAACCACCTGTCGTTGGATTTTCATAGGTTCTAATCATGTAGTCAATAAGACCTGGGTAAGTGTTATCATTAATGATTATTTGACCATTATTATCCGTCGTAAAATGCATCGGTGGATCTAATGGTCTATTTTCTGGAGATAAAGCAATCCACCTGAAGGAACTTGTTGGTTGACCATACTGTATGATAAATTCCACTCCAGGTATAGGCTTTCCTGTTTCCTCATCGATTTTTGTTAATGTCAACTCTCTAGGAGGTGACTTCATATTAGACACTTGTATCTCTAGAGATACTTCCACATGTTCTTCTGTAATCTCAAATGGATACTGACTATCGTTTAAAAAATAACCATTTGGGGCTTTTGTTTCGACAAAATAGTACTTTCCAAATGATAAATCTGAAACAAGTAAAATTCCTTCACTATTAGTTTTTAGACCTGTACGGAGTAGTGTACCATCTTCTCTATACAGCGAAAATTCTGCTCCTTCTAAGCCTATATTTTCATTTTGACTGTCATATTTGTACAAACGAACAGATCCTCTAGGCTCTTCTCGATAGTTTTCCAGAGAGTATGTCAATGTTTGAGAATTACTTGAAAGTAATGCTTCTATATCAATCTCAACCGAAAATTCTTTTCCTGCATCAAGGTCTTCAATCTTTAGACCTCCAGGATCACCTGGAGATCGATAACCTTCTGGTGCTTCTATCTCTCTAAAACGATAACCAAGAGTTCTATAGCCTGTATTTGGATCAGTTTCAGTATAATCATGAATTAATTGATCGATGACTCCTGGATATGTCTGATCATTGATGATTATTTGTCCATTCTCATCCGTGATAAATTTCTTTCTCTGTTCCCCAGTAAGAATATATTGATTGTTCCAACCAGTACCTCGATAATCAGACTGGATAATAAACGTTACTCCTGGCAGCGGTTCTCCAGTATCTGCATCCGTTTTAGTTAAGATAATCTCTTTTTTAAATTTTATATTAGATATATTCACCTCTACTGCTTTTTCTACAGTAGTGTCTGATTGGGTTATTGAAAAGTCAAAACGGTTATTTGGTGCTTTAGGTGTCTCATAGCCATCTGGCGCCTTAGTCTCTAAAAAATAATACTCGCCTATTGGTAAATCCGACACACTAATTACGCCCTTACTATCCGTTTTAAGTTCCGATCGAAGCAGTGTGCCATCTTTTCGATAGAGCTCGAACTCAGCATCTTCTAAGCTAGTTTTATTATCTTCACTGTCATGCTTATACAAACGAACCGAACCTACAGGTGTAGATTCCTTCACATTTGGTGCTGTTACATCAACTGTGATGCCTTTAGAAACATCTTCTTTTGTGATTGAAAATTCAAACCGGTTGTCATCACCTTCTGGTAAATCATAGCCCTCAGGCGCTTGTATTTCTACAAAATAATAGTCTCCTATTGCTAGTCCTGATACTGTTAGCTTCCCAGCTGAATCTGTTGTTAAATTCGTTTTTATTGGTGTACTTTCACCTTCTTTATAAAGGTCAAATTTAGCTCCGGACAACGTTTTACTTGTCTCTTCAATGTCAAATTTAATTAGTTCTACATCACCTAACAATGCAGTGTTTTTAACTTGAAAACTTAATACAAGGTTATTTTCATCCCAGATATAATCTTGACCTTCAACAAGTGTTTTCGTACCTTCTTTAACCGTCAAGTTACCGTCTGTATCCATCACAATCGTGTAGGATCCTTCTTTTTTCTGATAGCCTTCTGGGGCCTTTGTTTCTGTTAGTTCATAAGTTACCTCAGGCATTAATGGACTAAATTTAACCTTTCCATTTCCTTCTTCAGTTTTTACTGGACTTGTTGAACCATCTAATGCTCTTAATTCGAATTCAGCTCCGGTTAGAAATTTTCCGTCTTGATCTGTCTTTTGAATTTCTAAGTTGTAGTCTGACTCTTCTGTGAATACAGATATTGTTTTTGTAGGCTGATAGGCTTTAGGCATTGATAATACAGCTTTTTTTTGCTGTGTCGCATCAAATAGTGAATCATACCCTAAATCGCCATTCCACAAATCAGAGGTATTTTTTCGAATAACGACATTCACATCACCTTCTTTAATGTCTGTATTCGCTTTTATAGACAGATGTCCTGTAAATTCACCACTTGTTCCAATAGTTCCATTTTTATCTATAAGGGTGACTTTATCCAACCCTTTAGAGGCTCCATAATCCACATAGTGAATAAACTTCTCTTGGTTATTTGGAATGTTAAAGATCGTTTTAGTTTCGCCAACTTTCATCCCTACTGGTGCTTCATTGATATAATTCATGTTCTTATACTCATCAATCATATCTTCGATCTCTTTGATTGTCCCATCCATATCAACTGATCCCCATTGACCATTCTTGTGAGATTGTGGGTCTAAATCGTCATAATCCATATCTAGTCTGAATGCGGGATTAAGATTCTCTTGTGCAGCTATTAGCCACGCACGCAGTTGTCCGCCAAACATATATTGCCGTTGGTTATATATGTTTTCTGTACTTCCAGTCCATTTAATCGGAGTTGATGATGTTGTTGTTTGTCCTCTAGAAACATCCATCCCAGCTCCTATACCTGTACCATATGTTTCTGACAGCATCGCACCCATATGGAGCCCGTAATGTATTTCAGCCGCAGCTTCATCACCTACATAATCTCTCAGATCCGCTTTTTCTCCATTACCTTCAACTAATGAATGGAAAATATCCACACAAAGAGCGACCAAATCAGGATAATACTGCCCACCATTTTCAGGTGAGGCTGACATCCCAAAAAAATAATATGGATGTCCAGATTCTGGTATCCCACCTTTATAATTTGGATTTTTTGCTCTTATATCCGCATCATTTATTTTTGCATAAAAAGAGTTGGCCATAATTCCAACATCTGTCTTCCAATAGTAATCACTTGAGCCATACAGAGTCGGTGGTGTTAATCCGTAATTTTCTGCATTTGCTAACCAATCAAAAGCACCTGGTGTATGTGGCAAAATAGTGAACGGATAGTCAGTAAAAGCTAAATTTTGAACTTCACTATTGCTTTGAATTTTTAAAACGGCATCCGTTCTTTTGTCCAAATTAGTATTTCCTAGCTCTTGTTTTAGTCTAACGATAGGTTTCAACGTAACTTGTACATTTCCATCTAGTTCTTGAAGTGACTCTGGTAAAGTTGAATCAAACTTAAACTCAACAGATGTAGCACCAGAATTTATTTCTGAAATACTACCAACTTTTTCTCCGTTGATTATGATAGTACTTTCTGGAGATGAAAATGCGTTGATATATTTATTAGGAACATCGTAAACAAATTTTTTCCCTACTAAATTATTTAAAGCTTCTCCGTTTATAGAAAATGTCAAATCTAAATAAAATGGTGCACCTATAACAGATTCATTTATCGGTTCATCGGTCGGGAAATCTCTTGGTACAACGCTAATTAAAGAGATATTTGATGTAATATCTACAAAATCTTCCGTTGATTTAGTTGTGTCCGTAGTACTTGGTTCTATCCGTTCAAATGGTTTCGATGGGAAAATAATCTCTACTACTTCATCATCATTGTTTATTTCCTCTTTAGCTGATAATAAACTCTTACTAGCCAACATAGTACTTGATAGCCCAACGATCATAATGAGAACAATCCCTGAGATCCAAGCAAATAATTTTTGTTTTTTGTTCATGACTTTCTCCTTTCTTTTTCGTTTCAGATTGTACAAACAATCAATTGTATTTCATCCGTAATTTTAGGGTTGTTTCCTCTTAAACCCTTGTATATCTTTTCTATCTTCATATAATTCCTCCAATTTCATATACAATTCTTCTTATTTTATATAATTGTTCTGAAAAATACAGAAACAATTGGAACAGCTCTTATTATTACGATTACTTTTTTATTCGATTAAATTACTCCTGTTCACTTAATTACAAGATTATTAAAAAAATTACATCCCTTTACCAATCACATTTCTCTTCACTGATCTGTGACAACTCTTCATAAAACCTACCTGCATTAGACGATGATAAAGATTCCCAATAGAAGATCGGTACTGAAGAAGGTACATCCAATATATTTTCTGTTGAAGCCACATCACTTACTACTAAACTAAGTTGATCTGGCATTTTTTTGCAGATGTTGATATTAAAGTTAAATTGTGGATTTGTTTTTAATACTTCTTCATTTAATTCTTCAGTCGATTGATCGCTCACCAAGTAAATATTAATTGCTGGTTTGTACCTCACCCAGTCGATATATGTTATTAGTGTCTGGGTATACTCTAACTTAAGAACCTCTAATTGGTCAGTTGGTAACGAACGTTCACTGTTATCAACAAAATTAGATACAATTTTATAAACTTTTTCTGTATCGCTTTGATCTTTTTTTAATACAGAAATATGATTGGTTGGATAGACTTTATTTAAAAGCAAATGACGATAGGCAATTAAACTGAACTGATATGATACATTGATATGTTCTTTAATTAGTAATGGTTCTGGTAATAACACATCAAACTGGGTAATTAAATAAAAATTCATTTTGAAAAGCGGATCGTCTTGAAAAATTGTGTCTTGGTAAAAGAAGTAAGGGATTTTTTTTATTGCTGGAAAGTTATTGTTAAGTAAAAGTAACGTGAAGAGTGCCTGATTCTCAAATAACAATTCTTCCCTGCCAATTTGAGGTTTCAAACTTCTCAAAAATTTGAATCCTTCATCTAAAAATACTTTGAAATCTGGTGTATCTTCAGAGTAAAGCAACTCTTTTTTTGTTTCGGTAAACTCCTTATTAGTAAGGCCTATTCGAAACAATGAAACTGCAACTAAGTACAAGGCAGAAATATCGTTTTTCAAATCATATGTATCAATAAATTGTGATGCTACTATGGAAAGATATTTTTGAGTATCTTCTAAACTAATGAATTTAAAAATCCACTCTTTGCTTCCATAAGACTGTGCTAAAAAGGAAGATGCAAAAAGTCGCAGTGCCCATTCATTTCCCTTCAAGGCAATTTTTTTCTGAATAGAAATTGAAACACTATAAGGAGCTAATTGTTTATTCACTGCCCCGACTTCTCTTCTTAATGTCGACTTAGATATATAGTATTTTTTCACTATGTCATCAATTGTGCCGCTATTCCCTAGTAAAGTATCTTTTAAAATTAGGAACGGAATAGATTCATTTAGGTAGTAAAGCAACAAATGATCAATTGCAACAATTCTATTAATCTCTAAGGCATAATATTTTTGTCCATAGTTTCTTCCTTGAACCAGTTGAATATCCTCTTCAAGCTTGGCTGAAGAAATATCTTGATTAATCTCAGTAAACAATAGAGTGACCGTTCCATATGACATATTAAGGCTATTCATTAATTCATTTTGCGAGAGTTGATAGTCAGGTAACGAAAGTAACTTCTTTAATATAGAATACTTTTTCTCTTGTTTTTTACTTAAAAAAATCTCAATTTTCATTTAAATAATCCTTTCTTGTTTTTTTAAACTTCACGAGGGTTTGACTGACTTGTAAAATTTTATCACAGTATTTATTATTTTTTTTTCCAATTTAATAAAGCAAAATTATATTTTCTGGAAACCAAACACTATCTTATTTAGAAAAAAAGAAATTTAATAAGTTCTTATAGAATTTTTTTTTTTACATATAGCGTTTCATTAAAATCTGAATAGAAGGTATTTCTCCTTTAATTTTTTTTGTTTTTTTTAATAATTTGTTTTATCTAAAATGATTATATGTAAAAAAAGGCCTATCAATTTCATCAAAAGTGTCTTGTCTTACGACAATTTGAATAAATTGAAATAAAATCATTTGTTATTTTTTAATCCACATAAAAAAACAAGTATTATTTTCAAAAAAAAGTAAAATACTTTCAAAAAAAGAAAAACTCGATTGCTATTCCTTAATTATGTGATTGTAATAGTCTTCGTGAAAAGGTAGTCACCACGATGATTTCCCAATTACTCAAAATAAAGTCCAGTATCAAAAAAATACCATAAAGCTAAACTTTTTGAGTTTTTGCTTTATGGTACTTTTTAATTTTTATGATTATTTCTTACGGTTCTTGAATAATCTCCCAGGTAACTTCTCCTGTATATTCATCCGCCAAGGTTCCTTTAGCAGGAACTTCTAATTTAAACCCCTGATTCTTAGTTTCTGCCGTATCTAAGATAAAATTGAAATCTTTCTTAGCTGCATTTCCCGCATCCTGTTTATTGTTTACCAATTCTCCACCAGTACCATTTAAAATAATATCTTCTGTACCGTTTTGGTAAATCAAGCGGGCATTTTTCAGCACTTTGTTTTCTTGAGTAGTAAACTCTTTGGACAAGAATGCATTCAGTCGAATATTTCCTCTAGTTTTTTCTGGTTTTGTTGTTGCCGAGCTAGTGATTTGTCGGTTATCTCTCAACGCTACTTCAAAATCATTTGTATTTTCATAAGATAGAACTTGTTTGAAAGGAGAAACAAAACCAGTCTCAAATGTTAATAATTCAGGGACTTTTAGCGACAACAAACCTTCATACTTATAATAAACTGCTTCCGTATCATAAGGAATCGTTACCGCTGTTTCTGTTCCACCAGCTTTTCCTGAATCATAGTTTAAGAAGCGGAAATCAGAGCTTTCTAAGTTCAATTGCTCAATTTGATCGGTTACAGCTGCTTGTTCTTTTAGATTGATTATCGAACCATTGCCACCTGTTAAAGTAATTGGCGTAACTGTTTCGATATCAGTGCCATCCTGATAAGTAAAATGAACAATAATTTTACCTTCTTTAATATATGGAATTGTCAGCTTATTCTCTCCAGTAGGTGTCAACGTAATTTCTTTTCCTGCTTCGTTATACTCGTCATTAGAGAGGTAACCATCCGGTGCTTTGATTTCTTTTAATGTGTAGTTGGTGACAACATAGTCTTTCAGTAAGATTTGTCCATTAGTATTTGAGGTCACTGTATCTACTAATTTACCACTCTTATCTAAAATTTCATAGGTTGCACCAGCTAAAGCTTTATTTGTAACCGAATCTACCATATTTATCGTTACATCTTTTAAAACAAGGTTTCCTTCACCGCCAGCTCCGGAATTATCAATATCAAATTTCCCAGACCAACTATAGTATAAATAACTTTGAGTACTTATAGAACCCCGTGAATTCGTATAAGGATGGCTGGAACTGCCGCCTGAATATGATTTACTCCCACTAGTATTAAATGTCCATTTCATTTTTACGATTAAGCCATTTTTTAAACTATCGTCATTAATCGTGATCGACCAGTCAGAATAGCCTCCTCCACTAACAGAAACCGTTGAAGCAGGCAAGGGATTCCCAGCTCCATCTGTAATTTCTCTTAAACTTGGAAGTTCCTTGGAGTCATTAGCTGGAATGATTGTTGCAAAACTAATTTTAGTTCCTTTAATTAAAGCAAAACCATTATTTTTATCAACTGTCAAAGTACCTTCACCAATATTAGCGTAGGTTTCACTTGTCTTTAGTGTAAAACTTTTAGCTAAGGTATTATTGAAGTAAAGTGTTTGAGAATTAGAATTAACTGGATCAAAATTATCATTGGTTTGATTAATCGCGACATAATCAGAAGCCGCATTATAATAATTATTTTTGGCTAAAGTAAAGCTCACGATAATTGGCTGCGTTAGTTTCTTATTTTTCACACGAATTTGATTATCTTCTACAATTATTTCTGGATATTCTTCATTTTCTGACGTAATTTCTTCATCTGGCAACAAGTTACCATATTCAGTTGTTGAAAATTGCTTGATTTTATTGACTGTAAATTTTTTATCTAAAATCGATACATCTAAGCTTTTATAATTTATAACAACTTCATTATTACTAAGATTTGCCCCAGCTGGATTAATCAATAATTTCACTTGATTCACTGGTTGTTCTTTGATTTTTTCAGTTGTACCACTATAACTATTTTTACCTAGTAGAAAAGCTGAGTTAGTCGTGAGATAGCTTGGTATATAGGCAGATCCCAGCGTAGGAAATTCTTTTTCTACTGATGAATCAAACACAAGCTTTGGTGTAATGGTATTCGTTGCTCGTGAATATTTTTGATCGATCGTTGCCAAGTCTACTCCTGTTTCATAAGAAATAGTGAGTTTTTCTCTAACTTCCTTTAAGAATTTGATTTCAAAGCTATCACTCGAATCAATCACTTCGTAATCAGTTCCTTCAATCAAATCTTTTTTTGCGCCATTTTTACCGAATTCTACCGAACTAATTTTTATATTTTTTAATGTTCCAGCTTTTACACCTTCACCAAAAGTATCTGTGATCTTCGTTATTTTTTGATAAAGAGAATTAATTGTAGCGGTCCATGTAATAACATTCTTATCTGTATTGAAGCTACCGCTTTTGATATTGTTTGCTTGCCCTTTAAAAGTAGTTGTTCCATTTGTTTGATAACCGTTTCCTGATAGAACAAATTTACTGTTATAAGGCGTTGTGACTGTTTCATCCATCCCCATATAAAGATCTAAACCAAATGTTTCGGTTGTATCTTCACCTAGATAAGTCAGCGTTACTTCGCCAAATGCATCACTAGTGATTTCCCAATTTTTAAGAACACTTTTGCTCCCTTCAACAATTGAACCATTTGCGTTAAATGTAACTTTGTATTCTTGAGATAACTTCGTATTGATTGCTACTAACGCGGGATTCCCCTCATTAGTCAGCTTGAAGGTGTCCCCTTTTTTCAAATCCTGATTCGTTCCATTAATATAAACTGGTGTTTTAACGATCATTTCATTCTCTTTTACATTCGTATCTGCAATAATTGTACCTAGTCCCAAATAGCCTAATTCAACCACAAAAAAATTCACTGAGAAGCGTCCATACGAAAGAAAACTAGTCGAAGTTGCACTTGGATATACCATAAAGGTTATTGGAAAAGTAACTGACCCACTCCTCCCATTTGAAATCGGATTAAAATCAGAGTAACCAAAATCTATTTCTCCTCCTGAAACTTCTAAAGCTTCATGAAATCTTTCTTTAAACTGGATTTGGTAAGTTGTTTCTGTTTTTTTGATAATGACAAAATCTTCATTAATTTTTAGTTCTTTTTTTTCACCTACTTGAGTTCCATCAATCATTGTTTCATAAGTATAATATTGAAACGATTCAAGATCATGAGTTGCATCGACATAGCCATCGCTCCAGTAACTTGGTAAAACTTTCTTCGGAACAGATACTTCGAGATTAGCTTTAGCTAAGTCTGCATGGGCATAATTAATATTTAGTGTATCAAATTGTCCACCCGTTGTGGGCATTAATTTATCTTCTTCACCTTCTTTATTGAAGGTTTTACCGTATCTATATTGGGGTGATGTTTGCTCATACAAATGGAAAATATAATTTGTCGGTGTTTGTGTCTCAAAAAGCATTGTTTGTTTTGAGTTTTTAGTACTGTCGAACTTGATTCTTGTTGTCAAATCTAACTTATATTCTGCTGATTGAACGTCTTTGACCATTGTCAGTGTCAGTTTTCTCGTTGTAGGATCAATCCGATAAGTTGCAGTATCACTCAGCGAGCCTTCAATGACTTGAACATAAGTGAGTCCTTCAGGCAAAGTTGTTTCATACGTATCTCCAACTTTGTAATCCTTATTTGTAAATTTGAACGTCATCGTCACTTTTACTTCTGAATCATTTTTAAGATAATCTTCTTGCTCCAATACCCGACTAGTTTCTGCTGGAACTAAAATTCTAACTGATTGAAAAATATTATCTGTAATGGCACTAGTCGCCTGTATTTCTTTTGCTTGAAGACGATTTTTAGAATTAACGGAAGTAGCCGCGATCAGACCGATTACTAAACTAATCCCTACAATTATTAAAGAGAGAATATACTTTTTTCTTTTCATTTCAGCTATTCACTCCCTTCGTATCGTACATTTTGCAACAACACTGTTTATTTTTCATTTTTAAGTGTAAACTCAATCCGTTCGTTGGAAAAGTAGCGACTATTCAGATATAGTTTCTCTTTTTTCTTATCCCAATGAAGATTTTCCAGCGTCATATGTACGATGGAATTTAAATCCGTTGTAGATTGAATTTGTTCTATCCCTTTTTTAGTGTATTTCAATGTTAGTTCTTTATCTGTTTGCGTTTTGATAGTATAGAGTTCTGATTTTTTTTGCAGAGCTGCGATCTCTTCATCTGAAAATAAAGACTTATCAATTTTTGATAGCATTCCAACTTTGCTACCATTGTATTTGTTGACACCAGCGGCTTCCCAAACGCCTGTATAGATCAGTGTTAAACCGTTCGTTTGTTGATAATTCGGAAAGGCTAGTTCCCAATTCTGACCTTGACTAGATAAATTCATCGTTTGATCAGATGAGACCCAATTTCCACTAATTTTTTGGGCAAATGGATAACTTAGATAAGCGCCAATTCCACCAATAGTAATGATGAAAAGTAATAGTACTAAAACAATATAAAAGAGAATCGGTTTATGTTCTTTTTCGTTTAACATTTCCTCGGTTAGAAGTAGATTGTTTACCGTTTGGTCGGTTGTTTCGTTTTTCGTTATTTGTTCTTCTGTCATGCTCTTTTCCCTTTTTCCTTTTTTTTAGGCGTGCTATTCTTTCCCGCTCTTTGCGCTTTTTCTTCTTTTTGGATAAAACTACCAACAAGATGATTAGAAGAATCACCAGAACAAGAAACACACCTGCTCCAATTAAAATGTAGGGTAAATAATCTTTTTCTAGATCAACTGCTTGATCGTTTAACTTTTTGGCCTCTTTTGCACTGATAACAAATTCTTGCTGAAAAGACCATTCTTGTCCTGTATCTTCAGACTTTGCTTTGATATTTGCTACATAAGCACCTGCTGCAAAAGGTTGATTTTCCCAGCTGATTGGCACATTGTAATTCGTATTCGGAGCAACTCGGTAGCCTTTGACTTTTGTTTCATGTAATGGCGCACTGTCTCCTTTTTTGTTAATAGAAGCTTCATATGAAACATTGTCAATAATTGTTGGCGTAGGGTTTTGTAAATTTACTTTAACAGTATTACGCCCAGCAACTTGTGTGGCAAAAACTTTTTTTAAAACTAAGTCTGATTCAGGTAAATTATCTGTCTCTCTCAATTGGATTGCGACAGAATAAGCAAAATTATTGGAAATGTTAAAGCCTTTTTTAGTTTCTTCTGTTTTCTCTGTATCTGCATCAGCGCTTGTAACACGAATAGCACCTAAAATTAAACCTTCAAACGGTTCGCTTGGTATTTCCAATTTTACTTTGGTAATTGTGGTTCCTTTTGCCGGAATACTTACCGTTTGTTCTGAGGAAGCAATACTGGATAACGAATATTTCATCGAGGAGTCTTTATTGGCATCACTTTCGGTATAAACAAATGAACCACCGTCACCTGTATAAGCAGGATTGATATCAATATTAACTGTAGCGTCTTTATCTCCTTGATTGTATAGCTGAAAAGATAGTTCTTGCTTAGAACCTGGTTCAACTTTTAAATCATAATATCCTGCATCTGCCGTGACTTGATTGTCGGGTAAAATCGCTTTAACTGAAATAGGAATCTCTTCTGCTTGAGCAGTGGAAATAGGTAATAAGAAGATCACACATAACAACGAAAATAGCTGCCATTTCCAGTCTTTTAATTGTTTTAGTACGTTCATAGACTTTTCCTTTCTAACTAAATTGGCAAAAAGTTCGCAAAGAACTTTCCGCCAACAAAACACTAAATGTTACGGTCCAACCGTTAATGTCCAATTTAATTTAGCACTGTATGCTTTTGCTTGTACCCCATCACTTTGCGGTACATTTAGTTTTACATCTGCATTTTTATCTGTTAAAGCTGGAGAATCAGTTTTTCCGTAATTTGCTTCGTCGTAATCTTTTTGGAAAACGACTGAACTGATCGTTCCGTTTGTAGTTGTTTCATCTGTTTTACCTGCTTTTGATGTTAAAACAGCTACTGTTCCTGTTGAGTCCACATCTTTTACAGGGATTTGAACAGATGAATCACTTGGAATCGTTAAACCAGTAACGACCTCTGCTACATTGCCAGTGTGTACGTTATTTGTTAAGGCTTGGTTATAGATATTAATACGAGAAGCTCTTAATGAATGTCCACCAGTTTCTTTAAATAAAGCATCTTGTTCAACCGTTACTGCCCACGCTGTTCCTTGAACACCAGAAACGTCACCAACTTGAACAAAGTGAGGGATTGCATATTTTGTTGTGTCCCCTGTTTTTTGATAGTGCTCATAAATTGCATCATAGTTTTTTGTATCTACGCTTGTTTCGTTACTGCCAAAATCAAAGTCTGGTACATGCATCAACTGAATGTTTTCCACTGTTACACGTTCATTGTTTCCATCAACAATCTCAATTTTTTCGTCTGTACCCGGTTTAATAACGTTAATATCGCCTGATTGAGGGATAAATGAAGCTTTTCCATCTGTTTTTACAGCTCCTGTTTCAGCCGCTACTGGCAGAGAAAATCCTAATACTCCCACTGTTACTAAACTTAATCCTACAATTTTCTTCATTGTTGTTTTCATTTTCTCGCTCCTTGTTTTCACTGTAATTAGAATAGAATGAGTCCTTTTATGGTTCTACTGTTAATGTCCACGTTAAATTAGTCGAATATGCTTTTGCTTGAGATTGATCGCTAGCAGGTACATTCAACTTAACACCTTCATAACGTTCAGCAGTTGGTGATTTCGTTGCATCGTAGTCTTCTTCAATGTAGCTATTAGCAAAAACCGAAGACGTATAAGAATTTAGTGTAAATCCAGGTGTTTTATTTTCTAAAACGACTAATTCATCTTGGCTATCACTTGCGACTGGAATTGTAGAATATGTGCCGAACTCATCTGTTTTATCCAACGCTACTCCTGCAACTTTATCCGCTAAATCGCTTGCTGCATACGCTGTACTTGTCAACGTATTACCATAAATACGGATACGTGAATTTTTTAGCTGTTGCGCTGTTGTGCCGCTTGTCTTGAAGACATCATCTTGCTGTACACTTAATTTCCATTTTGTTTCACTATTACCTGATAAATCGGCTACTTGAACAGAATGAGGCATATAGAACGTTTCAGCCCCTTGATTTTTGGTTCTTTTCTCTGTTAAAGCGTTGTATTCTGTTGTTTTCAACTCGGTTTTATTCGTTCCAAAAGAAATGTCTGGTAAATGAGTGACATACACATTTCCAGCTTCTGGTAAAGGTTTCGGCTTTGATGGGTCTTCTGGATCTGGATCAGGGTCAACTGGGTTAGGATCTTTAGGACCTTCTTCTGGTTTCGATGGATCAGGACGATCCCCCGCTGTAAATTCAGTTTCAGCTTTTGTTTTAGCTGAACTTTCTTCCGCGTATACATTAGTTGCTGAGTAGCTCAGCGCTAAGCCGCTTAATAATAAACCTACTAGTAATTTCTTTTTCATTCTTGTTCCTTCTTTCGTGTTTTTTTCTTTTTTACTTGAATGCCTATGAAAAGCACAATCAAAAGACAAACTCCTACAATTAGCAAATATAAATTTTGCCGTTCCCCTGTGTGTGGTAATATGCCTTTTTTACCCCCATCAAAAATAGTATCAATAATAGGTTGTTTAGGCTTATCTCCTTGAATAAAAGTAATATCAGATTGCGTTTTCCCAGAGGCTTCTGCTATTATCCCTAAAAATGGAGTAAATAGGAGAAACAAACAAATAATAGACCAAATGAATTTTTTCATAATTGCCTCCCCTCTGTTTTAATGAATGACCTTTTCCACCTGTGAACTTGAAGTGGGTCTTCTTTCAACGATTTTTGCAAGTGATACTCTTTTTTAACAATCAGCCACTCAACTTGAAGGGATCTGTATCTTTGCTTTTAGGTCGCCAGACGACTTCGTTCACCCCCTCTCAATTTTTTAGATTAAGTAGATAAGGTCAACATGTACCCTCGAGATCGGATTGTTTTAATCACATCTTGCTTGCCTTCACTTGCTTGAGATAACTTCGAGCGAATTTTACAAATGACATTTGCTACTCTGCTTTGTCCTGTTTCACCTAACAATTCAAACTGTCCTCCTAAAAGCGATTCAGCCAGCATTTCATAGGTACAAACTTCTTCTTTATGCTCATAAAGCAATTCCATAAGGACATACTCTAGTCTGGTTAAAGGAATGCTTGATTCTCCAATAAAAAGGCTTAACTTCAACGGGTCTAACAAAAAAAATTCACTCTTCTCGATCTTTTCTTGTGAGTCATTCTTCATAATATTTAAATTATTACTAATAGCCAGGTTTATTTCTTCAATAGAGTAATTGCCTTCAAACACACCACAAACACCTAACTGCAGATACACATTTTTTTCTTCTAATTGCTTTTCAGAAGAAGCTACCCATATCGGCACATCTTTGTACATCTTCATTTTTATAACCCATTCACACACTTCTCTCATACCAAAAACTTGATTTTTACAAATTAATAGCGCATCTAAATTCTTCAAGTCATTTTTCTCAACTACTTCTTTACTATTTAGTATGGGAGCCGAGGTTTGGTTGGTGAAAAATTGCTCGCTTATACTATTTTCTGTATCAATTATCCCTAACCTCATACTATTCTCTCCTAATCATTTTTATAGTGAAATTTTCTGAAGCAACATATCTTCATTAAAATTATCGTAAAAATAAATCAAATTTATATCTATTTCACATTATTAATATTCTTTCATTTCAAGAAAAAAAACAATTATACATCCGGAGAATCTTTTTTGATTTATTGCGAAAGTTCACAATTTTTAAGGAATTAATAAAAAATAAAGAAAAAATTCACTAATTATTATGGAAGTTAACTGATAAAAAGTGTACTATATTAGTTGGTTTCTATTTATGCTGTACATTCACAATATAAAGTGATTAAATTTTACAGATGAAAAAATTATTATTTAAATAAAAAACCATATACATAAACAGTTAGATTAAAAATATTAAAATAGTTTGAAATTCGAATAAACACACACATATCGAACCATATAATTATGTTTATATTTCATTATTTTATTTACAGAGGTGCAATAAATTGAAAAAAATAAGAACTGTAATCCTTCCCTCCATGTTGTGCGTTGGTATTTATATATCAGCTCATTCAATCATGATAGCAACTGCCGACGATCAGCTAAACACAACAACAAGTACTGCAGATATCAAACACACCGAGTCTTCCTCAATAAAACCGTCATCTTCCGTTAATGTATCCCTTACAGAAACACATGTAGATAACGTGACAATACCTGATGAGACCTTTAAAAAAGTAATTTTATCAACTTTAGGTAAACCTTTAGGTAGTGAAATAACAAAGGAAGACATGGCAAAACTGACTTCTTTACAAATCACAGCGGAAAATTCAGCAAAAATCAGTAATTTATCTGGTTTAGAGTATGCTATAAACTTAGTTGACTTTTATTTAAGTTCCAGTGGCGTAACCGATTTTAGCCCATTGGAAAAACTCTCTTCACTGGTTTACGTAAACTTAAGCGGAAAAAACCTAAATTCGTCTAATTTTCCTGATCTAAGTCTAAGTGCCAACGGAATCACACATATTTCTGCCAGTAACGCCTCATTAGATAATGACGTATTGCCAAAACTTGCCCAGCTAAGCCAAGTAGAACGCTTATACTTAGATACAAATATGTTCATTACGACTCTAGAACCACTAAAAGTAATGCCAAAATTACGATCTATTTCTGTTCAGTTCTGCGGTATTACTGATTTCACTGTTATCAATGATTTTCCAGTTTTGAATGATTTAGCTGCATTTGGGCAAAATACCGGGCGAGCAAATCCGCCAATGACTATTAATCGTACTGATTTAGCTTATGATGCTGAAACACAGACAGTCTTTCTACCTTTTACGCTGATGCCCAATCGCATGACAAATTTTGATGGATATGTTCCACCTTTTACAACTTCTAACTCGTCAAATGAAACACAATTAGAATTTAATGGAACTCGTTTACCGGAAAACCGACTGCAAATTACCGACCAAGGAATCACTGTATCGGATGTTACAGAGGATGAGTATGTAAATTTATCCAATTGGGAATATAACTCTCGAATCAATAATCCTGCTGGCAGCTATCAATCACCAGCAAATTACAGTTTTTATTCGATTTCATCTGGGACTTATCTCCAACAGTTTAACGTTATTGACGAACCTGAAGAAGGTGCTCCAATCACTGTCGAATATCTAGATGAAGCTGGTATAGAGATAGACAATGCAACTATTTTGACAGGAAAAATCGATACACCTTTTCAAACGGCGCCAAAAGAAATTAATGGCTGGATTTTAAAAACAACTCCGGATAATGAGGTCGGTTTTTTCTCTCAACTTCCGCAAACCGTGACGTATACTTACGAAAAAGCTCTCGGTGCTCCTGTTACTGTTAAATATCTAGATGAAACTGGCACAGAAATCGAACCGTCAACTACTCTTTCAGGAAAAATCGATACACCATTTAAAACTGTCCCAAAAGAAATTAATCAATGGATGTTAAAAACAACTCCGACTAATGAAGCTGGCAGCTTTAAGCAAACTGCTCAAGAAGTCGTATACATTTATGAAAAGGCCTTTGGGGCACCTGTAACAATTCATTACCTTGACGATGAAGGTCATAGACTAGCAGATTCAGATGTCTTAACGGGAAGAATCGATGCTCCTTTTGATACAACACCAAAACAAATTAACCACTGGCAACTGAACAAAAAACCTGAAAATACATCTGGACTTTTTACATCCCAACCACAAACACTTGTTTATATTTATAACCGCTCAGGGATTCTTCCAGTTGCTTCGTTTTCACAATTTGGAGAAAACTCTCACTCTGAATCTAATTCTATTTCTCAGTTAGTAGATCAAAAACAGTTTAGTGGGGAACCTCTTATCCAGACAATATTGCCCAGCACATTGCAGGAAGCTCAAACAGATTATAAGCAAACTAAAAAAAACAACTACAAAACAGGATCAGTTACAGTAAAATTTGTAGATGATAAGGGAAATGAACTAGCTACTTCACGCACTCTAAAAGGAGAAATTGGTGCTTCTTATAAAGTAACTGCCAAAAGCAATAAGGAATTAATGAAATAAACGAAGGATTGACCTTTAAGGGGAGATTAAATGGAATATTTAAATTTTTTAGAGGATGAAGACCGTGACAAATTACAATTATTAATGACCTTGCAACTGTATAACGATCAATTTTTAACACAAAAAAAGTTAATCGAATTAACTGGTTTATCCAAATTTTTATTGGAAAAGTACATTGCAGAATTAAACACGGAATATCCTGAACTAGCTATTTCCGAAGAGTTATATGATGAGTTGATCTATCAGCCAATCTCAAACGATACAATACAAAAAATTCAGCATTGTTACGCTCAACGATCATTGAAATTTCGTTTTTTTGTCGAAGTTTTAATAGAAGAAAAAACGATAAATAAATTCCAAGATGAACAACACATCGCTAAAACAACACTTTATCAAATACGTAACAAAGTGTTGTCTCATCTGAAAAAAGAACGTATCACCGTTCAAAAGAATAAATTGATTGGCGATGAAATGAAAGTTCGTTCTATTATTTTTGATATTATTGCTTATTTCTACTTCGGTGAAGCTTTTCCTTTTTCTAAAGAAAGTGAAAAAAATGCTCAATTATTGCTTCAGCAATTAACAAACTATTTCAATTTAGAATTAACGTTTTTCCAAAAAAATAAACTAGCTTTATTTATCCACATCATCCAAATCAGAATAAAAAATCGACACACTATAAAGGAAGACTTTTGCTCAATCAACGAGAAAACTCAATTGACTTATCATCGGCAGCTTTTAATGATTGAAACAGCTCTTCATCCTACTATGGAGCAGCCGACAGGGAATTTTAAAGAAACAAACTATTTACTACTTTTTCTATACGTATCAGATATTTTCGACATTGATTTAGAGATTAACCAAATCCTATTTACAAAAAACCAAGCTGCTGCACAGGAATTAATTGACCGTTTAACAACCAAATTTCAAATTACAGATACACAAAAAAATCAATTATATCAAGCCTTTTTAAAAAAGCTATTAGGACTATCCATATTTAAACAAAGCTACACTACTTTTGTTGATACAGCTGCCTATAGTTATTTTGCCGAAGTCTATTTCCCTTTACATAAATTGATTTTAAAGTTCATTCGTAAAGAGCAATTTCTTTTATCGCTGGAACTTTCTAAAAGCGATCAAGCAAAACTTTACTACGACATAATATTTTCAACGTTGTCTCTCTTAGAACCTGCTCAACTGGGTAAACCTATCAATATTTATATAGATTTTTCACATGGAATAGCCTATTCAGAGTATATTCGTCAAAGCTTGCTCCGTTTTCGGGATTTAAATATCACGATTCAGAAAAAATTCAATAATGATACACATATTTCTTTATCGGATTATCGTTTGAAAGAAGCTCAGTGCCAACAAATTATTTGGAAGCAGCCACCTACTCCGTCAGACTGGGCAAAATTTGCTGATTTAGTCATTGAATTAAGAGAGGTTGAAAATGAAAAAAATGAAGTCTTTTAACTTATTAACATTAACTATTTTCCTAATTCTTTTATTAGTTATCCAACCAACAACGATAGTTTACTATGCAAAAGAAGAGGAACGCCAATTTTGGGAATTAGTTAATGACTCTATTGTCCAAGAAGGCGTATTTACAGATGAACCGCAAGAAGTCGTTTTCGTTTATCGCAAAAGAACAATGAATCTGCCTTCACAAATGGTTACAACAAAAACACCATTAGTAATCACGCCTCCCGTAAGAAAACAAAAAACGCAATATGCTGAAATATTGCGCGAAGTTTCAGGAGTTTTTCTTTTCGGATCTACTCACATGTAATAACTATCAACAAAAAAGTGCACCAAAACTAATAAAAAGTTTTGGTGCACTTTTTAAATACGAATAAAAAGCAGCTACTCCACTTCATTCCGATCACATCAAAGTGAGTGGGACAAAACTAAAGATCAGTTTTGTTTCACTCACTAGATCCGAATAAACAGCGAGAAAAAAGCAGATCCTTCGGAAATAAGCGGAAATTACTATGAAACACAGTAAGATACGAACTGATGTAAAATAGTACCTACTTGGTTCTCGGAGCTAAACGTTTTTGTTTTAGCTCTTTTGCTTCTATTTAATCTTCTATATATGTCCATTTAAAGTCATATTTAGCACCAGTTGAGTGGTACACGACATCTTTAACTTTTTCAGAACGAAGACGTGCTTCTGCTTTTTGGTACAATGGAACAACGCCCATATCATCCATGATAATTTTTTCTGCACCTAGCAAGTCATCCCAACGTGCTTCAGGATTGTTTGCATTAGTAGTAGCCGCACTTTCAACTAATTTATCGTACTCAGCGTTTGAGTAGTGACCTCTGTTGTAAGAGTTATCTGTTGTAAATAAATCTAAGAAACTACTTGGGTCTGCATAATCTGCTCCCCATGCACTAACAGCAATTTCAAAGTCGCCTTTGTTTGAACGATCTAAACGAACAGAAAATGGTACTGGGCTTACTGATACTTTTAAGCCATCCAATGTGTCAGATAATGAACCTTGTAAGTATTCAGCCATTTTCTTCGCATTATCAGTATCATCGATCAATAAATCTACAGATAAAGTAGAGATACCTAGTTCTTTTTTAGCTTTTTCCCAAGATTCTTTGGCTTTGTCTACATCATAAACGATCGGATCGCCAGCTTCTTTGGCAAAATCTTCGTCTGTTTCCGGGTTAGTTGCTAAACCTTCCGGTACCAAGCCTAGAGGGACTGTTGAACCATTGGCAAGAATTTGATCTACTAAAGCTTTACGATCAATTGCATAAGATAAAGCTTTACGTAAGTTCTCATTACGATAAGGAGAATCTTCTGCTCTTTGGTTTGGTTCAAGATAGAATGTTGCTGCACCTTTTAAGATAATGTAATTTGGATCACTCTTCATTTGTTGTGCTAATTCACCAGATAATGGGACATCATCAGCTTGACCATCTTGGAACAAGTTCAATGCAGTTGGCGCTTCTTTAACCACATCAACAGAAACTTTATCTAGTTTCACTGTATCTTTATCCCAATATTTATCATTTTTTGTATATGACCAACTAGTATCTGTTCCCGGTCCATCAAAATCAGTTAATGTAAACGGACCATTGTATACAGCATTGTCGCTAGTCGTTGTATAGTCTTTACCAAATTTTTCGGCAATATCTTGACGTTGTGGCAAGAACGATGGGAATGCTAACAAATAATCAAAGAACGGTGTTGCTCTTTCTAATGTGATTTCTAATTCATAATCACTAATTGCTTTGATTCCAAGTTCTTCTTTTTTCATTTCACCTTTAGAAATTTTTTCAGCATTTTTCACTGAGTTAAACATATAAGCATATTCAGATCCTGTTGCCGGATCTACAGTTCTTTGCCATCCATAAACGAAATCCGCTGCTGTAACAGGTTTGTCATCTGTCCATTTAGCATCTTCTCTTAATTTAATTTTATACGTTAAACCATCTTCACTAACTTCTGCCATTTCACTAGCACCAGCTGGTTGAGGTTTACTATCTTTATCTAGACGATAAATTCCTTCATAAACATTGTTCAATGCAACAAAACTAACTTCATCTGTTGCTAATGATGGGTCTGCACTTGGCATTTCTTGTCTTTCTACAAATCTAAATACTTTTTCTTCACTTCCTGAACCGCCAGTATCTTTGGAGCCGCCTCCACAGGCTGCTAAAGCTAGACTTGATAAAGCTACTAAGCCTAATAGAGCACTTTTCTTTAATTTCATATAAAAAACCCCCAATTTATTAAAAGCTATAAAGAATATAACAAAGTTATAGGTTCAAGGCAATTAAAACACTACGAGGGATTTAGTAAAAATATTCTGAATTTTTTCTAATTTTAAAGAAAAAAAGAAGCTACAAACCTGATGGTTGTGCTTCTTTTACGTTTATTTACTTATTTTGCATAATCTACTGCACGTGTTTCTCTAATTACCGTCACTTTAATATGACCAGGGTAATCTAAATCGTCTTCAATCTTCTTGCGAATATCTCTAACTAAACGAACAGCTTCCAAATCAGTAATTTCATCTGGTTTAACCATCACACGAACTTCACGTCCTGCTTGTACAGCAAAACTAGATTCCACACCATCAAATCCATTAGAAATATTTTCTAAGTTTTCTAGACGGCGAATATAGTTTTCCATAGACTCGCTACGAGCCCCCGGTCTTGCAGCTGACAAAGCATCCGCTGCAGCAACTAATACAGAAATAACTGATGTTGCTTCGATGTCACCATGATGGGATGCAATCGCATTGATTACTGTAGCATTCTCTTTGTATTTCGCCGCTAATTCAGCACCGATTTCCACGTGAGAACCTTCAATTTCATGGTCTAGCGCTTTACCAATGTCATGAAGTAATCCAGCACGTTTAGCTAACTGAACATCTTCACCTAATTCTGCAGCTAAAACACCTGTTAATTTAGCAACTTCAATGGAATGGTTTAATACATTTTGACCATAACTTGTACGGAAACGTAAACGACCTAAAATCTTGATTAGATCTGGGTGTAATGTGTGAGCGCCAACTTCAAAGGCAGCTTGCTCACCGTATTCACGGATTCGTTCGTCCATCTCTTTACGAGATTTTTCAACCATCTCTTCAATACGAGCAGGATGAATTCGACCATCTTGAATTAATTTTTCAAGAGTCATACGAGCGATCTCTCTACGGATAGGATCAAATCCTGAAAGAACAACAGCTTCTGGTGTATCGTCAATAATCAAGTCAATCCCAGTCAAAGTTTCTAACGTACGGATATTTCGTCCCTCACGACCAATGATTCTACCTTTCATTTCATCGTTTGGTAAACTGACAACAGAAACAGTTGTTTCAGAAACCGAATCAGCAGCACAACGTTGAATTGCTAGAGATAGTAAGTTTTTAGCTTTACGATCTGACTCTTCTTTTGCGCGTTGTTCAGATTCTTTAACCATTACAGTCAATTCATGACTTAATTCTTCTTCAGTTGATTTCATGATGATATCTTTTGCTTCATCTTTTGATAGTGAAGCAATACGTTCTATTTCTTGGTGTTGCTTTTCAACCAGTTCTTCTACAACTTTTTCTCGCTCATCAATTAATTGCTGTCTAGCACCAAGTTTCTCTTCTTTTTCTTCCAGTGAGTTTTCACGTTTTTCAAGAGTATCATCTTTACGGTCCAATGTCTGTTCTCTTTGGAGTAAACGATTTTCTTGAGATTTAAGTTCTACTTTGTTTTCTTTCAACTCACTTTCAATTTCTGATCGATACTTCTGGTTCTCTTCCATAGCTTCTAATAAAGCCGCTTTTTTTAGAGTTTCCGCTTCTTTATTGGCACTTTCAATGATGCCTTCAGCGGAATTTTTTGCACCATCTATAGTCTTTTCATGACGTGATTTTGCAACGACTAACCCTAAACCAAGACCAACAATTAACGCGATGATAGCGAGGAGAATTTCTAAACCCATTGTTTCCACCTCCATACTATCTTCAAATTTTCAATATTCATGTAGTTTTCTGATAAACTATAATCAATTATCAATATGCCTACTTGCATACGTGTATTTACACACAACTTTATTCTAATGTTTGTATCTCAGTGTGTCAACTCAAAAAAGCCCTTTCTGGATTAAAGAGCCTCGATTGACAACAAGATTCGATTGTATAAAAAAAGCAATCCATGAAAAGCCTTGATGACTTTCATTGAATTGCTTTTAAAATTAGATTATTCTTCGTCAAGTGGAAGTTCTTCTTGCCCTTCTTCTACTTCAACGACGGCTGTCCCATCACCGATACCAAATGCATCGCGAACACGTTTTGAAACTTCTTCAACCATCTCTGGGTGTTCTTGCATATAGATCTTAACGTTCTCACGTCCTTGACCAATACGCTCTTCTTTATAGCCATACCAAGCACCACTTTTATCAATGATATCTTTTTCAACCGCCATATCAAGTAATTCTCCTTCTTGAGAGATTCCTTGACCATACATAATATCTACTTCAGCTACTTTAAAAGGCGGTGCAACTTTATTTTTAACAACTTTGATCTTTGTACGGTTACCAATGATATCTGTTCCTTGCTTTAATTGCTCTGCTCTTCTTACTTCTAAACGAACAGTAGCGTAAAATTTAAGTGCACGCCCTCCTGGAGTTGTCTCAGGATTACCGAACATAACACCAACTTTTTCACGAATTTGGTTAATAAAGATCGCGATTGTTTTTGTCTTGTTAATTGATCCTGAAAGTTTACGTAAGGCTTGTGACATCAAACGTGCTTGTAAACCTACATGGCTTGCACCCATTTCTCCGTCGATTTCGGCACGAGGTACTAAAGCAGCAACCGAATCAATAACTACGATATCAATGGCACCACTTGATACCAAAGCATCAGCAATCTCTAATCCTTGTTCACCAGTATCAGGCTGTGAAAGTAGTAATTCATCAATATTTACACCTAATTTTTGCGCATATTGCGGGTCTAATGCATGCTCAGCATCGATAAATGCTGCTGTACCGCCTTGTTGTTGAACAGAGGCAATCGCATGCAATGCAACAGTTGTTTTACCAGAACTTTCCGGTCCGTAGACTTCAACAATCCGCCCACGAGGATAGCCACCTACTCCTAAAGCAACATCTAATGCTAGTGAACCACTCGGAATAGTAGAAATTTGCTGGTCAACTTTTTCCCCTAATTTCATTACGGAACCTTTACCAAAGTTCTTTTCAATTTTTTTTAGTGCGGCATCTAAAGCCACTTTACGATCATCTGCCAATCGATAATCCTCCTTATATATAAACGATTTAAGTTCTTTTTCAATAAATATATCATAACTGGTTTATTTAAAAAAAGCAAGAGAAAAACGAACAAACATTCGCCTTTTTATTTTTTCTTATTAATTGCTCTACGAATCATATCTAATCCTTTCATCACAGCGCTTTGACGAATATAACTGCGATCCCGATTAAAGTGACACAACACTGCAAAAGCAGGTTTTCCTTTTTCTGCCAAACCAATCCAAACAGTTCCTACTGGTTGCCCTTCTAACTCATCTGGACCTGCTACACCTGTGAATGAAACAGCAAAATCTGTATTAGCTAATTTTCTCGCTTGTTCTGCCATAGCAATTGCACAGGCTTCACTAACAACACCAGCTTTTTCTAACAGTTCATGGTCAATACCTAAAAATTGTTCTTTTGTCTCTGCCGAATATGTCACAAAACCTCCTTTGAAAACTTCAGAAACACCAGAAACATCTCCTAATGTACTTTGAAAAAGACCCGCAGTTAGACTTTCTGCAGCAGAAACTGTTTTACCAGATTCTTTCAACTGATCTACCGTTACTTTCACTAAGCTGTTTTCATCACCATACCCATAGAAAAATTCCCCAACTTTTTCCAAAACTTGGGTCTCTATGCCATTTAGCAACTGTTGACCTAGTTCATTATCTGCTGTCTTTGCTGTTAGTCGTAACGTTACTTCATTTGGCTTAGCATATGGTGCGATAGTTGGATTCGTTTGTGTATCAATTAGTTCCTTCAAATCAGTAACTAATTGTGACTCTCCAATACCATAAAAACGAAGAACTCTTGAAATTAGTTGTTCTTTTTGTGGAAAAAGCTGTTTTAACAAAGGACGTGCGTTTTGCTGAAACATAGGTTTTAACTCATTAGGCGGACCTGGCAATAGCAAATAGGTAGTTCTACTTTCGGTAATTAAGGTTCCTACAGCAAGTCCTGTTGGATTTTGAATACCTATTCCTCCATCGATCATCAGCGTCTGTCTTAAATTGTTTTCCGTCATTTTATTTTTTGAAAAAGTAAAAAACTCATGTAGCTTAGCAAGTGCCTGTTCATCTTGAATCAATGAGTGGTTAATATGCTCTGCAACTGTGTCTTTAGTCAAGTCATCATCTGTTGGTCCTAAACCACCACATAAAACGACTAAATCACTCCGTTTTTGGGCTTCAGTCAATAATTTTTTCAATCGTGATGGATTGTCCCCAACAACAGTGTGATAATATACTTCAATTCCTAAATCAGCTAACTCTTCTGATAAAAAAGTCGCATTTGTATTGACAACTTGACCTAGTAACAACTCTGTACCAACGGCTATAATCTCTGCTTTCATTTTTCTCCTCTTCTCTATTAAGTATACGAAAACGGTTCTTATTTTCATTTTATCACAAGAATTTTTTTTAAAGCTTCAAAAAGACTTTTTAAATCAACAAAATGATTATCATATGATTAATAATATGGTACAATTTGTTTAATAAAGAAAAAGGAGGAGTTAAAGAATTATGGCAGCGTTTATTGGGATTTTAAGTTTTTTAGGTATTATTATAGGTGCTATTTTATCAATACGAGCTTTATTTACGAAACAATCAAAGAAACGCCCTTTACTGATAACAGGTATTAGTTTCATTATCGCAGTTGGAGCAGTTAGTTTATCCACATCTTCCCCAAAATTAGAAATAGATAAACAGGCAATCGAAACAAATACCTCAGGCGTCGCAACAATTACAGGAAAAACGAATGACAACAGTCAACTGACTGTTGATGGAGAAAAAATTCAAACAAAAGATGGTAACTTCACTTACAAAGTAACTTTAAAAAATGATCAGACAAAAAAACTAACGTTTGTTGCTTCAGTCGGTGATGCTGATAAAGCTGAGACAGTTGAGGTCAAACCATCGAAAGCCTTTGTTGCCTTTTTAAATGACGAAAAACAAGATCAAGAGGCCATAGAATCAGCAGAAACAGCTTTAACCTTGGCGGAAAGTAAACCCACTAGAAAGAATTATGATGAAGCTGCGACCCTCATTACTTCATTAACCAAAGAGCAGGCAGATCTTACAGAACGCTTAGCCATCGTTAAAGACAACGTTCCTATCTATGAAGCTGTTGAACTAGCCGAAACAAAACAAACAAAAGAAAACTTAGACTCTGCTACCGCTTTAGTTGCTAAAGCAACATTAAATAAAGCTGATTTGAGTAAACGATTAGCTACTGTTCAACATAAAATTACGGAAAAAGAAACAACTGAAAAACAAATTGCAGCAGCTCGTGCAGCAGTGGAAAAAGCTGAGCAAGAACCTAGTGATGAACATTACAATGAAGCAATTGCTAAAATTAATGAAATCCCCAACGGAAATGAAGAATTTACCAACCGAGCAAATAAAATTAAGCAAACACTAACAGCTCAAAAAGAAGAAGCTAAAAAACTTGCAGAAGCGCAAAAAAACGCTGAGCAAGAAGCCGCAGCACAACAAGCTCAAGCAACTGGAGAAATGGTTTTAGTAACCGCTACAGGAAGTAAATATCATAATCGGAAATGTGGAAATGGTACTTACACTCCTGCAACTTTAGAAGAAGCCCAAGCAAGAGGTTTAACCCCTTGTTCTAAATGCTACTAAAAATGACAATGAAAGGCACAAACAAACTTCTTAACTAGAAGATTTGTTTGTGTCTTTTTAACTTTTACATCTATTCTAGTACAACTAGAAGATAAAAATCCTCATATTCACCAAGCTTTTTTTACCTGCAAAAACTGAGTATTCTCTATACTTTTTATATTATGTCTATTTCGTTTTTTCCACCGTGTTCCCCACTTATTGATTCTCAATGTCAAAAGGGCATACATTCGAACAATATGAATCGTAAAGAAATGGAAAAGGCCATACACCGGTGCGAGTAAATAACAGACAGGATCTTTAAAGATATAATGCACATTTCTCGCATAAGCCGATAGGCAGGCTAGGAGTAAAAAGAACAACCAATCCTTCGCACCTAAATCACCAAAGTGCCAGAAAATATTATAGGACACAGCCCCTAAAAAGATGATCCACAATAAAATTTCCGTGATTGACCAAACAAAAACCAGGGGTCTTTTTCGGATCAGTTTCATTGAAATAAAACTTTCTCTAAAAAAGGATTTACTCCAGCGCGTTTGCTGCTTTAGAAAGACACCAATTTTTTCCGGGACATCCGTAATACATTTAGCCGTTTCCTGATAAACTGTTTTTCCACGTTCATTCGCATAATTGGTTAGGCAACGATCATCCCCTACATGAGCGGGGACCCCAAAAACAGTTTGATTCAAATAACGATCCAAGTTATCCATGACAACGTCACGGCGATAACAGCTAATCGGACCTGAACAGACTAAAATATTCCCGGTAACCGATTGAGAAGCACGTTCCACACGAAAGGCATTATCATAACGCATATCTAATAAATAAGAAAGCAAGGAACTTTTTTTGTTTCTGGCATTAATATGACCGGTGACTGCTTGTACTTTTTTATG
>NZ_AMDP01000016.1 GCF_028128615.1 Enterococcus sp. 5H | reverse complement strand
TGAATCAACGGAAACGTTTATCACTAAAATTGGTGAAGAAGCGCGAACTGTGGGGCAAGAAAAAGATCTGTACGCCTCTGTGATGATCGCCCAGGCAATTTTAGAATCAGGATCAGGAAGTAGCCACTTAAGCCAGGAGCCGAACTTCAATTTATTTGGTATTAAAGGTGATTACAACGGTCAATTCGTTATTTATGGGACATGGGAAGACGACGGACAAGGCAATTCTTACTACACCGACGCAGCGTTTCGTGTCTATCCGAGTTACAAGGAGTCTTTCGAGGATTATTCCGAATTGCTAACAGATGGTTTAACTGGAGATCCGACGTTCTACAGTGGTACGTGGAAGTCTACGACAGAAACCTATCAAGACGCTACGGAATTTTTAACGGGCCGTTACGCAACCGACACGCTGTACAATCAAAAACTGGATTCCTTAATTGAAACATATAATTTAACACAGTACGATCACGAAAAAGAATCGATCATTGCTGGTGGTGACTTTGAGCCTTTTGACAATGTGAATCATGACAGCGGTAATAGCTATGCAGCCGGAAATTGTACCCAGTACGTTTACAACCGTATCATTCAATTAGGCGGTTATGTTGCTTTAGACATGGGAAATGGCGCTGATTGGGGTGTAACTGGACGTGCAAGAGGCTACGAAGTCTCAAACACACCAAAAGCGGGTACTGCTGTTTCGTTTGCGCCCGGCGTTTTAGGAGCTGATCCAGATTACGGTCATGTTGGTTTCGTCGAGAGAGTGAATGAAGACGGATCAATTTTGATCTCTGAAATGAATGCCGTCGGTTTAGGTGTGGTGTCAACACGTACTATTCCAGCAGGTTTTGGGGGCATGCTGACATATGTCACACCGAAATAGAACCAAAAATTGGAGGAAATCATGAAATCTATTACAAGAGTTACGTGGACTACGGACAGTTTGGAAGTAAATGATTATATAAAAACACCTGGATACATTGGAAAGGTCATTGGTTCTGTCCAACGAACGTTTCTAGATCAGGAAACGGACCAATTAGTCGAACGAACAAATAAAATCATCATACTATTTGATCCGAACAAGCGTAAATTTTCTAAAATGACTTTTTCATCCGTTGTTTATGAACCAGCTACGCCTGAACAAATCGCTGAGTTTAATGAAGAATTTGAACTAATGTTGCGCACGACGACTGAAGAGAACGGAGGGAATAAATTATGGGGAACGTTGTATTAACAGAATATTATCCTCGCCAACAAACACTCACCGCTGCGGGGAAACAATTTGCCAATCGATTAAATGACTTTTTCGGAGGAGGTTGGCAGATAGAACGTCATGAGGTACTCTCCAGTTCGGATTGGAATCAAAAAGAATGTATGGAACTGTCGAATGGTCGACAACTGCTTGTGGAGCTGACACGATCAGAGGAGACGTTTGAACTAACAGCGAGCGCTGTCTATGCGTATAATCCTGATTATTTACAAACCATTACGGATCAGGACAGAGAGTATTTGAGCGAGTTGATCGCAAATACAGACGGAGATATCCGTAACTTGAAAGGCTATGAAATGGCTGATTACTTGTATCAGTTGGCCTCAGAGCGATTGGTTCAGCTCAGTGTTATTCCAGGTGTTTCAGAACCATTAACTGAAGCTGAATCAAAAGAAGAAAGCCTGTTGTCATTCCTTGTCCCAAAATTAATGATCGTGACCGGAAGAGCGAGAGAAAATAATTTTCACTTAGCTGAGGTAACAGAATAAAAGGGTTTAAACAGCGGTTTGTATTAGACGTTAGCGATTATACGTATTCAGAATTTGAACAAAATAATCAAGTATTGACGAATCGGCTGTTGTTGTGGCTGGTTCTTTTTGTTACAGGAGCGTGTTTTGTACCTGTATCAGGTGCATTTTTTATAGGACCAACCCTTTTGAGTTTACTTTATGGTTATACCTATTTGTGCAGTAAAACGCAGCTAGTTATTGATTACCTGGATCATGGAAAGAAAGAGTGGGTGACGGAGAAAGAAGTAACAATCTATTCCTGGTATACCCACATGGTTCTTGAAAGAGACCTGCCTGAAACTCGTATAGTTGATGTTATTGTCGGTGAAACAATCAGTTTTTGGATTGAAGAGAATGAGGAAATCAAGCGAATTGATCTTCCTCGAGACACTTGCGAGGTGATTTTTAAACCAGCACAAGAAGGTATTCCTTCTGTCGTTTATCAGGCGGAACAGTACGTAGAGTTCGGCTTTTTTGATTTGTTGGAACGTACAAAACTATTGAGTGTAGCCGAAAAAAGACAATGGCCGCAACAACATCGGTTCATTATCTATACAGATTCTATTTCATTTCTACCTATTAAAGAGAACAAACATAGTCAAGTAAAGAACAAAGAGTACACAAAAAAATTGAAAAGAGGAAAAAAATGATGAAAAAAACAACAGTATTATCAACAACTGGAGCTATTCTATTCGCGTTAACAATGACAATGCCAGCGTTTGCCAATGAAGTGGTGCCAGAAGAGCTAACAGAACAAGCTACTGCATTAGAGGAAATGGTGGTACAAAGTGATGAAATCGACCCAGGAGACCCAACGATCCCTATAGAGCCAGTAGATCCTGTTGATCCAACAGAGCCCATTGATCCAATAGACCCCGTTGATCCAGTGGATCCGATTGACCCAGTAGATCCAGTAGATCCTGTCGAACCCACGGAACCAGAAAAGCCAGTAGAACCAGAAAAACCAGTGGATCCTGTTGAACCAGAGAAACCAACCGAGCCAGAAAATCCAGTAACGCCAATTGTACCTACACCAACGCCAACTCCTGTTGTACCGACACCAGAAGCACCCGTGACCACAGAAACCGGACAGACGATTGTTGGGGTTGAAAATGGTCAAGTGATTGTCCAAACCACTACCGGAGAACAAATCAAATTAGCAGAATTACCAGAAGGTGTCACAAAACAAGCTGACGGAACGCTTGCAGTGAAAACGAGTGAGGGATTAAAAGTATTACCTCATACGGGCGAGGCAAGCCGTGCAGCGTTGTCAGTTGTGGGCGTTATTATTAGTAGTTTAAGTGTTTGGTTCATGCGTAAGCGCGCGAAAGCATGAAACGTTTATTCAAATGGATTAGTGGACTTATAGGTGGTGCGCTCCCGTTATTACTTTTTTCTGGTCAGTTGAAGCCGATGGAACTATTAAACTCAGCTATCACATTCTTACCAAGAATACATGCCACGATTGAGACGCTTCCGATTCCTGATCTCGTCAATAAACTTGTGGATCCGGATCAATCAACGGCCGCACCCATTGAACTACCAACTATTTCTTTTGATTTTAGTCAACTTATTTATGATGGAATAAACCTTGCCATACCTGTAGAAGAAAATGTTCCTTCATTTAGTGCGTCAGACTTAGATCTGGCGCATGAAGCCTGGCAACATTTTTCCGATCTTGACCACTTAAATCGAGTAGGGCCAGCGAATGCGGTATTGGGACAAGAACTGTTTCCAACTGAAGGCAGAGAACCTTTAACAATTAAACCTACAGGCTGGAATCAAAAGAAGTTGAGTAATGGAGAATGGCTGTATAATCGCTCCCACCTTATTGGTTTTCAGCTCACTGGAGAAAATAATAATATGAAAAATCTGATGACTGGCACACGTAGCTTTAATACGCCAGGTATGTTGGAATACGAAAATAAGGTAATGGAGTATCTGAAGCGGACCGGCAATCATGTTCGGTATCGGGTAACTCCTGATTTTAGAGACCGCGAGTTAGTCGCCAGAGGTGTGAGAATGGAAGCCCAAAGCATTGAAGACAATGGGCTTCAGTTTAATGTTTATATCCACAATGTCCAAAAAGGGTATACAATCGATTACCAAACCGGACGTGCGACAAAAGAATAAAAGTAAATGAAGTGAAGATTATTATAAGGAGGAAACGCATGTCTAAGACACACCCTAATCCACATTTTTGTGTGACAGGAACACAGTATCATGCCTATGATAATTTTTATAATTGGCAGAAAAAGTGGATAAGCCTACTGACTAGAGAGTCATATATGCATAAAAAATCAATGACTCTTTTTAATAAATGGCTGAAATGCCGTAGGTTTTTTCATAAATCCGGAAGAATTCCAAACGATACTCTAGGAGAACCTTTGAGTAGTCGTTTAAATACAATTCATGAAGAAGGAGATCCGGAATGGATAGAACAAAAGCGGAAATGGTGGCATTTTTTTGATTGAGAATAGCATTCGAGACTCTTGTATTTCCGTCAATAACAATTTGGATATCTCCAAAGCTTTTTAAGATTAATATAGGTTCATGTTTTATTCCTAGGTTGTGATTAATAGAAATTTTTGAGTAAAATGTGAATTCTTGGGATGGATTTTCAACACTCTCAGCTCCAATTCTAAAATTATAGAGTGGGGTATCAATAGGAGTGTATCGTTCATTTAAAATAAATGACTTAATTTTATCAATGTTAATATAAGCCTTCAAATTTTGATTGAGGCTAATAGGGATGTCTAAGCCATAGTATTCAAAATTGTCTTGATCTTTGGATTCTTCATCAGCAAACATAGCAATGGCAGAACTCCAATTTCTAATGAAACGATTATCAAGAAATCGATAGCTTGATAAATGTTTTTTTAAAATTCGTTTATAAGATAAGTTATTATTGATTGCAAAAACCTCCAAAAGTTTAATTATTATATTAGGATAGCTCTAAAAGATTATATATGTAAAATTAAAAAAAGAAAAAAGAAACGAGGAACTTCTATGGAAGAAGGATTAGTATTATTTGATTCCTCTACGAATCGCTATTTAGGAAGTGATCAGCTGAATGAATATGAGCCTGTATTTGTAGACAGAGAAGAGGAAGCTTATCAATTTTCAGAAAAAGAAATAGAAAGAGCGTGGCAGACTGCCTATAAGTTAGCTTGGAAAGGACATGGTCAATTCTTTGTTTATGGTTGTCCGAATATGAAAGTAGTGGAGGAAAAGTAATGAAAACGATTGAAACATTTATTGATCAACACGGCTGGAATTTAGGTTTGCGGGTACCGATATGGTGGCGGATTTTTTACATTCGTTGCACCTTTACAGTAACAAAAATGACTGAAATTGTGCAAGAAAAAAGGGACCAATCGAGAGGAAGTAAGCCAAATTAAGCGCGGGAATTCGTCCGATTTTTAGTCCAAATAGACATCGATTGGCAATCAATTGTTTAAGTAATCCAATAGAAAAATAACGACAAATTTTAAATAGTTGGTTCTGAAGAGAACGCAATCAGGTTTTAAAAATACTGATTTCTGATAGAAAAATACGATGGATCATTGCTCAAAAAACAGGAATGAGTAGTAAGTCCAGCTGTTGTTTTAGAATGATTTTTTCAAAATGAAGTGGTTGAACTATTACCTACAGAATCCAGTTAACAACTAAATATTTTTTTGATTGAACGAGTCGCAGAATAAAAACTGCGATTCGTTTTTTCTGAAAATTTTAGCAAGCAGTCATAAATTTTGCCTCTGGTATTACCTGTGGTAGTAGTTCTGGTATTAGGTCTGGTAGAAGTCGTTTCAAATACCAGAGGTAATACCAGACCCATTACCAGACCTAATACCAGAGGGGGTGAAATTCTGTATCGCTTATCTGAGTAAGGTTACAGCGATTGTCAGAATTTTCAAATAAAACTTTTTCATTTTTGTCGATTCTTACCCTTTTTAATAGAATAACCAACCTTTGAAAATTTCAAAGTTTATTCGTATTAAAAGAGGGAAGATCTTCCAGAAGTTTTTCTATAGAGGCGGGCGGCGGCGGACGAAAAAACAGTCCTTGCCACTCACCGCTATAGACTCCCTTCGGAAGCGTCGGCGCACTCGCTGCACTCCTGCTCCTCCTGGCTGGCCGTAGCTCGCTTGGCTGCGGCCAACTTGCCTGAAAAAAATCTTTCTGAAAACGAAAAAATATTTTCGTCGGCTGTGAAGCAGGGTAGGGGAGATAAATTAAATAACACTATAGTTCATATTACTTGTAGACGAAAGGAAGGATAGAATGAACGCTGCACAGATAGAAAAAATATGGTCCGTCGAAAAAAAACTAACCGCTCAAAAAGCGCTAACCGAATCTGACTACCAGAGTTTGCTTCAGCTGATTCATGCATCGTATGGTTCTCTATTGCCTCAAAAAAGAGAAGTAGTCGCTGCACAAGAAGCAGCTCGTTTGACCCAACAAACCACCTCAGAAAATACGACGGCTTTCTTTGAAGCGCAGGTTCAATCATTGGAAACGAAATACGCTATCCCTTTATATGCTTTTTCAGATCAGCTCTAACAAAAAATAGTAAGTAAAAGAACGGAGGAACAAATGGAAAATGAAATAGAAAACATACTGGGAGATCTTGGGCGGACAATCAGAGACCACAAACTATTGAGTTTTCTTGTAGTCGTAGGAGGGATCGGCTACTGGCAAAAACGAGCCGTTTCAGAATGGATCAGTTATATTCAACTGAGCTATGGGGATCAATTGGCACAAATTGGTCAATTCCTTTTGCGAATAGGTGTCGGCTTGTTAGTACTGGGACTGATTTTGTGGGGAATTCAGTTTCTATTGGCGGAACGTCGGTTTCGTTATGTTCAATTGTTACCCCATGAAGAAGATACCTATGCTTTTGCGCAAATCATAACCATGGTGCGCTCCTTTTACTACATTCCCCAACCTTGGATTGTTCGTTTGTTGGTTGGCAAGCCCAGGTATTCATTTGTTGTGAAAAAAGATTCAAAAGGGTCGGTGACCTACTACTTAGGAGCCGATAAGACCTTACTTTCACAGGCAGTGTCTTCGTTTGCGTCTGCGAACTATAAGCATATTGAAGTATTTGAAGAAAAATCGATGCGTTTTCTGTCAGAAGAGCGCGAAGAAAAACGGTTTGGCTTTCATTTACGGCAGGCAAAACAAAAACCATTACCATTTAAGAAATTTACCGTGGATATCGCAACTCTTTTGGCGGAACAGTTGCCAAAAGATGCCAGTCTTCAGGTAATGTTTGAAAATTATCCGCTGAAGACATTCCGACAAGCGATGAATGAAACAGAAAAAGATACCCAGCGAATGACCGAACAAGTCGAAGCGAAAGAAAAAATGAACCGTCAAAAAGAGCTCGTGCGCGATATGGGGAAACGATTCGAGTCAGACGAAGTGATTTATCGCACGAGTATTGGTTTTGTGGCAACGGGGAAAGAGAGTAAGGCCAAATTATTTGATGTCTTCAACACCATTGCGACCACCATGAATGACAGTAATCGTTTAAAACGCCGGAGAAACAAGCGCGCAGTTCAATTGTACCCACGGGTACCAGAGAAAATCTTACTGACAGGGTCGGAATTGGCGAATTTGGTTCACCTGCCACAGCTGGCAAGCGATAAATTACCGGAAGAGACAAAGAAAATGATTCCGCACAACGTAAGTGGGATAGGCAGTCTTCCTAATAATGTCATGAACAATCCAACCGACCTTGCTTTAGGTGTCATGCAGCACCCTGTGATAAAGGATCGAAAAGTATTTATTCAAGGAATGTTTATTGGCGAACACTTTGTCGTGACAGGCAATACAGGGTCTGGAAAGTCAACGGTCTTAAACACCTTGATCAATGAAGGTTTTTTAGCGCCATTTATCGCGTCTGACGGGAAGCCAACACCAGGACTAACCTTTATTGATCCTGCTAGAGATACTGCGATTACGTTCTTCAACTGGATTTTACGGGCAGAGACATTAGGTGCAACTATTCCTTGGGAAAAAGTGCATTATTTTAAATTGGCTCATGGGAAGTATCCCATTGGGATTAACTTATTGGGGCGAATCGAAGGTGTGACAGTTGATGCCCAGGCGGACGCTATTTCAGAAATTATCGAAAATGTGTTTGAGAACAAAGCAGAAGTGGCCGCTCGTTTGCTTCGTTTTTGTATTAAAACCTTATTGGCAGACGAAGAGGTTGTTCATACAATTCTGGAAGTCCCGCGATTAGTCGATGATGAGGATTATCGAGAAGAGCTATTGGGGCGCTTAAACGCGGCTGAGTACTATGATCTATTAAATTACTGGGAAAATGATGCCGAGGAAAATATCAAAACGTCTGCGACAGCCTTAAAAAATCGGATTGATCTTTTTTCCACGTCTAGTTCCATGAAGCGAATTTTTGGCCAACAAGAGAATCACTTAGAAGTGAAGCGGTATATGGAAGAGGGGCACTTCGTATTTTTTGATGCGTCGAATCTAGGCGCAAAGGAAATCAATATCTTTTCAAGTTATGTCAGCTACTTGTATTACCGTATTTCAGAAACACGGAATATTGGCGCGAATCTTCATTTACTTGCGATTGACGAGGCGCACCGGGTAGGCGACGTCTTTATTTTACCGAAAATCATTGCGGAAAGCCGGAAGTTTGGCTTTTCTCTAGGCATTTCCACTCAACGATTGGCCCAATTATCCAAAGAGTTGCGGGATACATTAACCGAGGTTCAAAATAATTTCTTTGTCTGTAGACAAGGGAGTAAAGATTCAAAAGTTGCGGCAGACAATATTGGGACAGACTTAGTCAAACCAATCTTGTTGGAAAAATTAGAGAAGCGAGAAGTCGTCGTGAAGTATCCGTTTGTCTATCCAAACGGCGTAGAAGAGCAACAACGCTTCATGGTCAAAGTTCCACCATTGGATAAATACCAACCAGATGGACGCGTTGCAGATTTTGGGAATAAAGAATTGATTGCTTCAGTTGATGCCTGGACAGCGGAACGCGCAGAAAAACTGTCGGAGGATCGTGAATACTTAACCAGTGAAAAAGTAGATAAAGAAATTTATCACTATTTAAATGGCATTGTACCCAAAACAAAGAAGTCTCCCGTGAAGAGAGAAACAGAACCAGAGCTGCCGATCAAGCAGCCAGAATCTATACCAAAAGAATCAACAGAACCAACTGAAGAAGAAAAAAGTCGCTCGCTATTTGGGGCGTAGAAGGAGGAGTATATGGCTAGAGAAAATGGATTAGAACTGACAGAGCGAGATCAATTAGTCTTGCAGCTCTGTCATGATTATATTTATGTCGATAGTAACTATTTGAAAGAATATGTCTTCCCATTTGGAGACGCAACCGAAGAGCGAATTATTAATGTCGCCAATATGCGTTTGAAAAAGTTAGCCGATGCTGGCTATATTGAACGATTTAAACGAGTGGGAACTAGTTATGCCCAACGAGATACGGTGTATACACTCGGTCTGAAAGGTGAAGAATTTATGTTAATGATGCACGGGTATTGTGACTATAAAGGCGCGTGGCGTTCGTCGTTGAAAATTTGGTACAATCACGCCTTAAGTATTTTACGTATTACTGAAGGACTACGCCGACAATTGGCCGATCACCCTGTGTACACAGTGGTGGAATTTATTCCAGAAGTCCGCGCTTTTTTCCAGTATGGTGAAGGAAAAAAAGACGTGGTTCGTCCAGATGGTCTAATTGTCATTGGTGGGCGTGAGGACAAACGAAATAACATTTGTCTCTTTCTGGAGGCCGAAAACTCGATCGCCACGTATCGTTGTTTAACGCAACTGAAAAGTGCACCACGTGATGATTGAAAACTGCACCAGTTAGTTTAACCAATTTTTTGTATCTTCCACACGGAAAGATTTCCCGCTTAAATCTAAAACGTGTGCCCGATGGGCAATTCGATCTACCATAGCTGCAGTAAGCATAGGATCCTTAAATACTTCTTCCCAACGGTCAAATGATAAATTTGTTGTAATAATCATTGAACCCGTTGATGTACGATTAGACAGTAAGTTAAAAAGAATTTCACTTCCTACTTGATCGAATGAAACATAGCCTAACTCGTCTAAGATGACTAAGTCATACTTACTAAATCTCCGTTTATAATAGGTCAGCTGGTTAGCGCTCATGGCTTCCTTTAACTCAACGACGAGATTAGGAATATTCGTGAACAAGACACTTTTTCCTGTCAAACATGCTTCCATACCAATGGTTGTTGCTAAATGAGTTTTACCAACTCCTGGATTACCCAATAAAATGAGATTTTCTTTTTTATCAATGAATTGAAGCTGCTGAAGCTCCTTGATTTGTTTTCTTAGTTTTGATGATAAATGACTATCCAGATAGTCATCAAACGTTACTTTTTGAGGTAATTTTGCTTGCCGAATCAATGTATGAATACGATTGTTTTTCCTTCGTTCGACTTCTAA
>NZ_AMDP01000015.1 GCF_028128615.1 Enterococcus sp. 5H | reverse complement strand
TGGAGTCGTATTTTCCCCCTAGGAGACGAAACAGAACCGAATGAAGAAGGTTTGAAATTCTATGAAGATTTATTCAAAGAATGTCGTAAACATGGAATTGAGCCGCTGGTAACGATCACACACTTTGATTGTCCAATGCATTTAGTAGAAAAATATGGCGCATGGCGCAGTCGTGAATTAGTTGGTTTTTATGAAAATTTATGTAAGGTGATTTTCAATCGCTATAAAGGATTAGTGAAGTACTGGTTAACCTTTAACGAAATCAATATGATTTTACATGCACCATTTATGGGGGCTGGTTTGTATTTTGAAGAAGGCGAAAACAAAGAACAAGTCAAATACCAAGCCGCTCACCACGAATTATTAGCAAGTGCTATCGCAACTAAAATTGCTCATGAAGTCGATCCTGAAAACCAAGTCGGCTGTATGTTAGCAGCAGGGACCAACTATGCCTATACATGTAAACCAGAAGATGTCTGGGC
>NZ_AMDP01000014.1 GCF_028128615.1 Enterococcus sp. 5H | reverse complement strand
AAAAAAGCAGCTACTCCACTTCGTTCCGATCACAACAATTTCTAAGAGCTAAAGCTCTAAGAATTGAAGGCTTCGGAAATAAGCTGAAATTCACAAAAATTTGAAGAGCAATTTTCGTGAATCCCTTCTTATTTCTCGGAGCTAAACGCTTTTGGCTCAGCCTCTTTTTTTTAATAATTAACCTATCCCAAAAGCCAGCACAATTGCCGCTAAAATATTGTTTAAAAAATGAATAGACATACTAACTTCTATCCGTTTTGTTTTATAGTAAGCTAAAGATAGAATCAGTCCCATCAAACCGTAAATCAAAAAACTAATTAAATTAGTTGGACCATGAACTAACCCAAATAAAATTGAGCTAACTGCAATTGCTGCTATCGGGAATTTTTCCAACCAAAAGCCAATGATTCCACCTCTAAATACAATTTCTTCCATTATTGGCGCAGCAACGCCAATTAATAATATAATCAATAAAGGATTTTCACCGGTAAAAATCACTTGAATAAGCGCATCATTTGCCGTTGATTCTGATCCTTGACTGTTTAATAGTAATGTTCCACCAATGGCAATTACTCTTGCTAGTAAATAACCACCTAAAATAATCCAAACATTTTTACGTTTGAAAAAATCTAATTTAAACGTTACAAAGCCTAATTTTTTCCCTAACAAAATTAACAACCAAATATTTCCTATAACTATTAATATTAAACATATCGATACTAACATAGACATATGCGCTTCCCCTACATTTAAAGAAATAGCTTTAGCTATTTGAAACGCAAACATCCCAACCTGACTAATTAGAAATAATCCTACCAAAATAAAAAAATTTTTCACATACGCCATCTTGAATCCTCCTTTTTAAACTATACTTTACTTATAATCATAACAAACTCACTCTCCATAGTAAATCAGCTAAAAATAATTAATTTAAAAACAACCGTTATTTTAGAATCAACGTGAGTGGGACAAAACTAAAAATCAGTTTTATTTCACTCACTAGATCCGAATAAACGGCGAGAAAAAAGCAGCTACTCCACTTCGTTCCGATCACAACAATTTCTAAGAGCTAAAGCTCTAAGAATTGAAGGCTTCGGAAATAAGTTGAAATTGCTATGAAACACAGTGAGGTACGAACTGATGTAGAATAGTACCTACTTGGTTCAAAAATTTGAAGAACACCGAGTAGGTACCAGTCATCATCCATTCGAAAGCTCATGGTGATTCTTGGCAATTTTCGTGAATTCCTTCTTATTGCTGTAAAACACAACGAGAACCGAGTTGATGTTGCACAGTACCTACCCGGTTCTCGGAGCTAAACACTTTTATCTCAGCCTCGTCTGAAGTAATTTTCTATTGCCAATTCCTTTTAATTGGGAATTTTTCTTGCTCCAGTTATTTTTTGATATTTTAACCGAATGAATTTATCAATTTCAGTTACCACCAAAATAAAAAATCCTGAAACAAGTGCAATCATCCAACCTGTTAACGACATATTTGCTGTATGGAAGGCGGTTTGCATAAATGGAACATATGTCAACAGTAATTGCAGCACTAACATAATTCCAATAATCAAGAACGCTTTTGGGTTCGTAAAAAAAGAAGCAGATATTACTGGTTGGCTAGTTCGTATGTTAAATATATAAAAGATTTTACTTAACACAACAATATTAACCATCATCGTACTTGCAACAATTTGCGCAACACCTTGAGTTAACAACCACTCATATGCGAGAATACTAATCACTGCCATCAACACCGAAACATACAGCATTTGCCATATATCTTGTCTATTTAATAAGCTGCTGCCCGTTTTCCTTGGTTTCCGCTTCATTAAACCTGCTTCAGCCGGTTCGAAGATAAATGCAAACTGAATGGTAATTGCAGAAACCATGTTAATCCAAAGTAATTGTGTTGGTTGTAAAGGCATTTCTTTTTGCATTAAAATTGTAAATGCGATAATTAATCCTTCTGCAAATGAAGTCGGCAACAAGAATAAAATACTTTTTTTAATATTATCGTAGATTCTTCGACCTTCGCGGATGGCAACAGACATTGTACCAAAGTTATCATCAGTTAGGATCATATCAGCTGAATCTTTAGCTACATCCGTTCCTTTTTTCCCCATAGCAACACCAATATCTGCTCGTTTCAAGGCTGGGGCATCATTCACACCATCACCAGTCATCGCAGTTACTTTGCCACTTTCTTGTAAGGCTTCTATGATCTCCATTTTATTCTTAGGTGTGGTTCTTGCAAAAACTTGATTATTTAAAACGGCATTTTTAAAATCTTCGTTTGCTAAAGTATCTAATTCTAAGCCTGTAATGACATTAATTTTAGGCGCAAGCCCTAATTTTTCTCCGATTGCTTTTGCTGTTAATGGATGATCGCCGGTAATCATTTTGACTTCGACTCCAGCTTCATTCATCTCTTTCAGCGCAGAAATTACTTCTTCGCGGGGCGGATCAATAATCCCGGCAATTCCTAAAAGTTCAATGCCTTCATTTAATAAATCGTGGGTAATTTCTTGAATATTAGTAGAAACTTGTTTATAACCTACTGCAACAACACGTTTTCCTTCCGCAGATAAGGAACTTACTTGTTGATTCCAGAATGTATCCGCAAATGATGGATTTTGAGCTTTCGCCATCGCAAATAGTTTGTCAGGAGAGCCTTTAATAAGTAACAATTTTTGTTTGCTTCGATCGTTAACTAATTTAGCAATATAGCGATAATCTGAATCAAAAGGCAACATGTCAATTTCATCATATTCAGGTATTACATCACAATCAAACATTTTATGATATAGAGTCAAAAAAGCTCCATCTGTCGGCTCACCATTAATTTTCCACTGATCTGCTTCTTGAACTAAAACTGTATCGTTTGCCTCATACCCAACTTCTAAAAACAATTTTAAACGCTCGTCCATCGAAATTGGCTTCCCTTGTTCAAGAATCTGTCCAACTGGTTGATAACCGTCTCCGGTAACTGTAAAACTGCGGTCTGCAAAAATAATGTCCTTCACGGTCATTTCATTTTTAGTTAACGTTCCAGTTTTATCCGTTGCAACAACATCCACAGAACCTAATGTTTCGACAGCTGGTAATGTTTTAACAATTGTATGCTTATTTTTAGCCATATCACTAACACCCATCGCCAAAACAACTGAAGTCGTAGCGGGTAAACCTTCCGGGATTGATCCAACAATCATCGTTACTACAGCTAAAGACAGTACAGATAAAGAATAGGTTTCTAAAAACAAACTGATGATAAATAAGGTAATTGAAACAGCCATAATGACATAGGTTATCCCTTTCCCTAAACCATCAATTTCTTTCATTAAAGGTGTCTTGCGCTCTTCTGTATTATTGACTTCTGTAGAAATTTTACCTATTTCTGTTTGCGCTCCAGTTGCTACTACAATCCCTTTTCCGCTACCTGATGTTACCGGTGTCGAAGCAAAGGCTATATTGCTTTGTTCCGCTAGTGGTGTGTCTGGATTTGTTAGTGGCTCCGTTTCTTTTTCTACCGAATCAGCTTCACCTGTCAGCGCAGATTCTTGAATTCTTAGATTATCCGCTTCGATAATTCTTAAATCGGCAGGTACATTATCTCCTGCTTCTAAAAAGACAATATCTCCTATCACTATTTCTTCTGCTGGTATATCTTTTCTGATGCCGTCACGATAAACAGTTGCTTCTGAAGATAACATTTCTTTGATCCGTTCCAAAGCATCTGAAGCATTTGCCTCTTGATAATAGCCAATTAAGGCATTGACAACTACTACAATTGCAATGATCACCGCATCAGAAGTATGACCCATCAATAGAGTCAGTAACGCAGAAAAAATGAGGATGTAGATAATCATATTATTAAATTGCCGTAATAGTAATTTCCATTTAGGCACTTTTTTCACTTCTAATTTATTTAATCCGAATTTTTTTAATCGATGCTGAACCTGTGTTTCATCTAAGCCTTCATCAATTTTTTTAATCTCATATTTACTTATTGTTTCATCAATTGTTAACTGAAAATCTTTCTGTTTGTCCATTTTATTCCATCCTTTTTCTTAATTTTAGGTATAACAAAACAAGCCCCTTATCCATCACTCATATTGTGAGAATAACGTGCTAAAAATTATGTTTATACAATTAAAAAATAAGATAGACATACTAAGATTCTCTGCTCACCATCGCTCGAGTCACTATTCACTCAAAACCACCTCCTTAAATTAGAATTATGATAGCAGATAAGAGATATTTTTGTCAAATGAATTTTATCCGCTTTCAAAGATTTTTTTGCACAAATAAAAAATGTGATAGAAAATGAATCATACATTTTCTATCACATCAATTTTAAATTATTTGCTTAAAGCGCCTTTAGCTTGGTCAGCTAATGCAGTAAATGCTGCTGCATCGTTAACGGCTAAGTCTGCTAACATTTTGCGGTTGATATCAATCTCTGCCAATTTCAAACCGTGCATTAACTTAGAATAGCTTAAGCCATTCATACGAGCTGCTGCGTTGATACGAGCAATCCATAATTTACGGAAATCACGTTTTTTCTGACGACGATCTCTGTATGCATAACTATAAGATTTCATTACTTGTTCTTTTGCTGTTCTAAATAAAGTATGTTTTGATCCGTAATAGCCTTTCGCTAACTTAAGGATCTTTTTACGACGTTTACGGCTTACTACGCCACCTTTAACACGTGCCATGGTTAATTCCTCCTAAATATCTGTTGTCTCTATGAGTTATTTTAATTGCTTAGTTGTTACAAGAATAGTTTTGCTCTCTAATTCAGCAAGCTTTAATATTGCTCAAGGTCTGTTCTAGTCCTTTAAGCTGTCTTATTTCATTCTTGCTAATTGTTGACGAATACGTTTGAAATCGCCTGAAGATACCATTCCTGCTTTACGCAATTGACGGCGTTGTTTTTTTGTTTTACCGTGGAAACGGTGACTTGTAAACGCACGGAATCTTTTCAAACCGCCTTTACCAGTACGTTTGAAACGTTTTGCTGATCCGCGGTGTGTTTTTTGTTTTGGCATGACTAATTTTCCTCCTACTTTTCATTTCGCATACTGTTCAACCAAACAATTGGCAAAAGTGAATCAGTATCCTAAAATTTCTCGTTAAACTAGTTGTCAGCTTGTTAGCTTACTTGTCGTTTTTCGGTGCCAGCGTTAGAAACATGCTGCGTCCGTCCATTTTCGCTTTTTGTTCCACTGTCGCGATATCGGCAGTTTCTTCAGCTAAGCGATCAAGAACTTTCTGACCAATTTCTTTGTGGGTAATGGCACGGCCTTTGAAACGGATAGAAGCTTTCACTTTATCGCCTTTTTCTAAGAATTTACGTGCATTACGAAGTTTTGTATTAAAGTCATTTACGTCAATCGTTGGACTTAAACGAACTTCTTTTACGTTGATCACTTTTTGTTTTTTACGAGCTTCGCGCTCTTTCTTTTGCGTTTCGAAACGGAATTTTCCATAATCCATAATTCGCGCAACAGGTGGTTTCGCACTAGGCGCTACTAGAACTAAATCTAAGTTTGCAGTTTCAGCAATTTGTAATGCTTCTACTTTTGTTTTAACACCTAATTGTTCACCGTCTTGTCCGATCAAACGTAACTCGCGTGCACGAATGCCGTCGTTCACCATCATATCCTTTGCTATGGTCATTCACCTCCAAGTTTTTTAAGAGAAGATACTCGCTGAAACTATTGTTCATTATTGTAAAAAACACAATAAAAAACAGGCTCTGTTAACAGATCCCGCGATTATTCAGACTTATATCATTGATATAAGATCTCCAATATCTAGCCCAGTGACACTGTCAACTAAGGCGAGAAGCGGGTGCTTCTGCTTTCATTTCTCAACTTTATCAGTATATAATAATTCCTAAACAATGTCAACATTTTTTTAATCAAACAAAATCCGGGGCAAATTCAAAATTGAAATTCGCCCCACTTGCTTACTGTTCTGTTAATAATTCTTCTATTTTCAGCAAGACTCCATTTTCATCATTAGATAAAATGATTTCTTTCGCTGCAACTTTAACTTTCGGATGACCATTACTCATGACATAGCTATAGCCGGCAAGTTTTAACATCTCCAAGTCATTTCCACTATCGCCAAAAGCAGCCAGTTCACTTGCTGAAATTCCCCATAGTTCTTGCAACTTTGCCAGCCCATAAGCTTTGTGGATTCCTGGTATAATTAGATCAACATCTTCATGTCCGCTTGAAACAGGTATCACCTTATCTCCTAAAACTTCTTGAAGTCGTTTTAACATTTCTTCCACTTGATCCGCTGGAAAATTCAAAGCAAACTTAAACAAGGTATCATCTGTGACTTGAAGCAAGTCAGGAACTTTTTTTAAGCGATGATAATATTTACTAGCATATTCTACAAAAGCTGCTGGTTCATCTTCTGCGATATAGGCACTATTCTTCCCGCAAAGAATGACATGCCCACCTTCAAAATCAGCCAAAATTTCTAAGACTTCGCGAATAATCTCCGGTTCAATCTCTCCACAAAATATTTCTTCTCCCTCTGAAATAACATAGGCGCCATTTTCAGCTACAAAAGATAATTCAGAGGCTATTTCTGGGAAAAAAGATTTAAGTTGATAGTACTGATTTCCACTGGCAATAACAAAACGTATTCCTTGCTGTTTCATCTCTTGATACAATTGTGCGAATTTCTCTCGATCATAGTTTTGCTGGCTATTCAAAAATGTGCCATCCATGTCTACCGCAATCATTTTTACTGGCATTTTCCTACTCCTTTTCAATTGATTAAATTAAATTGCTGCAATCCAAAACGAATCCCGTCATTTAGATTTGATTTCGTGACAAAATCTGCTTGGCTTTTTACATAATCTGAGGCATTATCCATTGCTATTGCTGTATGAACTGCTTCAAACATAGCTATATCATTATTACCATCACCAAACGCATATGTCGGTAAATGGTTTAAATCTAACTTTTCAATAATTTGTTGAATTCCTGCTTTCTTTGATTGACCTTTTAGAACCACCGCCATTGAATACGGACTATCTCTGAACAACGTAAATATTTCAGCAAATTTTTCCTGATAAAGTTTATCCGTTTCTACTTCCTCTGAAAAAAGGTACAACATATAAATCTCATTTTCCTTATAAAAACTTGATGATATCTGAGGCAACGGAGCATGGTCTAAACGGTATAATTTTTTCATGCTGTCATTAACGTAACCAGCCGCATATTCTTTTTCTGTATAACAAGCTAGTGAATGGTTTAATGTTTTTGAAAATTGCATTAGTTCATGAATATGCTTGGTTGGAATAATGTGTTTTGAAATAACGTTATTCTCTACTACATTAAATTGCCCATTTAAACTTACATAGGAATCTATCCCGGTTCCCTCTGTGATTTGTTTAATTTCCTTTGGTGATCGTCCACTGGCAATCATAGGTAAAATATTATTTTGTTTAAGTGCCAAAACCGTTTGACGATTTTCTATAGAAATTTTTGAATTTGAATCCAATAGTGTTCCGTCCAAATCAAAAAATACAAGTGCTTGATATCTTTTCATTATTATACCTCTCTAACTTTTCCTACTCCTATTTTCTATTGTACTATACTTCTAAAAACGTTTCCTTAAATTACAAAAAACGATTGGAAAAGCAGGTTTTCCAATCGTTAAACTATTTTATCAAGTAATAATTAGTGAACTATTTCTATTAAACTAGAAATTTCCTAGAAAAAGACAAATGATCGAATAATCGCTATATCTATCTTATATACCCTAGGCTAGCCCTGTAGTCCCTACAGTTATTCAAATTACGTGTTATCGGTACTTTTCAATCCCGAAATTAAGACTTCAATACTGGCGGCTGTTTCTGGATCGTGTTTCCCTTTTTTCTCATTAATATCTTGAATAAACATTCGACTTATATCATTATTTTCTGAATGTTCAGAACATTTATTGCAAGCTGAAACTTTGATTAATCTTTTTTTATACCAGTCTGCTTTGTATTCTAACTTCGAAACAAATAACGCCCATGAAACGTCTGAAACTCCGCGATGCAATTTATTGTTTCTATGAAAATCTTCTTGATGAATATCCTCAATACAAATTAAATCGTATTGATGAATAATTTCAGTCGTAAGTTTATTAAGAAAATCAATTCGCTGATTCATTAATTTTTCCCGCATTTTGGCGACTTTCAATTTTTGCTTCTGATAGTTTTTTTGCTGAGAAAGATCGGTTCCTTTTGATTTAGCAATTTCTTTACGCCGTATTAACTTTCGCTCTTCTCTATTAATTCGCTGTTCAAATGCCTTGGTATACTTATCATTATCAATTCGTCTACCATTCGATAAAACGGCAAATTCTGAAACGCCTAAAGTTATCCCGATTGCAGAGTGTGTCTTTTGCACTTTAGGTATTTCTTCTTCACAAAGAATCGATACAAAATACTTATTGCTAGGCGATAAAGAAATAGTTGCTGACTTTATTTTTCCTATTACTGGTCGATGCATTTTCACCTTAATTAACGATTTCAGCTTAGGCACTTTTAAATATCTTTGATCGACAATTTTTATCGTACCGTTTTGATTATTCGTTGTATAAGAACAAACAGAATCTTTCTTTTGTTTTAATTTCGGAAATCCAACTGATTTTTCTCGATGAAATTTTTTAAATGCATGATCCAAATGTACTTGCGCATTTGATAGAGCTAAACTATCTACCTCTTTTAGGGTAGGATATTCTTTTTTATATTGAGCTGGCGTAGGTAATTTTATCTCTAATTCAGGATTTATTTTCAACGCCTTATAAATTTGAATCCTCTCCTGTAATAAAAGATTGTGCACAAGCCTAACACAAGAAAATGTTTTTTTAATAAACTCTTCTTGTAATAAAGTAGGATAAAGTCTGTATTTATACGCTTTCAATACCTTCATTATCATACCACCCTAACAAAATAAAAAGATAAGCGAACTTAAGAAGCTAATTTAAAATGATTATATCACAATGAAAACTGATTCATTCATCTAATTGTTAAAAATGCTAGCTAAGAAAATAATCTTTTCTTAGCTAGTATTTACATTTCAAAACGATTATTCGTGGATCGCTCTGGCTTTTTTCTCTTCAATTTTTTTACGGTATATTTCTACCTCATCTTCAGAACAATAAACGTAATGTTCAGGTGTAATTTCTCTTAACTTACGTTCTTTACCATCTTCAGGTTGAGGTTTATAAACGATACGTTTACGCGTGCGTTCATAGTCTGGATCTGGTAATGGAATAGCTGACAATAAACTTTCAGTATAAGGATGTACACCAAAATTATATACATCATCACTTGAACCCATTTCCAATAATCTACCGCTATGCATTACACCGATACGGTCACTGATATGTTTTACCATTGATAAATCATGGGCAATAAACAGATAAGTCAAACCAGAATCTTTTTGTAAATCTTGTAATAAGTTAACCACTTGGGCTTGGATAGATACGTCTAAAGCTGAAATTGGCTCATCACAAATAATGAAGCGCGGAGTAACAGCTAAAGCTCTAGCAATCCCAATACGTTGACGTTGACCACCTGAAAATTCATGTGGATAACGAGTTCCATGACTCGGATCAAGTCCAACAACTTTTAGCAACTCATTAACTTTTTCCTCACGTTCAGCAGGTGATTTAGCTAAATGATTGATGTCAATTCCTTCTGCGATGATATCATTGACTTTCATTCTTGGATTCAATGAAGCATACGGATCTTGGAAGATCATTTGTACTTCACGACGAAATGCCTGCATCGCTGATTTTGAACGAATCTTACTAATATCTTCGCCATCAAAGACGATTTCTCCATCAGTAGGATCATATAAACGAATGACACTACGGCCTGTTGTTGATTTTCCACTTCCGGATTCTCCAACAAGACCAAAAGTTTCACCTTCATAGATGTGAAAACTAATATCATCCACGGCTCTAACTTCATCAGGACGTCCTACGTTAAAATATTGTTTTAGCCCTTTTACATCTAAAAGTACTTTTCTTTTTTCACTCATTATTCAGCACCTCCTGTTGTTTCCTTATGACGTTCAGCATAAATCGCCCAACGTCTCACAATTTCAGCTGGAGGGGTAATTTTTGGTGCTTGAGGTGCCAATAGCCAAGTAGCAGCTTTATGTGTTGGTGACACTTCAAAATACGGCGGTGCTTCTTCTGCATCAATTTTCATTGCAAACTCGTTACGCGGATAAAAAGCATCACCTTTAGGCGGATCTAATAAATCCGGCGGAGAACCAGGAATAGCATATAGTTTTTCCTCAGTACCTTCCATTGTCGGCATTGAACCTAGTAAGCCCCATGTATACGGATGTTGAGGATTGTAGAAAATTTCTTCTGATGTTCCTACTTCAACCAAGCGTCCGCCGTACATTACAGCAACACGATCAGCAACGTTTGCTACTACACCTAAATCATGGGTGATAAAGATGATTGATGTGCTGATTTTTTGTTGTAAATCTTTTAGTAATTCTAAAATTTGCGCTTGGATTGTAACGTCCAATGCGGTTGTCGGTTCATCAGCAATTAGAACTTCTGGATAACAAATCAAGGCAATCGCAATAACGATACGTTGACGTTGACCACCTGAAAATTGGTGAGGATAATTTTTCAAACGTTTTTCAGCGTTTGGAATTCCTACTAATTTTAGCAGTTCTAAGGCTTGCTCTAAACCTTCTTTTTTAGAAACTTTGTTATGTTTAATCAATGATTCAGCAACTTGTTTGCCAATTGGCATTGTTGGGTCCAATGAAGTCATCGGATCTTGGAAAATCATTGCAATTTCTTTACCACGAATGGCCTGCATTTGTTTTTCCGTTTTATTTACAATATCTTCGCCTTTAAACAGAATTTCTCCATTATCAACATTTGCATTGCTGCTTAGTAATCGCATGATACTTCTAGTAGTAACTGATTTCCCACTACCTGATTCTCCTACGATTGCCAGAGTTTCTCCTTTAAACAGCTCAAAGCTAACACCGCGAATAGCATTTACTTTACCAGCAAACGTATCAAAAGAAATCTGTAAGTCTTTTACTTCTAATACTTTTTCCATAGTCATTCACTCTACTCTTTCATCTTAGGATCGAAGGCATCACGTAGTCCGTCAGCTAGTAAGTTGAAACAAATCATGATAACTGACAACGTTACAGCGGGAATCCACATCAAATATGGAAGGAAACGGAACGTTTTATACCCTTCATTTAATAAAGTTCCAAGAGAAGCGGTCGGCGGTCTTAATCCTAAACCGATGAAACTTAGAAACGCTTCGAAGAAAATTGCTGACGGAATACTGAACATCATTTGAACAATAATCACGCTTGAGATATTCGGCAAAATATGTTTAACGGCAATTTTCAGGCGAGATTCACCTAATGTTTGAGCAGCTAAAACAAACTCTTGATCTTTTAGTTTCAAGGTTTGTGCCCGCACAATTCTGGCCATTGAAATCCAGTTAGTAATAACCATCGCTAAAACGATAGAAAGAATACCTGGATCAAAAACAGTCAGCATCAAGATCATTACAACTAAGTTTGGAATTCCAGAAAGAACTTCCAAAACACGTTGCATCACAGTATCAACACGTCCGCCAAGCAAACCAGAAATCAGACCATAAGTTACTCCGATCGTGATATCAAGAAGAGCAGCGATAAAAGCAATTAATAATGAAATACGAGTTCCCATAAACAAACGGCTTAACACGTCACGGCCTAGACCATCTGTACCTAAGTAGAAGTTTACATTATCAGGAACATTTGCTTGCGCGTATTTATCAACAACTTGTCCAGCTACAGTAGCTGTTCCATTGAACCCATTGATACTATCCAAAAATGGAATACGAGGCGGCAAGTTAATATACGCAACATTTTGTTGCGTTGGGTCATGTGGTGACACCCAAATAGTAATAATTGAAATAAAGATGATGATTCCTAAAAAGACTAAAGAAATTACAGCAGCTTTATTTTTCTTCAGACGACGCCAAGAATCTTGTAAGAAACTTAGTGACGGAGTTGCAATACGTTCGCGTTCTTTTGTTGTCGATGTATCCAAAGGCTGAAAATCGCCAGCTGGAATTTTTTTAATTTTATCTGGTACATTGTTTAAATTAACTGTTTCCATTAACCTCTGGCACCTCCTGAAACACGAATTCTCGGATCAATTAATCCATAAAGTAAATCGACGATTAAAATCACGAATACTAGTAATGCAGAATACAAGATTGTAACTGCCATAATCGTTGGGTAGTCATTCGTCATAATTGATTTTACGAACTGCTCACCAATCCCTGGAATAGCAAAAATATTTTCAACTACTAAAGAACCTGTCATCAATCCGACAGCTAAAGGTCCTAACAATGTAATCAATGGAATCAAACTGTTTCTAAGTCCGTGTCTAAAAGCAACTTGCCAGCGGCTCAAACCTTTTGCACGCGCCAACTCTACATAGTCACTATGTAAAACTTCAACCATTTCCGTTCGAATAAACCTGGCGGAATCGGCCATCGGACTCATCGCAAGTGCGATTGTAGGCAAGATAGTATAGGCAAAACCATTCCACATTGCGATCGGTAAAACTTTTAGTTTCATCGCAAAAATGTATTGTAATAGTACGGCAAAAACGAAGTTAGGAATGGAGCGTCCTAAGATTGCCATTAAAGTAGCTAAGGTATCAACCCAAGTATTTTGACGCATTGCTGCGATAATCCCAAGTAGAATACCTACAAAGGTACCAAAGATAATGGCTTGCGCACCTAATTGCACTGAAGGTCCAATACGGCCTGCTAGAAGCTTCGCTACAGGTTGATTTTTAAATTGGAATGAGATACCAAAATCACCAACAAGTAGATTTTTTAAGTAAATACCATATTGAACGATTACCGGTTTGTCTAAACCAGATTGCTTATTCAACATAGCAATTGTTTCTGGACTAAGTTTTTCTTGGTTGGTATAAGGAGTACCTGGTAATAATTGCATTAAGAAAAACGTAATCGTCGCGATCAGCCACAATGTGACGATCATGAAAAAGACCCGTTTAAGAAAATATTTTCCAAAACTGTTCAAGAATGACACCTCCGAGATTATTTTGACTTCATCAGTTTTTTTCGATAAAGTAGGGATAGAAAATTTAAGTAAGGATGAGCACATGAAAAATTTAAAATGGCCCTTGATTACTTCTGCGGTCTCAAGCATCGGTATTTTTACTTACCTATTAGTAAAACAGTCACTAACTATCCGTTCTATATCTGATACCTTTTTCATTGTTTCACTGTTCTTTCTGATTATCGGTCTTGCTCTTTGGATCATGTCCTCAGAATTTTTTGATAATTTCCAACGTTTTATGAAAATGCATTTTCGTTTTAGAAAGAAAAATGAACCGAAAGAATTTATCCCACTTTCTGAGATTGGTAAAGCACATCTGCTTTACTGGCTCGAAACGGGAGGTATCTTACTGAGCGTCTCTATTGTTTCTTTATTATTTTACTTTTTCTAAGCAAAGATAGCAAGAGGACCGTTGCCTTTTTATTCAAAGAGGGCAATGGTCCTTTACTATTAACATACTTTCAGCTTATTCTGAAATGTATGTCCATTTGTAATCGAATTGCGCACCTGCTGGATGGAAACCAACATCTTTAACTTTTTCAGCGCGTAGACGAGCTTCTGCTTTTTGATAAAGTGGAATCACACCCATATCGCCCATAATTGTTTTCTCTGCATTAACCATATCATCCCAACGTTTTTCTGGGTCATTGGCATCGGTTGTTGATGCAGCTTGAACATATTTATCGTATTCAGGGTTACTATAGCGTCCACGGTTATAAGATACTCCTGTTTGGAATAGGTCTAAGAAGCTACTTGGGTCAGCATAATCAGCTCCCCAGCCTCCGATAACAGTATCAAAGTCCCCTTTGCTTGAACGGTCTAAGCGAACAGAGAATGGTACTGGACTAACAGTCACTTTTACGCCATCTAAGTTTTCTTGGATAGCTCCTTGTACATACTCTACAGTTTTCTTAGAAGAATCAGCATCAGAAGATAAAATATCGAAGTTTAATGAATCGATATTCAATTCTTTTTTAGCTTTTTCCCAATATTCTTTAGCTTTTTCTTTATCGTACTCGATCTTGTCACCAGCGGCTTCTGCAAAGTCTACTTTTCCATCTGGAGATTTAGACATGTCTGCTGGAACCAAACCTTTAGGTTCAACTGAACCATCACCTAAGATGTTCTCAACTAAAGATTTACGGTCAATTGAGTAAGAAATCGCTTTTCTTAAGTTTTCATTTTTAAATGGAGAACTATCATCAATTTGATTTAATTCAATATATTGTGTTGAAGCTTCTTTTTGGATAACTAGTTGAGGATCGTTAGCAGCTTGTTGAGCTAATTCACCAGTAAGGATAATATCGTCAACTTGTCCATCTTGGAATAAATTATAAGAAGTCGGTGATTCTTTAACAACATTTGTCTTAACTTCATCTAATTTTACAGTATCAGCATCCCAATATTGATCATTTTTCTTGTATGACCATTCAGTATCTGTACCTGGTCCATCAAAATCAGCTAAAACGAATGGGCCATTGTAAACAGCATTGTCACTGTTTGCAGCGTATTCTTTACCATATTTTTCCACAATATCTTGTCTTTGAGGGAAGAATGATGGGAATGCTAATAGATAGTCAAAGTATGGTGTTGCTTTTTCTAAAGTGATTTCTAACTCGTAATCACCTACAGCTTTAATACCTAAATCTGATTTATCTACTTCACCTGCATTAACGGCTGCACCATTTTTAACAGATTCATATAAATAAGCATATTCTGAAGCTGTGGCAGGATCAACTGTACGTTGCCAGCCGTAAACATAGTCTTCAGCCTTTACAGGTTTACCATCAGACCATTTAGCATCTTCATTCAGTTTAATTTTGTAAACTGTACCATCTTCACTAACTTCTGCTTTTTCAGCAGCGCCAGCTGGAATTGGGTTATTGTCTAAATCTAGACGGTAAATTCCTTCATATACATTATTCAATGCAGTAAAACTGATTGTATCTGTTGCTAATGATAAATCAGCACTTGGCATTTCTTGTAATACGTTTACGCGGAAAACTTGCTCTCCACTTGGTTTGCCGTCAGCTGATTTAGAACCACTGTCGTCTGTTGATCCACCGTTACCACATGCTGCTAGTGATAAACTAAATAAAGTGATAAATCCAAAAGCAAATGACTTCTTTAAATTCATTCTTTTTTCCTCCCTAAAATTACCCTGAGTATTTTCTGAAAAATCAGAATTTAATAATTATTTATTGTACTGAGGTATAGTTTACAATTTTTAGATTAAAAAATCAAGAATAATCTTATTTTTTCTTAATACTAACATCATTAAATTATATCTTCATTTGAAGTGATTTCTTAGAAATAAGCTTACAAAAGCGATTGTATTAGTATAAAAAAGTATGTTAGATTAATAGAGTAGGAGTCTTGGGCTCTAATCTAAAGTTAACATGTTAATGTAAGAATATGCACGATTTTAATTTATTTCATTCATTTATCCACCTGTTTTAAATGGATAGTGGAAAATAAAAGGAGTGAACGTCTCTAATTTTTTTGTCAAAATTTCAAAGTTAATGTTAAAGGAGTGATTAGATGCATCGTTCATCTTTTTTCAAAGAATTAGTTGTATTTCATAAACCCAAAAATGCGCCATTTCAATTAATTGGTGCAGGGATTTGTATGGCAGTACCATTATTTATCGGTTATTTTTCCAACAATTTAACAATTGGCAGTTTCGGCTCTCTAGGAATTTTTACCTTTCTTTATTATCAGTCTTTACCTTTGAAAAATTTATTGATCCGCTTAAGTTCTGTTGGTCTATTTTTACTTTTCGGAAATTTGGTGGGTATGCTGACTACTCATATTCCTTGGTTAATTCCAATTTCGATTGCACTGATTGCATTTTGTGCCCGAATTATTTTCAGATTATATGGGATTTCAAAGCCTGGTGCTTTTTTCATTGTCATGGTGACTGCGATGGGGTCTGGAACTAAAATTCCATTGGATAGAGTTCCTTATATGATGAGTTATGTATTATTGGGGATTTTAACTTCACTTGTTGTCGCAACCGTTCTTTACTTTATTGAAGGTGATGTCAAGATTACACCAACCAAAAAAGTATCGTTACAAGAACGCCTTTACACAGATCCAGCTGCTCTTTTAGATGCTTTGCATTATGCAGCTATTTTATTTTTAGCTACTTATATCAGTCAGTCTTTACATCTAACTAATGCGTATTGGATGATTGTTTCTTGTGCGGCAGTTTTACAAGGAGATAATCTGCGGGCAATCATACAGCGAAATATGCAGCGGATTTTTGGGACGATGATTGGGTTATTAATTGCAGCATTTGTTTTAAGTTTTTCTTTCACATCTTTACAATCTATTTTATTAATCTGTTTTTTCTTTATAACTGTAGAGTTCTTTATCAAAAGGAATTATACTGTAGCAAACTTTTTTACTACCCCAATGTCCTTACTGCTCGCAAATTTAGCACGACATCAATATATGGTGAGTCTGTTAAATTATCGATTGATCGGAATTGTTTTAGGAAGTTTACTTGGACTTTTAGGTGCTTATGTCTTAACAACTAGTCTGCGTTTTTATAACCGAGCCTATCAGTTAAATGAAAATTTAGATAAAGAAACGGAATAATCGAACCAGTTTTGTCATTACAATGGAGGTTATAGGTATGAAAATAAAAGAACCTGTTGCGCCAGCGTTACCTAGGTTAAGTCACAGTGATTTCATTTCATTAGAAGATGAAATTATTATTGAAGGAATTGCATTAACCGATCAAAATTTAAGCTATCAGGATGTACGTAATTTAATTATTAGAGAATGCCAATTTGACAAGTTAGTCATGAATCGAAATCATCTTGAACAATTTGAATGCAGCAATGTGATTTTTAGAAATTGTGACTTTTCCAATACTGAGTGGATTGGGGCAAGTTTTCATCAAGTTCAATTTATTCAATGTAAATTGACTGGAACAAACTTTGCGGAAAGTTATTTACGCGACTGCCTTTTTGAAGACTGTTTAGCGGATTATGCTTCTTTTAGTTCAACTAATCAAAAGGTAGTTCATTTTAAGAAAACTAGTTTAAACCAGACAGAATTTGTTGAAGTAACTTGGAACAATCTTTTATTTGACCAATGTTCATTGACTGGTAGTAGCTGGTTTCACACAAAGTTAGCTGATCTTGATTTAAAACAAAGTACTTTTGAAAAAATTGCTTTGTCACAAGAATTTATGGCTGGTTTAAAAGTCACAACTGAACAAGCCGTGACAATCGCTGCGGGACTGGGTTTAATTATTGAATAATCTAAAATGAGTCAAAATCGAACTTGATTTTGGCTCATTTTTTATTATGTCTTCAGACCCAGTTGAGTACGCGAAGCGTGCGAAACAAAAAACCACCTGCTATGCGGGTGGAAAAGTAAAAGTTATACAAAAAAATCTCTCCACAAGAGTTACAATATAGTTGTTCAGGCCATATTGAAAACGAAAGGAAGAGATCTAATTGGGAACTAAGACAAATAGCCTAGCCCATACAAAGTGGTTATGCAAATACCATATTGTATTCACCCCAAAGTATAGAAGAAAAATCATTTATAATCAATACCGAGCAAGTCTACAAGAGATAATTAAGCGATTGTGTAGCTACAAAGGAGTAGAGATATTGGAAGGTCATATGATGCCAGATCATGTCCACCTACTGCTGAGTATTCCACCGAAGATAAGTGTCTCAAGTTTTATGGGTTATCTGAAAGGAAAAAGCGCGATGATGATATTCGATAAGCATGCAAATTTAAAGTATAAATTTGGGAATCGTCACTTCTGAGCAGAAGGCTATTATGTGAGTACAGTGGGATTGAATGAAGTAACTATAAAGAAATACATTCAAGAGCAGGAAAAACATGATAAAGTGATAGATAAGTTAAGTACAAAAGAATATGCGAACCCTTTTAAAGGTTAGAGAGTGATAACCTACCTCTTAAGAGGTGGCAAAAGTGACAAAACCAATGTGGCTTGAACGTAAAGTGAAAGCCAGCGTCTTAAGGCGCTGGCTAGTACTAGAGGCTTATAGCCTCAGAGCAAACCACCCTTTTGAAGGGTGGTTATGATTAGTTAGCAGACTGAAAATAAGTGGTCAATCCTTCAATAATTGCGTTGGCTACAGTTGTCTGATATTCTTCGGTATTAAAAATAGCTAAGTCATAATCTGAGTTCATATATCCTAATTCCAGTAAAAGAGCTGGTTGTGTGTTCTCTCGCAGTACCTGATAATTTCCATAAGTGACTCCTCGATTTTCTAAAGGTAAATTAGTAGCCAACGCTTCATTGACAGTATCAGCTAAGTCTCCATATGTTTCATAATAATAATACGTGGTCGTTCCTGTAGCTTCGTTCATATTTTCTGAAGAGTCATAATGTAAACTAATAAAAATGTCAGCTTCATTTTCATTACTTATCTCAACAACTTCCGCTAAGTCTTCCGTTATATCTCCATCTCTAGTTAAAATGACTGTGCTTCCTTGCTCTTCTAACGCAGCTTTAATTATTTCCGCTGTCTCTAAAGTAACATCTTTTTCATAGATCCAACCAGAATTACTGATTGCTCCAGTATCATCACCACCATGTCCAGGATTCAAAACAATGGTTGCTTCTGCTAGTGACTTAGGCATCGTTTGTGCCGGACGTTCTATTAACTGGCTGTCATTTGGGGAGATATAGCCAATGTCTCCATCGTTAGTTATGACTTGATACCATTGATCCGTTACCTCTTGCAGCTCTAATAGCTCACCGCGATTAATTTCGGCAATTTTTTTACTTTTCTCTGACGCTTCACTATATAAGCTTGCATCCTCTTTACCAACTTTGACAAGCTGTTCTACTGAAGTATCATCGTCTTCTACGGATAAAGCCAAGGCTTGTTGTGTTGTATCTTCTGTTATCTCATTAGCTGTATGAGTGTATAGCCCTTTGCTTCGCTTTAAGTAGCCTGCACCTAGTAAAATAATAACCACTAATAAACTATAAAATAGACGTCTTTTCATTTTCAAACCTCCACAGTCTCTTGTCTCACTTTTAATGATAAAACTAGAAACTTAAATGATCCTTAAACAGAAAAAATGATACTATTCTTTTAATTACATCACGTCATTTCAATTAACTTCTTAATTTTCTCCTTAAAAAAGAATCTAATGATTTTACTTCATCCACTTTTTTGGTAAACTAGTCTAAGTTGAAAACACTTCTTGCTAATTTGTTTTCGTCACTTTACATACAAAAAACCGTACTTACTTTAATAGCAACCACATGTGATACTAGTTATTTGCGTTATATTGAAGAAAGTTTTTCACAACTTTTTTTGACTATTGGTCGTACTTATTTACTACTTAACTTCACAAATGCTAATACAATTAATCTTTTTGGTGCTTTGCTCGTAGGAATCGTTTGTGGTACTCTTAATAGGATAAGTGTTAAACTATGATCTTGTGTGGTACATCTTAGTATATAAATCATTTGATATTTTAATAAAAGGACTGTTTACTATAATGAACAAAGAAAAAACTGGTTACGGTCAAGCAACAGGTAAAATAATTTTGATGGGCGAACATTCTGTAGTATATGGTGAACCAGCTATTGCCTTCCCTTTCAAAGAAGCCGTAATCACAACAAATATAGCACTTGCAACTGTCACGACTTTGGATTGTCACTATTTTTCCGGAGAATTGGCAGATTTTCCGTCGCAGTTAAAAAGTGTTAAAGAAGTAATTAATCAAGCCTTGATTGCTCTTCATCAAGAGAACGTACCTTTGAAGATAACCATCACTAGCTCTATTCCCCCAGAACGCGGAATGGGTTCTAGCGCTGCGGTTGCCGTTTCTATCGTTCGTGCGTTGTTTGATTTTTTCGATGCTGAATGTTCACCAGAATTATTATTACCACTAGTTAATTTTGCGGAAAAAATTGCGCATGGTAATCCTAGTGGGATTGATGCTGCTGCAACCAGTGGAGATGAACCGATCTTTTTTATTAAAGGTCATTCCCTAGAGACTTTTTCAATGAATGTATCTAAAGGATACTTGATTGTTGCTGACACAGGTATCAAAGGGCAGACTAGAGAAGCAGTTAAAGATGTAGCTCATCTTTTTAAACAAAATAAAAAGACTGTTTCACGTCATATCACTGAATTAGGACGTTTAACCAAGCTAGCTAAGCAAGCTATTTTGACAGATGATATCCATTTACTTGGTGCAAGTATGGATCAAGCACAAAAACAGCTTCAAGCACTAACTGTTAGTAATCAACAACTGGATCAACTAGTTTCAACAGCTAAAGATCATGGCGCTATAGGTGCAAAGCTTACTGGCGGTGGTCGTGGCGGTTGCATGATTGCATTGAGTGATTCAAAAGAGCAAGCAATCATTATTGCAAAAGCTCTAGCAGATTCTGGAGCAAAAAAAACATGGATTCAATCATTAGAGGTGAAAAAATAATGTACGTTGGTAAAGCACGCGCCTATACAAATATTGCATTAATCAAATACTGGGGTAAAAAGGATGAAGAATTAATTTTACCTATGAATAGCAGCCTTTCATTAACTTTAGATGCTTTTTATACCGAAACCAGTGTGATTTTTGATGAAGAATTAACGGAAGATATCTTTTATTTAGATGGCATAAAACAAAATACGAAACAAACAGCTAAAGTAGCTAAATTTTTATCCCTTGTTCGTCAACAACAAGATGTATCGTTGTTTGCCAAAGTAGATAGTAAAAATTTTGTACCAACAGCAGCTGGATTAGCCTCTTCTGCCAGCGGTTTAGCGGCTCTTGCAGGTGCTTGCAGTGAAGCCTTAAATTTAAATTTAAGTCCAAAAGATTTATCTCGTTTAGCTCGACGCGGATCGGGTTCTGCCTGCCGTAGTATTTTTGGTGGTTTTGCTGAATGGAAAAAAGGCGATTCGGACCAAACCTCTTTCGGAAAAGCGATTGATTCTGACGGTTGGGAAAATGATTTAGCGATGCTGTTTGTTTTAGTTGATGATGGAGTAAAAGATATTTCCAGTCGTGACGGTATGCGCCGCACTGTTGAAACATCAAGTTTTTATTCTGGCTGGCTGAAAACCACTGAAGAAGATTTAGTCACCGCTAAAAAAGCTATTGCAGAAAAAGACTTTATTAAGCTTGGTGAAGTGACCGAAGCAAACGGTTTGCGCATGCATGGGACAACATTAGCTGCCGTCCCCCCATTTACTTATTGGTCACCTGAAAGCATCAAAGTTATGCAATTAGTACGTCAGATGCGTCAACAAGGAATTCCATGCTATTTTACAATGGATGCTGGTCCAAATGTTAAAATTTTAGTAGAAAAGAAAAATCTGACTGCTTTAAAAACATTTTTTGCAGATCATTTTGCGAAATCGCAATTGATAACTGCGAATGCTGGACCCGAAATTGCTTTAATACCAGTGGAAGGAGCAGAAAAATTATGATAGAAGTTATGACGCCGGGAAAATTATTTATTGCTGGAGAATATGCCGTTGTAGAGCCGGGACATCCTGCAATTCTAGTTGCAGTCGATCAATTTGTCACGGTAACTCTTGATACAGCTGAAAACGTAGGTAGTATTCAGTCAGCCCAATATAGCTCACTTCCTGTTCGTTGGACAAGAAAAAATAATGAACTAGTCTTAGATATTCGGGAAAACCCGTTTCACTATGTACTAGCTGCGATACGTCTAACTGAAAAATATGCCCAAGAACAAAATAAAAAATTGTCTTTCTATCACTTAAAGGTAACAAGTGAATTAGATAATTCCAATGGTCGAAAATATGGTTTAGGTTCCAGCGGTGCAGTTACTGTTGCAACTGTGAAAGCCTTAGGTTTACTTTATGATTTACATTTAACTGAAGCAGATATCTTTAAATTATCTGCTCTTGCACATCTAGAAGTTCAAGGAAATGGTTCTTGTGGAGACATTGCTGCTAGTTGTTATGGCGGCTGGATTGCTTTTTCTACTTTTGATCACCAATGGATAAAGGATCAAACTAATAAAATGAGTTTGACCGATTTACTTCAAATATCATGGCCAAAATTAATGATTAAGCCGTTAACTGTTCCTAAAAAATTACGTCTGCTTATTGGCTGGACAGGCAGCCCTGCATCAACATCTGATTTGGTCGATCAAGTTAATCAATCAAAAGAAGTTCAAGAAATCGCTTATCAACAATTTCTGGATCAAAGTAAAAGCTGTGTTGAGACAATGATTGATGGTTTTCATTCGCAAAATATTTCTTTAATCCAAAAACAAATTGGTCAAAACAGACTATTGCTTCAACAATTAACGTCAATAACTGGTGTCGCAATTGAAACGCCAGCATTAAAAAAATTATGTGATTTAGCTGAACCTTATGGCGGAGCAGCTAAATCTTCTGGTGCCGGCGGTGGTGATTGCGGTATTGTAATCTTTAAGCAAAAATCAGGAATTCTTCCTTTAATGACTGCTTGGGAAAAAGATGGGATTACCCCGCTGCCATTACATGTATACTCTTACGGAAAGAAGGAGAAAAATGAATCGAAAAGATGAACACATCTCATTAGCCAAAGCTTTTCATAAAGAAAAAAGCAATGATTTTGATCAGATTCGCTTTGTACATCATTCATTTTCAGAAACAGCTATAGATGAAGTTGACCTTTCAACATCATTTTGCGGATTATCCTTCAAACAACCTTTTTACATCAATGCCATGACAGGCGGGAGTGAACGTGCTAAAGAAATCAATCAGCAGTTAGGAATTATTGCTAGAGAAACTGGTGTTATGACTGCTATTGGCTCAGTAAATGCTGCTTTAAAAGATCCAAGTTTAAAAGAGACTTATCAAATCATGCGCAAAGAAAACCCAAACGGTGTTATTTGGGCAAATATCGGTGCGGGGCTTTCTTTAGAAGAAGCCAAAAGAGCTGTTGATTTACTGGATGCTAACGGCCTGCAAATCCATATCAACCTACCACAAGAACTTGTTATGCCGGAAGGTGACCGAAATTTCCATGGTTGGTTGGATAATATTGAAGATATTGTTGCTCATTTACCTGTACCAGTCATTGTCAAAGAAGTCGGCTTTGGTATGAGTAGTGAAACCATTGAACAATTAGTCTGGCGTGGTGTTAAAGCGATTGACGTTAGTGGACAAGGTGGAACAAGTTTTACTCAAATTGAAAATGCACGTCGAAAAAAAAGAGAGTTAAATTTCTTAACAGATTGGGGACAATCAACCGTTCTCTCTCTGTTAGAATCCGCGAATTGGCAACGAGATGTAACTATCCTAGCTTCGGGTGGCATTCGACAATCTTTTGATATTGTGAAAGCTCTGAGTTTAGGGGCAAAAAGTGCGGGAGTTGCTGGGACTATTTTGAACCATCTGATGATCTATGGTTTAGATGACACAATTGAACTTATTCATCAATGGGAAGACGAGCTGAAAATGCTATATACTTTACTTGGTAAAAAGAATACTGCTGAATTAATAACAACAGATATAATTTTTTCAAGCGAAATTATTCATTGGTGTGAAAGTCGTGGTATTGCATATCAGCCTTTTGCGAAAAGGAATTCTAAATAAGCATATAGGTTAAAATAGTATGCGCCCGTAAATTTGTATGTGAAAAATACAAATTTACGGGCGCATATTTAAACTGGAAAATTAGTTTTACGTCACATACTACATCCGAATAAACGCTGGTAAAAAATAAGCTGCATTATCATACCAAACATTATCCATTAAAAAGTTCATGGTAAACGTTGTCTTAGTAGTCTAATTGTAGTTTTTACTAGCTACCCATAGTATGATTTTAAACTGTAGCTTTACTTAATTTATGAACCATTTATTCTTCATCTAAATTGATAATTCTATCAAAATATTTAATAAAATCTTGATTATGAGTCACAACTAAAACAATTTTCCCTTGACTACTAAAATCTTTTAAAACCTCCATAACAAATTCACCATTCTTCTTATCCAAAGACGCCGTTGGTTCATCAGCAAAAATTATTTTAGGATTTTTCAAAATTAATCTAACAAGTGCTACCCGTTGTTGTTCTCCACCACTTAACTCATACACTTTTGAATTTAATAATTCCCCTATTCCATGTTTTTTCAACAACGACTTTATTCTACTTTCATCATCCGAAACAATTTTTAGATTTTCTTTGACCGTTTCATTGTCCATTAAAGCAAAATTTTGAAATAAAAAACCTGCTTCATATTTAAAAAAATTTTTCTTATTCTTTTTGGTAATTTGATTGTCACCATAAATAATTGAACCATGTGTTAATTTTTCAAGTTGTCCTATACAGTTAAGCAAGGTTGTTTTGCCACATCCACTAGCACCTATTATTCCCAGCATTTCCCCGGGAGCAATAGTAAATGATAAATTTTTAAATATATAATTGTTTCTATACTTTTTACCTATATTGTTAATTCTCAACATCGTGTCTTTTAGTTCTCCTTTTTTATAATATCTAAACGTTTGATCTTTTCTGAAATAATAATTGTAAAAAATAGCAAGATCGTTTCAAAAATTATCAAGCTGCAAACAATAGGAAAATATTCTTTATCAAAACTTGTTATGAACCCTAATGTAGTAAATGATACTAACAAAACAATTAGACAATATAGATAATGTCTAGTAAAAAAACTCATTCCAAATATGTATTGCAAAAATAATTTTTTTTGATTTAATTCAACATAAGATAAACTAATATAAAATTGAACTACTATAAAAATAATAAACAAAATAACCAAAGATACAATCTTCAATGAGTATTCCTGTCGATTTCTCTTTAGCATATTGATAGCAGAATCTTGAGCTGAAATTAGTCCAAAAAACTCTTCTTCTAACTTATTATTTTCAATAAATTGATTGACCTGATCTTTATTTGAAAATAAGTATTGTCCCTGAGAAACGTTTGCGATTAGATTTCCAATATTAGTACCAATTGCTTTCAGTGAAACGACTAATATAATTGGGTTTTTAGATAAACTATACTCTGGGTATTCAGCATTAAAATTGAATACTTCTTGGTCAGACTCAACATAAATCGTCTCCAATTCTCCTTTAAAATTCTTAGAGGATTCATCGTATAAATTTTGGTAGATAGAAATTACTTCTTCTGCTTCTTGTTCAATCCTTTTCGTTTGAACTTTTTCTTTTTCAGGAATTAGAACGTAAAATTTATTATCTGATAATGAGTTCAACTTGTTTCCTGCATAATCCATAATTGAAGAAATTTTTAAAAAATTATGATTAATTGTCATAAAAGGCACAGAATCTATATATAATGAGCTTCCACCTACTTCATTTAAAAAATATTCGTTGTTTACAGCTAATATTCCACCGTTACTTTCAGCCTCTTCAAACAAAGGATATAACTTTTTATTGATCTCCATAAATTCCTTTTTTCGTTCTAGTTCAGATTTATTTGCATTTGGAAATAATGTTGTTGCATTACTAAAATGTAATTGGTGATAGTTACTATTTTTCTCCCATTGCGAAAGTCCTTTATATGCTTCATTATTTTTTTTCAATTCAGCTGAAAGACTTGCAGCGAAAAAAACAAATACAACTAGGATAACTATTTTTAGGGCTAAATTTAGTCCAATAGATACATTAGATGGTCTTTTCCCTTTAATCTTTTCTATTGTCTTTTCTGATTTACAAACCAGCATAGACGTTCCCGTATTGAGTAAAGACGTACAAAGAATAATGATTATGCCGATAAGTAAATATATTTTCCAAAATACAGGATACATAAAAATGAATACAGCAACACTACAAGTTATGATTACAATATCAAACACATCTTCTTTGAAAGATAATAAAGTAATACTTTTTCCATGTATCTCCCAAATCCCATACTTTTTCATCTGAGCAATTTTACTAAAAACATTTGCTAACATAGTTGCAAAAATTAGAATAGTAGACAATAAACCTATAGTAGAAAATAAACTGCCTAAAAAAAGTAATACCACACTGACTTTTTCAATATTCACTATCAGACCTAAAGATTCAAAATCTGCTTTAGCACTTTGAGGTAATTTTTCGGTTAAAGCATAACTTCCTACTACATTTTCATTAGTTAGTTCACTACTATCGAAAAAAAGGACTTTTGTTTGAAAATCTGTACTGTTATATGAATAATTAGATTTTTCTCCCACTGAAAATGTAAATATTTTTTTGAGTTCATCACCTTCTGAATCAGTACTGAATACTATTTTATGTACATCAACATTATTCGCTTGAGCGTAGCTTTTCAATGCTAAATATATCTCTTTTGCACTAGTTTCTCTATCCCATTCTTCAACTTCAATTGTTGCTTTGACACTTGGTATTGATAAATCAACTGACTCTTTTAAAATAACCGATAACGTATAAAATAAGCAAAATAAAGTGATAATTAGTAATACTCGATAAATTTTTTTCATACTATTTTCCTTCAAATGATAAAATAAAATTGAGACAGAGGTATTCAATCCTAAAAAATTAGAAAAGAGTTACTTCTGTCTCGATATTTATTTACGCATTTCCCCAATATGATTTATTTCCGCTAAACGCACGTTGAACAGTTGCATTTGCCGATCCACCTGAACTTGCGTAACTAGTCCTAGTTGTTTTACCTTTAGCTGTCACATACACACGTTTACCTCTAGGATGATACGAACCCCAAGTTGTACCATATCCTGGAACCCCCGTTACACCACCGTAAAAAGTATTAAAAGCAACAGCTGCAGCAGATACTCCACCCCCGAATAAAAATAACAATGCACCAACTACTAAAACTTTTCTTTTCAAATTCTTCATTATAAACAACTCCTTTCTTTTTATGTAATTATTTTATAACATAATGGAATAAATGTAAAGTTATTTTCTGAACATTCAGAAAATAATACACTGAAAATACCCCGAAAATTAGCTTTAAGCTAAATTATCAAGGTATTTTTACTTCAATCAACATTATTTAAAATTATGCTTCATACGCTTCTTTCAATTTTGCCAAATCAATTCGTTTCATTTTATACAATTCCTGCATTACCCGATATGCGCGATCCGGATCAGAGTTATCCAATAATTTTCCCATATCTTGTGTCACTGTCTGCCAACATACGCCGTACTCATCTTCCATCCAGCCACAAGGCCACTCTTTTCCTTTAGTCGTAACGGCTAACCATAAACGGTCAATTTCTGCTTGATCTTTACAATAAACGTAAAAAGATGTCGCCATTGTAAAGGTAAACGCATGATCTACCGCACCACCATCCATTACTCTAAAAGGTTGTCCATGCATTGTAAATAGACCTTGAGCAACTGTTCCATCTGGATTTTTTTCAACATATTCCACATGACCATCACCAAATATATCAATCCAGTTATTCATTGCTGCTTCAGCTTTTCCTGACTTATCTTGCGTAAATAAAAATGCAGGCGTTACTGATTGAGGTCGCTCTGCCAACACCAATTGCCATGAAACTCCGTATTGATCGTTTAACCAGCCAAATTTAGGACTAAATGGATACTCTCCGTATTCCATTAAAACAGTACCATTTTGGCTCAGCTTATTCCAAAGTTGGTCAATTTGTTCTTCTGTTTCACATTCTACATAAAATGAAATAGCTGGTGTAAAATCAAACTCTGGTCCACCGTTTAACAAAATGAATTCTTGTCCGGCAATTGTCATCGTTACAGTTAAAACAGATCCTTTTGGCTGATGCTCACTATCAACATAATAGTCTACATGATTGATTTTTCCTTGTTCAAATGCATCCGCATAAAATTCTGCAGCAGCTTCCACACTTCCATCAAACCATAAACATGGAGAAAATTTTGGCATTCTAATTCATCCTTTCTTGTTTCAATAATATAATTCCTAATTTCATTATATCTTCTGGATGTCTTATTTGAAAAAATCTCGCTCTAATTGAATAACTTATTAAAATTAATTTGTTTTTTCACCTCTTTGTAGCCTAAGTGCTCATAAAATTTATGCGCTTGCGTTCGCTCTAATCCAGAATTCAGTCTAATTCCATCAGCCCCACTTTCTTTTGCCCATTCTTCTGCATGGATTAGCAATGCTTTACCAATCCCTTGGTTGTGACAAGCTGGTTCTACAGCAAGACCCAAAACATTCATCAAACGTGGTCCATAGGTACATACATATTCAGCAAGCTGGATATAACCTACGACATTTCCGTCGATTTCTTTCACAAATAATTGATTCGTTGGTGATGACAATAAATAAACTAGCTGTTTTTCCGCTTCTTCTAAAGGGTATTCATGCTGCAATGTAAAAGTATTCAAGTGATTGATTGCTTTGATATCTGTTAATTTAGTTTCTCTAATAGTCATTTGTTGTTCCTCCCAACATTTTAGTGCTATTATACATCTTATCGTAAAAAAAGAAGAGTAACTTTTCAGCTACTCTTCTTCATACTTTTATTAACCGTTATAAGCGTCAATAATAATTTGTTTTAATTCACTAATCAATGGTTCTTTTGGATTAGCTGTAGTACATTGATCTTCATAAGCTAGTTCAGCCATATGATCTACAGTAGAATCAAGAATTTCTTGTGTTACACCTTGTGCTTTCAAGTTCATATCGATTCCTACAGATACACCTAAATCGTAAACAGCTTTTGCAAGTGAATCCACTAATTCAGCTGTATTTTTCCCTTTAAGACCTAAGAATTTCGCAATATCAGCGTAATCTGTATCAGCACGGAAGTAGTCATATTTAGGGAACATTGCATGTTTTGAAGGATCTTTGGCATTGTAACGGATAATGTGCGGTAATAAAATCGCATTTGTACGTCCGTGAGGAATACCATATTCTCCACCAATTTTATGTGCCACTGAGTGACAAATTCCCAAGAAGGCGTTGGCAAAAGCCATACCAGCCATTGTTGATGCGTTATGCATTTTTTCACGGCTTTCAGCGTCTGGGCGTTTCACTGAGTTTTCTAAATGTTCAAAGACTAATTTAATTGCTTGTAAGCTTAAACCACGTGTGTAATCAGATGCCATTACTGAAACATAAGATTCAATCGCATGAGTTAATACGTCCATACCAGTATCGGCAGTTACAGAAGCTGGAACTGACATAACGAATTGTGGATCAACGATTGCTACATCTGGTGTTAGTGCATAATCAGCTAATGGATATTTTACATGTGTTTCACTGTCAGTAATAACCGCAAAAGGTGTTACTTCTGAACCAGTACCAGATGTTGTTGGAATACATACGAATTGTGTTTTAACTGGTTTGTCAATTTTGTACGTACGTTTACGAATATCTAAGAATTTTTGTTTTGCGCCGAAGAATTCTGTATCTGGGTGCTCATAGAACATCCACATTCCTTTAGCCGCGTCCATTGCAGATCCGCCACCTAATGCGATAATGGTATCCGGTTTAAAGTCAACCATAACTTTTGTTCCAGCATATACTGTATTTGTAGATGGATTTGGTTCAACTGCTGAGAACACTTCAATTTGTACGTCGTTTTTACGTTTTTGTAACTCTTTGCGAACTGTATCTGCATAACCGAATTGAACCATTCCTGGGTCACAGACGATCATTACACGTTCTACGTTTTCCATTTTTTGTAGGTATTGTAATGAATTTTTTTCAAAGAAAATTTTTGGCGGTAATTTAAACCATTGCATATTATTTCTCCGTTTCGCTACAGTTTTCACGTTAATCAAGTTAACGGCAGATACGTTTTTAGATACAGAGTTTTTACCGTATGATCCACAACCTAAAGTTAATGACGGAATCATTTCGTTGTAGATATTACCAATTCCACCTTCAGCAGATGGAGAGTTAACTAAAATACGGCAAGCTTTCATGCGTAAACCAAATTTCACTTGTAAATCTTCATCTTCTGTATGAATCACAGCAGTATGTCCTAATCCGCCTAATTCAAGCATCGCTTCACATAAATCAAAAGCATGTTCAGCATTTTTAGCTTTCATCATTGCTAAAACAGGTGAAAGTTTTTCACGAGAAAGTGGGTATTCAGCTCCAGCTCCTTCAAGTTCAGCAATTAAGATTTTAGTGCCTTTTGGTACTTTAATGCCAGCTAATTCAGCAATGTGTTCAGCAGAGTAACCAACGATTGCTGGATTAACAGCATATTTACCTTCGTTCATAACTGCATCTTCTAATTTTTTCAATTCGTTTGGTTTAACGAAATAAACTTGATGTGCTTCAAATTCAGCTTTCACTGCTGCATAAACTTCTTTATCTACGATAACTGCTTGTTCAGAAGCACAAATCATACCATTATCAAATGATTTAGAAACGATTAAATCGTTAACTGCACGTTTGATTTTCGCAGTTTTTTCGATATATGAAGGAACATTACCAGGACCTACGCCTAATGCTGGCTTACCAGTTGAGTATGCTGATTTAACCATTGCCGCTCCACCAGTTGCTAAAACAATCGCGATTCCAGGATGATTCATTAAACCTGAAGTTGCTTCTAATGATGGTTGTTCGATCCATTGTACACAATTTTCAGGTGCACCAGCTTTAATTGCTGCATCACGAACGATACGCGCAGCCTCAGCAGAACATTTTTGCGCACTTGGATGGAAAGCAAACACGATTGGGTTACGTGTTTTAATTGCAATTAGAGCTTTAAAAATTGTTGTTGAAGTTGGATTTGTTGTCGGTGTAACCCCGCAGACAACTCCGACTGGTTCAGCAATTTCAATTAAACCAGTTTGTTCGTCTTGGTTAATTACGCCAACTGTTTTATCATGTTTAATACTGTTCCAGATATATTCTGATGCATACATATTTTTAATTGCTTTATCTTCATAAATTCCACGACCAGTTTCTTCTACTGCCATTTTCGCTAAAGGCATATGTTGATCTAAGGCAGCCATTGCCATTTGGTGCACAATGTGATCAACTTTTTCTTGATCAAAATCTTCCATTTCTTTTAAAGCAACATTTGCTTTTTTCGCTAGTTCATCAATCATTGCTTGTACATCAACTGTTTTCGCTTCTTCTTTTGTCATTGTTTTAGCCATTGTGATCCTCCTAGAAAGTGATTTATTTCAAAAACTCTTTGTTAACTATTTCACATGTATATCATACAACATTATTTTTTTCTTGTAAATAGTTTTTGTGATTTTTTTCACAACTTTTCGAAATTTTAAGATTTTCACTACTAATAAGCTAAGAAACAACCCTCAAATTAACATTACAGACTACTTATAACAAGCTTTTTTGATTTATTTGCCTAAATTATTGAATACTTCAAAAGTTCGCTTTTAGTTGCGAAGATATTTATCCCACTGGTTTGTTTGCTCTAAAATAGAAATTAGAAGCGAAATCCCCAGGTTTCCTGTACAATATAAAAAGATAAAACAAAAACTGGAATAGTTATTTTTATAGGAGGGATCTTTTTGTTTGATTTAGAAAAAGTTCAGTCATTAAATGAGTTAGAAATGCTTGTTTATCATTATATTTTAGATCATATGGAACAGATTCCTGAATTGACTATTCGCCAGCTTTCTGCAGACTGTCACGTTTCAACTTCAACGATTCTACGTTTTTGTACGAAAATGGGTTTTGCTGGTTTTTCAGAATTAAAATACGCCGTGAAAAAAGAAAAACAGCAACAACCGTTTGAACAATATTATGATGCAACACTCCATATAGATTCCTTTTTAAAACGCATTAACCAACAAACTTATTACGAAACATTGAAGCCAGCCATAAATATGATTGCTAACACGCGGCATGTAGTTTTCTCTGGTATTGGCACTAGCGGGATTCTTGGCAGTTACGGCAGTCGTTATTTTGCTAATATGGGCATTAATGCCTATAGTATTGATGATCCGTTTACACCGATTCCCCAAAGAGGGTTTGAAAATACATTAGCAATTATTCTATCTGTTTCAGGTGAAACAACCGAAGTAATTAAACAAGTAACTGATTTTAGACGTTCCAGCGCGAAAATTCTCAGCATTACCAATGATGAACATTCGACGATTGCTCGTTTAGCAGATTACAATATTTCCTATTATATGCCGGATGAGCGTTCACAATACAGTGATCCTTTTATTAATATTACGACACAAATTCCAGTTGTTGCATTGATTGAATTACTTGCACATCAGGCTAGTAAAATAATTTCAGATAAAAATACAGATTAGATAAGTAGTAAAGAGTCTGAGACAAAAGAGCTCCGAGAACCGGGTAGGTACTGTGCAACATCAACTCGGTTCTCGTTGTGTTTTACAGCAATAAGAAGGAATTCACGAAAATTGCCAAGAATCACCATGAGCTTGCGAATGGATGATGACTGGTACCTACTCGGTGCTCTTCAAATTTTTGAACCAAGTAGGTACTATTCTACATCAGTTCGTACCTCACTGTGTTTCATAGCAATTTCGACTTATTTCCGAAGCCTTCAATTCTTAGAGCTTTAGCTCTTAGAAATTGTTGTGATCGGAACGAAGTGCAGTAGCTGCTTTTTTATCGCCGTCTATTCGGATCTAGTGAGTGAAACAAAACTGATCTTTAGTTTTGTCCCACTCACTTTTTCGTCTAAAATAATTACTTTTGTTTTTTTGTTTGGTACATGTTCCTCAACGACCTTAAACTATTTAAATTATGCTAAATTTCTTTTATAGTATAAATGTAAACGTATTCAAAAAACATACAAAAGCAGCGGCCGCTTAAAATGAATACCACTACAAGCAATTATTGTTACTTACTTAGCCAAGACAAAGGAGAGGTTTAGAATGAATGAATGGATTAATGAAAAAGTTCTGCCGCCCGTTTTAAAATTCGTAAATACGAAAGCAATTACAGCATTAAGAAATGGTATGTTGTATACAATGCCTTTTACTATCGTCGGTTCCATTTTCTTACTTTTAGCTAATCTGCCAATCGAATCGGCAGCTCAATGGATTACTGACAGCGGTCTTGCGGTTTACTTTAATCAAGCATACGGTGCATCTTTTGCTATCATGTCTGTTTTCGCTGTTATCGGGATTGCTTATTCTTATGTAAAAACAGAAGGTTTTGAGGGTTTACCTGCCGGAATGATTTCACTTGTTGTCTTTATTTTATTTATGTCTTCTGAAATCACTGATACAGAAAGTGGTGTAACGATCGGCAATATTATCAATAAAGACTGGACTGCCGGTAAAGGAATGATTACCGCAATTATTGTCGGACTAATTGTCGGCTGGGTCTACAGCTGGTTCTTACGTCATGATATTCGGATTAAATTACCAGAAGCAGTACCTGAAAACGTAGCAAACTCATTTACAGCACTAATTCCAGCAGCAGCTTTAATTACTGGAGCAATGTTTGTTTATATTTTCTTTGATAAAGTCTTTAAAACAACGTTCTTTGATTTTATCTACAACGTATTGCAATCTCCACTGCAAGGTGTTACTGATTCCCTAGGTGGCGCATTAGTCCTTGGCTTCTTAGTTCCTCTATTTTGGTTCTTCGGCGTTCATGGATCAACTATCGTCGGTGGAATTATGGGCCCTATTTTACAAGCGAATTCTTTGGAAAATACTGATATTCTAAACTCTGGTAAAGCACTGACTGTTGCAAACGGTGGACACATCGTAACACAACAATTTTTAGATCAATTCTTAACTGTAACTGGTGCTGGAATGACAATTGGTTTAGTTGTCTACATGGTTTTCTTTGCAAAATCTGCACAATTTAAACAATTGGGTCGTTTGTCTATTGGTCCTGCGGTATTTAATATCAATGAACCGATTACATTTGCAACACCGATTGTTATGAACCCAATTATGGCAATTCCATTTATTTTAACACCTGTCGTTTCTTCAGTTATCACGTATTTTGCACTATACACGGGCTTGGTTCCATTGTTTACAGCGGTTCAAGTTCCTTGGACAACACCGCCAATTATTTCTGGTTTACTTGTAGGCGGATGGCAAGCAGCATTATTACAAATTTTCGTTTTAACACTTGGCTTCTTCATTTACCTACCTTTCGCTAGAAAAATGGATGCTATCAACTATGCACAAGAAACAAATCAACCAATTACTGAAGAAACATTAGAAGAAATCGAAGCACAAGCCTAAAAAAAGATTCCCCAAGATTGTTACAAAGATCCATTGCACATTGACTAAATCCGTTCAACTTATTCTTCCTATCGTGTGCAGTGGATCATTACAAGTAAAATAAATCGTTATAAAAGAACTTAGTACGTTAAAGGAGTAGATTTCATGTCAATTTTAAGAGAAGATTTTCTTTGGGGCGGCGCAGTTGCTGCTCATCAATTAGAAGGTGGTTGGGACCAAGGTGGTAAAGGAGTGAGTGTGGCTGATGTTATGACCGTTGGCGCTCATGGAGTACCCCGAAGAATCACTGATGGCGTTTTACAAGGAGAAAATTACCCGAACCATGAAGCGATTGATTTTTATCATCATTATAAAGAGGATGTAAAATTATTTGCTGATCTTGGACTAAACTGTTTCAGAACATCCATTGCCTGGACAAGGATTTTCCCCAATGGTGATGAAACCGAACCAAATGAAGAAGGATTACAATTTTACGATGATTTGTTTGATGAATGTTTGAAATATGGGATTGAACCTGTTATTACATTGTCTCACTTTGAAATGCCTTATCACTTAGTCACTGAATATGGTGGTTGGCGCAATCGTAAAATGATTGATTTCTTCGCTAAGTTTGCCCGTGTTTGTTTCGAACGATATAAAGATAAAGTGACGTATTGGATGACGTTCAATGAGATCAACAATCAAGCGAATTTTGCTGAAGATTTTGCACCATTTACCAACTCTGGTATTAAGTATCAGGAAGGCGAAGATCGTGAAAAAATCATGTATCAAGCAGCTCACTACGAATTAGTAGCCAGTGCCCAAGCTGTTAAAATTGGACATGAAATCAATCCGGATTTCCAAATTGGCTGTATGATTGCAATGTGTCCAATTTACCCATATTCCTGTGATCCAAAAGATATGATGATGTCGGTTAGTGCGATGCAAAAACGTTACTGGTTTACGGATGTTCATGTAAGAGGTCATTATCCAAGTTTTATGGAAAATTATCTAACTCGTAAAAGCTTTGATTTAGACATTACCGAACAGGATTTAACTGATTTAAGACATGGTTGTGTGGATTATATCGGTTTTAGTTATTATATGTCGTTTGCGATCAAAGATCATGATAAAGGTCCGGCTTTTGATTACGATGAGTCGAAAGATTTAGTGAAAAACCCTTATGTAGAAGCATCCGATTGGGGCTGGCAAATTGATCCGTTAGGCTTACGTTATGCCATGAACTGGTTTAACGAACGTTATGAATTACCGTTATTCATCGTTGAAAATGGTTTTGGTGCCATTGATGAAATTGAACCAGATGGTACTGTTAATGACCAATATCGAATTGAGTATTTAAAAGCTCATATCGAAATGATGAAAGAAGCTGTTGAATACGATGGTATTCCATTGATTGGTTACACACCTTGGGGCTTTATTGATTTAGTTTCTGCGGGGACTGGTGAGATGAAAAAACGCTACGGCTTTATCTATGTGGATAAGGATAATGAAGGTCAAGGGACACTGGCACGTTCTAAGAAAAAATCATTTGATTGGTATCAGCAAGTGATTAAGAGTAATGGTGAAAAGTTGTAAAAGGTTTTGATATAAAAAGTGAGCAGACAAAACAATGAAAAATTGTTTTATCTGCTCACTTTTAGCTAGTTTTATTATCTATTTAAATACACAAGATAATCTTACAAGAATAAAACCAACAATTTTTATTGAGAATATTGCCTAGTCAAGTGAGTGGAATATTCTCTTTTAAATTCTACGTTATCGACTTAAAATAGATGATTATATTAAATTATTCATACTCAACTTCTGTCATATCTCGAATAAAGCTCGGTTTTTGCATATGAATCAAAAAATCAGATAATATATTTACTTCCCTCAATTCATTTAGCAAAGATTCCGGCAAAGTGATTCTTAATGAAAAACTTCCTGATGGATATCTGTTTACAATATGAATATCTGATACATCGTATTTTTCATATTCACTACCAACGACATGTCTGTAATAAATTATATCTTTAGTTATTGGTAATCCTATTTCTTTTCTTACCTCTTTAGAAATCATATGTTTACTCCCTTATTAAAAAAATATCTTTCCAAATGATCAACTTCCCAGTAAATTTAAGAGAAAAGCGACTTTTTATAATTAGTAACCTAATCTTTTAACACAATATCTATCATATAATACTTCATCAGTTTTTCTATTTAATTGCTCTTTTGTCATATTATACTGACTAAGATATTTCTCTAACTGTTCATTATCTTCGATTAGGGTATTATCTTTCTTAGCTTCATCAAAAATATTTTTACTTTCAAGTATTCTCTGCTCTTATATTCGATAAAAGCTATAAATATACATAATACAACAATCTTGATTTTTTTCTTCATTTTTTACTTATTTCAATTTATTCTAAAAATGTATCTTTCTTGATTACCACTTTCCCAATATCCTTTGTAGAGAAACGACTAGGATAAGTATTGATCCAATCCTTGATAACTTTATTGTATAGGACTTTATCCGCTACTATTCGTACTTCTTCCTTTGAAATATTGTATTTATCAAAATATTTTTGGATTTGATCAGCGTTTTCTATATCCCATTTTTCTATGTTGTCATCTATAATGCTGATGTCTTCATTTAGATTTTTTGTTTTAATATTATACCTATATCCAATATCATAAGAGATACTGGAATCTATTTTTTTAGTATATCCTATATAAAACTCTTTTTTCGAAAACATAAAACTAAATGACAAAGACTCACCATTCTCCAAATATTCTTCTTTATAACTCTCAATTACTGGTCCTGCAACATTCTTGGTATCTGCTGTTTTTCTATCCCACCGTTCAATTTGTTTCATCTTTGGAAAGCCTTTTTGATTTAAAACATAACCAAGATCATCATATTCTGAGTAATATATTTCATCAAAAATATTTTTAACTTTTAGATATTCCCAACCTTTATAACCACCAAAGGCAATCAGTATCAGTAATATAATAAAAAAGATTTTTTTTTTCATTCTAATAATCCTTCAATTCATTATTTTTATCCTTTAAGTTACATAAAAATCGATACGAATCATAGTATTTTTCTTTTAATTCTTTCATAGAGTTAACTTTTAGATTATCAAATATAGTTTTTTTCACTTCGTTATACGATGTATGTTCAGTAAAAATTTCTGCTCGACTTTGTCCTAATTGCAAACGAGCATGATAATAATTCATTGCATCCATGTAAGACCATTGATTTTTGTTCATTAAATACGTTATATTTTCTGAATCCAAATCTGCTTTATAATCATCTGGACCTAAGCTTGGTACTGCTTCAGCCGCTTTCGTTGAATCACCTTTCCAACCAGATAAACGATTAGCATTTTCACGACCGCCATTTCCAGCAGCTGCTGGAATACCTGGATTTAAAATGGTAGCTTGTGTAATAGACTGGTGTGCAAAGTCTCCTCTCCCCCTCATTTGATTATATTGGTCATTCCATAATTTTTCAAAATCTTCCGTTGATAAATCATATCCCAAAGCTTGCCCCATAGTATTTTTGAATTTTTGTCGTTGATCTTTGTTTAGATCACTAAAAGATATATTACAAGATGATGAAATCATGTTTTGTATTCTTACTTTATAACGTAATAAATCATAGTCTGTATCACTTAAGCCAAGTAATTTCTTTAACTGATCCTCAATCGACATAGCATCACCACCGCCATCAGTAATCCCTACACCTGCTGTATTGGCCCACATAGCAGCTTGTTTTAAGCTTCCTTCACCATATACTAAACCACCTAGTAAACGATTCAGAATATAGTCTCGTTCTTTCTGTGAAAGATTAGGATAATTTTTCTCAATATTTTCTTTCATTTTCAAAATAATTTGCGCTGTCTCATCATCAAATCCATACTGTTCTTTCAAGTTTCTCACAAATTTCTGCTCACTTTTTTGATGACTATCATTCCAACGTTTATTCACATCTTTCATCCAAGCTGTATCCTTCAAAGAAAATCCTTTGCCATTCCAACTTCCTGCACCAATACTGCCGTCGCCATTAACACCTAAAGCCTGCATCCCTTTTGTAAGTAAAATTCCTGTATCACTCAAACCGTCAAAATAACTGGTAGACTGGTCACAAAATTCAAGAAACTTTTGAAGTTTTTCTTCTAACTTAGTCTTTTTTGCTTGATTTCGAGCGATTCCTGCATCCATACTATTAATTGCTGCTTGAAAAATCATTCCCATCAATTTAGAGTTCTCTTCTGACAAATTTCGTTTAGCTTGGGTGAAACTATCTTTTGAAGACTGAAAATTTTGAATCAAATTATCCGCTTCTCGAATTTGTTCTTCTAATTCTTCCGAATCTAAATCTTTACTTCCACACTTTGATTTATAGCCTTTCAGATAGTTTTCGTTGGCTTGTACAACTGCTTCACCATGTAAAATAGCAGCTTTACATAATGCTGGGTACGCACTTGAAATATAGCCTTTTATTGCGTCCATTCCTTCTCCGCTCATACCGACCGCAAGTAGAATCCCTTGCGTTACAGTTGAAACAGACTCCAATGCGTCACTATAGCTTTTTCCAAATATTTTAATTTGCTCTGTTTGAGTTTGAACTTCACCAATCACCATTTTTACCATCAGCATTTTCCTCCTCTCTGATAGCTTGTAATTCTTGTTCATAAAGTGCTTCAGAGCGATCATCCAATTGTCTTTTATTTCTCGTTAGTATTTCCTGACCTTCATTCATTTCATCAAAAAAACGACATTCTTCTATGCGAGCTTCTTCAACAATATCTTCAAAAAAAGAAAATTCTACTTGTCCATAAAAATAGGCTACTATCCGTTCATTTTGTATCCGTTCCCTGGTAGCCAGCTGTTCATATTCATCCATTTGACGTTCTAGTAACAGGCTAAGCTGAACATTCTCTTCTTGCTTTTCTTCGTTTTCCATTCGTTTCTTTCTAATGTCATCCTCTTCCATATAATCCACTCCTTAAGCTAAAAGCTTCAATAGCTATTTCGTCAAACCTGTAAATGGCATGTCAAATAACTTTTTTGTCTGAGAATCTGCTCGTTCAAACGCCGCAACAAAGCTGTAAATATTTGCTACATCACGATTTAATAGTTGCTGGATTGTTGTGGAAGAGGTTTTAAATTCTTCAAAAGTACTAGTTGCTGTAGTATTTCCTGGCACAGTTGTACCAGAGGAAAATGTAACAGTTTGCGAAATCGTTAATTTATCATTGGCTTGACCAATCTTAGTTGCCTGATTTTGTGCTTCTGCACCATTAACATCAATCATTTCATTAAGACTCCTTTTTTATTTACAACCTTTCATGTAAATTATATCTTATAAAAATAATTAAGTACATCACATTATATACAATTAACTTATATTTAAAAATCAATTATTTTTCTCCTTTGTTCGTATTGACCATTCATGTTAAGTTCTTTATACTTATTGATATAGGATAGTAACGAAAAAAGCTTTACGAACTAGTAAAAGTTCATAAAGCTCCATCACATTTAAATAATCATTGGCACTTCAAGTATTTGGCGGGAACCTTATACTGGAAGTCCTTGTAAAGTCAGCAGTAACTGCCCAAACAAGTCGCCAATAGTCGCTAACATTACAACTAGCTTTTTTCATTGTACAAAAATCAAGTGTCTTTGACTGCTTCTTTTTTGTCGTGTTTTATTTGATGAGAAGTTAAATAGTAAGGTTGGCTCATACTATTGATGAACAGGTATTGGGAAATCTTCCCGATATCTTTTTTTGTTGCTATCCTACTGTGTAACAACGACCTGATAGAAAATAAAAAACGGCACCTCATTACTTTGGCGGGAACCAAAATAATGAGGCCCTGTAAAGACAGCAGTAACTGCCAATACAAGTTGCCGATAGCCGATACCGAAGTACCAGCATGTTTTATTGTACCCAATTTCAGCGTGAATTTCTACCTTATGTGAGAAATTCTTTTGGATTGTGGCAAGATGTTTGCTGTGGTTTTTGTCTATTGAAAACTATGAGGCGTGGGTCTGATCGTTTTTTATTTGTCTATCTAGTTGGATTTTTTATCAAATTTAGACTAGGAGAATGTAGACATGGAAAAATCACAAGAATCGAAAACAATCGCTTACCAAGATATTTTGGCCGCAAGAGCTTCTTTGCATGAGCTAAAATCATGGCATGAAGCACTTCATTTTATGCAGCACTTCCTTGATCCAAATGTACAGAGAACGCCGCAAGTTATAAAGGCTTGTTCTGAAATGTTTGAGGTCGTTTATCAACATTTTGGTACTTTACTTGCTGAAACTGAAGCAAACTTGGATACATATACTAAAGCTAAATAATGAGTGTTCATAGTAATAGAAAAAGTCGAAGATTCAGAGTTCTTCGACTTTTTTTCTAATTATCGCTAAATAAACTGTCCAGTAATCGAGTGACTCTGTTTGATTGCTTCTGGTTTCCCTTCAAACACGATCTCTCCTCCTTGATTACCGCCATCAGGACCGATATCTACGATCCAGTCTCCTTGCTTAATCAAATCAACATGGTGCTCAATCACAACCACCGTATTTCCTTGATCCACAATGTGATTCATAATTTGCAGTAAATGTTCAATATCAGACAAATGCAATCCTGTTGACGGTTCATCCAACACGTAAATACTGCCTTTTTTATAAAACTCACTGGCTAATTTCATTCGTTGACATTCTCCGCCAGATAAGGTATTCATTGATTGGCCTAAAGTCAAATAGCCTAACCCAACTTGATCCATCGCTTGAACTTTTTTCAAAATTGCTGCTTCTTTGAAAAATGCCAATGCATCTTCCACCGTCAACGCTAAAACTTCAGTAATGTTTTTCCCTTGGAATTGGTAGGCTAATACTTCTTGTTTATACCGTTTTCCGTGACACACATCGCACTCACTTTTTATTGTTTCCATAAAGGCTAGATTCGTCTCAATATAGCCTTGCCCTTTACAGTTTTCACAACCACCTTTGGAGTTATAGCTGAACAATGATGGCGAAACGTCGTTGGCTTTACCAAATAATTTCCTAATATTATCCATAATGCCAATATACGTTGCCGGATTCGAGCGTGAATTGGTTTGAGCTGCCGCTTGATCGATCACGATTGTTTCAGGAAATTCTGCTAAAAATGAATCTTTTACTAAGGTACTTTTCCCTGAACCTGCTACACCTGTAATCATCGTCAGCGTTTTCTTCGGCACTCGTAATGCAGTGTTTTTCAAATTATGTTTACTTGACGAGCGACCTTGATAAAAATCTAAGGCTGGTCTAATTTGTGTTTTTAATTCTGTTTGATTTTTTAAGAAGCGTCCTGTTAATGTATCGGACTCAAGCAATGCTTTGTAACTTCCTTCAAACATAATTTCTCCACCATGTTTTCCAGCATGAGGGCCAACTTCAATCACGTGATCGGCAATTTTTATGACATCTGGATCATGCTCAATCACAATCACCGTATTGCCTTTATCCCTTAATTTTACTAATAGCTCGTTTAAACGGTGAACGTCTCTAGGATGCAGCCCAATACTAGGTTCATCAAAAATATAAATAAGGTCTACAAGGCTATTATTTAAATGTTTCACCATTTTTACTCGCTGCGATTCGCCGCCAGATAACGTTGCAGTTTCACGATCTAAACTAAGGTAACCTAACCCAATTTCAACCAAATGGCTAATTTTTTCTCGAAGATTTCTAATAACGGGTAAAGCGTTAGGAATCTCAATTGTTTTTAACACTTCCAACATTTTCCCAAGTTCCATTGAGGTAAAATCAGTAATCGAATACGCTCCAACTTTAACAGCCAATGAAGCTTGAGTTAATCGCTTCCCTTCACACAATGGACAGTTGTCTTCAATCGTATATTCATTGATTAATTTTTGCGTTCGCGGCGATATTTCGCCTTCTTTTTGTAAATACAGACGGTTAAACTTCGTGAATAACCCTTCATAGCTTAAATTAACACCATCAATTTTCACTTTAAAATCTTTCCCATAAAGCAATGTGTCTAACTCTTTTTCCGTATAGTCTTCAATTTTCTTATCATTGTCAAAAAGTCCTGAATCCAAATAGCCTTTCATATACCATTCGGTGTTTTTAAATGCTGAAAATTGAATAGCACCACTGTTTAAAGATTGTGTTCGATCTAAGAATTTATCTTCATCAATTCGAACAGTTTTTCCAATCCCTTGACATTCTGGACACATACCAGCTTGGTCGTTAAATGAAAAATAGTTGGCTGTTCCAATACTAGGGGTTCCAAATCTTGAATAAAGTACCCTTAATAAAGGATTGATATCCGTGATCGTTCCTAACGTTGAACGAGAATTTCCACCAAGACGTTTTTGATTGATGACGACTGAAGTCGCTAAATTTTCGATACTGTCCACATCTGGATGTTGATATTTTGGCAAGAAGTTTTGAACGAAAGCACTGAATGTTTCATTTAATTGTCGTTGGGATTCATTGGCAATGGTTTCAAATACAATGGAAGACTTACCTGATCCTGAAACACCTGTAAAAACGGTTATTTGTCGTTTGGGTATTTTAACAGAAACATTCTTCAAATTATTTTCTCGTGCCCCAGTAATCGTTACATATTCTGTCATAAAAATCCTCCTTAAATTTAAAAGCGGAACAATTCGTTTAATCCTGTAGAAAATTAGGAAATTGGCTTTGAGACGCTTTTTGGCTCACTGACAATTTATCTATTTTCGGAAAAATAATTTAATCAGCTAGATAAAACCAGACTAACCTTATAGTATCACATTAATGCAAATTCTAAGGTTTTTAATTACAAATATTTTTATATAGACTATAATAATGAAAAAGCTTGTTATCCGGAGGAATAGTTCAAATGATTCGACCAATTGAGATTGCCAGAGAGTTAAACATCAGCACCAGTTTATTGCGACACTATGAGAAAAAACAACTCCTTCCATTACCTGAGCGAAGCAGCAGCGGCTACCGCCTTTACACCCAAGAAAGTCTTCATTATTTCCGTGCGATTAGAGCAACTACAATTGCATATGGCTATCACGCTGCAGAAAAGATCATGAATACAATCCAAACAAATGACTACACCGCTACATTTTGGTTAATCAATACCGAGCAAGTGAAACTCAATCAACGAAAAAAAATTTCAGATCAAACGTTAGCACTTTTACATGAGGAAGAATGGCAAGAAATTACCCAAATGCCAAAACGAGGCTGGTTAACGATTGGAGAAACAGCTGAGCGTTTGGCGATTACCGAAACGGCGATACGTCATTGGACCAAAGAACATCTTCTTGAAGTTCCCCGTGATCCAGAAAGTAACTATCGTATGTTTGATGAACACGCAATCCAACAACTATTGTTTATCAGAATGATTCGTGCATCTACATGGTCATTGAATGAAGTCAGAGAAATACTTAGCCAATTTCAAGCAGATTCTCCCAAAAGGATGATTGATCTTGCCGAACAATCATTACGTACATTGAATGAACTACTTAAACGGCAAATGATTTCGACAAAATATATTTATGAACTGCTTCAATATTTACAGTCTGATTTTTTTGAAGATTTTCCTAGTTCTGATTTTTACTAAACCTAAAAAAGCGCAGTCCGATGATTAGACTACGCTTTTTCAGATGCTCTATTTTGTTTCTCGGTTTAATACCTCATCTTGAATCATTCCGCTTGCCTTCATAAACATATAGGTCACCACTGGACCAACAAAAGTAAAGCCATGCTTTTTCAGATCTTTGGCAACAGTTTTAGATAAAGGTGTCACATTGGGGACTTCATAGACTTCTTCATACACATTCAACCGCGGAACTCCGCCAACAAAATCCCACATATACTCGGCAAAACTGCCATATTCTTGTTGCACAGCTAAAATTGCTTGAGCATTTTGGATTGTGGCTTGGATTTTCCTTGGATTACGGATCATCTCTGGATCTTGCATAACCCTTTCAACATCGTCCGGCATCATTCCAGCAACTTTTTGAATCTCCATATTATGAAAGTTTTTTAAAAAAACAGACAATTTACCGGCTGCTGCTTTCCAACTTAGACCAGCTTGAAACGTTCCTACAGTTAGTAAGATGAAAAGTAAACGATCATCATGAGTGGGTTTGCCCCATTGTTCATGATACCATTGATAGTTTGGTTGTGATTTTTTTTGCATATCTACTCCTCACGTTAACTGTTTTATTTATCATACCATAAAAAAGAAGCCTGAAATAAACACAAGTTCACTCAAACCTCTTTTTAAAATGACTATTTTAAAACTTCAAAAATAGCTTCAACTATGTCTTTTGCTTGTAAACCATACACTTCTTTCAAATACGCTATTTTCCCTACTTGTCCAAATTGTTCTTTAACCCCTATCCGTTTCGTTTTTACTGGATAGTGTTCAGCAATTATTTCAGCTACTGCACTGCCTAATCCACCAACCACATTATGGTTTTCTGCTGTGACAATCGGTCCTAATTTAGCAGCTTCAATCACGATATTTTCATTCATTGGCTTAATTCTAAAAAGATCAATAACTTGCACAGAAACATCTTTTTTTGCTAATTTTTCAGCTGCTAGAAGCGCCTCTTCCACCATAATCCCGCTGGCAAAAATAGTTCCATCCGTTCCATCTTTTAACTTACAATAACCTTTAGAGAAATCAGTATCTGCATCATAGATTGACCATGCTTGTTTTCTAATCGTTCGAATATAAAACAAGCCCTTTGCCTTATGAGCGTATTCTAAAATAGCTTTAAACTGATAAGGATCCGATACTTCATAAATATTATTCTTTGGAATAACCCGCATCAATGCAATATCTTCAAACGGCATATGGGTTCCACCATTCATTTCTGCTGTGACTCCTGGATCGGTTCCCACAATCACCGCATGGTTTTTAGCATAGCCCAACGAAAGAAATACCTGATCAAATGAACGCCTTGTTGCAAAAGGAGCAAACGTGTGAATAAAGGGAATAAAACCCGTTACCGCTAATCCAGCAGCCGCACCCATTTCTTCTGCTTCCATAATCCCAACGTTAATATAACGATTGCCTAACGCCGCTTTTAATTTGCTTGTTCCCATCGAGCTGGCTAGATCTGCTTCTAGCGCAACTACCTTTTGATCTTGTGCAGCTAATGCTTGGATTGTTTTAGTATAGACTTGTCGCATTTCTAGTTCTTTCATTGATTTTCCACCTCAATTTTTTGCGCCAACGTGTTGATAGCTTCGCTAATTGCTGCTTTTCCAGCTTCATCAGGCCGCACATGATGATTGTCTGCTAACCTTTCAAAATAAGAAACTCCTTGTCCTTTAACTGTATCTAAAACAATTGCTGTCGGTTTGCCATTCGTTTGTTTTGCTTGTATAATCGCAGCCTCAATCGCTTTGACATCTGCCCCGTTCACTCGCCAACTGTTAAAACCAAAAGCCTGCATTTTTTCAACAAAATCAAACGGATCACAAATATCAGTAGTATAACCATCCAGTTGTTTCTTGTTATCATCAATCATTACAATGAGATGATCCAGCTTTTGATGTGCTGCAAACTGGAAAGCCTCCCAACACTGCCCTTCATTTAATTCACCATCACCAACAATTGCATACGTGAAATTCTCTTTTCCTAATAATTGATTTCCTTTAGCAATGCCCGTTGCAGCTGAAATACCTTGTCCGAGGGAACCTGTCGTCATATCTATTCCAGGCGTTTTGATACGATCTGGATGAGAGGGTAAATTGGTACCATTTTGGTTTAAACTAAAAAGAATTTTTTCATCAAAATAGCCCTTCAAAAATAAAGTTGCATAAAGTGCTGGACCTGCATGACCTTTAGAAAGAACAAAATAGTCACGATCTGGATCATCTTTTCTTTCTGGCGAAACATTTAGCACCTTTCCATATAAAACAGCTAAAGTTTCCACAATAGATAAACTACCGCCAAAGTGTCCAAATCCTAAATTAGCCAATTCTTTCATCGTATAGTAACGAATTTGATCCGCAAATTTTTGAATATCCATTATGCAGCCTCCTTCGTTTTTGTTGCTGTTTTTTTGCCGAAAACTGTTAATGCAATCAGCAATGCTAGTACTGCTAGAACGCCAACGACCACTGCAATTTGACCGCCCATATCAGCTAATTTACCAAGAAAGATTCCAGTTACACCATAATCTGTATCAGAGAAAGTCGAACCTTGGAAGCCTAAATCTCCCATAACAGGCATTAATAAAATCGGCATAAAACTAATAATCACTCCATGAATAAATGAACCCACCACAGCACCTCTTACTCCGCCAGTTGCGTTTCCAAAAACACCAGCTGTTGCTCCACAAAAGAAATGCGGTACCACTCCGGGAATAATCACAGTCGTCCCTGTTGCGATCATAATAAACAAACTCACAATTCCGCCAACAAAACTTGTTAAAAAGCCAATCAAAACTGCATTCGGTGCATACGGAAAAACAATTGGACAATCCAGCGCTGGAATTGAATTGGGAACTAATTTTTCTGAAATCCCCTTAAATGCTGGTACAATTTCAGCTAAAATCAAACGAACTCCTGCTAAAATAACAAATACACCTGCCGCAAACATCCCTGCCTGTTGTAGCGCGTAAATAATGTAATTCGTTCCATTGCTAAGATTTTCCGTAATATAGCTATTTCCTGCAAATAACGCTACAATCGTATACACAATTCCCATAGTTAACGTAATACTAACAGTTGAATCGCGCAAAAATGAGAGACCTTTAGGAAAATTAATATCTTCTGTTGATTTCTCTTTATTTCCAACATATTTTCCGATAAACCCACTCAGTGCATAACCAAAGTTTCCTGTATGTCCTAAAGCCACGGAATCATTTTTGGTAATTTGTTTGGTAAACGGTTGAGCAATTGCCGGAAAAATTGTATTCGCCAATCCTAAAGCTAAGCCGCCGACTAAAACTAAAGGTACAGCGCTCATATTCGTAACACTCATAATGACAGCGATCATACAGGCCATATACAGTGTTGCATGACCTGTTAAATAAATATATTTAAACCTAGTAATACGGGCAATCAAAATATTAAATGCCATTCCAGCCAACATAATTAAAGCTGTATACGTACCATACTTAGTGAGTGCCAACGCAACAATTGCTTCATTATTTGGAACAACTCCCTGCATGTTAAAAGCATGCTGAAACATATCACCAAATGGCGCTAATGATCCTTCAATGACACCGGCACCTGCTGTTACCACTAGAAAACCAACAAAGGTCTTAATTCCACCACGAACAACATCAGAAACCGGCTTTTTTTGCAAACCTAATCCAAGTACTGCAATCAACGCTACTAAAATTGCCGGAGTGCTGGCAATATCAATCAAAATATTTAATACACCGTTCATTTACTCTTCCCCACTTTCATTTACTTTTAGAAATTTGATTAAACTAACTATCTTTACAATAATCCTGCTTTTTCACAAACCACTTTGACTTTTTCACGTAATTCATCCATATCGATAATACTGTCTAAAACGACTACATTTCCTAAATGCTGCGCACTACTTGCTAAATCTCCACCAACAAAAAAGACATCTGCTAAGTCTGGTGTTGCACTTCCCATGTCATAGTGAGACACTTCTATCCCTGTTACCCCTAACTCGTTTAATACATTTTCAATATTCATTTCCACCATAAAACTAGATCCTAATCCCGATCCACAAACTGCTGCCATTTTCATAATGATTCTCCTTCCTTTAGTAACTGAATAATTGTTTCCTTGTCCGATGCGGCTAATAATTTTTTCAACTTTTCTTTGTTTGAAAGAATTTTGGTTAAACTTGCCAAAGCCTTCAAATGCATTTCATTATCAACTGCAGCTAAACAAATAAATATTCTAATTTCATGCTTAGGATCATCTAAAAGCAAGACAGGCGCTTTGACCTTTAACAGCGACATTCCTAAGTCCTTAACACCATCTTCTGGCCTAGCGTGTGGCAAGGCAATTCCTTTCCCAATATGAATAAATGCACCATAATCCTTAACTTTTTGAATCATCGCCTCAATATAACTATCTGTAATTTTTTCTTGTTTTTTTAATGGTTGTGCGGTGTAGGTAATCGCCTCTTCCCAATTCAATTTTTCATCTGTAAATTGAATCATATCGTAGGTCAACAACTCAGATAACATTGGTTTCTCATCTTCTTTCACTTTCAATTTTTTAATCATTTTTCGATTTAAAATACGATAGATTTTTTCTTTTGTAACACCTTGTTTCAACTCGATATAAGGTAATAAAGTTTCAATAATTTCATCAACAGAAGGTACCACAATGCCTGGAATCAGTAGATCTTCTTGCACACAGCGAATTAAGTTGTTTTTCTCTAATTGTGTCATAATCGGATTAATTACATAACATTTTTTCGCCGTATCTAATGAAACACTGGAAAAAATGACATCATAATCTGATTCGGAGATGCTCTCAAATTGCCCCACTGTAGTTGCCAAACTAAAATCAATCGTCGGAAATAACTCTTTCAATTCCGATTGCATAATTAATGATGAACTAATTCCACTTGGACATAACACAAGCGCTTTATAACGAATGATACGATTTAATTCTCTCTGGTTACCAATTTCTCCACCAAACAATATTGTAAAGTAACCAATCTCTTCATCTGGTATTTGCTTTCCAACCAATTTTTCTAAGGGCTGTAATGCAATTTTCGTCAACGCAAAAATCTCTCCGTATTGTTCTTTAATTTCTGCTATGAGTACATTGGCTAAAGAAAAATGATAGTTGATTCTAAAATACGCTGGTACTAGATGATAAAAAAGATCCAACAATAATTTTCGATAGGCTTTAAATTCTATTGCGGCTAAACGTTCCATCTCATGAATAATCTGACTGGCGCACTCCAATAAAAATTCTAACGCCGTATCTCGAACTTCTCCTTGAGTAATCGTCATAAAGATTAAGGTAAAATACAATTGTTCATCTTCTCTATCAACTACATCAGAAAATTTTTTTAAAAACAATTGACTTCCGCGATAAGCATTCAGTTTTTTCAGGATAGTTTTGGTCTGTCTATCCAATCTAACTGAGTATTTGTTAGCACGACACAAAATATAAGAGCTAAAATAAATTGTTTCTTCAATTCGACTTGGAACAATCACTAAATCACTAGAATTAATTGCTTCAAATAGAAAGTGGCGTACATCAGCTTCCAGCGTTTTTGACTGCTTCATTAATCCTTTTTTTAATCCGAATTTCCCTGCTTGTGATAAAGCTGCCTTTACAATCATCCTATGTGCTTGCAAACGAATCTGCGCTTCATCTCCTACCAAATAAAATCCGGTTTTACGCGAATACTCTAAAGTAATTTGATATTCAGTCAAATCTTCACGCAGTTTTTTTATATCCGATAATATTGTGTTTTTGCTTACTTGGAAAAAATCTTGATAATAGTAAACAGATAAATCATCTCTTTCAATCAACGTTAACAAATAAAGTAATGCTTGCCTCTCAGATTCCGAATAATAGATTTCTGATTCTAAAATTCCAAATTGAAGTTCTAACCATTTATCCGTAAATTGCTTTGGAAAATAGATTTTATCAGCTTTCCAATAGATCAACTCATAAGAAAACTGTTCTAAAAGTTGGTTTATTTTCCCTAGTTGATCGATGACTAATTCCGATGTTAAACCTGTTCTTTCATTGATTTCTTGAATGGAGTAACCCACTCCGGCCGGTATGTCACTAAGATAACTCATTCGATAATCAATCATTTTATTCCTCCTGTATCCACTATATTATGTAAACGCTACAAATTAAAGAAAGGTTGGGTCTAATCTACTTTTACTTTTAAAAAAAAATTGGACTCAGTTGCTAAACTGCCCTTTGATCTTCTTGTTTTCTAACTTTCACAACGGCTATATTTTATATCAAAAACAGACAATAATTCTTTCTCATGTCCTGTAGTTAATAAGGTCTATAATCGACTTTTTTGGCTAATAATAAAAAAATCTTTATAATAAAACTATCTAAAACTAATATTCAAACGTTTCTGTATTAAAATAGGTCTTAAGTTGGATGTCAAAACATTGCAGCAATATTACAATATCATTACTAACTAGTTTCGTGAGCTAGCTGAATAAATAAATCAAGGATCGTTTAGCCTTTACCAGCTCTACTCACAAACTTGTTCAGCGTTTAAATTTAAGGAGGAATAAGGATATGAAAAACAGCAAATCAAAAGTTGGGTTGATCGCACTGATCGTCGTTGTTTTGTTAGTTATATTTGGGATCAGTCAGTATAACGGCCTAGCGAAGAAGGAACAATCTGTCGAGTCGCAATGGAGCCAAGTGGAAAACGTGATGCAAAGACGGGCTGATTTAATTCCTAACCTAGTCAACAGTGTCAAAGGTAGCATGACACAAGAGCAAAAAGTCTTTGGTGATATCGCAAAAGCTCGTGAAGCTTACGGATCAGCGAACTCCGATTCAGAAAAAATTCAAGCCAGTCAAGAATTAGATCAATCAGTAGGAACATTAATCAATGTTATTAATGAAAACTATCCGGAATTAAAATCAAACGATAACGTTCAAACCTTAATGACTCAATTAGAAGGCACTGAAAATCGAATTTCAGTAGAGCGTAAACGTTACAATGAAGTTGTTCAAGAATATAACGAACAAGTCGTTTCTTTCCCAAAAAATATTTTTGCAAATATGATGGGACTAGGCAAGAAAGAGTACTTTAAAGCTGACCCTACAGCAAGCTCTGTGCCTTCTGTTAATTTTGATGATTCATCCACTAGTTCTTCCAGTGGGAAGTGATGAAAAATGAAACTCATTAAACGAGGTTTTTTACCTAGTATTTTATTTTTACTTGTAAGTTTTCTAATTGGCTTTCAATTACCTGTAGCAGCAGAAGTACTACCAAACGCTCCAGATCATTTCTATTTAGATCAACCGGGTATTCTTAACAATGCTACAAAGAATTTAGTGGATAAAAAAGGGGAAGTTTATAAAGAAAAACCAGAAGCACCTCAAGTTGTTCTAGCTGTCATCAACTCAACTGATGGGGATAGCATTGACAGCTACGCTCCTGACCTTTTCAAAAAGTGGCAAATTGGGAATCAGAAAGAAGATAATGGTGTTTTAATTCTATATGCAGTAAATGACGGGGAACGTAATGTTCGCATAGAAGTAGGCTATGGATTAGAAGATGTTATTACTGATAGTACCGCTGGTAATATCTTACAACATGCAAAAGAGGATTTAAAATCGGATAACGATGCTTCGATCAATAAAGGACTTCAATATACATTCAACGCCGTAACAACCTTAATTGATAGACATTACGATTATCCAGCAGATGAAAATACGTTGTCAGATGATGATATGGATGAAGCAACCTCTGAAGACAGCTCTGGTTTCGAAGACTTTTTAGGTGTTATATTTATTGGAATCATCGTCTTAGTTGCTATCTTTAGTAGCCGTGGTGGTCGTGGTGGCCGCGGTGGTCCTTGGTATTGGGGCGGCGGTTATGGCGGTGGCTACGGTGGCGGATCTTCTGGTAGCAGCGGAGGATTTGGCGGCGGTGGCGGTTTCTCTGGCGGAGGAGGTTCTTCTGGCGGTGGCGGTGCTAGTATTTAATTTTTAGAAATTTAACTTTATTGAGTAGGAGATAAAACTGTTTTAGTTTTGTTTCCTGCTTTTTTCTATTTTTCATCAAAATTGTATCGTCATTTTATAAATATCATACAGGGCGAGAAATTTGCAAAAAATATTAGCATTGTTAGCTGGATAGAATTTGTAACAATTGCTTACAGAGCAGGAATTAGGAACACAAATAAAGACAACCAACTAATGATTGTCTTTATCTAATAGCAATTAAAATATATCTTAGATTAGTTGCTTAGTTTTATAAGTTCAACTCCAGCTTTGTCCCATAAGTCGTTCATCATATCATAATATTCATCTTCCATAGCAACATCTACAAACATTTTTGTTTGATTATCTATCGGTTCAAAAATGTAATGTTCCAACATATTGGCAAATTCAGGAACTTCAACATATTTTTCATCATTGACTTCACCTAAGAATGAGAATTTGATTTCTTTTTCAGGTTCAAAAACAACTACTTTAGAAACCAAACCATTCCCTGAATCATCAACAAATGAAACTGTTTCATTCAATCCCATATTCCCTGTATATGTTGACCCACCTTGAAAAGCATCTGCCCATTTTTCATACTTGCTCCGATCCATAATGAGTTGCCAAGCATCAGCTGGACTACAATTAAGTAGAAACTCTTTTTTTATATGTTTCATGATAAAGCCTCCTTTTGATATCTTTTTGTTACTATCATTGTAGTAAAACGTGCATATTATAGCAAAATATAACTATTTTTCCTTACAGCTTTCTATCTATGTATAAGTAAATTGAGGTATTTTTTTTAATGATACGACTCACATTTTTTTAAATAATTCAAAGTAAAAGTACCTCTTAGTTCCTAAATTAAACAAGATTCCTTCAGGTAGTTTATCCCGTAAATCAATCTTTATATCAACGCGTAGGCTTTTGCTTAAAAATAAAAACGACCATTAAAAAATAAAAGTATAGACATTTATAAAATAAGATGGTATATTACTTTTGTAATCGATTACAACTATCAAGAAAAGGACTGATGATGTATGAATGGCTTTATGGATTCTCTTGGAGAAAAGATTATGCCTTTAGCGAACAAGCTTGGGCAAAACAGATATTTATCTGTGCTTAGAGATGCCTTTATGTTGGCTTTTCCCTTAACAATGTTTGGATCAATCATCGTTGTTATCAACAACCTTCCCTTCTTTAGTGACGCAACCAAGGGAACTCTGTCAACACTATTTGGGAACGGTCAAAATGCTACAATGAGTATTATGTCGGTTTTTGTTACGTTTGGTATTGGCTATTATTTATCAAAATCTTATGATGTTGAAGGCATTTTTGGCGGAGCCGTTTCTTTTGCTAGTTTCTTACTTTTGACTCCATTTGTCATGACTCTTGAAAACGGTACCGAAGTTACTGGTGTTTTATCTTTAGATCGTTTAGGTGCTAAAGGTATGTTTATCGGTATGATCGCTGCTTTTCTTGCAGGGGAAATTTATTGTAGAGTTACCAAAAAAGGTTGGCAAATTAAAATGCCCGATGGCGTTCCACCTGCTGTTTCAAAATCTTTTGCGGCATTAATTCCTGCTATTTTAACGTTATCTGTTTTTCTACTGATCAATGCAGCTGTTACAGGTTTATTCCATACTAATCTGCATGATGTTGTCTATGAAATTATTCAAAAACCATTAGTCGGTCTAGGCAGCAGCTTACCAGCAACTTTGATTGCGTTGTTCTTCGTTCAATTTCTGTGGTTCTTCGGATTACATGGGCAAATTATTGTTAACTCAGTAATGGATCCTATCTGGAACACATTAATGTTAGAAAACTTAGATGCTTACAAAGCAGGCGAAAAATTACCTCATATTATCACAAAACCATTTATGGAAACCTTTACAGTTGGACTTGGCGGTTCAGGAATGACATTAGCAGTTATTTTGATTATGGCTTTTGTTATGAAGAAAAAACAATACCGTGATATTGGACGTTTAAGTTTGGCTCCTGGTATTTTTAACGTAAATGAACCTGTGATCTTTGGGTTGCCAATTGTATTAAATGCGACAATTCTAATTCCTTGGGTGTTAGCACCATTAATTGTGACAGGACTTAACTACTTTGTTATGGCTGTTGGGATTGTTCCAGCGCCAACCGGGGTATCTGTTCCATGGACCGTGCCGATTTTCTTTAGTGGGATGTTAGCGACTAATTCACTTTTAGGCGGTATTTTACAACTTGTTGATTTACTTTTAGTTGGTGTGATTTGGTATCCGTTCTTACGTTTATTGGACAAAGAAAAAGAAAGTGCGATTTAATCGCACTTTCTTTTTTCTAGAATTGTCTAGACATTCATTTTCAGTTACAATACTAGTTAGGGGGTGTTCACAAAATGAAGCCAAAATATGAAGAAATCGCTGATACTCTGAGAGAGCGTATTAAAGAAAATATTTATCAAGCGGATACGTTTTTGCCGAATCAAACCGATTTAGTGAAAGAATTTAATGTGAGCCGCATGACTGTAAAAAAAGCAATTGGGATTTTAGCGATGGAAGGTCTGCTTTATTCTCAACGCGGATCTGGAACCAAAATATTAAACCGCTCATTTTGGGATAAAGATACCTCGCCAGTAAATGAATATGATGGTTTAAGCAAACAAATGCACGATCGCCATAAACATTTAACCAGTGAAGTCATTTTATTTGAAGTAGAATTTCCTTCTGAACAAGTCCAAGAACGCTTAGCAATCAGTCCAGAACAGCCGGTTTATAAAATTATCCGACTACGGATTCTTGAAGATGAGCCCTTTATTTTAGAGCATACATATATGCCTTGTGATTTAATTCCAGGACTTACAACAGATGTTTTAAAAGGTTCTATTTACTCTTATGTCAAAGAGCAGTTGAACTTAACCTTCGGTGGTGCCTATCGAAATATTCAAGCAGCAAAATCAGATGCTTACGATCAAAAATATTTAAGCTGTAAAAAAGATGATCCCGTACTGGAAGTTCAGCAAGTTGTGTATTTAAAAAACGGACGGCCACTGGAGTATTCTTGCAGTCGAAATCGGTATGATCAACGTGGGTATTCTATTTTAAATGTGGAATATGTTTAATAAAAAAACGAAAAAGTGAGTAGGAAAAAACGATAGTCGTCTTCTCTTACTCACTATATTTTTGCTTAAAATTAGTTATCTGTCAGTGTATTTGTTGCTGCTACTTGTTTAAACCAGTGTCCAGATTTTTTGATTGTTTTAATTTGTGTATGAATGTTTGTTGAAATAAATCCATAGCGGTTTTTATAAGCATTCGCCCAAGACCAACAATCAATTGGTGTCCATAAATGATAACCAAAACAATTTGACCCTTCTTCAATCCCTTGATGAACCCACTCAAGATGTTCACGAATAAAATCGATCCGATAATCGTCTATAACAACACCATTTTCATCCATAAAACGTTCTTCTCCAGAAATGCCCATACCATTTTCAGATACAAACCATGGAATATTTTTATAGTTATCACGAATATTAATCGCAATATCATACAGCGCTTTTGGATAAATTTCCCAGCCACGATCAATGTTCATGCGACGTCCCGGCATATTATATTCATCAAAATAGCGATTTGGCAACCATTCACCCACACTATTTGGCGCAACATCCGGTGCTTTCACACGATTTGGATGATAGAAATTCACACCTAAAACATCAATCGTATTTTCTTTGATAATGGCTAATTCTTCTGGGGTACTTTCCCATAAAACACCATCTTTAATAAATAATTCTACTAACTCTTCAGGAAATGTCCCATGAACTGCGGTATCTAAAAACATCCGATTATTAAATAACTCTGCAATATTAGCTGCTGCAACATCTTCTGCACTATCAGACGCTGGATAAGTTGGAGTTAAGTTTAAAATAATCCCGATTCTACCACCATCGTTTTGCAACCCTAATTTTCTGAATGCTTGAATCGCTTTTGCAGAAGCTAGATTTAAATTATACGCCACTTGTACAGCTTTTTTGCCATCAACAATTTTAGGATAGTGGAATTGATGTAAATATTCTCCTTCTACAACGACGATTGGCTCGTTATGAGTAAACCAATCTTTCACACGGTCTCCGAATAATTCAAAACATTTTTCAGCAAACAACACGTATAAATCAACGACTTTTTTCGACTCCCAGCCGCCATATTGATGGTAAAGTTCTACAGGTAGATCAAAATGATGTAAGTTCATTACTGGGCGAATGCCTGCTGCAATAAAAGCATCAATCACTTCGTTGTAAAAACGAACAGCATCATCATTAACAGTCCCAGTTTCTAAATCATCAATTAAACGTGTCCATTGAATTGATGTTCGCACACTATTTAAACCAACTTCTTTCATCAACGCAATATCTTCTTTAAAACTATTATAAAAATTTGATGTTACGTCAGGTCCAACTTGATCGTAAAAATCAGTGGGTTCAATTTCATACCAATAATCAAACATATTCGCATGTTTTTTATTAAATCGTCCTTCACTTTGCGGTCCAGAAGTCGCAGCTCCCCACCAAAAATCTTCTTTAAATACTTTTTGCATAAATGTCCCTACTTTCATTACTCATTATTGTATACACTTACATTATAAATCGCTTTCTTTTAAATGTCTATACTTTTAACTAATAAGTATATAAAAACTGAGACAAAAGCTTACTTCCGAAGCCTTCAATTCTTAGAGCTTTAGCTCTTAGAAATTGATGTGATCGGAACGAAGTGGAGTAGCCACTTTTTTCTCGCCGTTTATTCGGATCTAGTGAGTGAAACAAAACTGATTTTTAGTTTTGTTTCACTCACCTTTTATTCAATTTAGATGGTTAGTTGTTTTCGTTCATTATAATAGCTCTTATATGCCAAATAAGTTGCAATTACCGAACCTATACTTGTTGCAGACAACAACATAAAAGTCACCATAATCTGATATTTAATCGCATGAACTGGATCAACTCCAGCAAAAATCAACCCCGACATCATCCCTGGCAGGCTAACAATCCCCACTGTTTTTGCTGAATCAATCGTTGGTGCCATACCTGTTCGAATACTTTCACGTACGATGTTCTTAGATGCTAATTTTATATCAGATCCCAGTGCTAATTTCTCCAGAACAGCTTGTCTTTGATCGTGAAACAAACTATCCATATTTCGGTAGCATAGCCCAATTGCCACCATCGAATTACTGGCAATCATGCCGCTAATTGGAATAATTTGAGATGGAATAAAACGAATAGCTCCTGAAAGAACTAAAACACCAATGGTTACACCTGTACTACAGGCAATTGCTGTTAAGGATATCAAAAAACTATTACGCAGATGATTGCTTCTTTTTCTCGCATTTAGCGCTGCGTTAAGAATAATAATTCCTGCCATCACAATTGTCAAAATTTGATTGTCTACTTGAAAAACATACTTAAGTAAATACCCAACTAAAATCAGCTGAATAATCGCACGACATACACTAATAATAATATCTTTTGTAAAGCCTAACTTTTCTTTATAACTAATAAAAAGTGCAACCACAACCAACATTCCTGCAAAGAACAATGAAAGATCATTTACTGCTAAATTCATTTATCTTCCTCCAACTGACCAGCTATAATTTTTTTGACTACGGTTGCTTCAGCAATTTCTTCTGCATCATGAGTTACGCGGATTAATGTTACTTGTTTTTCCTGATTCAAATGAAATAGCCATTGATTAACGATTTGTTTGCTTGCTTCATCCAGCCCCGAAGTGACTTCATCTAAAAGTAAAACTTTCGGTAAAAATACGACATTTCGAATCAAAGCCACCCGCTGTTTTTCTCCGCCAGAAAGTTCTGTAATATTTTTATCGAGGTAAGCTTTGGGTAGTTCAACTTCTTGTAACAGATCTAAAATATGATTTTCCTCAAACTCTTTTTTGCGTACTTCATATGGAAATGACAGGTTATCCCGAACGGTTTTACCGAATAATGATGGCTGTTGAAAACAATAAGAGACCTCTCTTCGATACATTTCAGGCTCCATTGTGGAAATATCTTGGTCTTGAAACTTAATTGTTCCAGTTGTGGGAGATAATAGTGATGCTAAGAGTTTTAATAATGTGCTTTTGCCGCTGCCTGATGGACCAGTTATGGTGGTGCGGCTGCTTTTTTTGAAAATTAGAGATATATTTTTTAATATTTGTTGTCCAGCTACTTGATATGAAAGCTGTTCAGTTTTTAACAAATTACTCAATGATCTTCGGCTCCAATCTCTACATTCTATTGCTATTTTATCTTAGCACAACTAAGTATATATGGAGAAATCATTTAAATAAACACATTAAAAAAGAACTTAAGATTTCTCCTAAGCTCTACTTTTTGGTTCGTTATACCTGTTTTATTAATTAATATTGAAATTTAATAAGCATTCCATTTGGATCTTGAAGTGTTACTTCTTGATTTTCCACTAAATAGTCAATTGACTGACTATCTAAATGTTTTACTAAGTTATCAAACGATTCTTTAGACGGTAATTGAAAACTATACCAAGCTAATCCTAGTTGATTTTCAGTCATTAATGGTAAATTTAATCCCGCCCAATTATTGGTGCCAATATGATGATGGTAATTTCCAGCTGCAAAAAATTTAGCTCGTCTGCCAAAATTGCTTTTCAACGAAAAACCAAGCTTTTCAAAAAAGGCTTCTGTTTCATCTAAGTCTGCTACTTGTAAATGGACGTGACCAATTCTGGAACCTGGTGCTAAGCCAAGCCAGTTGCCATCAGCCGCACCAACTACAGCATCACCATCTAATTCTTCTGTCACACCGACAATTTCACCATCTTCACGAATATCCCATTCAAACATCGGTTTATCACGATAAATTTCAATACCATTGCCTTCTGGATCAGATAAATAGATTGCTTCGCTATAACCATGATCTGCTGCTCCAATTTCCACTTGATTTTGTAATAGCCATAATAAGCTATTACCTAAATCTTTACGCGAAGGTAAAAGGAAAGCCGTATGATACAGTCCAGTTGTTTCCATTTTAACAGCTGGTTCTGAAAGTTCTTCTAAAATCAAAATAACTTCGGAAGAGTCTTGCGTACCAAGAAAGGTTGTGTTTCCATCTTGCTTCAATAAAACAAGTCCAATCATTCCTGTATAAAATTCGGTCATTACTTCTAAATTCGCTACTTTTAATTTTACTTGTTTTACGATGGTTTCTGCTGGTAACTGCATGCTCATCCGTCTTCCCTCCAACCTTTTAATTAATTAAATTCTAAGAAGCGTTTGCTATCTTCCATGTATTCTTTTTCGCCAGCTTCGGCTTCAATTGAACCAAATACAAGTTGTGCTCTCAATTTCCATTGACTTGGAATTGACCATTCTTTAGCAACGGCTTCATCAATCACTGGATTGTAATGTTGTAGATTTGCACCAATATTTTCTTGTGCTAGAGCAGTCCAAACGTTGGCTTGCGTTAAACCACTTGCTTGTTCTGACCAAACTGGGAAATTGTCAGCATATAATTCAAATTGCTCTTGTAAATTTTTTACGATATCCATATCTTCGAAGAAAAGAATTGTTCCAGTTCCAGCTGCAAAGCTTTGTAGTTTTGCTTGCGTATTTGGGAAAGCTTCCGCAGGTGTTAATGGTTTCAACGCTTCTTCAGTGATTGACCATAATTTTTTATGTGCATCGCCAAATAAAAATACAGCACGTTGTGTTTGTGAGTTAAATGATGATGGACTTTCTCTAACAACTTCTTTTACTAAAGCTGAAATTTCATCATGTGATTGTGGAAGATTATCTCCTAAAGCGTAAATTGAACGGCGTTTTTTTAATGCTTGAATAAATTCTGTCATGTGTATTGCTCCTTTTCATTTTTTAATTTGTTTTTTGATTACTTACACAGTATAACACTTACAAAAAGTAAGTAAAGAGTTTTGACTTATTTTTTGTAAGTTTTTTTCAAGCCAAAAGAAAAAGCCTAAAGCCACTTATTTGCGGCCTTAAACTTTTACCTCTTTTATTTAAAAATAAGCAATGCTATCAAAGTAATAATTGCTGGTAGACCTTGTTTTAATAAAATTGTTTTTGATGAAGTCAGACCACCATAGACAGCTGCAACAATCACACAGGAAACAAAAAAGGTCACCACTGCCCAGCTATTCGCAGCGAAAAAGGCACCCCATAAAATCCCAACAGCTAAAAATCCGTTATATAGTCCTTGATTTTTAAACAAGGTTTGGACACGCGGATCAGATAAAAATTCTTCATCTACACCAAATGAACGTTGTGCAGCCTTTGATGTTGTTTGAAACATTTCTAGATACAAAATATAGAAATGTTCGATTGCAACAATAACTGCCAAAACTAATGGAATAATATGCATTGTTTTTCCTCCTATTTCCAAGTAGTAATATCTGCAGCAGGTAAACGATAAGATGGATAACCTTCTTCGTTTGCTTTACCAATAGAAACAATCATCACAGGATAATAACGTTCACTATCCATATCTAACGCAGCAGCTATTTTTTCACGCTCAAAACCGCCGATTGGATTTGTATCATAACCATACGCACGAGCAACTAACATTAAATTCATTGCTGCTAGAGCTCCGTCAATCGTCGCCATTTCTTTTTTATCTTCTGTCGTCATTTGTTCAAACAATGGACTCAACATTTCTAATTGACGTTCTTTCACTTCTTGCGGCATTAAATTTTGTTCCACAGCCGTGCCATAAATTTTTTCTGCATGTTCAAAGCTATTTAGATCACCAAAAATAACGATCATTGCAGCCGATGTTTCATTTTGTAATTTATTAAAACGGACTAATGGTTCGATTTTTTCTTTACCTTCGTTACTCTCCACGACTACAAAACGCCATGGCTGCATGTTAACAGAAGAGGGTGCTTTTACGGTATCGTTAATGATCTGCTCCATTTCTTCACGGCTGATTTTTACTGCCGGATCATAATTGCGAACTGACCTTCTACCTTTCATAATTGTGTCAAAGTTATTTTCTTTATATGTGTTTTCCATAATATCCCTCATTTCTATTTATAGTTCGACGTTTTTCGAACATTAAGAATATATCACGGCTTCATTCATATGTAAAGCGTAATGTTTGTGTTATAATCCATTTATGAAAACTAATAATGATTGCAGCAATGATCCCGTTCTACAAGCTCTTCAAGCTGCTAGTGATCCGATCCGCTTAAATATTCTTACTTGTTTAGTGTTCAATAGCGAGAAAAGAATTACTTCTGAAACCTACAATATAGTAAAATCAACTCTTTCTCATCATATAAAAATGCTAAAAGATGCCCAATTAATTCAAGAAATAAAAATTGGAAAGACCAAGAAATATATCTTGAATCAAGAATATATTGAGCGTGAATTACCTGGATTACTTGAGTTGATTCGCTTTAGAGCCAAAGATCAAGAGAACGACAGAGGCTGAGACAAAAGTGTTTAGCTCCGAGAAATAAGCCGAAATTCACGAAAATTGTTCTTCAAATTTTCGTGAATTTCGGCTTATTTCCGAAGGAGCTGCTTTTTTCTCGCCGTTTATTCGGATCTAGTGAGTGAAACAAAACGGATTTTTAGTTTTGTCCCACTCACTTTCGTTTAAACTTTTTTAACTAATCCTAATAGCTGTCTTGCCTCATCAGGTGTCGCTATTTCTTTACCTAATTCCGCAATTAAGTTTTTTGCTCGTTCGACAAACTGAACATTTGACTCTGCAAGCTGACCTCTAAAGAGATAACTATTATCCTCCATCCCCACACGGACATTTCCGCCAAGTGCTAATGTTGCCATTAAAATTGGTGTACTTTCTTTTCCGATCCCAAATGCACTCCATGTCGCATTTTCTGGGAGTAAACTTTTTAAATAAACTAGATTTTCAACTGTAGCAGCAATTCCTCCCGGCGCTCCTAAAACAAACTGAAAATGCAAAGGTTCTTTTAAAATTCCTTTTTTAACATAGTACAATGCTGTATATAACATTCCCGGATCAAAAACCTCAATCTCAGGTTTTACGTTGACTTCTTGCATTTTTTTACCTGCTTTTTCTAGGAAGGCAGGTGTATTTTCAAAGACTGTTGAATGCTGCCAATTCATGGTACCGCAATCGTAACTAGCGATTTCTGGTAATAATTCTACGAAAGGTTTCATCCGTTCATCATCATTAAAACCAATGCCGCCGGAAGTCGTAATGTTAATGACAATATCGCATTTTGCTCTGATTAGTGTCACTGTTTCTTTAAATTTTTCAAAATCCATTGTTGCGTTACCAGCCTCATCGCGCACATGAATATGCGCAATTGCTGCACCTGCTTGATAACATTTGTAAACTTCATCAGCAATTTCTACTGGTGTTAGTGGAACATTTGGATTATTTTCTCTTGTTGTAAAACCACCTGTTGTGGCTACGGTAATAACTACTTTGTTACTCAATCTATTCAATCCCTTTCTATTCATCAATCATGGCAACTGCGCGAATCCAACCGCCGCTAGCACCTTTTATTTTTACTGGGAAACAACTGAATTTAAACCCTGTTGCCGGCACTTGATCTAAATTGGTTAACTTCTCAATTTGACAGTAAGCCTTCTCAATACCAGCAAAGTGACCTTCCCAAATAATACTTTTATCTTTAGATTCATCAAATTCTTTGGCAACCAGACCTAACGGACGATCCCAACTCCACGCATCAGTTCCCATCACATGAATTCCTTGGTCGATTAACCATAAAGTAACTTCTCTACCCATTCCGCAACCTGATGATAAGTATTCTACTGTTCCCCATTTTTTAGAGGCTCCAGTATTTACCAAAACAATATCGCCTGGTTTTAAAGTATAATCCAAACGTTTAAATTCATTTTTAAAATCTTCAATCGTCGCAGCTGAACCATCTGGTTTATGCGTAAAATCAACGACAACCCCATCTCCATAGCACCACTCTAATGGAATTTCATCAATTGTCCAAGCACGTTCTCCCTGATTCATCGTTGGATGGTAATGATACGGAGCATCTAAATGCGTGCCTGAATGAGTAGTCAATGTGACATATTCTAACGCCCATGCCAAACCTCCGGGTAGATCATCCACTGTAGCAGTTCCAAAAAAACTCAGCATATAGTCAATACTGTCCTTATGATTTTCATACTTAATTTTTGGAATCATTTCAACCGGATCAGATGGTAAATCATTTTCAATCGCAATACTCAAATCAACAAATCTCATTTTATTCTTCCCCCTAATTTATACGATCTATTTTTTAAAATATAACAGCAATCAATAATGCTGCAATAAACGCAATAAAACTACCGACAACGACAGAAATAAATAAGTTTTTATAGGTTTCTTTATGAGTTAACCCAGTTAACGCGTACATCGACAACAGTGCACCACATTGAGGTAAGCAAGTCAACACACCTGATGCAATCGCTGACATTCGATGAATTACTGCTGGTTCAATCCCCATCTCCACATAAGGTTGGACAAAGTTATTCATAACAATACCTAACGCTCCTGAAGATGAACCTGTTACACCAGCCATTGCGCCTGTTAAGACGGACAAACTAATTAATGGATTGCCGGGAATATTTTGAATCCCTTCCAAGATTGTTTGAAAACCTGCCGCAGAAGCCACTACTGAACCGAAACCAACTGCTGAAGCTGAGAAAATCGTTGGTGAAATGGCACCAGTTGCCCCTAAGTTCAACACTTCTTTGTGGCTAACAACATATGAATTAAACCCAATAGCAGAGACAATAATTGAGATTGCCAAAGCTGGGATAATAATATTACTGATTTTTAGGAAACTCCCAACAAAAATAATCACGATTAGCGTTACTAATGGCAGCAAACTTACTCCAAGACTAGGATTTTTCTTCTGCTCATCTTGATCCTCTTTTTTAGAATATTTGGGATCGAATGTTTCACCGTTAGCTAGGGCTATTTTCAGCTCGCGTTTCATGCACCAAATACCCCAGACTGTTGCTACAACAGAGGCTACAATTCCCAATATCGGAGCAGCAGTTAAAGTAGTTCCTAACGTCATCGTCGGAATTACATTTTGAATTGAAGGTGTGCCCGGCATCATCGTCATCGTTACTGTGCCAACACCAAGAAAATAGGGCGTAATAATTAAACGCCAAGGAATATTAAGTTTTTCAAATAAATTTCTCGCTAAAGGAACAACTGCAAACAACACTACGAATAGACTAACACCGCCATAAGTCAACAACAAGCTCATCAAAAAGATTGCAACTAAAACAGAAAATGGTTTCTCAGTTCCTGTTAATTTTAAAATACCATTTGCAATTGAATTGGCTGCACCACTTGTTTCAATATATTTCGCCAAGACTGAGCCCAACAAGAAAATAATGAAAAATGATGCCACAAATCCCGATAAACCGCCCATATAAGAATTAGTTCCTTTTAACAAACTGTCCAAAACCGGCATTTGATTGGTTACAATCACCAACAATGCACATAACGGTGAAATGACTAGGATGTTAAACCCTTTAAGGGATAGATAAATAATTAAGCCTGTGGCAAAAATTACACCTATAATTGCTAAGATGGCCATCATTCAGACCCCTTTCGCTCAACAATCACAGACACACCCATACCGCCACCAACACATAAAGTGGCTAAACCAGCTTTCCCTTTTGTCTCTTCCAAACCATAAAGCAGTGTCGTTAAAATTCTGGCTCCAGAAGCGCCGATTGGATGTCCTAAAGCAATTGCTCCACCATGAATATTTGTTTTCTCTAAATCCAAGCCTAATTCTCTCGCTACTGTAATCGATTGCGCCGCAAAGGCTTCATTAGATTCAATCAAATCAATTTCATCAATCGTCATCCCAACTTTTTCCAATACTTTTCTCGTAGAAATTACCGGACCATATCCCATAATATCTGGCTCTACGCCTTCAAAAGCATACCCTTTAATCGTTGCCATATAAGAAATATTTAGAGCTTCAGCTTTTTCCTTACTCATCAAAAGTATCATCGCTGCTCCGTCATTAATACCAGAAGCATTGCCAGCAGTGACCGTGCCAGATTCTTTAAACACAGCTTTTAGTTTCCCTAATTTTTCAATAGATAAACCTGAGCGTGGACCTTCATCGGTAGTCATTACTAACGGTTCTTGTTTTTTTCTTTCAATCGTAATAGGCACAATTTGTTCATCAAAAACATGTGTTTCTATTGCCACCAATGCTTTTGCTTGACTGTTTAACGCAAAAATATCTTGCTCTTCTCGGCTAATCGCAAACTTCTCAGCTAGATTCTCAGCAGTAATCCCCATATGAATACCAGAAAAGGCATCTGTTAAACCATCAGATAAAATTGTATCCGTTAATTGTCCATGTCCCATTCGCAAGCCCCAACGACTATCAGAAGAAACATATCCTGCCTGACTCATACTTTCACTGCCACCAACTAAAACGACCTCACGATCACCTGAAAGAATTGCTTGCGCGCCGCTAATCACAGCTTTTAGACCTGAACCACAAACATTTCCCACTGTTGAAGCCGGGACTGAAAATGGAAGCCCCGATTTTACAGCAATTTGCCGTGCTACATTTTGCCCTTTTCCTGCTGATAAAACATTGCCAATAATCACTTCTTCAATTAATTCTTTTTTTATACCTGATTTCTTTAATACTCCTTCAACAGCTTTCACACCTAAATCAACAGCTGAAAAATCTGCCAAAGCTCCTCCAAAAGTACCAATTGGCGTTCTCATTGCTGTTACAACCACAACTTCTCTCATATGCTAAACTCCTTTTCCCATTAAACAAGTAATGCTTGATATATTCCAAATTCCGCTTCAGTTTTCGCTTTGATTTCTTCTAAACTACTTTCTTCAGCGATTTCAGTAAGCGTTAATTGTCCATCGACAAATTCAAAAACCCCTAATTCAGTAATAATCATCGAAACAACCCCACTCGCTGTTAAAGGCAATTCACATGTTTTCAACAACTTGGGCTCATTATTTTTTGTAGTATGCTCCATTGCAATGATAACTTTTTTTGCACCAACAACTAAATCCATGGCACCACCCATTCCAGGAACCAATTTTCCCGGGATCATCCAATTAGCCAGATTTCCTTCTTGATCCACTTGTAATCCGCCTAATACCGTAATATCAATGTGCCCGCCTCTAATTAAAGAAAAAGATGTCAAGCTATCAATAAACGCACCGCCTTGGATAATACCTGCCGGTGCACCGCCAGCATTAACTAAGGTTGGAGATTGTTGCTCCGATGTCGGTTTATCAATTCCAACAACGCCATTTTCTGATTGTAAAAAAACCGTAATCTCAGGATCAATGTAATTTGCCACCAGCGTAGGCATCCCAATCCCTAGATTCACAACATCGCCATTTTTAAACTCTTTGGCTACACGTTGACTAATTTTTTCTTTCGCTGATAATTGTTTTTGCTGCATCATACGCTCTCCTTCACCAAAATTTTATCGACAACCACAAAAGGTGTGATGATTTCTTCTGGGTCAAGTTCGCCTGCTTTCACAAGTTCATCTACCTCAACGATGACCGTTTTAGCAGCTAATGCCATTACTGGATTAAAGTTTCGAGCTGCTTGTTTATAAATTAAATTGCCTAACTCATCTGCTTTGTGTGCTTTAATAATAGCAACATCGGCTCTTAATGCTTTTTCTAAGAGAAAATCTTGTCCATCTACCGTTACAACTTGCTTGCCTTGTGCTACAACAGTTCCTAACCCAGTTGGTGTCAAAAATCCGCCAAGGCCAGAACCTCCTGCATGGATCTTTTCTGCTAAAGTTCCTTGCGGTGTTAGCTCAACCTCAAGTTCGTTATGAATCATTTGTCTTCCAGTTTCACTATTCGTACCTATGTGTGAAGCAATAACCTTGTCTACTTTCCGCTGTATTATTAACTTTCCAGTGCCAAGTAAAGCTTGATCCTCCCCTGAAAAAACACCCGTATCATTGCTGATAATCGTTAAATGGTCGACTTGACTTTGACTAATTTGATCAATAATTGTTTCAGGAATACCAACAGACACAAAGCCGCCAATCATGATTGTGTCACCGCTATGAATAAAATTCATCAATTCTTCCTTTTTTACTTGCTTCATAATACTCCTCCAAACCTCCGGATAAAACGCTTGCATTTGTTTGTGATTCAATAATAACAATGTAAATCCCTTCTGTCTAAGACTTTTTTTTCATACGACCTATATGTTAAAGTTATAGGTATAAATTCAACTATAGAATCAGGAGGTTCTGATTATGGATATTAAACAGCTAAAATATTTTGTTACGATAGTTGATTCTGACAATAATTTATCTACTGCTGCTAAAAGAATGCATTTATCCCAACCTGCATTAAGTAAAATGATTAAAAACTTTGAAGAAGAAGAAAATGTTGCCCTTTTTGAACGTAATCAAGGAAAATTATCGTCTTTAACTGCTGTCGGAGAACTTTTTTATGAACAAGCTTTAGATGTTATTACTACATACGATGAAATGATGAAACACTTAGAAGACAAGAACGGTTTTTTAAAAGGAAGTATTACCATTGGAATTCCGCCGTTGATTCTTTCATTAGTTTTCGCTAATTTTTTATCGAATTTTATTCTTGAGCATCCGGAAATTCGGATCAACATTGTAGAAGAAGGTGCTTATGAGTTGAAAAAAATGTTGTTGGTCAATGAAATTGATTTAGCTATTTTACTGCAGCCAACAGAGCTTGCTGCAACAGAAGAATATACATTGGTGGAAGATGAACTTTATGCTTTTATGAGTACAAGTAATCCCTATGCTGCTAAAGATTTTATTTCGTGGGAAGAACTTGCCAAAGAACCTTTAGCCTTATTTAATGATACCTTCATGATTCATCACCTTGTTATGAGCTATTTTGATAAACGTAATCTAAAACCTAAAGTTAAAATCCAATCAGGCGCTTGGGATCTGTTACTAAAAACTACCTTTGATACACCATTTTTAACCATCCTACCTGCTCCTGTGAAAGATTTTATTCAGGAAAGAGATTATAAAGCGGTTCGAATTCACAACCCACTTTCATGGAAAGTAACTGTCTGCAGACAGAAAAAGAAAAATCATTTGAACATCGAAAATTTTGTTTTAGATAGCATTCTTACCTATTTTTCTGAATAGGTAACTGCAAAAAAACTAGAACCGAACAAAATTTATTGCTCAGTTCTAGGTGTAAAGTTAGCAAAAGTAGCAGTGTGAATATATGTGCGGCTTATTCACAATGTACTGAGATAGATATGGTCAAATATTTAATAATGGTGACCGAGTATATAAAAACAATTTTAAACCCGACACTGTTAAAATTGTTATTTCAAGTAATAATGTACCATTGAAAGAACAAGCATAGACTTAGTATATTACTGCTCTAGTGTGTATAGTAATGTTTTTAATGAGTTAGTCAAAACTGAATCAGCTATTTTTTTATAATATAAAACAAAATATTACAAGAAAAGCAATTAAAAAAATCAGGTTGAGTATACTAAACTTTAGTAAAAACTGCTTTGATTGACTAGGGTAATATTGCTTATAAATTCTAAAGCCAATCAGATTAGCTAAAGAAGCAATGATCGTACCCAAACCGCCCACATTTACACCCCAGAATAGTGCCTGTACTTGATTAGTAAAAGGAGCGATAAGAATAGCAGCGGGAACGTTACTAATTACTTGGCTGAGGACAATGCTTCCAACAAATGTCGTAGAATTTGTGGTAAATTGTTTTTTTAGTATAACTGAAACAACTTCTAGCTGAGCAAAGTTACCAACAGCTATAAAGAAAAAAAGAAATGTAGCAAGTATACGATAATCGACTTTCTTCAAGCTACTTGAGTCATAAATGAAAAGAAAAAAAACTGCGATAGGTATGGCTATATAATAGGCTAACACATCAAAAACACCTGCAAGAACTATTAAACTAATTAGTATTAAATAAATAATTTTACGTTTATCAAGTGGTGGCAGTGTCTCTTCTTGATTTATAAGAAGTTTCTTTTCAAGCCCCATGAATGAAACGATTAAGAAAATAATAGATATAAACAATAGGATAAACGACAAGCGGAAAAATTCAATTGTTGTTAATGAGTAATAAGAAAATAAAAATAAATTTTGTGGATTCCCAAAAGGAAAAAAACTACTCCCAAGATTTGCTGCGATAATCAACAGAACTGCACCTGTGATTTTATTATGCATGTTTGGAATTTTTTTTGTGATGGTTAAATAAATCGGCATAAGACTCAAAATGGCGACATCATTTGTTAATAGCATTGAACTAAAAAGAGATAACAATGTTATATTTCTAATCAACACACGACTATTGGAGGAGATATCAATTAACTTTATCGCAATATAATTCAAAATACCTAATTTTTCAATGTTAGCGACCAATAGCATTAATCCAAAAAGACAAATAATGACTTTAAAATCAACTGATTCAAGTGAAAATTCACCAAAAAAGCAACTAATAAGTGCAATCAAAAGAGAACATAAGAATAGGAGATCGTTCATAAAAAAAGAGCAAATTCGATTCAATATAAGCAGCCTTCTTTCATACTAAATAACTTCTTTTTCAATTTACGTTAGAGTAGAAGATTTATCAAGAAAAATATCTATCTAAATTTCCAAAAAGATAAAGGGAAAGTGTATCGATAAGAAATAGACTTGTAAATTTAATTGTTATTATGTGCAAATAAAGCAATTTCGAGTGGTGAACCTTTGTTATAGCAAATATCAAATATAAATTTACGGAATAAATATTTAAAAAAACTATATTTCCACTTCCACTGTTTCTTTCTCATTAACAACCTTTTTATTGTTAAACTCATTATTTGATATTCCCAGTATTCCATTAATGGATTTTATAGTTGTAATTTACAAAAAAGTGTGTGGAGTAAAACTAAAAATCAGTTTTACTCCACACACTACACCCGAATAAACGGCGAAATCAGAAGCAACCACTGTGCTTCGTTACAATCGTATCAGTCTCTAAGATCATTGAAGGTTTCTGAAATAAGTTGACCTTCACACAAATTTGAAGAGCAATTTTCGTGAATTCCTTCTTATTGCTGTAAAACACAAAGAAAATCGAGTTGATATTACACAGTTCCTAAATGGTTCTCTGAACTAAACACTTTTTTCTTGGCCTCTTTATACTGTCCCATCCTCATTACACATAATATTTTTTCTTTTTTCTCAAAACTCAATTTACTTATCCATATTAATCACAATTTTACCAACTGCATGATGGGTTTCACTTAAAGCATGTGCATCATAAATGCCTTGCCTTGAAAACGGAAAAACTTCACCAATCACTGAAACAACTTTACCAGATGCCATCAAATCGGCGATTTCTTGTAATTGTTTACCATTTGTTTGTAGCCAAATACTTTCAGCTTGAATATTTTTTTCTTTTGCTAACGTTTCATCAGCAATCCCGACAATTGAAATCAACCGACCTGTGTTTGGTTTAAGTACAGAAAAGCTTGATTTTTGAACGTCTCCGCCCATTGTATCAAAAACTAGATCAATGTCAGTTAACACATCTGCAAAATTAGTGGTATGATAATCAATCACTTCATCTGCTCCTAATTTTTTCAAAAGCTCATGATTTTTTTCACTCGCTGTAGTAATCACATACGCACCTGCTTCTTTAGCAAATTGGATAGCATACGTTCCCACACCGCCAGCTCCAGCATGAATTAAAACTTTTTCGCCTTTTTGTAATTTACCATGATCGAAAAGTGCTTGCCAAGCTGTTAAACCAGCTAAAGGAACTGCGGCAGCTTCTTCAAATGAAACTGATTCTGGAATTTTTGCTAATAGATTTTCATCTACAATTGTTTCTTCTGCATACGTACCAAAACGAGTTGTTTCCGGACGAGCGAAAACACGATCACCAACTTGCCAGTCTGTCACTTGGCTGCCCACTTCAGTAATCACTCCTGCCACATCCCAGCCTAAAATAATTGGAAATTCCCAATCAAACATTTGTTTTAAATAACCTTCTCGTAATTTCCAGTCAATCGGATTGATCGATGTTGCTTTTTCTTTAATTAATACTTGATTTGCTTTTAATTCTGGTAGAGTTACATCTTGTTCTGTTAGTTCATCTTTACTTCCATATTGATTGATTACGACTGCTTTCATATTTTTGATTCCTCCGTTGTTTAATAAAATGTGAACTTAGTATACTCCTAAATCAATGTTGAGGTAAAAAATATGCTTATGAGGATAAAAAAAGTGGTAATAAAAACTATTATCGTTTTTACTACTCACTTTCTAATTAACTTCTTTTACTCATAACGTAATGATTCAATCGGATCTAACTTAGCGGCTCTTCTCGCTGGCAATGTTCCTGCTAAGAAAGCAATCAACATAATCACTAAAATAATCACCGCAGAATATGGTGCCGAAAATTGAATTAATGTAAAGCCTGTCAGTTCTTTTAAGAATGAATCAGCTGCTGCTTGGTTAACTAGCGCACCTACACCCATCGCGCCTAAAATTCCTAACACTGAACCTAAGAAACCAATTAATGCAGCTTCAACACTGAAAATCATAAAGACTTTCCCACTACCAAGTCCCATTGCTTTCATTAAACCAATTTCGCGCGTCCGTTCTTGAACAGACATATACAAAGTATTGATGATTCCGAAACTTGCTGCTAATAACGCAATTGCGCCAAACATTGTTAAAACGCCTGTAATAGCATTAATGACATTTCGGATCATTCCAATCTCGTCTTCAACAGTTGAGCTTGAGAAACCAGCATCAGATAAACGCTCTTTAATTGCGTTGATTTCTTCTTTTGAGCTATTTTTATCCGCTTCAGCAACAACCATACCGTATTTATTTTTTAAATTGTCTGGTAACCCTTGTTCATTAATCGATACTAACTTATCAATCAAAGCACTATTCATCAATGACATACCGCCTTGAATCAAGCTAGTATTACGTACACCAACAATTTTCGCTTCTACTATTTCCTCTTTTCCTTCAAGTGAAGAAGACGCTCCTAATTTTACTGTTTTACCGATGGCATCTTCGCTTGATTTGAAACCTAGTGATTTAACATATTCTGGTGCTAAATTGATTTCATAATCACTACTTTTTTGAGAAACTTTTTTCCCTGTTTCTAAATCAATATTCATGTCATCCATGGTCATTGTTGCTGAAAATACGTATTTTTCACCGTTGTTACCTTCGATGTAATCAATGGCAGCAGATCTGACTGGGCTGACATCTTTGACTCCTTTAACGTCTTGAATTTTTTCTATATCTTTATCATCCAACATTTGTTGTTGCTGCATAGAGCTTGTTTTTTTATCGGGATCATATTTTGCCGGTTCGTCGCTGTTTCCCATGCTGACTTCCATTTTTGGTTGAACAAAGATTTGATTTTCACCGCCGACACTGCCGACTTGTTTGTCGATATAGTCATTAACACCGATATTAACTCCTGTTGTTAAAGCTATTGTAAAGGCTCCGATAAAAATAGCGACTATCGTTAAAATGGTACGGCCTTTATTGCGCATTAAATTTGAACTAGCTGATTTTAAAATATCACTGATTTTCATTTAGTTGTCCCCTCCTACAATAAGTCCATCTCGAACATGAATTTGTCGATCACAGCGCTCTGCTAACTCCGGATCATGCGTTACAATTATTAACGTGATCCCTTTTTTCTTATTCAAATCGAATAAAAGCTGTTCGATCTTTTCACCTGTTGTAGAATCCAGATTACCCGTAGGTTCATCTGCAAAAATGATTTGAGGGTTATTAACTAACGCTCTAGCAATACATACTCGCTGTTTTTGTCCTCCAGATAAATTATTGGCTTTGTTATTGATTTTATCGTCTAACTCAACAGCTTTCAGAGCTTCAAGTGCCATCTCTTTACGTTTGCTATTTGAGATACCGCCAATTTTTAACGGTAGCATAACATTGTTTAAAACAGTATCTTTAGGATTCATAAAAAATTGTTGGAAAACAAAACCAAATTCTTTATTTCTAGTTTTGTTTAAGGCTTTTTTACTAATACTAGTAACATTTTGATCGTTTAGTAAAATTTCACCCGATGTTGGTTGATCCAATAGTGCTAAAATATGCATAAAAGTAGATTTCCCAGAACCACTTTTCCCAACGATTGCGACAGACTCCCCTGCTTCAATTTTTAAATCAACACCTTTTAGTGCATCAAATTTTGTTTCATTTCGTCCATAACTTTTTTTGATATTTTTTGCTTCGATGACAGACATATTACCCCTCCATTATTTGTGAATCCATTTCAAACTTACCTAGCCTATTTTGAACTAAGTCTCAGCACTTGTCATGGTACTTAAGTCCGATCTATTTATGTAAAAACTCATTTTTATAAAAAAACAGCTGCGGCTCGTTTACTCAGCTAACCACAACTGTTCTTGTCTATTTTATAACAAAAAACCAACCTTTTTCATTTAACTAAACTTACTAAGCGAATTGTTCGTTCTGCACACCTTTTGAGGTTCTGTTCTGCATTTATCATCGCTTGTTCCAAGGTGGTCAGGTCGTCAATAATCGGTACAATTACGGATACACCTTCTTTAGCGAAAAGTGTTTCGTCGCCTGAAAAACTACCGACAAAAGCAATAACAGGCACTTGGCGTTTTTTAGCTAAGCGACCGATTCCCACTGGAACTTTCCCTTGTAAACTCTGCTTATCCATTTTCCCTTCACCTGTGATAACCAAATCCGCTTCCTGAATTAATTTTTCTAAACTTGTTTGTTCTGAGATAAAATTAAATCCCGAATAAGTAGTGCCTTTTAAAAATACCCGAAGAGCAAAACCAATTCCACCAGCAGCACCATCACCTTCAACAGATAAATTTTCTCCCGTAATAACTTTTTGATAATGCCGCATACTTTCTTCATAATCTGCTAATTGATCTTCTTGAATTCCTTTTTGACGACCAAACATATACACTGCCCCACTATCACCTAACAACGGACTAGTCACATCTGAGGCAATTATGAAAGTAACATCGGCTAATTGTGGATTAAGATTTTTTACTGAAAAATATTCAATTTCTCCCAATTCTCCTCCCGTAGTTGACAGCAAGTGATGCTGTTTATCAAAAAACTCTACACCTAATGCAGCAAGCAAACCGACGCCGCCATCAACCGTCCCGGTGCCGCCTAAACCGACAACAATTGTCTTTGCGCCTTGTTTTATAGCTGCTAAAATTAATTCCCCAGTTCCATAGGAAGATGTATTCAGCGGATGTGTTTTTTGAGTTCCGTCTAAAAATTGAATCCCAGATGCTGCGGCTGATTCAATAACAGCTAATTTTTCCGTTTCGAACCAGCCAAAATCGGTTGAAATCTTTTGGTTATACAGTCCATGAACAACGGCAGCTATTTTCTTACCATTGTTATTTTTGACCACAGCATCAACAGTTCCTTCGCCACCATCCGCAATTGCAACCTGAGTGATTTCATGCCCATACTTAGAAAAAACTTCTCCAACTATTTTGTTGGCTGTAATACTCGAAATTGAACCTTTCATTGAATCAATAGCTATGACAACTTTCATTTATATCACTCCTTTCAATCGCCTATCTTTAATTAGATGATAGCACTATTTGACACTTCAGACACAAGTTCTACATACCTAACAATATTTTCTATCCTAATTTAAAAACATCTGTCATTTTAATCTTCCAAAGATAATCAAACTAGTGTAGAGTTAAATGGATACAATAATATATTTAATTAGGAGGAAAAAATGAAAAAGGGGATTTTATCACTTGCAACATTAGGTTTAGGGATTTTAATGATTGGTTGTTCTAACGTCAAAACTAACAACACTTCAGCAACAAAAAATAGTGTGAAAACTGAAAATAAAGCGGACATTCAAGAATCAAGTTCAATAATTAACACAGAATCATCCGATGATGAACCAGTTGCTCTAAAAACTGCTACTTTTGAGATTGAACAAAATGGAGTTAACATTCAAATGGTTTACAGCTACATGGGAGATTTAGTTTTAAAACAAACAACAACATCTATCGGGAATTATGCAGCTATGGGAATTGACTCTAAAGAACAAGCGCAAGAAGCACTTGCAAGCGTGGTAGAGCAATTCAGTAATGTTAAAGGAGTTACTCATACTATCGATTATCAAGAAGATCAATTAATTGAGAATACAGAAGTAGACTATTCAAAAGCTGACTTACAAGAAGTAGCAAAATTGACTGGTTCGATAGTAGATGAAGGTTCAGAAAATGCTAAGTTTGTTAGCATGTCTCAATCTGAAAAACTATTATTAGATAGCGGTTATACAAAAGTAGATTAATATTAAAAAGCAGTAGAGAGAAAAACGTTTTAATTTTCTCTTTACTGCTTTTTAACAATTCAATTTTATTTTTCCAGCATCCGATAACCAATGCCAATTTCAGTTAAAATATATTCTGGTTCAACCGGATTAGTTTCAATTTTTTTACGAATATTGGACATATTTACCCGTAGTGTTTGGCTTTCATTGCTATAAGGGCCCCAAACTTTTTGTGATAGGTAAGTATGTGTCAGGACTTTACCTAAATTTTCACCAAGGACTTGGATAATTTTATATTCGTTAGGTGTTAAATGGATTAGTTGACCATTTTTGGTAACCCGATGATGTTCAATATCAATACATAAATCTCCATTAATGATTTTTTTGACTTCATTTTGTGCCTCAGGTGTACTCGCCGCATGCCTTAATGCCGTTCTAATTCTAGCTAGCAACTCAGGAGTCCCAAAGGGTTTTGTGATATAATCATCGGCACCTAAATCCAAAGCTTCAACTTTGTTATCTTCATGATCTCGCGCGGAAATAATAATAATTGGAACTTGCGACGTTTCACGGATTTTTTTTAGCACTTCCATTCCATCTTGATCTGGCAAGCCTAGATCCAGTAAAATCAAATCAAAATTCCACATCCGAAAAGTAGACAGTCCCTCTAAAGCCGAGTACGCTAAACGAATTTCGTGTTTTTCTTTTTGTAAGATAGCACCAATAAATTCTCCGATCACATCATCATCTTCAATAATCAAAATTTCTGCCATTCCATTTGCTCCTTTCGTTCTAAAGGTAACGTAAATACAAAAGCCGCGCCGCCTTGTGGTCTGTTTTCTACATGAAGCGAACCATCGTGAGCCATGATAATTGTTTTAACGATCGATAAGCCAATCCCCATCCCAGTTTTTGAGTCAACTGGAATATTTTGTTTAGACATCCCACTATTCAACATTTTAATTTGTTCATCAGTCAGACCTTTTCCTTGATCGGCTACTTCAAAAGTAATGTCCTTGATATTAAATGAAACAGCAACTAAAATTTCGGACTGGCTATTTGAATGACGAATCGCATTTTCTATTAAATTAAACAATACTTGCTCAATCAAAATCGAATCCATCGGTACTAAAATAAATTCGTCTGGAAGCGCAACCTTAATTTGGCTTTCAGGATAACTTTTTCTAATTCGCTGAATCGCAGATGAAACCACTTCTTCGGCGGCTTCTTTACTTTTAGCTACTTTCATTGTCTCTTCATTAATTCGCGTTACAGAAAGTAAATTTTCGACCATTCGAATCAGCCAATCAGCATCTTCTTTAATCCCAACTAGTAATTTACGTTTCGTTTCTGCTGATAATGCTACTGTATCTTGATCCCCTAAAATAGTTTCAACAGAGCCTGAAATTCCAGTTAATGGTGTACGCAAATCATGAGAAATAGCACGTAGTAGGTTCCCCCGCATACGTTCTTTTTCATTTTCAAAAAGAATTTGTTGCCGTTCAGAAGTCAAATTACTTTGCTCAATTGCTAAAGAAAGTTGTGTCGCAACCAATTCTAAAAAGGTAATAACCTCATCTGTAATTGGGTTTTCTTTATTTTTTTCAATACCGATAACCGCAAGTGTCACTCCATTTGATAAAACTGGTAAATACAAGGCTTTTGCTCCCATCAAAGTATCCGTTCCAAAACCGGCTTCTTTTTGATTTACAAAAACCCAGTTGGCGACAGCTAGTTCTTCTAAGCTTCTTAATGGCCCTTTGATTGGCGCTCCGACCGGATTTCGAACATCTTCTTCATCATACAAGACCACTTGACGATCCAGCATATTTGATAGATATTCGGCGGTTGTTAAAAGAATCTCTTTTTGGTTACGAGCAACTAAGTATTTTTTATTCAATTCATATAAAATTTCTAATTGGTGCTCCCGTTTCATTGCGTAGAATGCTTGCTTTTTGATTTGCATCATTAAGTTACTGATTAAAAGAGCTACCAGCAACATAAACACTAACGTTAAAGGATAACCTTGCTTATATACCGTCAGCGAGAAAAGCGGATCGACAAAAAACCAATTAAACATCAGCACACTAACAATTGACGAAAGTGCTGCCCACAAATATCCCGTAGTCACCCGAGCTACCAGCAACACAAAAAGAATATAAATCAAAATTAAATTCTGATCGCCAATATGATAATAGGACCCAAATTCGGAAAGAATTGTCGCAATAGCCAATAAGCCGATTGTCATGTAAAAATCTTTCCAGGTAAAAATACTATTTAGATTTTTTTTCTTAACAGTATACTTATTAAGCAAATATTTTTTCGCTTGATAAGGGACCAAATGAATATCAACATCTGGGATAAATGACACTAATTCATCTTCTAAATCAGGCCGATATAAACGGATAAAACGTGAGCGCTTAATTGCTTTACCCATTACTAAGTCTGTAACACCGCGCATCTTCACATACTGTACGATAGTTTCTCTTTGATTGTCGCTTTCTAAAGTGACAACTTCTCCACCTAATTTCGCTGCTAATTTTGAGTTATCTGATTCGGTATGTTCCGACATGTCTTCTAAAATTTCTAATGCGATCCATTCTGTCCCGAGAGCTTGGGCTAAACGAGCTGTCCAGCGTAGACATTTTTTAGTCATTTCCGGATTTTTTTCGTCGATGATTGTTAATAGTTTCGAATGAATACCAGTGTTTTTTTGCGTTTCTTGCTGATTGGTTGTATTTATATGATCCGAAGCTTTACGGATAGCCATTCCACGCAATAAAGTTAAGTTATCTGTTTTGAAGAAATTAGCCATGGCTTTTTTGGCGTTATCTGATTGATAAATTTTTCCTTGTCTTAAACGTTCCAGCAGTTCTTCTGTTTCAATATCGACAACTTTCAAGGAACTTGTTTCAAAAAATGTATCTGGTACCGTTTCAGAAATATGAACACCTGTGATTTGCTCAACGATGTCATTTAGGCTTTCTATATGTTGAACATTGACGGTTGTATAAACATCGATTCCAGCTTTTAATAATTCCTCAATATCCTGATATCTTTTTTTATTTCTAGCACCAATCGCATTTGTATGTGCCAATTCATCGACTAAAATAATCTCTGGTTTCTTTTCTAACGCAAGATCAACGTCGAATTCATTGATTGTGATACCTTTATATTCATATGCTTTTGTAGGTAAATTTGGCAGTCCTGTTACTAAAGCGGCCGTTTCAGGTCGTGCATGAGGTTCTACATAGCCAATCAAGATATCTTTGCCCTCAGCTTTTTGTTCGTGGGCTTCTTTTAACATGGCATATGTTTTTCCCACACCAGCCGCATAACCGAAGAAAACCTTCAGTCTACCAGACCTCAGGCTTTGTTCGTTCTTCTTCCACTTGGCTAAAAGTTGTTCCGGATCTAAACGTTCCTCTTCCACTTTTGATTCCATCCTTTATTCAGACTCATCCAGCTGTTGGTTTACACCTAAAACATTTACACGTTGTGAGCTAATTGAGCCCATTTTAAGTCCGACAATATTTTGTTTGATTATAGCACGGACATCGGCTTTTTTCATGTTTCTAGCTACCGCAATCCGCTCCACTTGACTCATCGCTCCGTCAACAGATATTTCCGGATCAAGTCCACTGGCAGAAGCTGTTACTAAATCAATTGGCAATTCTTTTACATCAGCTTGTTTCACTCGTTCATTTACCAACTCTTCTTGTATTTTGGAAACTGGGGATAATTGACTGACTTTAGTCGGACGTCCATGAAGATAATTTTCACCAGTAAATGTTTGTCCAATTAGACTTGATCCAATCACTTCTGTTTTTCCATTTATTTCCTGTTTAACGACACTGCCGTTGGCTTGTTTAGAGAATAGTATTTGTCCCACAGCGGTTACAGTAACGGTATAGACAACACCACATAACAAGGTAAAAAGTACGATGCTTTTTAATGAGGTAATCATAATTTTTTTCACAGTTCCTCGCTCCTAAAATAGAATAAGTGTCAAGAACATATCGATCAATTTAATTGCGATAAAAGGTGCAATAACGCCGCCTAACCCATAAACTAATAAGTTATGTCGTAAAATTTGGCTGGCTGGTTTTTCTTTGTAGGATACACCTTTTAACGCTAATGGAATTAACGCAACAATAATCACTGCATTATAGATAATCGCCGAAAGAATTGCCGTCGTGGGATTCGTTAATTTCATAACATTCAACGCATCTAATGCAGGGTAAATACTAAAGAATAATACTGGAATAATCGCAAAATACTTAGCGATATCATTCGCAATACTAAAGGTGGTTAAAGCGCCACGTGTCATCAATAATTGTTTACCGATTTTTACAATACTTATTAACTTCGTTGGACTCGAATCCAAATCGATCATATTTCCCGCTTCTTTAGCTGCTTGTGTCCCTGTATTCATTGCAACCGCAACATCTGCTTGAGCCAAGGCCGGCGCATCATTAGTGCCATCTCCTGTCATAGCAACCAAATGTCCTTTTTCCTGATAATCACGAATCAAGCTCATTTTATTTTCTGGGGTTGCTTCAGCTAAAAAGTCGTCCACTCCTGCTTCTGCAGCAATTGCGGCTGCCGTCATCGGATTATCACCAGTAATCATAATGGTTTTAATTCCCATTTTACGAAGATCATCAAATTTTTCTTTTACACCATTTTTGACAATATCTTTTAAATAAATCACACCGAGAACTCGTTTGTCTTTTACTACAACTAATGGGGTTCCGCCTTCGTTTGCCACACGTTGGACAATAGTATCACACTCTTCTGGATAGACGCTGCCATTTTTTTCGACATGTGTTTTGATTGTATCGGCTGCACCTTTACGGATTTCCGCACCTTGGTAATCAATGCCGCTCATTCGCGTTTTAGCTGTAAATTCAATAAAAGTCACTTCAGTATGATTCAACTCTCTACCACGTATATCAAATTTTTCTTTTGCTAAAATCACAATACTGCGCCCTTCAGCTGTTTCATCAGCTAACGAAGAAAGTTGAGCAGCATCTGCCAGTTCATATTCTTTCACTCCAGATACAGGGATAAATTCACTAGCTCGACGATTTCCTAAAGTAATGGTTCCTGTTTTATCCAATAATAAAATATCGACGTCACCAGCCGCTTCAATCGCACGACCACTCATCGCAATTACGTTTTCTTTATTCAAACGACTCATGCCAGCAATTCCAATAGAAGAAACCAATGCACCAATTGTTGTCGGTGCTAAACAAACCAGTAAAGCAATAATCACTGTTAATGACAATGCGGAACCTGTTCCAACTAATTCACTGGAAAACTTGGTAAACGGTAATAGTGTTGCTGAAACGACTAAGAAAATAATCGTTAACATGATTAAAATAATTTGCAAGCCAATTTCATTCGGTGTTTTTTTACGCTCGGTACCTTCTACCATTGAAATCATTTTATCTAAAAATGATTCGCCGTTTTCCGCTGTTACTTTAATGACTAAATAATCTGAAACAACCGTGGTTCCTCCTGTTACCGCACTACGGTCACCGCCAGATTCACGAATAACCGGAGCAGATTCTCCTGTAATCGCACTTTCATCTACTGAAGCCGCACCATCAATGACATCGCCATCCATCGGAATTTGTTCATTCGCAGCTACATAAACTAAATCACCTTTTTTCAACTCAGATGATTGAACTGGTGTAAATTCTTTATTTTGAGCTGCTTCAATTGAAACGACTTTATGCGCTGTTACTTCTTTTTTCGCTTGTTTTAAACTTTCAGCCTGAGCTTTCCCGCGACCTTCCGCAATTGATTCAGCAAAGTTAGCAAACAAAATCGTCAGCCATAAAATAATGGCAATCGCTAAAATAAAAAATGGGTTAGCATCTACATGTCCAAAAAAAGTAAGTATATAAAGCACTGTTGTTAAAATTGCACCTGTGTAAACAACTAACATAACCGGATTTTTTATTTGAATTGTAGGTGCCAATTTTTGAAACGATGATTTAAACGCGTCTAAGTAAACATTGCGTTTCGCTTGTGTATTTTTCAAAGGAATCCCCTTCTTTTTCTTATTTTGTCAAAAAGTGTTCAGCAATTGGTCCAAGTGCCATTGATGGTAAAAAGCTTAGTGCACCAACGACTAAAATCACGATAATTAACATCGTAACAAACGTTGCGTTCGTTGTTGAAAGTGAACCGGAACCTGTTGCGACGATTTTCTTTTTCCCTAAATTTGAAGCTAGATAAATAACTGCCAGCATAGGTATAAAGCGTGAGAGAATCATAATGATTCCACCTAAAATATTTAAAAATGTCGTATCTGCTGTAAGTCCAGCAAAAGCACTACCATTATTATTAGCTAAAGATGTAAATGTATATAAAATCTCTGAAAAAGCATGCGGTCCTTGATTCGTTAACCAGCTAGTTGCCTGCGGATTGAGAATAAACAGCATCGTGCCAATTAAAGTTAAAAATAGCGGTGTTAAAATGACTAAGCATACCATTTTCATATCGAAAGGTTCGATTTTTTTCCCTAAATACTCTGGAGTTCTTCCCACTAACAAACCTGCAATAAAGATTGCCAGTAAAATAAAAACCAGCATGCCGTACAAACCACTACCGACTCCACCGAAAATAATTTCCCCTAACTGCATCAGAAACATCGGAATCAAACCGCCTAACGGAGTGAAACTATCTAACATACTATTAACTGACCCATTGGATGCAGCTGTCGTACTGACCGCCCAAAGACTAGACCAGCCAATGCCAAAACGAGTTTCTTTTCCTTCCATATTCATTTGCCCAATTACGTGGCTAAATGACGGTCCATAATATTCGCTTAATGTTACACCAATTAAAGCCGCAATCAAAAAACCAAAGGAAACAATCATAATTGTTCTTCCTTGCTTCCATTCTTTCACGAATAAACCAAACGCCACAATCAAAGCAACTGGAATTAATAAGATTGACAAATTCTCAACAAAGTTACTAATTAAGTTGGGATTTTCAAAAGGATGAGCAGAATTGACCCCAAAATAGCCGCCGCCGTTTGTCCCTAATTGTTTAATCGCCACTTGACTAGCAACTGTTCCCAATGGTAAAAAGATTTTTTCGCCAAACTCCAAACTACTTGTTTCCACTGAACCTGCAAATGTTTGAACGACTCCCTGCGAAATTAATATTAAAGATACGATAAAAGAGAGCGGCAACAGAATATATAAAATAACCTTCGTCAAATCTTGCCAAAAATTCCCAAGATGTTTACTTGTTCGATTAGTAAACCCACGAAGTAATACAAAAAGAACTGCAATCCCGACGCCTGCTGAAACAAAATTTTGAACAGTCAGTCCAAATGCCTGAGTAAAAATCGACAACGTATCTTCCCCTGCATAGGCTTGCCAGTTTGTATTTGTCACAAAACTTGCGGCTGTATTAAAAGCCAAAGACAAACTAGTTCCTGGCAGTTTTTCCGGATTTAATGGTAAAAAACCTTGGCTTAAAAGCATCGCCATCAACACAAAAAACGAAAAGCAACTAAAGACCAGAACACTTGTTGCATATTGTTTTGCTGTCATTTCCTTTTGTGCTGGTGTTCCTAGAAATTGATATATTTTAGTTTCGACTGGCTGAATTACTTTCGTTAGTAAATTCTTTTTCCCTGTCATTACCTTGTAGATATAAATACCTAGTGGAATAGCTAAACTAATTAAAACAATTATAAAAATCACTTGTTGAATAAAGATAGTACTCACCGTTGATCCCCCCAAAATAATTCATAAAATAAGTAGATAAGCAGTAACCCTGCGATAATACCAGCAATAATAATCATCGATGTTCTCTCCTTTGGTTGATACATTTACAATAGCAAATTTTATATAAAGATAGTGTTAAAGTTAGCAACATTTCTTTATACAATCTTTATACAAAAAAACTCCCCTATAACCAATCTTAAGGACAGTTTTACAACTACTACTTTAGGATGCACCAATCATTTTAAGGTAAATATAAATAACAAATATTTAAAAATAAAAAACAGAGTAAACAAATTTTATCTGGCACAAAAAACAAAACAACACCAATAAATTAGATTTTTCACAAATTTATTTATTATCAAAAATTTATCTTTACAGATAAAAAAAAGAAATAAATAACTTTTATCGTTTGTTAAAATAAACTAGGCACTTTTAATTGCTGAAAACAATGATTCGTCATTTTAAGTGCGAATAGTTTTAACTTTAGAATATCAAGCAGAGGAAAAATGAAAGGGAGAAAGTATGGATTTAAAAAAATTGAAGTTATTTGTTTTGTTAGTAAGTTTTGTCGGTCTATTTGGTTTTAGTCATAGAGCAGAGGCGTCTTTATTAAATTTACCCGTTAATACAATTTCAGGATCTGTTTATCAAGATCTTAATGAGAATGGAGTAATGGAGCTTAAAAATTTAGAAGTAGCAGTTTCCGGTCAGCAAGTGATCTTGTATGAATCATTGACTGATGCTGTAAATAATCAAAACGCAGTTCAATCAACTACAACTGGTACGTTAGGAACATTTGCTTTCACAAAATTAAAACGCAATACCTATTACGTAAGATACAATTTCGATTCAAATTACCGAGCAATTGCATTTGATAGAAATGCTGTTTCAGAAACTGGTGAGCAATTAAACGGGATTGTTCAGATTGAAGCAAATGATCGTTCTACACTTTTATACTCAGCGAATTTACCGTTAAAAAGAGTGACTTCATTAGACATTTTACCTTTTGAAGATACGAACTGGAATGGACTGATGGATGCAGATGAGTCTATTCTAAACAATAAAACTATGATTATCATCAATCTTCGTCGTCTTGTACAAGTTTTAGATTCGGATGAACTTTCGAATTTAGATATTACGAGTTTACTTTTAAATTCATTAAGCGGAAATATTGATATCGCTGATGCTATCTATTTAAGAACAACTAAAGACGGAAAAATAATTAATTTACCTGATGTTTCATCGGATCTTTATATCATTTTACGTTCACCATTTGATTTAACCTTGTCTGGACTTGCGGAAAATACAAGTAAAATTGCGGCCATTTTAGAGATTATCCAAGGCGGCGATCTAGCAAGTATCTTGAACAATCCTGATTTAATTGCTACTGGAGATATCGATACAAATTCAGATAATACGTATATCAAACTACTAGCATCTATCTTCCCTAAACTTGCAGATGAAATTGATAAAATAAATTATGCTGAAATCATCGGTGAAGACAATTCAACCACGATTACAAAAACAACTACACAACTACGCTCACTAGGAAGTTTAATTGATAATGTTCCCGCAATGCGTTTTGCAAAAGTTGATACATTTGGTAATTCTTATGATCTGACTGGATTAAAAATTAGAAAGACAAATCAGTTTTTCTTTGGAATCCAACAATATGCCAGCATCACTGGTTCTGTTTTTAACGATACAAATTTAAATGGGCGAAAAGACACGTTAGAGTCATTACGTGCAGTTGATTTAACTGCTTATGACGAAGCTGGAAATGTGTTAGGCTCTGTGCGGACACCTTCTCTTGTTGGAGATTATGAACTGAGTAAATTACCATATGGACAAAAAATCTATTTAGGTATTGCAACAGATAGTCCTGTTTCACAAGAATTAATCGAAGGAAAACCTGCTGCTCTAGCTGATAAAAAAATCATTGGTACTTATTTCTTCGAACAAGTTTCAGGAATCACAACAATCAATCAAAATATTGGTATTGCCTCTATCAATAATGTTGGTTTTAGAGTGAAAAGTACTAGTCCAACAACAAATTCAGCCGTTGTAACGTTTGTTAATACCAACACTGTAGCAATGCCAGTTTATTACACTCTAAATGGAGAACAATCAGATTCATTTACAATTCCTGCTAGAGGACTACTTGCTAGAGAAAGTGTTAAAGATGTTTCATTAACTAACCTTCAAAGCAATGGTGAAAATATCATCACTGTTCATTGGGCTAACGAGTTTTATTCTGGGGAAAAAACCGATCATCAGTTTTAAAAAAATTTTATAACACTTATTACTTGCTCTCTTGATATTCTAAGTGGAAATGTGGAGGCTGAGACAAAAGCGTTTCGCTTCGACAATTTTCTAAAACCCGCACAATGCAATAAAACGCATTGTGCGGGTTTTAGTCCAATTGCTCAAGTTTAAACGACTTCTGTTACAATTTTATTTTTATGTTTCGAATAGCAATAAGTTTTCTATCTCTTCATCTGTATAAATTCGTTTATCATTCTTTATCACTTCAGATTGGTCTTTTTCAGGAGCTACAAATCTAAAAATAGTACATTCTGCTAGGGAATTTTCTATATTGGAGATTCGATGAATGCTATTGTTCATCCTAATAATTTCACCACAGTTCACTTTTCTTTGTTTTATTTCATTTCCAATCCATTCTAATAACAAGCTTCCTTTATTAACAACAATGATCTCCTCGATCTCTTGATGACTGTGCCAATCTTGTACAGACTTTTCGGGAATTACGTTCGTATGGATTTCAAATGTATCAAATAGATAATAACCAACTTTTGTGCCATTTTCTTTTGTTATTGAAATTGCATCTTTGGGATCTATGAATTTTGGGGTTCTGTTTTGGAATGTCATAGTATTTCGCTCCTTTATTTTACGGTAAAACACTTGTTGTCATTTAGTTTAACATATGTGGAAGTTTCCTTCTTAACAATTTCTTTTTAAAGTACATTAGAAAAAACGATATCAGGACAATTTCCTAATACCGTTTACAAGTAGCATTTATTATTTTTTATAAAAGACAATAGCTAATCCACTAACCATCAAAAACCCAATTATACTTAAAAAATCAAATATTTCGCCAGTTGATGGCAGCTTCGTCGGTTTCGTTTGGGATGTATTCCCGCCTTTTGAGTTACTTGGATCTTCTGTTACATTATTTTTTTCCCAATGTGCATACAATTTCAGATCATTATTTGGCATTGTCATCTTGTTAAATTCCCAGATGTTATCATTTTCATCATACCATCCACTAAAATTATAGCCAGTGCGAGTTGGTTTTGATGTTGGCTCTTGCACATTTGCTCCGAACACTACATTTTGTACTGGTGGCACCTCACTTGTTCCCCCGTTTAAATCAAAAGTCACAGTATAGGTGTTGATCTGCCATTGTGCATATAGAGTCAAATCACTATCCGGCATTACATCAGTTACAAAATCCCAAAGCCCTGTTGAACCATCAACCTTAGAACTCCATCCAGTAAAAGTGTCCCCCATACGCGTTGGTTCAGGCGTTGGCTCCTGTATCTTGCTTCCAACTGCTATAGATTGTTCTAGTGGTATCTCGCTTGTTCCCCCATTTAGGTCGAAAGTAACAATTGATGTGTTTTCAGCCCATTGCGCATAAAAGGTCACGTCACCGTCTGGTACTGAACTTGCTGTAAAATCCCAGACTTCTTCTGAGCCATCTGCTTTTGGACTCCATCCAACAAAAGTATAACCAGAACGTGTTGGTTTAGACGTTGGCTCTTGTAAAACGTCTCCAACAGCTAAATGTTGTGCTGGAGGAACTGTACCTGTTCCGCCATTTAAATCAAAAGTAACATTCGTAAAAAAGTTATTGTTAGTTTGGAAAAAACTCATACCCAAATCATTATCTAACGTTGCAAGACCAAAAAGAAAAGTTGAATAATCAATACCTTGGATTGAATTTGCTTTCCAATCTGGTTCTTCAATACTATAGCGCCAAAGAATTTCCTTAGAAGTATCAGATTGTAACTGATAAATACCTTTTTTATTCGTATATATATCCAGTAAATCTTGAGCTCCACTCGGATTAACAGGTAAAAATCCTGAAATAATATGAGGTGAAATCACTATAAATTTATTGTTGTTAATTGAATCAGCATGATAGCCATATTCTGCTGGTGCTGCTCCGGCGCCATTTCCCCATTCATAAGGATTTGTTTTATTTGTTCCTGCACTCCAAAGTTTGTCAGCTTTATAAGTATTTTCAATGTAAACATTATACTCACTTGATTTTGAGAACATATTTACCATGTAATACGGAAAAAGTAGGGTAAAAGATGATAAATAATGGTCTGGATGATCTGTTAAAAGACTTAAACCGTCAAATTGCTTATTCAAAAGATTTTCTGGCGTTTCATAATGGTTTTGCCACAACTTAACAGCTTTACTTTCGGGATTACTACTATTTTGATTATACGCTAACCACGCTACGATAATATATTCGTTATAAGGTAAAGTAATAGAATTTGCTACGCCTGTTCCATCTTCATTCATCGTAAGGTAAATACCGCCAGTGTCAATATCCGCAATAGTCGCTTCAAAATCAATTGAATGATAAAGTTTAGCAACAGATTCGCTTAACTCCGGATCATTAAAATACTTTTCAGCAAACAAAGCACCTACTAAAAATATAGCTGTATCAACTGTACTGTATTCCGAATTCCATTCTTGTGCACCTGTTTCCATATTGATAAAATGCCGATAAAATCCATTTGACGTTCGATCAGCATGAAACCCTGCTGTTTGGTCTGTCATGGTTGCTACAGTTTGTTTCGCTTTTTCTAATGCATCTGATTCCCAATTCTTTTTATCTGCAATAGTTAATGACATTAAGCCGATACCAGTAGCTGCAACAGAGGATGGATGATAATTCTCTCCTGGTTCAAGTAATACACTATCTCTGTAAACTCCGATATCATTTCTTAAATCTCTAAAAACGTCATAACTATTGCTAAATAACATGCTTAGTACATCATCTTGAGATGCTTGTGCTTCTAAAGTTTGATTTTTGTCATCCTCTTGAGCAAAAGTTGGCACAGTAAACGATAGTGAGATGGTAATTAAAGAAAGAAAAGTTATAAATTTGACTATATTTTTCACAAAAAATCTCCTTTTCACTTTTTATCGAAACGTTTCTATAACATTGTATAATATATATGAATTATATGCAAACGCTTACTAAAAAATTGAAGTCTCCATAAGTAAACCTCATATTGTTACGCAACAATATGAGGTACGATCTAATTTAAAATAGCACATACTTGGATCCAAAATTTAGGAAGTACCAAGGAGGTACCCTTTATCGTGAAAGCCTTCTTATTTTTGAGATTTAGCCCTTCTATCCTATCATCATATATCATTAAACTAATACTGGTTTTTTATTTTAGTGAATGAATTACCATACCGTCGACACTCAATTAAAATCAGACTTACATACTATATTATTAACATGCTTTAAATATGGCATTAGCTTATAGACCTTTTTTCCCTATGCTTGGAAAAAACTTAGGTGTACGTTTTGCATACTCTTGAAAATCAGAGCGGTCTTTATACTTATTTTCTAGCAAAGGAACTCCTGAAACAAATAACAACAATAATGTAATTAGAACCGGACTAATAATCAACCATATTTCTGATAACTGCGTAATAGCAATAAGAAATATTCCCCACCAACACGTTGCTTCACCAAAATAATTTGGATGCCTTGTCACAGACCAAAAACCTGTCGTTAATAATTTCCCTTTATTTTCTGGCTTCTTTTTAAATTTTTCTAATTGTCGGTCTCCTCCAACTTCAAAAATAAAACCTAATATCCACAAAATGATCCCAAACCATTGCCACCAGCTAAAACTAACTGTTTCTTTAGAGAAAGTATGCATGATTGGCAATGAAATAATAAATAGTAAGATACCTTGTAAAAAGAAAACATTAAAAAAAGCTTTTAAGTTAACAAATTTTGTTCCCCAGCGCTTTCGCATATTCACATAGCGATAATCTTCTGGCTTATTCCAGTTACGTCGTGTTAGATGTAAAAATAGGCGAATCCCCCACAGTGATACTAAGGTAAGAATAGTAATACCTTGCACGGTCATATTTAGGGTAGTCAAAAATCCAACCCATGCAACTACAACAAAACCTCCCCCCCAAGCGATATCTACTAAAGAATAATTATTTTTACTAGTAGAAATGACAAACCAAACAATAAAATAAGCGAATAATGTACTTGCAATAGTCCAATAAATCATAACTTTCTCTCCTTTTTGATTCCGGCAATTGCAATGCTACCTACGCCTGCACTAATTGCTATTGCAGCTGAGCTATCTACAATACTAGATGGTTGACCGATTTCAGTTCTTATACGTTTTTCTAAATGTTCTGCTTGTTCTTTGGCACAAACATGAGCGAAGGCTATTTCGTCAAGTTTATCGTCTTTCACAAATTTAAAAATATTTTTCATTATTTTTTTTATATTTTGTTGTTGGCTAAACGATATTCCAGTTAAGTTTCCCTGCCCAGTATGATCCAAACTAACGGTTGGTAGTATCCTTAATTTTTGCACCAACGTGCCTATTAAAGAAGGAATTCTTCCAGATTGGATCATTGGAGATAAATCCGCAACAGCCACATAAATAAAAATACGGTCAATTGTTTTATTTGTTTCTTCTACTACTTTTTCAAATGCATGGCCATCTTCTATGAATTGAACTGCTTTTTTTACTAGTAATCCTTGAGCAACTGAATTATTTCTAGAATCAACAACTTGTATCCAATCTTTAGATAATTTTTTCTCTTTAATCCTTTGCATAATTAGTTGATATGTCCCGCTTAATTTTGAAGAAACTGTAATAATCAACACTTGTTTATACTTATTTTCTAAAAATGATAGTAATGAATCTATCGTTCGGATATCTGGTTGCGCCGTACTCATTTTTATTCCATTCGCTTGTTTTTCTTTAATAATTTCTGGATTAATCGTTAACTTGTCTAAATAACTGGATTCGTCTGTTAAAATATTTATTGGTAATACATGAATTTGATGTTTTAATATAAATGCTTCTGGAATATCTGCAATTGAGTCAGTAACAATCGCAATTCTTGCACGTTTTTTTTTTGTAACCTGATACTGCAATTGCATATCATCGACTTTTTGGTACATTATGCTTCCATATGCTTCTAGTAATGCTAAGATTTTACCAGGGGTATTCGTATGGACATGAATCTTTAGTTTTTTTTGATTTCCAGCAACAACAATAGAATCTCCTTCTTTTTTTAGAAGATTTTTCAATTGATTTTGTGAAATACTAGGTTGGTTTAAAATAAATTCAGAGCAATAGCGAAAACTAGGTTCCGTTGTTACTTCATGTTTCTCAAATTTGATTACTTGATTGTTTATCTCTGAGGTTGAAACGACAGTTGTGACTTGATTACAGTAAGCATCTGTGAAACCTGTGATAAAATAATAAAAACCTTTAGCACCAGAATCAACTACTCGATTTTTCTTTAAAATAACCATTTGAAACTGGGTATGAATTAACGCTTCTTCAGCAATACTTTGTGCAGCTATTAATGATTGTTCAAGAGAATTACCTTTCTCATATGAAGCGGCAAGTTTTTGCGCCCAAGCACTAATGACTGACAAAATGGTTCCTTCTTTTGGCTCTAAAACAGCTTCATAAGCTTTATTTACTGAATCTTGGAAAGCTTGAACCAAAGCTTTAGAGGATATTTCTGACTGATGATAACATTCAGCAACACCACTTAAATACTGCGCAAAAATAATTCCCGAATTGCCTCTTGCCCCTATCAATGCTGCTGAAGAAACATCATCGAGCAACTCTTTTATTGAGTTTCCTTTTTGGGGTACGTTGTCAAGAAGCCCTTGCATTAATGAAGCAAGATTACTGCCTGTATCTCCATCAGCCACAGGAAAGACATTAATGCTATTCAACTCTTCTTTTCTTCCAATGACTTCTGATGCCCCATTAAACAGACTTTTTAACAGACGGTGACTATCTATATCTCCCATTATGATCCTGCGCCTCCAAAGAATTTTAAATTAATAAAATAAACAATAATTGATGTAACTGCTGTAACAGATGCTCCCCAAATTAGGTCAATAATTGTCATCGTAATTGGCCAATTTTTAAGTGTTGCCAAATTTGTCAGATCATATGTAGCGTAGCAGACAAATCCAAAAAATGCTCCTGCTAAAATTATATAACTCAAACTATTTTTATCAATACCTGGAATCAAAACAAAAATCGTCACACCAATCACATAAATGATGTAAAAAAGGATAGCCGGTGCAATTTGGACCTCTCCCATTAGATGACCAATAAACTGTTGATACATCTTCTTTGAAACAACAAGTAGCCAAAAGAGATCAAATATTAAGAAAACAACAGCACTTATTAAAAAAAGTTTGAAAAATTGAACCATTTCCCTCTCCCCCTTATCAATTGATAAGGATAGTTTAACACAAAGATAATCAGACTGCTAAATATAAATCTTCACTTCAACCTCATGCCTATTCCGCCTTAAGTTTGACTAACTAGGCACTAAAAATCAGTCTCAATCTTTACTAAATAATAAGCATTTTTGAATGTGCCCTCTGTATAATCGCTTCAATAACTTTCTGACTAAAAACCCAAAGCTTATTCAAGGACATTTTTTCAATTATTGGATAAGCAGAAAAGATCTTCAAAATCAAAAGTTTCATCACAAAAGATTGAATGAAGATAACCTTCATTGTTTATTCAAGTTAATTCTCTAAAAGGTATTTTCGATCTTCAAAGCCAAATTAAACACTCTATCTCTTCCTTCTTTAATATACCGTCTTTTAGCGACTCCAAAATAAATTGCTTTGGATCATCAACTTCTACGTTATCTCGCACTAAAATATCTATTCCTGCTGGAGTTACAAGCGAACGTTCAAATCTTATGACTAAAATTCTCTCGGTCAGCACAAGGATAGACCATTCACTTTTCAATACTTTCAAGATACCTTTCCCCCGCCAAATAAATTTAGTTGTGCTATATGTATCAATACCATCAATTTGCTTGGATTTGCTTTTTGTTTCATACTTTACTGTATCTAAAAATTTAGTGGGATTATTAGATATTTTTTTATACGTAATCATTGGATTTTTCCGTTTTTTTGATGCCCACATCGGAAAATCTGTACCTTTAATTATCCAACTTCCTTCAAGCAATGAGAGCGACTCAACCATCTTACACCATTCCTTTCAAACTTTTTCACCAATTGAATCTACCTTAACTTTAAGACAAAATTCCATTTTCTTCTATTAATCTGCTTTACGCAAAAAAACTAAGTGCTTGATATATAACTCTTTGAGTTATTATATATCAAGCACTTAGTAACCGAATTTCTTAAGAAAAGAACATCGAACCATAATGAACTAAAAAATACATATAGCCAATTTGGAACACTAATAAAATTAGCGAAACCACAATTTGATTTTTTATAACACCATATTTGTCTTTCATTTCTAAGATATTTACTGGTACAATATTGAAATTTGCTGCCATTGGTGTCATTAAAGTACCACATGATCCACACGTTAAAGCAACCATTCCAATTACTGGATCTACTCCATAACTTAACACAAATGGATATCCTACTCCTACTAACATCACCGTAATCGAAGCAAACGAGTTACCCATAATCATGGTAAAAATAACCATCCCCACTGCTAATAATACAATTCCAATAAAAATATTTCCTTTAGGAACAACAGATTGAATCCCTTTAGCCACGACGTCACCAACACCCGCTTCTGTATAAATGACTCCCAACGAAGCAAGTAACATTGGTAAAATGGATAACGGTCCAACATTTTCTAGCATAGTAGCACCATCTTCTAAAAAAACAAATGCAGTATTTCTTCTCGAATATAGATGCAAAATCAGCATTGATAATAAAACACCCAGCCCAATACCGACTAAGGAACTAATCGTTGTAAAAAAAGAACACAGTATCGCGACGATTCCAATCGCCAATGCAGGAATAAAGATCTTTGCTCCTTGATTTTTAAAGGCTTCTGCTGGTTTTTGTTTTGTTAATTGCTTAAATGGAACGACTCGTTTACGAATTGCCGGGATTGTCATAATTAAAATCAAACCACCAACAACTGCACTTGGAATAAAACGTCCAAATGCCAGTACTGTTCCTAACAAGGCCCAAAAAAGAAAAGATTCACGGCTAATACGATTTTGCCAATTTTTTAAATGTTTACTAGCGACATAAAAACACATGAAACCCATAATCATAAATAGGCCTTCCAGCAATTTGTCGTTCAGTGGTATTTCAGGATTTAGAAAAAAAGTCATTTGCTTATCTGCTTTCTTTAGTGAGTTGTACCAACGTTTAATTCAATTTCTTCATCATTCAATGTGATCGCTTCGATTGCTAGTTCTAAGGTTTTAGCGATTGTTGGAATCGGCATTGATGGTGTGTCTACTGCTTTCCCGATTACTTGACCAGGTTCAAAGGGTACGTGGATAAATCCGCCTTTAATTGTTGGGAATTCTTTATCAATCATATAAAGTAATTGATACATAATTTCATTACAGACAAACGTTCCGGCTGTATAAGAAATGTACGCAGGTAATCCATGATCGTTTACATGTTTTAACATCGCTTTGATTGGTAATGACGTAAAATAAGCTGTATCGCCATCTTCTTTGACTTTTTCGCCTAGTGGTTGATTGCCTTTATTATCCGGAATTCTAGCTTCGACTAAATTGATTGCTACACGTTCAAACGAAACAGCACCACGTCCACCTGCTTGACCTACACATAAAACCACATCTGGTTGTTCCTGTTCAATTGCTTCTTTTACTCGTTTCCCGCTTTCGCCAAAGACAGTCGGTACTTCAACTTTAACAATCGTCGCACCATTGATGGTATCTGGTAACAATTTTACCGCTTCATATGCAGGATTAATCTTTTCTCCGCCAAATGGATCAAAACCAGTTACTACTATTTTCATATTCTATTCATCCTTTCTTAGTTAAAAATAATCATATACAAAATTTGAAAAACAAGCATAAACAACGCCACGAAAATTTGATTTTTAATTACGCCGTATTTATCTTTCATCTCTAAAATCGCTACCGGCACAATATTGAAGTTTGCTGCCATCGGTGTCATTAAGGTACCACAGAAACCACAAGAAAGAGCAATCATACCAATTAAAGCCGGATCAGCGCCATAGTTCAGTACAAATGGTGCACCAATCCCCACGGTCATAACAGTAATCGCCGCAAACGCATTTCCCATAATCATTGTAAAGATAACCATTCCGATTGCATAAATAATAATCCCAACCGTAACGTTACCTGCTGGAACAATACTGCTAACACCTTTTGAAATAACTTCACCTACGCCAGCTTGAGTAAAGACTGCACCTAATGAAGCTAATAACATCGGCAACATAGATAACGGACCTACCGTACCTAACATATCAACAGTATCTTTAAAGAAAACAGCAGGTTTATTGTCTTTTGAAAATACCATTAATAAAATAATTGCTAGAAATACCCCAATTCCCACACCAACAAGAGCACCTAATTTTGTAAACAAAGCGACAAGAATCGCTACAAAACCAATACTTAAAGCTGGAATAAAAATACGATTACCGATTTTATCTGCCATTTTTTCCATATATTCTTTGCTTGCAGCATGACTTTTCCCTTTGGTTACTTTATGGAAAATCGCTGGAACTGTCATTGCTAAAATTAGAATACCTGTGAAAGTACTAGGAATCCAGCGTCCAAATCCGATTACAATACCTAAAATCGTCCAGAAAAAACCTGAGCCATAACGGTGCTTGTTCGTCTGATCCATAAAGTTGTAGATCCCTGTTCCAATCCCAATCAAACCCATAATCATATAAATAAGTTCTAACAACTTTTCACCTAATAAAACATCCGAGCTAAAAAAGAAGTCCATTTTTTAGTTTCCTCCTTTTTGTTCGCCGTAATATTTTTTCATCAAGCGCTTGTCTTTAATATAGAAGTAAACACATGCAACAATTAATGCCACAAGAGCCACTGGAATTTCAACCAGCATCAAGTTCACTAATGATACTTCATAGCCCAAATTTTTCAATGTTGACTGTACTAACAACGCTCCAGCTCCACCGATAAATAGGTTTTGACCGAAGAACCATGTGATATTTTCCATAGCAGAAGACATTCCTTTTAACTCTTCAAAATACTCTTCATTATCCGGTAAATTTTTAGATTCAACAGAGCCTTCCATCATTGGATAAACAATCGGACTAACGAATCCTGCAACACCGCCAAAGCTAACATTGAATGCCGCAAAAACGGTTCTGAAAACACCATAAATCATTAAAATTACACTTGCATTAACTTTTTTGGTTTTTCTAATCATACGTGCAGCAGATTCTTTCAAACCGTTTCTCTCTAATGTTCCTGTAGCTAACATAATAATAATAAAAATTGCCATACCTCGATTTGATACAAAACTTGTCCCAAGAATGTCTAACATCGCAGTTAAACCCATGCCGCTAACTAAAGCCGTTACAATTAGTGATGCCGCAACAATTAGAATCGAATCTAATTTTAAAGCAAATCCAACAATAACGATCAGTACTCCGACCAAACTAAATATATTTGCGTCCAATTTTCTTTACCACCTTTTCATCAATATGGTTTGTATTTTATCTTTTTTTTCTACTAATAGCAATAAAATCAACAAAGATAAGGATGACAAAACGTATTTATTTTTCCTGTTTCAACTAAGTTTTTTTAAATTTTCTTTCTAAAAGAGCTCATTGACTAGTCTAAATTATAAATAAAAAAGTATAAATCAAAACAAAAACATAGTTTTGATTTATACCAGATAAACAGATGACACAAAAATTTATTCTTTAATAGAACCAAATAACACGTTAAAAAAGAAGCCCAGACCTATAGTCATGATAATATGCCCAATGCCTGCAACACCTGAGATTGCGGCACTATAGGAGTAGTCTAGCACCGTCATAGTACCGTGAATCAGCATTATTAATAATGTAATTCCCAAGCCGATATTATAAAGAATGTAAAACTTTTGATAATTCTTATGTTTCATAATTTGAAAATTCTTTTCCAACAGTAAAACAATAATTAAGAATATCATTCCTAAGACAAGTGCATGTGTATGTAGCGTACTTAACTGCGTTTTATCAGTAAATTCATGGAACTTAGTGAATTCACGATAGTAAACACCTGCCAACAAACCAAAAATCATATAAAACATACTTGCTCTAACTAACTTTTTCATTTAACTCTCCTTCATAAACGTTTTTATTTCTTTTAGGAAAGTATAACACATTTTATCAAAGATCATTTTTTCAAATAGACCTAATTCCTCATCCAAAATATAAATTAAAAGTGCAGAGTAAAATGTATCTTCACTCCACACTTAGCAAACTAGCCTCTTTTAAAGTAACTTTTTGATATCTCCAGCAATTTTTTCTGGTTCCACAGTTGGAGCAAAGCGCTTAACAACTTTTCCATCTCGATCCACTAAAAACTTAGTAAAGTTCCACTTGATCGCACCACCTAAAAGCCCACCTTTTTCTCCTTTTAAAAAATCATATAAAGGATCAGCATTTTCACCATTTACATCGATTTTTCCGAATGTTTGAAAAGTTGTTTGATAGGTCATTTGACAAAAATCACTGATTTCTTCATTGGTCCCTGGCGCTTGATGCCCAAATTGATTACAAGGAAAATCTAAAATTTCCAAACCTTGTTCTTGGTATTTTTTGTACAAATTTTCTAGACCTTCATACTGAGGAGTAAAGCCGCATCCAGTGGCTGTATTAACGATTAAAAGCACTTTTCCACGATAATCCTCTAATGAAACAGTTTCATTTTTTGTTGTTTTGACTTGATAATCATAGATGCTCATAATTTTTCTTCCTTTCTTATTGCTCGCTTTTCTTAAATACTAGTCAGTACTTCATTTTTCGTCAAGGAAATGGCTTTTGTTATAGTTAAAAAGTAGTATTTTACTTCCGTTTTTTATAAGAGCGGTGCAAAAAGTCCACTCAATTTGGCTTTTATTCGTTGCCAAGTTGTTCGTTGTAGCAATTCATGTTCTGTGATCTGTTTTGCATTCGAACGGTCTGTATTAAAATTAGTAACTAATGTTTGTATAGCTTGACCGCTGTATAAAATAACCGAAATTTCATGATTAATATCAAAACTGCGAATATCGAAATTTGTTGAACCAATCGTAGCAATCTGGTCATCAACAATCATTACTTTACAGTGAATAAATGCTGTATCATCATATTTATATACATGAATCCCTGCACTAAGCAATGATTCGATATAATAATCATTCCCATAATAAGAAAGCTTACGATCACCTTTTCCTGGAATAATAATTTCTACTTGAATCCCGTTGCGCGCAGCCCGACGTAGCAAAGCGAGCAGTTCATCGTCAGGTACAAAATAAGGGCTGGCAATCGAAATTTTCTCTTTCGCTGAATCAATCATATTAAATAGAACATCTCGAACTACCCGCTCTGAATCATACGGTCCGCCATAAACTACTTGCCCTTCATCACTGCCGACTGCTGCATCTGAAAAATAAGTTTCAGACATAAATTGACTAGCACTACCTGAAGTATTTTTCATGTAAAGCCAATCATATAAAAATGTTTCCTGCAGTTGATTAACCAACGGTCCTGTAATTTTCAAATGCGTATCCCGCCAATGTGAAAATTTAGGAGTAATGCCTAAGTATTCATTTCCAACATTCAAACCGCCAGCAAAACCAATTTTCCCATCGATTACAATCACTTTTCTATGATTGCGCCAATTTACTCTAGAAATATGATAAAACGAACGAATTGGATTAAAAACGGCAACTTCAATGCCTGCTGCTTTCAACGAGTCAAGATAACTATCCGAAAGTTTCAAGGAACCTAAGCCATCGACAGCAAAACGAACCTGAACACCTTCCGAAGCTTTTCTAATTAGAATTTTGCGCAGCTGATCTGCTACCTCATCTTCTTTGATGATAAAGTAAAATAAGTGAATATGGTCATGTGCATCATTTAATGCAGAGAAAATCATTTCAAATGTCTCTTCCCCATCTGTAAGTACCTCGAACTGATTTCCTCCAGTCACAGCTTTTGCAGATAAACGTTCATTTTTCATCTGTAAATTGTTTAATGGGTCGACTTTTACTTGGTGCAGTGTTTGAACATATTGAACTAATTCTTCTTGCTCTTTTCGCTGAACAGCATTGCTTTTTAACTTACTTCGACCAAAAAAGAGATATAAAAACAACCCTACAAACGGTACACAATACAACGTTAAAACCCATGCAATTTTCACACTTGTTACTGCCGTTTTTTTTAATAAAATATAAATACTTAATAAAATAGAAATCAGTTCCAATAGTGTTAAAACAATTAGAATAAACCGTGGATAAAATGCAAAAAGAACCCCAATTGTCAGTACTATCGCCAATAAAACAAGCCCAAATTGACGCAAAGTCTGGTTCATACTCATTCTCCTTAAAACTCTATTTTTTGTTTTCTCTCGTCTAGATAATTTCATTTTAGCATAACTTTGTTTTATTGCTGGAATAATTAACTATATGTCATTCGGGAAAACACTTATAATCTTAGACAAAAAATTGAATACGCACACAGAAAATAGACAAGAAGAAAGGATAAGCCCTACACTTCTTGCCTACGCTTCGTATTCATTAATCATGAGTCATTCACACAATAGATTGGGTATTTACCCCTATATCAGTTTGTTGGGTTTAAAACTTTCATTGTTTTCTCAAAAATAGGCCCAATCGTAACGACGCATATTAACGTCCCTATACCAATTGGCGCTCCTAGTGACATTCCTACAATAACCATCGTCGCATCTAACCCCATACGAATAACTTTCAAACTCAGATTAGTATGTTTAAAAATCAGTTGTGTTAATGCTTCAAGTGCGGCAGACCCTTTATTAGATGAAACATAAATACCTGCACCTACTCCAAATAAAATTGGGGCAACAAGAATTGAAAAAATCGGGTACCACGAGATGTTTACTGATACTTGGTCCATAACAGGTTCAAATATCCCAATTAACAACCCTAAGCCAAGACCATTAATAAAACTTCCAATACCTAGTTCTTTCCGATTAAAAATAGCCACAATACAAAGAATAATGATATTAAATAGAAGACTGGCAACCCAGAAAGGAATATCAAAAATATTCAAGATGCCTAATAGAAAAATACTAATTGTATCAGCGCCTTTATGAGCAGTTATAAGTAATGTAACCGCCAAAGAGATAAAACTTGTACCTAAGAGTACTTGTAATAATTTACGGATTTCCAGTTTGCTCATTTTTTCTCCTTTAGTTTCTTAAAAGCTAGATGCTTCATTTTTTGTTGCGTTTCTTTTATATCATCCATTTACGGATTTTTCAATAAATATCCTCATACTATAGTTAGTCTAAGATCTGTACATGTACGAATAAACAGTGATTCACAATCTAAAAGCTATTATCCCTTAGAACAAGATAATAGCTTCTTAGTAGCGTTTATTAAGATTATCTTTCTATCATACAGTTTTTCCATTCCAAATAAATATGATATTTTTATTTTATGCTTGTTTTGATTTTTCTACCCGTGTACCCCACTTATTCACTTTCAAAGTCAAAAGTGCATAAATACGAACAATATGAATCGTAAAAAAATGGAAGATTCCATATACTGGTGCAAGCAAATAACAAAATGGATCTTTAAAAATATAATGAACATTTCTCGCATAAGCAGATAAACAAGCTAGTAGTAAAAAGAATAACCAGTCGTTTAGAGTAAGGTCCCCAAAGTGCCAAAAAATATTATACGAAATTGCTCCTAAAAAGACAATCCACAGCAAAATTTCGGTTATTGACCAAATAAAGACTAAAGGTCTTTTTCGAATCAGTTTCATTGAAATGAAACTTTCTCTAAAAAAGGATTTACTCCAACGCGTTTGCTGTTTCAAAAATACACCGATTTTTTCCGGAACATCTGTAATACATTTTGCCGTTTCCTGATATACTGTTTTACCAAGTTCATTCGCATAGTTGGTTAAACAACGATCATCACCAACATGAGCTGGTACACCAAAGACTGTTTGATTCAAATATCGATCTAAATTTTTCATAACGACTTCACGTCGATAGCAGCTAATCGGACCAGAACACACTAGAATATTTCCTGTAACTGATTGAGAGGCACGTTCTACACGAAAGGCATTATCATAACGCATATCTAGTAAATACGAAAGCAATGAATTTCTTTTGTTTCTTGCATTAATATGACCCGTAACAGCTTGAACTTTTTTATTTCTAAAGGGTCTCATTAGTTCATACAACGTTGTCGGAAAAATTTCGCCATCTGAATCCATAGTGAAGAAAATATCCCCAGTGCTTCGTTCAAATGCATATGCTTGAGCAAATCTTTTTCCCTGATTGTGAGGTAATTTTGCAATCGTAATTTTCCGGGCAAACGACTCAGGCATTGTTTTGATTACTTCTTCCATAACTTGATCCAAGACATACTTTTGGCTACCATCATCAACAACAAAAACTTCTTTAATTGGGTAAGTTTGTTTTGATAAGCCTGTTAAAAGGGTTAAAATTGCTTTTTTTGATTCATTGTAAACAGGAATTACGACCGTTACATCTAACCTTGGCGGTTTACTGGTATCGACCTGATAAAACATTGAAAGTCCTGTTTTGATAATCAAATACGTAATCATAAACCAGCCATACATACTAAAGGCTTTTGAAATATGACCAGTTCGCCAAAAACCAATCAAGCCAATTAGCATTGCACAAAAAGCGAAAGTGATACAAGATAATAGTAAATGAGTTCTCCGTTGCTTTTTACTTTCCACTAAGTTCTTTCTCCTTGATTGTCGTTTTTTTAAATACCTGACGATCTAATTTGCCGCCGCCAATTCTGAAGATTTTATCTCCAGTTTTTTTATACGTATGGCTCATATCAACAATTGCTTGGCTTTCTTTTAAAAGGGTTTGATAATCAATCGTACTATGTTTTGTTAGAATAACAACACAATCATATGAAGCAAAATCACATATATTTGCTTGTATGACGGGGATCTCTGTTCCATGTTTATCTTTAAATGAGGAGACAAAAGGATCTAAAATCGCAAGATCTGCATGCTTAGCATTTAATGTTTCATAAATATCTAGCGTTGGTGACTCCCTAATATCACTGATATCTGATTTATAAGACAAACCAACTAAAAGAATTTTAGAATTTTTCACTGATTTTTCTTGCATGTTTAGGGCTTCGTAAATTTTATCGACGACATTAAACGGCATGTTCATATTGATTTCCTGAGAAAGTTCAATAAATTTGTTAAAAAATTTACTTTGTTTGCCTTTCCAGTACAGATACATCGGATCAAGTGGAATACAATGTCCGCCAACTCCTGAGCCGGGATAAAATGGCATAAATCCAAATGGTTTTGTCGCAGCAGCATCAACTGATTCCCAAATATCAATATCCATTCGTTCACACATCATGGCCATTTCATTGATAAAGGCAATATTGATGCTTCTAAACGTATTCTCAAGTAATTTACTCATTTCAGCTGTTTCAGGAGAACTCACAACCACAATTTGATCTAAAATTGAACCATAGAGCGCTTGGCCTAATTCAGAGCTTTCTTCTGTTATCCCACCAATTACTTTTGGAATATTTTTAGTTTGGAAGGTTGCATTGCCTGGATCAATGCGTTCAGGTGAAAAACATAAAAAGTAATCCTGATTGATATGTTTATTCTTCCACTCCAATTTGTGATGAAATAATTCACGTGTAGAACCTGGATATGTCGTACTTTCCAGCAAAATCAATAAGCTTTTTTTCATATATCGTTCAATTTTATCAGCTGTAAATTCCAAATAGCTGATGTCTGGTTCCTGGTTTTTATTTAAAGGTGTCGGCACACAAATACTAAGTACATCCAACTCTTCAATTGATTCAAAATTTGTAGTTGCGCTAAATCGGTTGGATTTAACCGCTGAAGTAACTATTTCATTTTTTACATCTAATACATGTGATTGACCTTCATTCAACGCCTTTACTGTATTTTTATTTGTATCAATTCCAATAACTTCAAAACCGGCACTAACGAATTCCATTGCTAAAGGTAACCCGACATAGCCTAAGCCGACAACTCCGATTTTTGCTTTTTTTTTCTTAATTTTTGTTAGTAACTGGTCTTTCAACATGCATCAAACTCCTATTTCCCTCATTTTTTCACATTTATTTCTTCATTTCGCTTCTGAAAAGGCGGCTTCGTTCACTTTGTAATAGTCAAATGCCGCTCGTTCGTGTTCTTGTGCTTTTATGATATCTCGTAAAAATTCTTCGACTAAATCTGGATTACCATAGAAATTTTTGGTTTGGGTGCTGGCATTCATCCCAAGTTGTTTAGTCGCATTATAATAGCGATTCAAGATTAGCTGACCTTCTTGAGAATTTAAGGTACTCGCTTTTTTTGTTCCGTAACTTGCCATTGCTGTCGCCAAGTAGCGGATGTTTTGTTGGAGTTTTTCTTCATCATCAGCTTGATCGCGCGCTAAAATCAGTTGCTCTTCAAAATCGCGTAGGAGATAATAACCACGTACAACTGAATCCGAATCTTCCGTTGTTAGATTCATCGCTTGATAATAGGAAATGTACGTAGATGAACCTGAAAATGATACGGTTAAAATTATCAGCCACATAATCCAGACAAGACTCTTTTTTTTCTTTCGCTGAAGTTCCTTTTTTTGTTTTGCTATTTTTTTATTTTTCTTCTTATTCTTAAGTTTTTTCTTGGGTAATTTCCCTAATTCTTTTTGTTGAATAAAATATAAAAACCCAAAAAGAAAAATACCTAAAAAAGTTATAATAGCGGCTGCAAGGCTTGCTACAAAGATACTCTCTAAAATAGACATGTGTTTCAGCCCCTATTCATCCATTGCTTGCTTTTTTTCGTTACTGCTGTTGTTTTGACTTGCTTTTTTCTTTTTACGTGCCTTTTTCTCTTCTAGTTCTTTTTGTTGTTTCTTTTTACGTAAATACGTCATAATACCGAAAACAATCCCGATTAGAAGGATCACAGTACCTACAAGCAGTGCAATTAGTTGCCAATTTAAGCCTTTTTCCTGTACTAAACCGACATCTCGTTCATTGAATTTATCGGCATCGTCTTGAGTAATTTCAAATTCTTCTGTCCATGCCCATCGTTGATCGCCTGATGTGACTAAAATATTGGCTACATAAGTGCCTGATACCATTCGCTCGCCGTTCATACTAACCGGAAATTGGATGAATGAATTTGGCGCCATGCGCATGGCAGTCTGTTTTCGTTCGTATAAAACAGCGTCATTTCCTTTGGCATTGATTTGAGTTTCTACGGTCATATCGTTTAAAAATGCTGGGATGACGTTGGAGAAATCAACGAAAATCGTATTACGATAATTGTTTTGTCCAGCGAAAACGCTATTTAAGTTTAAATCTGGTGATAATTCTTCTTCGGATTCTTGAAGCAATAGTCCAATCACATAAGCATATTGGTTAATGATTCGCGAACCGCCTTCTTCTGAAACATTGTTTTCTTGATCGGCTTTCATTAACTGAATGCCACCAGCGATTACACCCTCGGTACTGGTTTCCGGCATCTTGATTTTCAATTCAAGATTTTTAGTTTCTCCTGCTTCTAAATCTATCGATTCTGGTCCGGATACAATATCTTCGAAATCAAATTTTAAGGATACATCGTTTTCAATGTCTGAATCACCATATTCAATGACCCCGTTTTGGTTTGTTACTGCACCGTTTAACCCGACATCAATCGTTAATTTTTCAGTGCTGGGGTTACTCACGGTTATATTTAGCGTTTGTTCTTGTCCTTGGGACATTTTCAACTTGTAATAGCCGATATTGTTTTCCATTTGATTATCCGGAAAATTTAAACTGTACGTAAAGCCAGTCGCTCCAGCAATATCGTCCTCCGCATGAGCTAGAGGTGCCAGAAAGAAACTTGGCAAAAGTAACACGATCATTAACGGAATAATTCCAATTGTTTTTAGTATTTTTTTCATCATCTATAACCTCATGTCTTTTTAGTTTTCTATGTATGTGATTGTAGTTAAAAGGCAATGTGCGGGACAAAACTAAAGAACAGTTTTGCTCCACATACTGCACCCGAATAAACGGTGAGATCAGAAGCAATCTCTTTGGAAATAAGCTGAAATTCACAAAAATTTGAAATACAATTTTCGTGAATTCCTTCTTCTTTCTCGAGGTTTAGCACTTCTGTCTCAGCCTCTACTTTAGGAAAAGCTAAAGTTATTGAGCAGCTACAACTTTCCATGTTACTTTCGCTACATACTCATCTACTGCCATATTTGAAGCAGTTGAAGCAGGAACTGTTAGTTTTACTGAGTTTGCATCTGTTTCTTCTCTGCTATCACCAAAAGCCATGATGTAACGACCTTTACCTTCTTCTGCTGCTGCATTAGCTGTTACTACAGTTGTTGCCGCACCATCTTCAGTTAATTGGAATGCTGGCGCAGTAAGACTTGGCGCTTTATTGGTATTGTCAATCTGCGCAGTCATAAAACCATTACTGAAATCAATCGTTGCTCCAGCTAATTTGTTTGTATCTTTTCCTGTAAATTGTTGACTCATTTCAGCTGTTACCGTGTAGCCAAATGTACCTCCGGCACGGATATCACGCCATTGTACATACGCTCCACGTGTCATTGCATCATCACCTTCGCCAAACAACATCGGCGCTGCAAAAGCAGTTACTTCATTTGCAGATGTTTTGATTGTACCAAATTCTAAGTTTGTTACTTTTTCAATCATTAATGGGCCGCGATCTGGATTTGGCTCTTCACCCGGTCCATCTGGATTTGGCTCAGGTAAAGTACCGTCTCCATCGCCATCTGGTTCAGGATCAATTGTTCCTGAATCTTCTTCATCTGGATCAGTTCCGCCTTCTTCAACTGTTACTGTTCCAGTTGAGTTCAATGATGTTGCATCCGCAAAAGCTGCAGTTGGCGCCAATGCACCGATTGCTAGTGCAGCGACGATAGCTGCTGATGATAATGTTGTTAGTTTCATAATGTGTTTCCTCCTGTGTATGGTTCTATATTATTTATTTGATAACCTGGACGAATCCAGAAGTATCACAAAGTTAAGGTAACTCGGCTAATATCCAAGTTAGTTCTGTTGCATATTGTACTGGATGAATTTTTGTGGCAGTTGGAATCGTTAAGCTGATCGCTGAGTTATGATACGCCTGTTTGCCGGAAAACTCATCCATCACTGGATTCCCTACTGCATCCATCGCTGGTGACAAGGTACTATCTAAGTTGTTGCTATTCGTTTCAGAAGCACCGAAGGCAATTGTCCAAACACCGCGGCCATTTCCAGCCGTCGCTGTAGCTAATTCGTAGGCGGTGCCAATCGAATTTAGCGCAATCGTTTCTCGGGTTACTGTTGGTGAACCGCTGTTGCCACTGCTGTTAGCCCAGCCTTTATCTAAGGAAAGGACCGCACCGCTTAGTTCTTGTTCACTGGTTTCTTGAATCACCGTGTTTCTAAATTGATGGTTCTGTTTCACTTGAAGTGTCCAGCCCGTTGAGACAGCCCGTTGATCGGTGATTTGGATAAAGCTTCCTCGTGGTCCAGTTTCTCCTAAGAATTGTTGGGCCAGTGCTGGAAAGGTGCGGTTTGTATCGGTTAGTTGCGCTCGCCCAAAATCAAGAACTGATACATAATCTATTCGCAGAGCCCCTTCTGTTGAAGGACCTTCACCGGGATCAACAACCTCACCAGGATTTTCAGGATCAATTGGATTTGTGATGGCACTACCTTCAACAGTAACAGTTCCCGATTGCTCCAATGACTCTGGATTCGCTTGGACAACTGGACTAAAAAGTGTGACTCCTGTTACTACTGTGAGAATACTGGTCACAACGTTAAAATTTTGTCGTTTCATCTACCTCTCCTCCTTGTTTGTCCATTTACGTAACATAACTAGAAGAAAAACAAGTAAAACTAGAGCAATTCCGATAAATCCAAAATTTCCCATTCGTTCACCAGTGCTCGGAAGATTTCCAGCCGGTTTCTTCGCAGAATCATCATCTTCTAAAGATGATTCCGGTTTATCCGTTTCTATAGGTGTTGATTCATCAGACTCGACTTCCTCATCGTAAAATGATATTTTCCCATCTGTATTAACCTGACCACCTGCGCCTTCCGTTCCGTAAACAATGACTGGCCATAAACTGGCACTCATCAGCACAATCAAGGAGCAGAATATGATAATTAATTTGTTCGTTCTCATTTTTCCCTCTCCTTTTACGGCTGTCCAGCCATGACTTTCCATGTGATCACACCAACATAACTTCCTGTATGCACGATATCCGATGACCCAATTTGTAGTTTCACACCATCTGTTCCCGTCTGGTTGCCCCAACTATTACTTATATCAAAACTTCCTGCTGAACCGTCTGTGTTCAAGTACACGGTTTGGGCATTGCTGTCTAAAATAGTTTCATGACCTTTATAAACATAACGCAAGGCATTGATCAACTCTTGTCCATCCTCATTTATCATTGGTGTTGATAATGAGGCCGTTAATGTCCAGCCATTCGCTGATTCTGCTCGTGTATCCGTAACAATTAATGGTTGATCAATATCTGGATCTTCCACCCTTTGAGTCGTTGCATTGTATGTCAGTGATCCGAAATCAAGGGAGTTAGGTGCTGATGCTAGACTAAGTACGCCTTGAATTTTGTAGCAAACCGTTACTTCTGCTTGATCTAACAAAACAGCTGCTTCATTTACAGGACGTTCAGCAATTTCATAACCTGCACTTTCTAATGCTGCCAATTGCTCTACTACTCCTTGATTTTTCGTTAAATCAACTTCATCCCCTATCAGATGATTTTCAATCGTAATTGTATAACCAGGAAGTACTTGATCTAGTTCATTCACAAATTCGACTATTAGTACAGCATCTCTTTCTTCTTTTTCATAAACATAGCTGACAACAATATCTTCTTTTGTAAAAATACCTCTTGCATTATGAGGGTCTTCTGTTAAGGTATAACCTTCAATTTCTTTAGAGTGAGTGATATACTCAGTATCAATATATCCTGTTAAAATATCAGATTCTGCAAGTGTACTTCCATCAATATCAACATATTTAACTTCGACAGTTCCCTTAGTAGAGCTATAAACAAGCGATATTGTTTTCTTCTCCCTTTCAAAAATACCATTTAATCCATTAGAAGGATTAACTCTTAAAAACTCGAAATCTGCAATTTCAGGTGGCGTTATTTCATAAATATCTTTTACTAACCCACTTATATTTTCAGTCTCTAAAATAGTATTTCCCTTTTCATCAATGTATTCGACATCGATAGAACTCTCTACACGTTTAAAATAGTACGTTACTGTCTGTACCTCATCGGTTAAAACAATCGTATTATTTTCTGGATTAAAGTGTTCACTCTCACTACTAACTTCTACATAATCGTAGCCAAGATTGTATGGTGAATCATTTGATGTATTCATCGGATTTAATGATACTGTTTCACCTACTCCAGATTCAATGATTTGTGGATCAATGATATCCTCATCTGTGTCAACATCTTTATATTGAATTTCTGTTTTCCCTAGTCCTGCAACATATCTAAAACTTTCAATCTGTACTTCATGTAAATTAGTTCTATCTCCTGTTGCTGCTGACATGATATATGAGAAGGCAGTCACTCGATTTGCTTGCCAAGAAGTTACATCTCTATGCCAAACAGCCCCATTATATTCTACTGTTAGAATTTTTGTATGTTCCCCAGGGTTATAACTAACCTTAAAGTCCCTAAAGATGTTATTTGATGGCGCCGTAATCTGCCTTCCTGGAGAATCTGAATCCATATGATTTTTCAGCATCCTATCTGATCCCGTGTACACGAAGGCTCCAAAAGCATTCGCTCTACTAAATTCACCAGGATCCCTATCTGCATTACCACTAGCGGTCGAATTATAATGAGTATCTAATTTAAAGCCAAACGCTGATGCTAAACCAGCGAGTCCCATTCCTTGTCCATTTTGACCAACATCCATATTTTCTGCTTGATGAAAACCAATAGCAAAGCCATCAGCACCACTACTGTTCGATCCTAGGTTGACTTTTCCTACGAATTCCATCGGATGATCATTACTAATTTTCTCTTTAAGTGTGGCGTTTCCAGCTTGACCTCTAAGGTTATCTGTTAGCTTTAGAACACCATTTAACTGATTGTAGTTTGCACTTCCATGTAAGTCAAAATGCTCTAAAAAGTTATCTTTATCAACATCAATAAAAGTAAATTCATCAGGAATTGTTACATACTCCATTCGATCAATTTGAATTTGATGCAAATTGGTTCTATTTCCAGTAGCTGCTGAAATTAAGAATGATAACTCTTCAACATGGCTAGGCAGCCACTTTGTAATGTCTGTATGCCATACTTGACCATTGTAGTTTATGCTCAAAATTTTGTTACTAACTCCTGGATTATAAACCAATGAAAACTCACGAAATTGATTATTTGAAGCAGCCGGTATCTCTCTAGCTGGTGCTTCACCTCCCATATAGTTTCTTAATATACGAGTGGAATCAGTATAAACAAAACTCCCAAAGGCATCTGACCTTCTAAATGCTGATGGATCTGCTTCTGTATTGCCGTTTGCTGATGAATTATAGTGTGTATCCAGCTTAAAACCAAAAGCATCATTTAATCCAGCCATTCCCATACCTTGTCCTGTTTGACCTACAGATGTAAGTGTCGATGTATGAAAACCAAATCCCATACCATCAGCTCCGCTGCTACTCGCGCCTAAATTTACACGACCCGTTAAAAGTACTGGATAATCAGCTAAAAGTTTTTCTTTCAAATTTATTGAACCGGCTAAATAAGTCTCGTTTTGAGTCAACGTCACTAGACCTCTGCCTTCGTTCTTGGCCGAATCTGAAAAAGTAAAATAGTCTTCTAAATTATTAACATCTACTACTACCTTACTATTATTTTTCAATTCAACATCTGAAAAAACATTTTTAATCAAGCTATTATGAGTTGTGATTTCTGAATCACCCAGAGATAATCTATCGTCTAATGGTAAATAATCAACATCTTGTACAGAAACTTCTTCAGACTCTTCTTTTGATTCCAAAACAGAAAGTTGAATTTCTTGTGAATCTAGATTATTTTTTTCATCTACTAGCTCAACAAGATAATCCCCACCTTTTTCCGCATTCAACAATACTTCTAATGAGGTTTGAGCTACATTCATTGAAATAGTTAAGTTCTGACCTGTTTCATCCCACATAAAATAGGCTTGGTTCTCATCACTTAATGCGTCATCCTGAATAGCTTTAACAAAATTCAGTCCTTCTGGAATACTTAAGATAACGTTCTTTCTAGTATCTGATTCCTCATCAAGATCCGCTAATGTTCGATTATCCTCTATTTTCAGATGAAATGTTTCGTTTTCACGAATTGCTTCTTCTACTACATTCAATGAAATAGGGGTCTTAGCAAATAGCTGTGTAGCTGAAAGACTCCATAGGCCCAAGCCGATCATGCAAATGAGTGTCAATATCGCAATACTGCTATAAAGGAACTTCTTTTTTCTTATGGTTCTTAGTTTTTTCATTTTTTATTATTATTTCCTTTCTTTCACATATTGGTAGTACCCCAGTTCCCTCCCCCCCTTTCGTTATGTATTATTTTGACATTCGTATCTAGCAGGTACCCTACTGAACGAACAGTACGTAAAACATTCGGGTTTATATCATGTTGTTTCAATTTATTTCTGATATGAAAAATCATGTTGGCAATACGGTATTTCTTTTCTGAAAGTTCTGTTTCTTTTTTAGAATTCCAGATACTTGAATAAATATTTTCATATGTAAATGCTTGATTCACCCGGGTATCCAGCAATGCCAACAGTTTATATTCTAAATTCGTCAGACTGACTTCGGTTTGATTCGGTACTTTGATACTTTGATTTTGTGCATTCAGCTGTAAATTGTTTGTTGTTGTTTTTTTCACACTATTTTGTAGTGCTTTTGGATAAATCAAGTCCATCGTATTTTTAATTAGAACAAACATCTCTTCATCTGAGAACTTAGGATCTAAAACACCAATTGCACCTAATTCTATTGTTAATTTCCGATTAACCCTATTCTCAGTCTCATCTATAATCCAGATCGGTAATGAGCTATGTCGTTTGATTGATAACATTAGTTCAAAATTGGAACTTGGATCTTTTCCTTTTTTTTGCCGAATAATTACTCCGTGAATATGGTCTAACTGATGAAAAAGATGTTTTTCATCAGAAAAATTAAAACCACGTAGGTTAAGCGAATCTGGTATAGAGTATTCCTCTGTATTAACGGTTGCTAAATTATACATAGTTTATTTTCTCCTTACTCTTTACTTAGCATGGTAGTCAATCCTATAATTTTCTTTATTATTCTTTTAAATACAAACCATCGCCCATTTCATCTACATATAAAACCTCATCAATATTATTTAAATAAATTGGAACTAAACTAAAAATTTCTTCTTTACTCACAAAATTATTAAATACTAGTGTTTTTCTATGCTTACGTTTTGTACCTTCCTCTGTTTTGGCTACAAACTCTATATTATAAACTGTGATACCATTCCAATATTTTTCAATTCGTCCCATTTATGATTTCCCTCCGATTTATCAATGTAATTTATCGTCTCGCATTTGCATATACAACTCTAACAAAGTAAATTCATTTCTTCATGACAGCTTTTTCTCCATAAGAAGAAAAAGCTGTCTTATCTCTTAATTATTTTTTTGATATAAAATAAAAAAAAGATCGAAAAAATCGATCTTCATTCACAAAATTATTAAGTATTCATATTTTTCTTTTCTTACCTTTAAAGATAACTTCAGTCAAAAATACACCCTCGTGATTAAATGCTCTTCTACAGCTCTCCTATTCCATCTATAGTTCACTATACCGTTTTATAAATAACGTTAGCAAACTATACTCACTACGATTTTCTTTCAAAGGTTAAAAAAGTATTTTCTTTTTTTAAAGTATAAAATAAATATAAAAGGAATGATTTCATCGTGAAGAGTACACAATTAAACTTACTGATTGATAAACGAATTAAAAGATGGTTCCAAATCTTAAACAGTCTAGAAAGAGGCTCAAGCTTACAAAAAAAATTGGCCCAATCGCTTGATATATCAACTAAAACTATATTAGCCGATATAAAAGAAATAGAACCTTACTTCAATCAGTCGATTACCATCGCTGCATCTGCAAATGGTTATACACTTACAATTAATGATAAAGTGGCTTATACTGACCTAAAGAAAAAATTATTGGAACACGAACCGCTACTAGCCATTCTCTCAGGGATATTCTATGGCAACCTGATGTCTATTTTTGATTGGGCTGACCAACTATTTTTAGCTGACCGTACTTTGATTCGTTATTTAAAAAAACTAACACCCGTTCTTGAGCATTATCAATTAAAAATGACATATCCACAGTTATCCTTGGAAGGAAAAGAAATTGATATTCGTAACTTTTTTTTGGCTATTTTTTATGAAGAAGACACTATTCCTCATTACATTTTTCCGCCAATTTTAATCAATACTATTATGGCAGATTTATCTAAGGTTGAATTTAATCATTTTCAGTTGGATCTTCCTCAATATAAAATGTCATACCTATTGTTTATTACATTCCAACGCATCAGCAATGGATATACACTAGAAATAGACAACGTTATGATAAAGCCGTACTTGTCTAATGCATTGAAACAACTGGAGTTTTCCTTTGAAAAACATACTGGTTTTCACTTGAATTCCTCTGATTTAGTTTATTTAATGTTGATGATGTCAAATTCAAATTCATATAATAGTGCTTTAGAACTAGCACCAACTTGTGAAGAAGATATAATGTCGTCATCACTTCAACTAACAGTTTCTCTTTGTAATGAACTTGGAATTTTAGACGATAAACAAGCAAGAAAGTTTATCCACTCTTTTTTTCAGCTAAATTATTTGAAAAATGCAGCATCCGTTACTTGCTTATTTCTTCCACCATCGTTAATTTATTACAATAATATCCACTATAAAAAGGAATTGACTCTGCTGAAAAAATTCCTAAAAAAGTACTCAGATATTTTACTCATAGACCACTCAGCAGAATTCGAACAAACATTACTTGTTTTTACAATCAGACTAATGTATAAATTAAATCAAAAGAGTTATAATATAGCCTTTATATTTGAAGGTTCTTCTGAAATGACCTTACTACTTGAAGATATTACTCGAACATATATGCCTTCTGGTCATTCTATCTATTTCTTTCGTGCAAACACTCTACTAGAAGAAGAATTTGCCAAATGTTCAATTGATTTAGTTGTAACAAACTTTAGTGAATATATTTTTGAACTTCCTGAAGAGATGAAATACTTACTATTCAGCTACCATCCAACCCCTGATGATTGGAATGAGCTTATTAAAATCATTGACCCTAGGCTCAATACTAAATACAAAATTTCGACAGCTTTAAACACTACAGAATAATTACAGAAATCCTAAATTAATTATTGAAACTAATTTCCTTCTTTCGTATAAAACAAAGACATTATTAGCGCAACTCTATCAATATAGAGAGTAAAAAGTATAATGTAAAATGAATTCTTTATAAAATTGTATGTGAAAAAAACAACAAGTTTTCGAGAAATTTTTGTGCGCGCTTTTTGAAACAAAATAGTGACTAGAATATCTTATAGGATTTCTGAATGAATAAAAATATTTACTTTCCACAGGTATTCTTTAGACAATACTTCAATAGAAAATTTATTTGACTTGATAAAATAAGAAGCGGGTTATGAGTGTAATTTTTCTAGTTCGAGGAATTAAAACAGGCTGGTATGAGGTCAGTAGCAACCCCATACCAGCCAATCAATAAAATGAATTGCATAGTATTTTTTTTCAGATACACAGTAACGACGTACTCCTTTATGTTTAAAACTATTACAGTACTTGTACTATTTAGCAAAATAAAAAGGGAGGCCGAGACAAAAGTGTTCAGCTTATTTCTGAGCGACTTTTGCCACAACCTCTAATACCTTTAACATTTAAACTTAAATCACAGAATAATCGTATGTTCAAGATTGGTGAAAAATAAAAATTTATTTAGTCTGGTATTACAATTAGTTCTGTATTGTAACAACCGCGGTAACCTTGACTTCGGTAGCATCTTCGTACACTAATTTTAAGAATACTTTATGTTCGCCAATTTGTTCAAAAACTTCTGAATTAAGGATAGTGATCTCTGGTTTAGCTTCATCATGGTCGTTTATTTGGTCGACTAATTCGTAAGGATCAATTACTTCACCTAATTTCACAGAAATACTTTTCCCTATAGGCAAAGTATTCCTCACTGGTATGGCACTACCTTTAAACTGTTCATATAAGTTACTATCAACTAATGTTCGCCAATCACTAGGCATCGCCTGATACTCTTCTTCATCCCAATACTCAACATCTAACTGGTTATTTTCTCTATCATCTCGCGTATTTCCGGACACAAAAGTACTTTCGCCTTTAAATCCTTCTCCCTGTGCATTTTGTATCAATAACCCTCTTCTTCTATTTTGCGGTATATTATGATAGTTTACAAAATGATTGTCCATAAAAACACCATTATATACATTATCAACACCAGTATGCCTATTGTATTCAATCCCGATTGCATATCTATCTTGCCATTCTTTAAAATCAAAAATGTTGTTCGCTACCAGCCAACCTGAAAGTTCAGCTACTGTACCTCCTGCAAAACTATCACCTAAGCCAAATTCTGGAGTTTCATACATGATAATACCGGTATTTCGTAAATAGTTGTTCATAATAGTAATATTTCTGCCCGATTTAAACTTGAATCCTCCATAAGGTCCATTTTGCAGACCTCGCACATGGTTTCCAATAACTTGTACATCCTGTGATCCTCTCAAATAAATCGCATGATCACCAACTACTCCGTAACGGTCTTCATTCTCATACATCTGATAAAAAAAGTTATCTTTTATCAAAACATTTTTTGTATTATTATAAGAGTTCACACCTGTAGATAAAAAGTTTTGTTCATTTTCTTCTAAGTTCATTTGATTAGTTTCTAATGCTTCTTGAAGTCGATTAATTGTATTGATTACGGATGTATTAGAAAAACTCTTGATAGCGTCTAATTCATTCAGCTTAACACCAAAAAGATTGTTTTCTATAGAAACATCTTCCATATACTCATATCTTCCAGCTGTTGCAAAGCCTCCTATAAAAATAGCTCTATTTTCAGTGTCTGGTGTTGCATGGTTTTTATCTCGCATAAAAATATTGTTTTCCAAAACTGCACCTTTAGAGGTTTGAAGATTAACTGGAAATAATGAAACAGGATTATAAAAAATATTATCCTTAATTGAAATATTGTGAGAAAGTCTCGTAAAAATACCAACCCCATCAAAAAAAAGTCGTTCTATTTTTATGTTATGACTATCTGAATAGTTTTCATCTTCTAATACAACGTTGTTCCCTGTAGTGTTTTTTAAAATAGTTGGTGCTTCCGTATCACCAACTATATTAATCCCACTCTGCAACTTTACATCTGCATTAATAATATACACACCATTTGGAATAAAGACACTCTTATCATTTTTAGCCGACTCTTCAATAATATACTGTAAATTTGCAGATTGATCGTTTTCAGAATGAGGGATCAAAGCACGATTTCCAAAAATATCCGTACTTGTTGCATTCCAAATTTCAGACGAATGGGTGCCTGCTTGTTCTGCATAGGCTTCTTTCGATCCTAAATAAAAACTAAACATTATCAAATGAATGATGACTACCTTAACTGCTACTTTTACTCTCTTCATAACTCTCTCCCTGTTAATTTATTTGTGCTGCTGTTCTATTTTAGTCATTTCTTTGCTACTTTTACAAAAGTAATATTAAAAATACCCAACATAGTTCATCACTAAATTTATTCATCTTTCTCAACCAAAAGTGACTAATTCCTCATTGTCAGCTGTTCATAAATTTTTGCTCCACTCTAACTTATAATAGATGGCTTAAAAGTAGATTCACAGAAACAAAATAGATTAACAAACCGGCAATATCTTTGATTGACGTAATAATTGGTGCTGCACCAGCGGCTTGATCTATATTCATTTTTAATAGTATAAACGGGATAAAGAAACCTAATGCCGCAGCTAGCGTCATCGCAAAAACAAGGGAAATCCCCACCGCAACACCTAACAAAGGAATTCCTTGCCAAACTGCTGCAACAATTCCAGAAACAATTCCGACAACAACTCCTAAGCTAAAGCCGATCCCCACCTCTTTAAGAAAATACTTCATAAAGCGTTCAAGATTGATGTGCCCTAAAGACATGCCTCGAACAAAAACAGTTGAAGATTGTGTACCCACATTACCTCCCATATCCATAATTAATGGGATAAAAACAGCGACTGCTGCAACTGATTCTAATGTTTGTTCAAACTCATCAATCACAACCCCAGCAAATATACCTGCTACTAAGGTGATTACCAAAAAAGGTAAACGAACTTTCCAGATTTCCCAAAGGCTTCCGTGGATCAATACATTGCTTCGATCAGCCTCTAACGATGACACATCTGCTAAACCGGCTGCATTAAACATATCTTCGGTTGTTTCTTGTTCCAAGACATCAATCGCATCATCTACTGTAACAATACCGACTAACCTTAGTTCCTTATCCACTACTGGCATCGCAATAAGATCCAATTCCTGTAGCAGACGTGCCGTTTTTTCTTGATCGGTATCTGTCGTTACATACATAATGTGTTTAGACATAATTTCTTCAATATACTGATCACTATCAGCAATCAACAGATCTTTTAAAGAAAGAACACCTATTAATTTTTTTTGCTCAGTTGTAACATATAAAAGATAGATGGTTTCTTTTTCTTCGGCTTGCTGACGGACTTTTTCCAAAGCTGCTTTAACTGTCATATCTTTTTTTAATGAAATAAATTCGGTTGTCAAAATCCGTCCTGCTGTCTCTTGTTCATAGCCCATTAATAAGTTTGTTGATTCTCGTTCTTCTACAGAAAGAGAACCCAGCAGTTTTTTTGCTACAACAACTGGCAGTTCATCAAATAAACGAACCCGATCATCAGGCGCCATTTCATTTACAAATTCAATTGCCCGTTCATCTGTAAAAGATCGTAATAGATGTTGTTGAACTGATGTATCTAATGTTTCAAAAATATCTAATGCCTTTTCTTTCGGCAGTAAGCGAAAAACAATCACTTGTTCATCCGGAGATAATGACGTAAAAGAACGTATAAATTCTAATTTTTCTATAGATACTAAAAATTGTTTCAATTCGCCTAATTCTTTTTCCTGTAAATAACTTAAAATTTGAGCTTTCACTTTATGTGACCCGTATTCATTTAGCGATTCCATTTTTGACAACTCCTTCATCAAGATAAGTAACAGAATTATTAGTCAAACAAAAGCGTCTATTTGAACAACTAATAAAAAATTATATGTACAAAAAAAACGGTCTTCGAAAAGAAGCCGTCATAAAAAAGAGTCACTGAAAAAACTGTGATTCATATTAACGAACTCCTCGTCTGAGCTTTAGCACTAAAAGACGTAATTCTAAGGAATGAACAAGATTTCCTTGATAGCTGCTTTAAGCACGCCTTAAGCCGACGTTGCCTGTTCTACCCTGTGGCGTCTCTCGACGTTTGAGGGCAGCAGCCTGTGTTCTTTTAGGAGCCTCACCTAACAAGTTTTTTTGTAGTTAAATGCTACAATGAAAATAGTTATATGTCAAGATGGATGATGTGTTTTTCAAACTAGCATTACTATTAAAAATGCGCAATTATACTAAGGAACTCAAAAATGAAGTAAACTTAATAAGAACAATCCTAACGCTAAATGTGACTAAAAATCTTAATAAACGGCAGAATAGAAGTCACGTCCTTCTTATTTTTAGAAGTTTGTCATTTCTGTTCCACCGCTTTTGTCTAAATTATTATTTTTTCTTTAAAACAGCAATAATGATTAATTTTGAAAGTTCCATTAATATTATCGCACCTATTGCTAGCCCAAAAGAAATTAAAAACTCATTCATGCCAAACATTGCTGGTATAGAGAAAATATCCCGTACAAATGGTAACAGTGTGAATGTATACAACAAGCTGCAGAATAAAACTGCATAAACAACAGCTTTATTACTAAATATTCCTGCACTGATTGCGGTTTGACTGTTTGACCTTGCTGGGAAAATCTGTAATGTTCTAGCTAAAATAAGCGTTGAAAAGGACATTGCTACACCTAGTTCAATTGATTGCTGCATCCCGATAAACTGTGCGATGATTACAGCTAAACCGATTAAAATTCCTCGATAAGTAACAGAGATTAGTGTGGCGCCAGAAAAAATCCCTTCGTTTGGATCCCTTGGCTTACGATCCATTATATTTTTTTCAGCTTTCTCAGTTCCTAAAGCAATCGCGGGAACTGAGTCATTAACTAAATTGATAAATAGCAACTGCAGGGCTGTGAAAGGATTATTCCAATCCATGACCAGAGCAAAGATAATGGCGATGATTGCTCCTAAATTGCCCGCAAAAAGATAAGCGACTGATTTTTTTATATTATCAAATACTTGGCGCCCAACTGCTATGGCCCGAACAATCGAAGCAAAATTATCATCGGTCAATACCATAGCAGCAGCATCTTTAGCGACTTCGGTTCCTGTTCCCATTGCGATACCAATGTCTGCTTGCTTAAGTGCTGGCGCATCATTTACACCATCACCTGTCATAGCAGAAATATTCCCTTTATTTTGCCAAGCTCTAACGATACGAATTTTATTTTCTGGTGATACGCGTGCATAAACGGAAATCTTTTCCAATTGTTCATTCAATTCTGCTTCACTTAAATCATCTAATTCCGCTCCAGTTAGTGCCAGATCTCCTTTTTCATACAAACCAATGTTTTCTGCAATTGCACGAGCCGTTGTTTTGTGGTCTCCAGTGATCATTATCGATTTAATTCCAGAACTTTTCGCTTGTTTAATTGCGTCGAAGACTTCTTCACGTGGTGGATCAATCATTGCTAACAAGCCAATAAATGTAAAATCTGTTTCGTCATCTAATGTAACTTGATCTGTATTGATTGGTTTGTATGCGAAAGCTAAAACACGTAGTGCTTCTTTGGAAAATTCTTCGATTTTTGCATTTAATTTTTCTAGTGAATTCTCATCCAATGCATGTTCCTGATTGTTTTTCAAATAGCGTTTGCTTAACGAAATGATAACATCCGGTGCACCTTTTACTAATAACATTTTTTGACCGTTAATTTCATGAACTGTAGACATCATTTTGCGATCTGAATCGAAGGGCAATTCTGCCAATCGAGGATGCGCCTGTCTAGTATCAGTTGTATCAATCGCTAATTTCTCTGCAAAATCGATAAGAGCAATCTCTGTAGGATCACCTATTTTTTTACCTGCTTCATTAAATGAAGCATCGTTAGCAAGGATCGCTGCATTAAGCAACAATCGTTTATCCTCTGTCAAGGACTCTTTATCAGGCATAATTTCTTCACTAAATAAATGTGATTTCACTACTGTCATTTTATTTTGAGTCAACGTTCCTGTTTTATCCGTACAAATAATACTAGTAGAACCCAAAGTTTCCACTGCTGAAAGTTTTCTGATAATCGCATGCTCTTTAGCCATCCGACTAGTTCCTAAGGACAATACGATCGTTACAATTGATTGCAATGCTTCTGGAATTGCAGCAACGGCAACAGCGACGGCAAACATAAATGCATTAATCACACTTGGCCAAATATCACTTGATCCTTCAATGAAAATGCGAGCTGTTTGAATGCCAAAAATCATCACTGACAGAAGTAAAATTGCGATTCCTAATTTTTTTGAAAAACGATCTAGGTTGCGTTGTAACGGTGTTCCACTAGAAGTGGCATTATTTAATAAATCAGCAACTTTTCCAATTTCAGTTGTTGTTCCTGTATTAGTAACTAAAAATTTACCGCGACCATATACGACAAGTGTTCCACTGAAAACCATATTGATACGATCACCAACTTGAGCCGTTTGGTGTAATGCAGTTACTTTTTTTTCAGCTGGAACAGACTCACCTGTCAGCATTCCTTCATCTATTTTTAAGCTACCTTCTTCCAATAAACGACCATCTGCCGGAACAAAATCTCCCGCATCTAATAGAACAATATCTCCAACGACTACTTCTCTTGCCGGAATCATGGTTGCTTGATTGTTACGTAATACTTTTGCAGATGGTGAGGATAACTTTTTCAATGCATCGAGAGAATCCTCTGCTTTTTTTGTTTGGATCACACTCACAATTGAATTGATAATCAAAACAGCAAAAATAACGATTGACTCAATCGTAGATCCCAAAATCATTTGTATAACCGCTACAATCAAAAGTACAATAACCATCACATCTTTGAATGTTTCTAAAAACAGTTTCCAAGTCGGAGTTTGCTCTTTTGCTTTTAATTCGTTGTAGCCATTTGCTTCTAGTGTTCTTTTTGCTTGCTCATCACTCAACCCTTTTTCACTTGAATCAAATAATTGAAAAAGCTGTTCGATTGATTCTTGATAATATGTTTTTTCTGACAATACAATTCCCCCATTTTTAATTCTATTCATCTTCAAATAAAGAGACCTAAGATAATCATTTTAGTGAACCAAATGATTATCTTAGGTCTTACCGTTTAATATAATACCAGAAAATTGATCTCTCAATTAACTTACTGTTGATATTATCTCAGCTGTCTATCAGCCGTCAGTTACTCCCCTAAGAGTATGAATATGATGTTGCTAATAGTAGCAAAAAATGAAAAATTGTGCAACTTTTTCAACTTATTTTCATTCTAAGTAGTTTAGATTCGTATATAGCCTTCAATCTGAAATTAAAAACCTAATGACCATTAATCAACTACTTCTTTAAGACTTAATACTTCTTCTATTGTTTGTTGACTCCCCTTAGTAATTTTTTTATACCGATAACGAATAACTACCGCCGCACCAAGTCCAATCGCTGTTAATCCGATATTCAACCAAAAAATCAATGAAATATTCACTTTTTCCAGTTGCCCCGTAATATAAGGAATCACCATCACAGAAACAGAAGTAGAAATTGAATAGTAACTCGTAATCCGACCTTTCCCTTGAGAAAACAGTTCCAATAAAGTCGCTAATCCCAACTGCCAAATTCCACCAGCCGCAAATACGCCAATTCCAATTGAACCCACTAAAAACATCGGCACACTGGGAAACACAAGCATCCCTATCAATAACAGCAATGAAACACCTGTACACCATACTAGTAACAGCGTTGGGGCAACACCACGTTTTACAATCAAGGACGTTAAAAAGACCGAGGCAAAAGAACCTACACTATACACACTGACCAATACCAAACTATTTGAATGGCTCATCAAATTGAATGATTCTGCTAAAGACGGTATCCATAAAATAAAAATATTAAATGTAGACACACATGTAAAACTAAATACCAACAAAGCGATGCCTTCTACTTTAAATTTGGGTTGTCTTGCACTTTTCTGTGTGTTTACTTCATTAATTATGTTTGATTTTTGAGCTTTCGCTTCTTTTTTTTCTGGAAAATCTAACCTAGAAATATACAACAAATTCAAAAACAACCCCAATGCACAACCGATAAACACTAAACCAAAATACAATTGATGATTCAGCATAAATCGCGTCAACAGTGGTAAAATAAACTGTCCCAAGGAAATAAAGGCTTTATTCAGCACACTTAAAGAACTATTATCTTTTTCATTTGGATAAGCTTCCATTAAAGTCGGATAGGTACTTGTATCCAAAAAAGCGTTACTAAATCCGGCAAATAGCGCGAAAAAGAGCCCCTGTAAATAGTTTTGACTAAGAATAATTCCTATGAAAAAAATTAAATAGCTAAGAATTCCCAATTGGACTGTTTTCTTACGTCCATAATTATCTGAAAAATAGCCAGCAAAATATAAAATAATCACTCGTCCTAAACCAATGCCGCTAATCACCAAGGTTACTTGTTGAACAGAGGCTTGCCAATTACTCATCAAGGCTTGTAGATTTTGCGATAAAATAATTGCTGCCATACCTTGAAAGATAAAATTTGTGTACAGAGAGCTAATTAAAGGAATATAGTTTTTTTTCGTTGCTTCCATCGGGATTCTCCTAATTGTTTAAAATTGACTTTGCTCAGTTATTCACTATGTATAGTTTAAAAAGAAACGTCTATAATATCTAATGCTTTATTTTTATACAATTGATAAATTCTATTTATCAATTAACCATCAAGTAATTATATTATTATTCACTAGACTACCATGAAAGTCAACAGACACAACAAAAAAAGCCGTGAATGGCGCAAAATTAAAACGCCCACAGCAGATTTTCTTAATAAAGATAACTCAAGTCACTAGCTACAGTTGGATACAGCATAATCATAGCATTGACCGTTTCAGCTTTTAATTGTTGATTAATCATTAATGTAACTAAGTTAATTAATTGATCGGCTTCATTACCCAAAACTGTTGCCCCGACTAATAAACCTGTATCTTTTTCAATGATAACTTTCGCCTTCACTACTGGTTCATTTAAGCGTTTATACGTAAACCATTGTGCCAAATCCAGCTCTTTGACTTGATAGTTGTCATTAGCTAGCGACTTTTCATCGGTCAAACCAACTTGAGCTAACTTAGGAGAACTGAAAACGATTGTTGGCAATACAGGATAATGAATCGCTTCTTGGCCTGTTTTGGTAAGTAATTTAGCAAGATAACTGCCTTCAAAACTAGCTATTGGCGTTAGCTTAGGATTTGTTTTTGCTAAGCAATCACCCAGAGCATAAATATTTTCAACTGTTGTCTGTAAATAATCATTTACTACAATTCCTTTATGAGTATATTCAACACCAATTTTTTCAAGACCCATTCCTTCTACATTGGGAATCCGACCTGTTGCACAAAAAACTCGATCAACTAACAAAGTATCTTGACTAGTCAGCGTTAACTGAAACTGTTCCTTCTGCTTGTTGATTTCTTGAACAGACTCGTTAAAATGAAATTGAATCCCTCTGGCTTTTAGATTTTCAATTAAATCTTGGGTCAACGATTTATCAAATTCTTTCAGTGGTCGTTCATTATGATGAAGTATATGCACTTCGCTGCCACAGCTATTAGCGATATTGGCTAGCTCAAGTGAGATATACCCTCCGCCGACAAAAGCTATTTTTCTAGGTAATTCTTTCATAGATAAAAAATCAGTACTTGTACTAAAATGCTCTTTTCCTGAGATATCTAAAATTGCCGAATGTTGTCCAGTTGCTAAAATAAAAATATCTGAATAATACTCCTCTGCTCCAACCACTATTGTATGCTCATCTTTAAATACCGCTTTCCCTGTGATTGTCTGAATACCTGAATCTGCTAAACCAGCTTTTTGTTCGACTGGTACTGGCTGGGTAAACGTTTCTTTAAATGCCATTAATTCTCGCCAGTTAATTTCAGGGTGCTTTTCAAAGCCTTTTTTTACTAATTGATCTACTCCGTCTTTTGCTTCTACAGCCCCGTATAACACTTTTTTAGGATCACAGCCACGGTTTGGACACGTTCCGCCCCAAAGATCAGCTTCCACTATTGCAACTTTTTCATAAGTCCCAGCTAGTTCATAGGCTGCGGCCATACCGCCAGGTCCACTTCCAATAATCATTACGTCAAATTGTTTCATTGTGACATCCTCCTTTATTTTCAATGCTTTCAAGCTTTTTAATAATGGAAATTCTCTGTACAATACAATTTAATTATAACAAGGAACAAAAAAAGCGCCCATGATAAACCATTGGAAAATAAAAAACGTTCAGTTCACTGACTTTCATCAATGACTGAACGAATAAACTTATTGATGTCAGCTTTTTTCTACTAACTAAATACGCTGAATGATTAAATATTGTTGCCGTTTTCTTGAATTACTTTTTTATACCAATAGAAACTATCCTTTTTGTAGCGTTTTAAACTGCCGTTTTGATTTTCGTCTTGATCGACATAAACAAAACCATAGCGTTTTTGATAACCGTTAAGCCAGCTAAGTAAATCTGTGTATGACCAAGTACAGTAACCTAAAACTTCTACTCCATCAGTCATTGCTTCTCGAATAGCATGGATGTGGCTGTTTAAATAATTAATCCGATAATCATCATGAATTTCTTTTTCTTCCGTTAATTTATCGTATTCACCTAAACCATTCTCAGTGATTAAAACAGGAATTCGATAGCGGCTGGTAATGCGGCGTAATCCAATTCTAAGTCCTTCCGGATCAATTTCCCAATCCCAATTTGTTCGTTCAACAAACGGATTCTCCACACGCTTAAATACTCCTGGAACACCAGATTCTTCAGAAGAACCTTTTTCACCTGTCGTATTCATTTTGCCTAGTCCAACTCCATCAATTGGATTAAAGACAACCGTATTCGTTTGATAGTAATTAATACCTAAAAAGTCTGGTTTTCCAGCAATTAAAAGTTCTTCATCTCCAGCTTCCATTTCTGGTGCTAGTCCTTGTTCTTTCAACATCTTCAAAGCAACAATCGGATACTTCCCAAACAAATAAACATCCATCCAAAAATGAGCATTTAAATCTTCGGAATCTTCAGCTGCTAAAATGTTTTTCGGATCACTATTCAACGAATAGTTAGGTCCATAGGCAAAACTTGGTCCAATTTTCCCTGGCATTTCCAACTCATGGAATTTTTTAATAACTGCTGCATTCGCTAGATTAGCATGGTGATTTGCTTGATACATTCTTTTTGGATCACTAACTGCCGGTGGATGTGATGCCATTAAATAGCCATGAGTAATAAAGATATTTTGTTCATTTAGACTCACCCAGTAATTTACTTTTCCGCGTAAAGCTTCAAATAAAACAGTTGCATAATTCGTAAAGTCAGCGATGATTTTTCTAGATTCCCAACCTTGATACTCATCTTGCAGTGCTTGGGGTAAATCCCAATGGTACAACGTTACTACCGGTTCAATTTGGTTAGCAATTAATTCATCGACTAAATCAATATAAAACTGCAACCCCGCTTGGTTGATTTCCCCTCTTCCATTTGGAAAAATTCGTGTCCATGCAACAGAGAAGCGATATGCTTTCAGCCCTTGCTCTTTCATCAATGCAATGTCTTCTTTATATCGATGATAATGATCTACAGCCACATCACCATTAGTCCCTTTAAACGTTTTTCCTGGAATTCGAACGAACTCATCCCAAACGGAAACGCCTTTGCCGTCTGCTTCCCAAGCTCCTTCTACCTGATAAGCTGCTGAAGCTGATCCCCATAAAAAATCATTTGGAAACTGATCTAGTTGTTTATGTTCCATAATATTGCCTCCATTTATTGTACGCTTCTTGAAATCATCTACTTAGATCTCTCCAACCGACAATCAAAAATGCGCTCATTTTCGTGGATGTAAACGTAATCACTTTTAGCTAAAACTTCAGCCAGAAGTATTAAATTTTTATTATCCCCCTCTATTATAAACATAACTAATCAATTTCTTCTACTATTTACCATCACTTGTTCGAACAACTTAGTGAATTATTATTTTTCTTACCCCTACGTATACTTAAAATTGTCCAAAATAGACAAATTATTTCATTGATTTTTCTTTACAAAAAAATTGTTGTTTATCCAGAACGTTATTTTTCCTACGAAAAAAATATTAAAAAAACTAAATAATATACTTTTTTATTTAAATAAAAAATAAAAAAAGCCCTTTTTTCCAATAAAAACATCTGCTTAAATAAGTTTAATTTGTTTTTTTATATTTCATCTATATCCGTTTGATAACAGTCGCTATTATTGCTCACCAAATTCCTCTTTGAGTGTCTGCTCACATTGTGCTATACTTAAAATGCTTTATTTTAAAGTATTACTCTTGTAAATTTATAATGAAAGGAGTGGAAATATTTTGGAAGAAGAATATACTAGACGTAAACAACAACGTCCAGCTTCAGCATCAAAAACGTCTATCGCAACCGTTATTTTATTATTGGTAATAAATACACTTGTCTTGTGCTTATTATTGTTTTTAAATGTTCAAGCAGAATCTAAACAAGATGAAAAGTTAAATAGTATCGAGCAGCAAGTAAAACAGCTAGACCAACGGACAAGTGTTCAAGCGGAATCTTACGGTGAAGCTGAAAAGAATGTACCTGAAAAAGAAAGTTCGGTTAGCACAAGTACAACCACAGAATCTAGTTCAAGTACGAATACTGTAGAAAGTTCCAATCAAACAGAAGATACACACTCGTCATCAGAGGTTGCTCAACATCAAACGGCAGAACCTACAGCAACTACGTACACCGTTCAAGCTGGGGATACTCTTTCTGTGATTGCTGAAAAAAATAAATTGTCGCTTCAAGATTTGATGACAAAAAATAATTTAACCGATTCAACAGTGTATATTGGTCAAGTATTGTCATTACAGTAAGCAACTATTTTCCCCTACATAATTTTATCCAAATGATAACCAAAAAACAGAACCTCTGTCTAAAAACGACTGCGGTTCTGTTTTTTTGCTACTATCTTTAGCTATTCTTTATTTTGCAGGATACATTTCATCCGCTAATTTTTCCACACCATCTAACGCTTGATAACCGTAACCGAACATGTAATTGTAATCCATAGCATATACTTGCTTGTTTTTCACTGCTTTCATACTTGAAAGCTTTTGATTATTCAAGATAGCATCGACCATTGTTTGACCAGAAATACCATTTTGATATGATTCCCAATCAGCAACAATCAGAACATCAGGATCTGTTTCAATTAATTTTTCGATACTAACTTCACCTTGTTCGTCTTTAAATACATTATCTAATTTTACCATGCTGAAAATATCGTTAAAGAATGTTTCATTATGAGCTGGATAAACATATAATTCTTGCGGGTCAGTCGTATGAATATAGGCAAATGTTTGGTCCTCTTTGATTTGAGCTAGTTTTTCATCAACTGTTGCTTGACGATCTTGTAGTTCTTTTTTAAAGGCATCTGCTTTGTCTTTTACATTAAATACTTTGCCTAAATTATCGATATCATCGTAAACAGAAGCAAATGTTCCGCCAGTTACAGAAGAATTTAGCACAAATGTTTTAATGCCCATATCGTTCAATGAATCAACTGTTCCAACACCCCAATCCTGATTATCAAATAAACCTCCGCGGCCATAAACCAGATCCGGATCAACACTTAGTGCCATTTCTTTACCAATATAGTCAGTTGACAATTGATTCAATTCATCAAATTCTTTTTCTACTGATTTATCTGGAGCGCCAAATACTGCACCAACACCAGCGATTTTATCTTTTAAACCTAAGTGAAGTAGTAATTCTGCTGCAGGTCGGGTATTTGCTAAGACTTTTTCCGGTGCTTTATCAAACGTTTGGTCTTTTTCTTGCCAACTTTCAGCCCCTTCTGCTTTGGTGAAATTAGAAACTGTTACAGGATAACCCGTACTTTGTTCTTGCTCCACCTTTTCTTCTGCTTTAGGAGTGCATCCTGTTAAAATAGTTAAACTTAACAAACTAAAAATAAGTACTTTTTTCATTGTTTCGCTTCCTCTTCAGTTAATTTTTATACCAAACTTTATTCATTAATCTATCGAATATGCAAATGCTAAACGCTGTGTCACTGGATTCTTATAAATGACACATCTCACACCGTAAATTTCTTCAATCAGCTCTTCTGTAAATAGCTCTTCTGGTTTACCTTCCGCAATAATTTTGCCTGCTTTCATTGCATAAATGTAATCACAATAATGAGCCGCTAGCTCCAAATCGTGAAGAGCAGCTAGAACACCTATTCCCAATTTTTTAACACAATTCAAAATTTCTAATTGATAGCGAATATCCAAATGATTGGTTGGTTCATCCAAAATCATATAACTCGGCTGTTGAGCAAGGGTTCGTGCTAAAATTACCCGTTGTTTTTCTCCACCAGATAACGATAAAAAGCTTCGATCGGCATAGCAAAGTAAATTTGTTTTAGCCAATGCATCGGTCACAATAGCGATGTCTTCTTGGGTGTCTGATTCTAACAATTTCTTATGAGGAGTTCGCCCAAGTAACACCATTTGAAACACACTTAAATCAAAATTCAGCTCGTTAAACTGATTAACTACACCTAATTTTTGTGCTACTTTTTTTTCAGAAACTGCCAAAAGATCCAAATCGTCTAAAAAGACTCGACCTGCTTGTGGCTTGATTCCTTTATAGATCCCCTTAAGCATCGTTGATTTTCCACAGCCATTTGCCCCGATAATTCCGACAAATTGCTTTTTTTGCGTTTGAAAAGAGATACTTTTCACAATCGATTCTTGTCCAATCATGATTTCTAAATCTTTTACACTGAGTTCCATTGTTTAGCCTCCGAAATTGTAGCCTTTTTTAACAATAATATAGATGAACATTGGTGCACCAATCACCGCTGTAATAATTCCTATTGGTAGCTCAACACTTGAAATAAGCGTTCGAGATAAAACATCTGCCCAAATCATGAATAATGAGCCTGACAACGCTACAACAGGAAGCAGACGTTTATGATCTGAGCCAATAAAGCCACGGACAATATGAGGAATAATCAACCCCACAAAGCCGATCATACCGGAATAAGCCACAATTACACCTGTTAGTAATGCCGCAAGTAATAAATAAAACTGTCGATATTTACTTAAGGGTACCCCTAACGTTACAGCTGCTTCATCACCTAATAACATTACGTTCAAAATTCGATGCTGAAATAAAAAGAACCCAGTGATAATCACAACTGTTACAGATAAAACAGCTAACTTATTCCAACTAGCTGAAGCTAAACTTCCCATAGACCAAAAAGTAACAGTCTTCATTCCTTCAGCATTATTCGCTAAGTAAACAATAAAACTAGATACCGAACTAAACAAGGCACTAATCACCGAACCAGACAAAACCAGTTTCACAGAAGTCATCCGCCCGCCAATCCCTGATAAAACTAATACCGCAAATGCTGCAATCATCGCACCAACAAATGCACCAAAGGCCATCCCAAATTGAGCAAAAACAGAGGCTGAACCAAAACCAACTAAAATTGCAAAAGTTGCGCCAAGAGATGCGCCAGACGATATCCCTAAAATATAAGGATCGGCCAGCGGGTTTTGAACAATGGCCTGCATCACAGCTCCTGTTGTCGCTAAGCCCATGCCTACAAAAACAGCTAAAATCACACGAGGCGTACGCACAAACCAAATAATGTTAACAGCTGCATTACTTGAAACCTTATCTAATGAGCCAAGCCTACCACCAGAGATTTTCGTTAATAAAATTTGAAAAATATCCTCAACTGAAACAGACGCTTGCCCGTTAATCAGCGAATAAACAATTGAAACTAAAATTAAAAGAACTAACAATAAAAGAATCATCGGATAGTAATGCTTGGCTTTTGTTTTAGATTTCACATTACTTGCTTTGATTGCCTGCAAAAAAATACGCCTCCTAAAAAATCTTAAAACTTAAAATAATAACTTTTCTTTACTCAATTTCTGATAGTCTATCAGATAATTGGTTTGTCCACTTTTCTACTGGTACACGCTTAGCCCTAGGAAGTTTCACAGATTGGTCAACTACTGTTATGTCCAGTAGCCCAATAATTTGTTCCTGTTCTGAAACGCCTATTTCCTCTTTGAATACCTTATCAGAAATAACCGGAATTGTACGCCATGTCACACCAATGTTTTCAGTCCATGCAGCCAATTGAAAATTTTGGATAAACGCTGAAACAGCACTCACGGCTTCTAAGTTTTCTATTTCATCTTCACAAATGGGTGCGGTAACAATTAAAGTCACTGGAACATCAAGAAAATAATCATGCGTTCTTGTTTTGGCCTTCGCTAAATATTGCGGGTCATAGTTTGCCCATATGTCTAAACGATCATAGCTAGCCATGATTTTCTCAACGAACAGATTGCGTTCTTGTTTGCTGCTGACAATACTAACTTGCCATGGTTCATTTTTCGAATGAAAAGGGGCATAACTAGCGGTTTCCAACAGCTGATATATTTTATCTATAGAAAGTGGCTGATCCGAAAGTGTTCGGACGGTACGACGTTCTCTAATGGTTTGTGCTATTGTCTGATTTTCCATTGCCTTTCTCCTATTCTCTATACTTGGTTGTTGATTTCTCAACAAGTAATCGCTTTTAAAAATGAAAATGAAAATCATTCTCAATTAGAAATTAAGAGTACCATTTCACTATTTTTTTTGCAAGTTTAACTTTAATTTTTTGATGTTAAAAAACCATCCTGCTGAAATTTTCAGCAGATATGGTTTTTTTTTAGTAATTCTATTTACATTAGATCAATTCAAAGTGCTGCTCCAACGTATCGTGAACGTTTGCTCCAACGAAAACGATAAAGTCTCCTAGTTCCGCTGTAAATGTCATATCTTTGGTATAGAATTTCAATGCTTCTCGTGTTAGTGAAAAACAAACCGTTTTTTCTTCTCCAGCAGCTAATGCTACCTTTTGGAAAGCTTTTAATTCTTTTACAGGTCTTACAACAGAGCCTGTCACATCTTGTGTATACAATTGAACAGTTTCCATACAAGGTTTGCCTGAAATATTTTTGATTTTGACTGAAACCGTCAATTCGTCGGTCATTTTTTCGGTACTAAGTTTCAAATCTGAATAAATCACTTCACTGTATGATAAACCAAAGCCAAACGGAAATAGCGGCTCATTTGGGCTATCTAAATATTTAGAAACAAATCGGCCTTTATGCGTTGTACTAGTTAAAGGACGACCCGTTTTAAACTCACTATAATAAAGCGGTAATTGCCCAACTGTATAAGGGAAGCTCATACTTAATCGTCCGGAAGGATTCGTTTTTCCGAAAATAATATCAGCTATTGCATTCCCACCTTCTGTCCCTGGAAACCATGCTTGAATAATCCCATCTACTTGCTCCGTTTCTTTGGTCAAAACAAGTGGTCTGCCACTGATAACGACTAAGATTGTTTTCTTATTTAATACACTAAGTTCAGCTAAAAAATCTTTTTGAATTTTTGGTAACGTGATATCTGTACGACTACCTGCCTCACCACTTTGCATTGTATGTTCACCTAATGCAAAAATAATGGTATCTGCTTCATTGGCTAAAGTTAAAGCCTTTTTTAACTCCGCTGCTTTTGCTTGTGCAGATAGACCAGATTGTTCAATTTGATCTTTGGTTGCTCCGAACTCGCCTAAAAATTGATAATCAGCAAGCATATCGCAGCCTTGCGTAAATAATAAATGATCCGAGTCTAAATAGTTTTCCAAGCCTTTTTTGATTGTCACTACGTCGTTGCGGTCACCGTGAACAGCCCATAATCCAATTAAATCTTGATTATTACCATAGGGACCTACTAATAAAACTTTTTCTGAATTTGCCGTTAAAGGTAACACATTGTTTTTATTTTGCAGTAAAACCACTGCTTCAGAAGAAACTTTCTTCGCTAGTTCGCGGTTTTCTTCTGTTACAAAAACAAGATCTTCTTGTTCTTGACTGGCGCCACGATAAGGATCTTCAAATAAACCTAAATCATTTTTTAATTTTAATACGCGATAAACTGACTGATTTACCAAGTCCTCACTAATTTCACCAGCTTTAAGCAGCGGCTCAAGTTCTTTTGCATAACAAGCGGTTTTCATATCAATATCAGTCGTTGCTTCAATCGCTAATTTAGCTGCTTCACGATCGTTGGTTGCTACACCATGAGCGATTAGTTCTTGAATTGCCGCATAATCAGAAATAATTACGCCATCAAATCCCCATTCTTTCCGCAAAATATCTTTCAATAAAAATTCATTACCGGTTACCGGCATCCCATCATACGTATTAAAAGAAGTCATCACCAATTGACACCCCGCGTCAACTGCTGCTTTATAAGATGGTAAATGGTCTTGCCGCAAACGACGTTCAGAAAGATCCACAGTATTATATTCACGACCGCCTTCAGCTGCTCCATATGCTGCAAAATGCTTCACGCACGAAGCAATTCCACCACCATTTATTAAATCTTTTTGCAGCCCTGTCACCATCGCTTTTGCAAAGGCTGCATTTAAAACGGGATCTTCTCCTGTAGATTCTAAGGTTCTTCCCCAACGCGCGTCACGAACTAAATCAACCATTGGCGCAAAAGTCACATGAGCACCTGCAGCTTTTGATTCCTCTGCTGTTTTTTCATATGCTTGTTCAACCAACTCAGGATTCCAAGTAGCACCTAAGCCTAACGGAATTGGATAAATCGTGCGATAACCATAAATAATATCCGCCATAAACAGTAGTGGAATCTTATGCCGACTTTTCTTCAGATAACGATCTTGAATCTCTCGTGTCTGACTTGCACCTGTCACATTTAAAACAGAACCGACTAAATCAACCGTCTGCTGGTCAATCCCTAATTTTTTTTGAGGCCCTACCGCTAATTCATTTGCGTGAAAAAAATCTCCTGATAATTGAACCAACTGTCCAATTTTTTCTTCCCAAGTTAAAGACTTAAGTAATGCTTTTAATGCTTGTTCTTCCATTCTCTACACCTCTTCGCTATATGCCGCTTGTTCTTGCAAGTAAGTTTTCTTATCTAATCGTTTAAACCACGGATACCAAAGAATCGGTGATAAAACTAATTGAATGACTAACTGTAAAATAATCACAGAGATACTTCCCTGTACTGCTGCATGAAATCCTACTGGCAACCCAAAGATCGCTTGGACACCGACAAATTTTGATACTAAACCGATCTTGGTAAGCAAATAAGCTAGAATCAAACCAATACTGTTATTAAAAATAAATGGCACAGCTAAATCAAAATTTAAAACCAATGGCGAACCAAAAATTACTGGTTCGGTAATCCCAAAAAGCGCTGGTACAATCGAAATTTTCCCGACTTCCCGATACTGTTTACTTTTGGCACGAAGCATTAACAAAACTAGACCTAACGCCATTCCACCAAAGGTAATAATATTAAAGAATGCTAAACCTACGATATTTGGTGGTGTTTGCCCTGCTGTTACCGCATTCATATTTTCAACATCCATCGCCATCCATAACGGTGTAACAATCGGTAAAATTACATTGGTTCCATGAATCCCGAAAAACCAAAGAACTTGCTGTAAAATACTTAAAATAATCATTGCACCAATGGACCCGCCAATTCCTTTTAAGGGTTCTTGAATGATAGTATAGACAAACTGATGCATGTTTCCAAATGATGTAAGACCAAATCCAAAATCAACAAAGATGAATAAAATACCAATCAACACTGTAGGAATCAATGATTCAAACATCCGCGTTACCATTGGCGGCACACTTTCCGGCATTTTAATCGTCCAGCCTTTATGCTTAATTGCTAAAAATAAACGTCCAACTACTAACCCAACAATCATCGCAGAAAATACACCTTGAGCACTTAACCAAGTTGTTGGCAGCGCGGAAACTTCATCCGCGGTTTTATCCAGTGGTGTAATTAATAAAAAACACATTAAAGAAATAACACCCGCTGCTACAAAATCTTCTTTTTCGTCTAATTTTCGTACTAAGTTTACTGCCATTAAAACCGAAATATATAATGCCAAAGATCCAATCGTAAACGTATTTACTTTTCCTAATAACTCAATCACATTTGTAAAACCTTGCAGCGTTTCTGACATATTCATAAATACAACTAATAAAACCGCAATTGAACCTATAAAGACAGGTCCTAGAGTAGACATCATTGCTCCAGAAATAGCTTGGAGATAAGGATTCGTGCCTAGTTTATCAAAAAACGGATTCACTTTATCAAAAAAATCGACTAACTTTTTCTTCATTTTTAACTGCTCCTCTCAAATTCAGTAAGCGCTTTACTTGCATTTAGTATACGAACTATTTCCGAACCTTTCTGCGCTTAATTCGTCCTCAAATCGGAAAAATAATGACTTTTTCACTTGAAATATTTTTTACGATATTGTTGTGGTGACAGCGTGTAATTCTTTTTAAACACGTTGTAAAACGACTTTACCGAGAAAAAACCATTCGCCATTGCAATGTCCAATACAGTCATATCGGTGTCTCTTAATTGATAATAGGCTTTTTCCAAACGAACAGTATTAACGTATTCAGAAAACGGAATGCCCATATACTTTTTAAAGAAACGAGAAAAATAGGCTGGATCATAATTAAAAACTTCCGCCACCTGCTCTAACTTTAGTGATTGACTATAGTTTTCTTGAACGAATTCATTGATCTTTTTAAGACGTTCTAAATGCTTTAAACTCTTGATTGACTGCTTTGTAGCGATCGGAATACTGTAACTTTTTATCAAAATCGATAAAAATTCCAACGTTCGACTTTTAACTAATAAATTTGCAGCCAAATCATCCTCACGATAAGTGTGATAAATCCGATTTAAAACTCGTTGTAAAACTTCATTTTTTTCTTTAGTTGGCGCTAAATTGAATAAAAAACGTTCATTATACTGATTTTGTGTCATTTCGTGTAAAAACCGTAACGGAAATTGCATCACAAAAACTTCATTTGGCAATGGACTTCTAGAAGAATGGACAATATTTGAATTTATAAACAACATATCTCCCGGTTCCAATATGTATGTCACTTGAGGAAAACGAACTTCTAATTTTCCCTTTAGACAGTACAATAACTCTGCACTTTCATGCCAATGAGTTGAAATTAAACGATCCGGATTCCTTGATGTAAAAGCAAAGACTTTAAACGGATAATCTTTGTTGGGTGAAATCATTTCGTGCTTCATTTAAAACCAGCTCCTTAAATCATATTTTTATCATTTTTTTATAATTAAATTAAAATAAAATAAGTTTAACATTCGCTCAATCAGTTGTTCAAAAATATCTAACTCTATAAAAACCTAAGCTAACAACTTTACCAGCCCACAAGCCGATGTTAATATACATTTAATAAATAATATTTAATTCTAATGATTTTATTATTTTTACAGAATATAAAGAAAGGATGTGCCATCATGAAAAGTAGTTTCGTTAGGAAATTTGCTTTGTTTGTTCTAGCCGCAGGTTTATTCACGTTCCTTTTACCAACCAGTTCATTTGCTGCCGAGAAAACCAGTACTGTCACTTATCAATATATTGATTTCACTTCATTAACACAAACTGAAAAAAATGAGATTGTTCAATCAACTCCCAATGAGACGGCAACCGCTGATCAGGAAGATATTCTCTTAATTTATCAGAAAAATACTGCTACTACCAGCCAATTGGCGAACAATACAACCTCTAAAACAACAACAGCGAACACCGTTGCTGCACAATCAAAAACCCAAGATTTACCAAAAGCAGGTGAAAATTCCACCTCTACTATCAACAATCTATTTGGTTTCTCTTTAATTATTTTAGTTATCGGTTTAGCTGCTTGGAAAAGAAAAATTAGACAGTCATTACTGATTTTCATCCTTTTAGGAACTACAGCACTTGGTGCAGCCAAGTCAGTTTCCGCAGCTGAAAAAACTACAATCCAACCAGCAACTTCTGAAACGCTCACTCAAGGAACTGCCTATACTCATCAACCAGAAACCATTAGTGGTTATACTTATGTTGGATATTTAGTTCAAAGAGAAAATAAACCTGAAGAAAAAGGAACTTTGACTGTGAATTACACAGAAGAAGACGGAACACTTATCTCAACAGAAACTTTTACTGGCATCGTCGGCGAAGCTTATTCAATCACACCTAAAGAAATCGAAGGCTATATCCTTGTCTCACCAACAGACGCTCAAACAGGTACTTATGTCAAAGCTGGTTCAGAAATCACCTTTATCTATAGAGAAGAAACAGGATTTGTCACTGTTAAATATATGACTGACAACGGAACACTAATTTCAAGCGAAACACTCACCGACGATATTGGCGACCCTTATGAAATTATTCCGAAATTACTTGAAGGCTATGACCTCGTCTCATCTTCTGATCCTAGAATTGGTTTCTTTATTAAATCAGGAACAGAAATCATCTTTATCTACAAAGTAAAAACACGTGAAGCAGAAGTGGGCACTGTGACTGCGAAAAGTGTTGACGAAGAAGGAAACCCACTTTCACCAGATGCCGTTTTCTCTGGACCAGTCGGATCACCTTATGAAGTTGCGCCTATGTTTTTCGATGACTACACACTAATCACACCAATTGGACCACAATCAGGTACTTACGTTAAAGAAGGTTCAGAAATCGTCTTTATTTACAGAAAAAATGCCTTGAATATAACCTTGAAAATTCAAAATACAAATTCTGAACTTTTGCCAACCATCAATACCCAAACAAGAGGCTATATTTCTCCAACATACTATCGCGTATACTATTATGATATCTATGGTTTCACACAAAGAATCGATCAAATCCACTATGACACAACATTAACTGATGAAGTTTTACAATACAATGCCGGCGATTATTATCGGGTTTACTCGCGGGTTTACTTTGAATGTTACTCAGTTGAAAACAACGATCGACTTTACTGGGGTGATTATGAACTTCGAACAGAGACACCTGAATTAACAGAAGGAACTATTGGTAGTTCTGATATCACGATCAACTATACTTTATATGATTTATCATATCCTTAATCTTCCCCTTTCCAAAGCGCATAAAAAACTGTAGCTAAAATCATTAAACTTGATTTTAGCTACAGTTTTTTTTACTTTTCTAATTTAATCAAACTTTATTTAATTTTACGTAATTGGAAAAATGCAGCAAATTCACCAATACCCATAAAGACAAGAATTCCACCAAACAATTGGAATAGTACTAAAACACTACTAAATGGATTAAAGGTTAAAACTAAACCAGCAATTACTAAAATAACGCTATAAATCATCATTGGAACCCAATTCACATTTACATAGCTACGTAAATTAACTGCCTGCATTCCTCGTGATACACCAACAATGATAATAGCTAATCCCAAGAAAATCGGTAAAATACTGACAATTCCCTTAGCAAAAACCAAAACAATCGCTGCAACCACGATGAGTACAATCCCACCAAGAAAACTCATTCCATAAGTTCCCGTTGATTTTTTCACCTTGATACCATCATAAAGATTAAGTATACCCATAATAGCAATATAAGCTGAAATGAAATAAACAGCTAATTGAAAAACACTTCTTGGATTAAATAAAATCAATAACCCAAAAATAATATAAACAATCCCACGTAATACTGCATATTTTTTTAATTGCTCCATTACATTATTCATAATTATTTCCTCCGTCAATTCTTTACTTAGTTCTCTTTTATTGTATAGAATTTATCTAAATAACACGAATAAAAAGACCTGAAATTCCTGATATTTTATAACAAAATCAGGAATTTCAGACTTATATAGTATTTCTATTATTATTGTGCAATTTTGGTTCTTTTATAATGATTTTATATACTAGTCATCTAACTCTTTTTCTAGCACATCACCTGTTTGGGCATTGATTTTAACAGTTGTTTCTGAATTGCCTGAACGTACTTTTACTTCCCAGTGCGTAGTTGACAATTCACGATCTAATGACCATTCAATCGCTTCTCCTTGACCAACACTATCTACAGCAATTTTTGAAATCTCATCTAATGTTTTCAAATCAGTTAAATCTAGTGCGTTATTTTCTCTTTCCACACCATTTTGCTCGTCACGGTCTAAAGCTTCTTCACGTTCTTTCTTTAACTCGCCAGTTTCAGCATTGATTCTAACTTCATACTCTTTATCATCATCAACACCTGTTATTTCAAAGTAATAGGTGCCAAATGAATCATCTAAATCGATTGATGTAATCGAAGTATTCGGATAAGCTTCTTCATATGCTTTGATCGCTTCTTCTAAAGTAAGTTTAATATTTCCTGATTGACTAGAAGAACTTGCGTTTTTATCAGAACTTTTATCTGTTGATTGGTCAGCAGCTGAGCTTGATTGACTATTTCCTCCGTTGTCCAATGTATTACTATTGTCTGTGCAGCCTGCTAAAATAAGTCCAAAACAAGCGATCCCTAAACCTACGATTAATTTTTTATTCATTGTATCCATTCCTTTCTCTATTTCCGTTTTGCTTTACACACATATCATATCAACTAACGGTCAACAGAAAAATAAATCAACGTGAAAGCTAAATGAAGATTTCTTCATTTTTAGTCGCTCGGGTCATCTCTTTCCAATGAATTCATTATCTTTTTTAAAACATAGTGGACAACATTGGGAAGGAAGCAAGATAAGAGCATAATTGCTATAAATACCAATACCCACGTTTTAAACCAAGCTTCCCATTGTATTGTACCATTAGCTATAATATTCAAACTCACCGTCAACAGACCCGTGGTTAGCAAAGTAGTGATTATCGAATGAACTATTGAATAATGCTTTTTTATCCAACTCACAGTTGAACTTCCTCTGAACTTTCAAAGAATTCAACTGTATCTAACTCTTCAGCAAAAAAATTCTTGGTATACTCTTTACTATGGTGCTCGTAAAACGCTGCTTGACCTTTCCAAATCTCCCACAAGGCAAAACGTCCTTGTTTTTTGTTTAGTGGCACAACTTTAAAAAGTACACATCCTTCTTCTAAAACAGTCAATTCTTGTAATTCGTTTAGCTTATCTGCCAGTGCTTCGTAAGTAACTTTTCCTGTCGTTTGAACTACAGCTGTACAATATAAAAAAGTATTTTTTTCTTTCATCTTAACTTCTCCTCTCTTGAATATGTTAAGATTAAACTATCGAGTATACTCTATAGCAAGGAGAATTAACATGTATATCAAAGAATTTTCACAAAAAACCGGACTATCCATAGATACCCTTAGATTTTACGAACAAGAAGCTTTATTATTTCCCAAAAGAAATGCGAATAACTACCGAATATATACTGAAGAAGATTTTTGTTGGGTACAGCTTTTATTAAAAATGAAACAAACTGGTATGACGATTGAGAACATCAAAAAATTTGCTGAATTACAGGTCCAAGGCGTAGATTCATTGCCTGAACGAATCGTTGCTTTAGAAAATCATATTGAAAAACTCCACGAACAACAAAACAATCTTACTCAGACAATCGCCTTTGTAAATCAAAAAATTTCAGGTTATCGGAAAAAAATTACTACTGCTGAAATTGAGTAACTAGACAAAAACGAATCTTTTTAACAATACGCAAATAAACTTAATTGAAAAAAGAGGTTGGGACAGAAGTGTTTAACTCCGAGAAATAAGAAAGTATTCACGGAAATTACTCTTGAAATTTTTGTGAATTTCAGCTTATTTCCGAAGGATTTGCTTCTGCTCCACCTCTTTAAATCCGAATAAACGGCAAGAAAAAAACAACTACTCCACTTCGTTCCAGTCACATCAATTTCTAAAGGCTAAACTCTTTTTTCTCGGACTCATCTTTTCCTATTCAAAAATATTCAATTCTTAGTTTGTTCTAAAATTTATCGTAAAACGGCTACCTATAGGCAACACATCGGTCACTTCAATTGTCCCTCCATATAAATTTACTAGCTCATTAACAATAGAAAGTCCAATCCCAGAACCAGGAACTTCACTGGATCGTGATTGATCCACACGGTAAAATCGTTCAAAAATATGTTTTTTCTCTTTATCTGCAATACCAATCCCGGAATCTTCAACAATCAATGCACAGCTTTTCTCTTGAGCTAATAGCTTAATTACGATTGAACCAGAATTAGGTGTATATTTCACCGCATTTTCAATTAAATTCCGAATAATCTGGTAAAAATGTTCTTGATGCCCTTGAATAGTAATCCCATCATCAATTTGAACTGTTACTTTTTGCTTAATCATTACGGTTAAATCATTAAGCGTTTGACGAACTAAAGCTGATAAATCAACCGTTTCTTCTCTTGATTGATTTTCCAATCTGCCTAAAGTTAAAAGTTGTTCAGCTAAAATTTCCATCCGTTTTGATTCTTTATCGATATAAGCCAGCGATGTTGGAATAACTTCCGGATGCTTTTCACCACGACGTTTAATCAAATTAACATGACCGCGAATCGCAGCAAGCGGCGTTCGTAACTCATGAGAAGCATCAGTGACAAATTGCTGCTCTCTTTTTAGTGATTGTCGTTGTTTCTCCAGTAGCTGGTTAAACGATTTAGAAACATTCTGAACTTCTTGAGGTGTTTCCGGCACTGTTAATAAACGTTCATTAGAAAAATCTTCCATATCACTGATCTCCTCATTCATTCTCACAAGTGAGCCACTTAATTTTTTAGAAAAACGATAGGTCACAAGCGAGCCCGCAACAATTACTACTCCAGTGATAAAAAGTGTTAGAGAAAAAATTCGGCTAACAACTTCAAATTGATCTTCCATATCAACTAAAATGGTGATTTTCGCCTCTTCATTTTGAATACTCGTATAAAAGTAAGGCTCAAACTCACGAGACCATAGCAATTGGTCGAAAAGCGCTAACTGTTTAAATTCAGAAAATTCATTATATAGTTCCTTAGCATCCTCAGAAGAATATGCCACTTCCCCCGAAGCCAATCCGACATGAATAAAATAAGGTGAATTGTCTCGCGAAACATAACCAGACAGGATTCTTTGCCATTCAGAAACACTCTTGGCTTCACGATTCTTTAACGAATTTTCTAACACTGCGGCCTGTTCTTCTGTCGATTCATAAATTTCAGAAATCGTAATTGTTATAAAAGTAATACTTAAAATTAAAACTGTTGCAACAAGTAAACTGATAAAACGAATGGTCAGTTGAAATTGGGTCGTATTTTTTCTTTGCTGAAAGTTATTTTTATTTTTTTTCATCTGATGCCCTCAAAACGTAGCCTACTCCTCGAACAGTTTGAATCAACCGCTGGGTTGGCTCATAATCCATTTTATTTCTCAAAGATCGTATGTAAACATCTACAACGTTCGTTTGCCCAAAATAATCATAGCCCCAAACCGCATTCAATAATTCGTCACGCGTTAAAACTTCTTCCGCTCGCTTAATCAGCTCACTTAATAAGTCAAATTCCTTTTGTGTTAATTGAATAACTTCTCCAAAGCGTTCCACAACTCGTTTTGTTAAATCTAGTATCAAGTCTTCATATTGATAAATTAAAGGTTGCTGCTGAAGTTGTTTTAATTGTTCTTCACGGCGAACAACTACTCTAATTCTAGCTAATAATTCCTCAATATCGAAAGGTTTTGTAATATAATCATCGGTTCCAGCATCTAACCCTGTTACTTTATCCGTCAACTGATCTCGAGCAGTCATCATAATAATCGGTACTTGGCTTTTCCGACGAATCCTTCTAGCAACGGTAATTCCATCATATTTTGGCAACATCCAATCAAGCAAGATCAATGTAATATCATCATGATTTTCTTCAAATAGTTTTAATGCCTGCTCACCATCTGCGGCATAGATCACTTCATACTCTTCAAATCGAAGTTCTTCTGAAATAAAATTAGCTAAACTCGCTTCATCTTCCACTAATAAAATGACAATCTTGTCCATTGCTTCACCCGCCTTTTTTATTAGAGTACCGACTATTTGAGTATTGGTCAATCAATTTATGATGAAAAAATCTTCATTTAGTGGGAAGAACGTTTTATAGAAGTTAGGAAACTGAAATTTTTGGAGAGTCATTTGTGAATTTTTCGTCTAGTTCTAGGCAGAGCTAAACTAAGTGTATGGATTGAAATAATTGGGACAGAAATAATTAACATTCAAATAAAAAAATTGGCTCTTCCTGATTTGGCGCCAACCAAATCTTTGAAGTCTTTGTTTAAACAACTGACTCTGTCAAACAACGTTGCCAATTAGGAATAAAATATCTTTTATTTACCTATTTGTGGACGATTGCAGATATACTAGCGATTGTCTTTTTTATTTCCTGCCTATAATATATTGAGAAAAAGAAAAAAGGCACTTCACTGATCGGCGCCAACCGTTCAATGAAGCCCTGAATAGAAAGTAGCACTTTCCTATCCAAGTTGCCCTTTGCCAGTACCGTAGTACCAGCTTCTTTATTGTACCTAATTTTTGTAAGAATTTCTAGACACTTTTTAAATTTTTACATAGGAATCAAAAAGTAGTGGTCAAACTGACAAAACTTCAACGATAGAGAAGCTTTCTCTGTCGTTTTCCTTTTTCTCTATAAAAAAAGGAGAAACCTATTATGAAAAATTCTGCAAAATGTATCAAAGCCATTCCTTATCAAGAAATTCTTAACCTACGTGATTTGCTCGAACGTTTGGAATCCTGGCAAGAACCTCTGAAAGTACTGGAAAGCTATTTTACCAACCCAACTGCGCCGATCAATAAAAAGCAAGTTGTCCGACAATATTATGCTTGTTCTCAGCTATTTCAGACTTTTAACTTAACTTATAATGATTTACTAGCAGAAGCTACACAAAGTCTGGAGATCCTCGTTCAACAACAAACTTTGACTAGTTATCATATTGAATAAATAGCGCTCTTTTGAATACTACTGTTCATCACCGTTTCTCAGCTCTTGTTTTAATGTATCATAGTACCCGAGCTTATAAAAATTGTACCATCGCGTAATTTCTGCTTCCGGCATTGATTTCAGTGCCAGTGATATTTCACGAGCAAATTCGACATTAGCCGTACCATTTGCGGTAACTAGTAACTCATCTCGTATTGCCTGAATTTCGACGTAATGATTTGCACCAGTATAGCGAGAACCTGCGTACGTTTGCAGGTCTTGTAATTGATTACTTGTATGCTTCGCATTATTCAACAGTCCCAACGTTCCAAGATAAACAGTGGCATCACAAATAGCACTGATTACCGCCTTTTGTTTCTGTGCTTGTTTAACTAACACAGAAACTTTTGCTGCAGCATCCGTTCGCCACGAATTCCCACCGATTAAAATTAGTGCCGCGAATTCTTTCTGACACGCATCTTCTATCGAATAATCGGGAATTGTGGTAAATCCGCCGATAGAGTGAATTGGTTTTGTATTAATTGAAACAGTTTTTATCGTAAAATCCTCAAGTTGATTTAGCCACGAAGCAATTGATGCAGCTTCCCAGTCTGCATACTGATCTAAAATAACAATAAATACATCTTTCATTTTTCTGCCTCCTCTGTTGTCTATTCATCTTACCGCAGAGGTGTGACAACTGATTGTCAGCTTTTATATAACAAATACATCTCTTCAATTTTTGCTTTAACTGCTTCCACCAATTCTGGCGGCTCGACTACCTGAACTTTCGCTTTTAAGCGTAAAATAAAATCAACTGTTTTCTCTATATTCACCAATGGGAAAACAATTTTTCCGGTGATTGCTTCTTCTTTATGCTCGACAAAAAATTCTGCTCCTAATTTATCGATTAACCATAATTTATCTTTTAACGCGTAGACTAACACAGCTTGTTGTATCTTTGAATCCGTTGAAACATCCTGATACTCATTTCTAGAAGCCATTTGTAGCGTCGCAGGTTCTAAAGTCCTTAATTTAAAAGTTTCCTCCAGCACTTCATATGATTGGATACGGTTTAATTTGAATAAACGAAACGCTTGTCTTTTTAGGCAAAAACCATAAAGATACCAATCTGATGCTTTAAAAATCAATTTGTATGGTTCTATTTTTCGCTCAGTAAAATATTTAGTCGAGTGATAATAGATAGCAATAACTTGCTGATTGGCGATTCCCTGACGAAGATCATTTAGTTTATTTTGCCTACCGCTTCCTTTAAACCACGAGGATAGATCAATTAATAATTCACTTTGTGGTTGTTGAATGTTCTCTTTGGGGCTAATTTTTGCGATTAATGGACTTATTTCCGCTGATTCAGAAATACTTTGAATAGCCGAAAGTCCGGTTAAAAGATTTGCGATATCTGCAGTTGAAAATATATGCTTGCTGACTTTGTACCCTTCTACCATACCAAATCCACCACTAATTCCTGAATAGGAAATAATTGGAATCCCAGCTACATTCAAGGTATCAATATCGCGATAAATCGTTCGTTTGGAAACCTCTAGTCGTTCTGCTAAATCGTTAGCTGTCATTCGATCATTTACCGACAACAAATTAATAAGACTTAATAAACGATCAATTTTCATATTTTCTCCTTTTCATTGTAAAAAGTAATTCACTGACTAATTTTCTACAACTTATTTTTTGTCAATTGCTGTTGGTTTTATTATAAGATCAAAACCTTTACAATACAATTCGCTTTTTTTTTATAATTTTATTTATAAAACAAGTTATACTTTTAACAACTGGGAAAAGGAGAAAAAAATGAATAAAAACATGCAACAATTTTTAGCATACAAAAAAAATTACCATAATTTATCTAATCGAACGATTAAAGCATATCAATCTGATTTAGTCGCTTTAGATCATTATTGCAGTCAACATGAAGTAACGATAACTCAAGGTATTCTAGCCCTTATGGAAAACTTACACCAAGCTACACGATTAAAACCTACAAGCTTAAAACGAAAAATGATTACTTACCGAATGTTTTACAAATTTCTTGTAACTAAAAAAATAATTGAACGTGACAGTGAATTTGAACAGTATCGAGCAAATTACATTATTCCAAAGAAAATGCCAAGAACCTTAAAGGTCAGAGACATTCATCAACTTCTTAACTGTATGTACCAACGTTTAACTCAACCAGCTACCAGCGTTTATCAAAAAAGAAACGGCGTCCGTGATATTGCATTACTGGAATTGTTGATTTCTACAGGAATTCGGATTAGCGAGGCTAGTTTAATTAATCTATCGGATTATGATTTAGTCGAAAATTCTTTGTTGATTTATGGGAAAAACCGCAAAGAACGAATGATTTACCTTTCTAGCGAAGAAGCTCGTCAAGCGTTATTAGCCTACTTAGCGATTCGCGAACAATTTCAGCCCAAAGATCAAAGTTTTTTCTTAAACAAGTACGGCGAACGGTTGTCTATTTATGGGATTGAAAATATTTTTACGAAGTATCTTCAATTGGCACAGATCGATACAAAAGCGACACCGCATTATTTACGCCATACATTTGCGACTGAATTGCTGAATAATGGAGCGAATATTCGAGAAGTTCAGGAATTGCTTGGTCATTCTAGTATTGTGACGACACAAATTTATACTGAAGTTTCAATTGAGCGGAAGAAATATGTTTTGAATAGTTTTAACTATCGGAATGAGATGGATGTTAAAACCTCCAAATAACTATAAATTATTTGGAGGTTTTAATTATGATATTTATGTGCTTTTCAAGTAAAGACAGATACTATACAGCTCAATCTATTAGCTTTCATCTTCAAAATTTTGGTCTCAACGTTTGGTACGATTATCAGCAACTTCACTCTGGAGATGATAAACTACTTTTAAATTTCACACTTCCTTTTGATCAATGCCAATATGCCGTTGTTATCGTATCAGATAACCTTTTTAACAGTCCTTGCGCTGTAGATGAATTAGATCGAATTACAGTTTTATACGACAAAAATAAATTAGTGGTCATACCAGTTTTTCTAAATTTTCCAGTGAAAAACTTATCAGACAAGTATTCTTGGATGAATAATCTTATTTACTATGAGCTTAAGAACAATGAAGGAACACTAATGCTCAGCAAAGTCATTACTGCTAGAATTTTAAATGACAGAAGAAAATCACTAAAGTTTTCTTCTTTTGAAAATTTTTTAAAAGCATATTCAGAACCCTGTTTTTTTAGAGACATCATTGAGCAATATACCAAGCTAGACAAGAATAATTTATGTGCTAGGATGACATTATTACACTCATTATCACAGTATTTTTTTTATGAAATAGATAAGAAATTTGAAATTCTACAATACAAAAAAATTATTACTCAGATGTATACTATCCATCAATTGAACTTACATAAAGACTTTTACGAGTTAGAGATTATGGAAAACACAGTACTTTTGTTACTAAATTTGAATTTATGTGATAGTGTTTAAAATTGCCCAAATCGCATCCATTATTTTACTAATATCCGATTCATTTTCTAATATAGTCAAATATTGTTCCAAGTATGGATATTTATTTATATTAGCTTTTATTTGGGTAAATATTTCTCTAGAAGCATAGTTTGTGCTCCCTATAGGGATGATATACTTATTCATGTGATTGGCTATTTCAAACTCTTTTAATGTCCCAGCTGAATTAACTATAGCACCAGTTTCAGGATGAATACATTGTCCATATAAGAAAATGACGATATTTGCATCATCTATTAACTGCTCTCTAAATCTATTTTTTTGACTATCATTATTTTGTAAAGCAAAAGGTTTAATTTTTAATCGTAATGGGTCATCTCCTATTCCTTTTTCATTTAAATATTGAAGGGTTTCTCCAGCGATATAATGACCAATATTTCTCCCAAATCCTGTGTGAACGTTAAAATGTTTATCTATTAATAAACGTCCAATATTTGAACACAAATCGTAACAATAGCTTAATTCATCTGCTGTTGCGTATTCTAGGCTTCCTGAAATTAACACATTTTTTTCGATAACTTTTCGCTTGATTTCTTGAATAAGTTCAGGAATATCCTTATTTTCTTCTACTAAATAAACTTTGATATTATAACGTTTATCTAAATCATTTATAAAATAATCTTGATGAATAGGATTTGTTCTATCTCTCTTCATCACACTATAATGACAAGGAGTAAAATCTTCTAGGCACATTTTTATATTGTGCATACAATTCAAAATTAAACTATCTGAAAAGCTATAACCTACGAAAAGGAATGTATTTGAAATAAGTTCTTTCTTAAGCAATGAAAACATCATCTCACGTTCAGAAATATGTTTTTCTATATCTCCAGTTGTTATGATGATACTTTCTCTGTCATGTATATCACCGTTAATTTTAAAAATATTCATTTTATTATTTGATAATTTGGGTAAATGCTTTTCGGTATAGACTAAATTATACAACTTGTTTTGCCTATCTATGTTTTTCTCAATAACTTTATCAAAGTTTGTAGTCCATATAGAATTAACTGGAAGAGATAGCATAGAATTGACTAAGGGACTTTTGAATTGAGTTCCTTCTAATTTATCATCCAATAATTCTAAAAGTTTATTACGCGTATAAAGGTTCTCATAATATTGGGCAAGTTGGAAGAGATTAGTATCCTCATTTACTTGTAAATCTAGTTTTTTTGCTGCATCACTTAACAGCTCTTTCCAAGATGGATAACCAGCATCCATGTCAACACCGGCCCCTACAAATAAAGATCCTTTGCCGATTTTTATGCTATCAGCAACTTCATTAATAAACTGTCTTTTGCTTATCATTTATGTAAACCTCCAAATAATTTATAGTTATTTGGCTATTATTATACGACAAAACCAATCATAAAGATATGCATTTCTAACTATATATAAACAAAAAATTCGATAAACATTTATCGAACTTCACTCATATCTATAAAACCAACACTAAACCCTTAAACAATAATATTATCTTTCAAAATTGCCAAATCTGTAATCAGAATTTTTCGATCCTGAATCTTAATCCCTCCTAAATCTTTCAATTGCTGCATCATCCGATTAACACTACTAGCCGAAGTAATTCCACAAAAATGAGCAATTTCTTCATTTGTTACAACAAAATCAATCAATAGTCCCTCGTTAGTCGAAACACCAAAAGTATCGTACAGCTCATAGATTTGTGTACAAACCGCACCGAATTTACCATTCATCAACATTTGCTGCATCTTTTTCATTGAATGTAGCAAACGAACGCGGTAATAGTTTTTTACATACATCTGTAAGCTTTTACTTTTATTAATATCCTGCCAAAATTGAACGCGATCAATTTGGTACAACTCCGCTTTTTCAGACTCTATTCGAATATTAAAAGGCGCATCAATAAATTGAGAATATTCATCCCGCAGCAAAGAAACAATTTCCAAACTATTGATGTAACGTAAATTAAATTCCCGACCATCACGAGAAATGACACTTGTTTTAATGATGCCGCTTTTTAACACATAAGCATACCGATCTTGCAGTCCTTCATAGGTTAAATAAGTCTTTTTCTTCTTCACTACAACTGAAAAAGAATGATTATCTAAATAGTCTTGTAATACTTGGCTATCCATTCGTGTTCACTCCACACACTTTTTATTTTTATCCCAACGATAGTTCGTTAATCTTATTTAAAATGATAACACATCGAAAAACAACAACAAATGTTAATGCTTTTTGTTGTTTTTTTTTGTTAATAGCCTTTTTCTATAGCATATCCACATTTTTTCGTCGCCATTTTTTTGTATAGTTACACGTACAGAGAAATTTCAGAAAATGTTTTGTAATTTCATTTAATTTATTATTTAAACGAAAGAAGGAATTTTAACCATGTCGCAACACTCGGAAGAAAAATTATTTAACAAGGGGTTTATCAGTATTACAATAATCAATTTTATTGTTTATCTGGTTTATTATTTATTAATGGTAATTATCGCTGTTATCGCTCAGGATACGTTACATGCCTCTTTAAGCCAAGCAGGTCTTGCTTCTGGAATTTATATTATTGGTACTTTATTTGCCCGTTTGTTTATGGGAAAAACGTTGGAATTAATTGGTCGAAAAGTTGTTTTACGCTATGGCGCCTTATTTTATTTAGTTACAACAATCGCCTATTTGCATATTCCAAGTATCGGCGTGCTTTATCTGGTTCGTTTGTTAAATGGTTTTGGCTATGGAACGGTATCTACTGCAACAAATGCGATTGTGACAGCTTATATTCCCAAATCCAAACATGGAGAAGGAATCAACTATTATGGATTAAGTACAAGCCTAGCCGCAGCGATTGGGCCATTTATCGGGATGATTTTACTGAATACAACTAGTTTTTATATGATTATTCTGTTTTCAATTATTTTAATTTTATTGACTACAATTGCTTGTTTTATCTTCCCCGTAAAAAATATTCAATTAAGTGCAGAACATCGTGCTAGTCTATCTCGCTGGTCTGTTGATAGTTTCATTGAAAAAAAAGTTTTATTTATTTCTTTTATCGCATTTTTGATGGGTCTTTCTTATTCAAGTGTTTTGTCATTTCTTTCCTCTTATGCTAAAGTGATTGATTTAGTTGGTGCAAGCTCATTTTTCTTTGTTGTCTATGCCTTAGTGATTACTGCAACACGACCTTTATCTGGGCGGATTTTTGATGCACGTGGGGAAAATGCGGTGATGTATCCTAGTTATTTATTTTTAACAGCAGGCTTACTTTTATTAAGTATTACCTCTGCCAGTTGGATGTTACTAGTTTCAGGCGGACTGATCGGCTTAGGTTATGGGACGTTTATGTCTAATGGACAAGCAATTTGTTTAAAGGCTGTTCCTAATACTCATCGAATTGGGATTGCTTTATCAACTTATTTTATTGGCTTGGATCTTGGATTAGGAGTAGGACCTTATATTTTAGGTGAATTACGTGAATTGCTTTCGTTCCAAGGCTTGTATTTAGTCGCTAGCTTGATTCCTATTGTGTGTACCGTTCTTTATGCATTATTTTATCGCTCCAAAGCTGAGACTTACGAAACACTTGATATAGACACTCTAGAAGAACAATAATTGAAAGGGGACCTGAAAATGAGTACGGATGAACAGATGTTAGAAGTGATGCAGCAAACTTTATCGAAAATAGAGGAGTTAAATACACGCTTAGGTACGATTGAAAAAGATTTAACTTCCATGGATCGCTTTCAAACGGTGGTTTCTCAGTATGTGAAAGAGATTGAGCATGTGGCTGAAAATAATAATATTATGGGATAGTTTTAAGCTTATTAATTTCCTTTCACTTTGATAAGTTAACCCTTGTCCTTGTTTATACAGAAAAAACCAAAGAGGCATTCACCTCTTTGGTTTTTCAATTATACTTGAAATAAATTATCTGATATTCTCATTTAGAGTCTAAATTGCATTTCCAGACGTATTTTCATTCCAAGTAGCTTCATTTCTATGATCTAATTTTACTTGCTGCTTTTTTTTCCAGTTTGCGGGATCTTGGTCGTATGTTTCATAATCAATTTCTGAAACACCCCATTTTTTTGAATTCACATCATACGATAGTGTAACTTTAGCATTTTTACTATCATCTTGAATGGCATCTGATGAATCGGACCACTCTTTTTTTAATTTAACACTAATCATCCGATCAATATAAACATCAAAGTGGACTGTTTGTAAATCACTATCAAGCTTCAAACTTGTAGCATTCATTATAATCGTTTGAAAACTTTGCGAATACGTTTCAATAAATGGTTTTAGTGCAGACATTGTTTCACTCAATTCGTTTTTTGTTTCGTTATCAATAGATGAAAGCGAGGCAAAGTCAAAATTATTACGGATACTTTCATTGTAAGAAAGATAAAAATCAGATACAACGCCAACAAACTGTTTTTGTAAAGACGTGCTTTCTAAAAAGGTTGAGTTGCCCGTTAAAGTTATGTCTCTATCTTTTTTCAGAGAAACCTTTTCTTTTTTAGTAACTGTACCTAACACTGGATTATCAATCTCAAATTCAAATGTATACTGATACGAAATAAGTGGTCCTATTTTATTATCTTTCAGCTGAACTTCTCTATTTTTTTGAAAAGCAGAAATTTGTTCATTGCTGTTTGCAGTTGTTAAGCTGATATAACGTTTCTCTGGTAAAAAGAACGTTTTTGGAACGAGCCCATTCGTTGTAACCATACGAAAATTAGACTTATCTAATAATAATTTATCATCTGTTTTTTCAGATAGCTCATTAAAAAGAAGCTCATATGCTTCTTCAGAGATTTTCGAATCATCTGAATAGGTCGGACAAATTTTCTTTGCCGTAGCAAAATCTTTTTTACTTACTGAGTCTGCAAAACGCTTCGCTACAGCTTCAGGTGAACTATAGCTATTCCTAATATTATTCACTATAACAATTATTACTATAAAACATACAAGTAACGTAGCAACAATGAGTGATCGCCGATTTCTCATTAAGAATATAGATCTCCCATAAATGCTTGTTTTAGATATTTGAATGTATAATTATTACTACCATCTGTGGTATCAATAGTCCATTTATCATCTTTTTTAGTTAGGTGAAGCTCATATCCTTCACCACTTGAGCTATCATTTGTACTAACAGAAGCTGCTTCATATTTTGTAGGTAATTGTTCTAATAAATATTTTTCTGCATCGATTTCAGCTTTTTCGTAATCGGAATATTTATCGCGATTTTGGTCAACAAAGTCATTAATAATCGACTCTGTATCTAAGCTGTCAAAATGAATTGTTTCGGGTTTTACGTAAACAGTTGCTGAATCAGGATAAAATTCTTTAATAGAATACGTAATTTTTGCTTTTTTACCATTTGCTACTTCAAAAGCATCAATTGCTGTCATTAATTCTGCTTCTGAAGGTTTGTAATAGTAGAAGTCTTTCCCTAGTGCTTGCGCAAAAGTTTTGTTAAACGCTGCATGTTCTTCTTCTAAGTTATTACTTAATACTTCAGATTTTTCTTCACTTTTCTTATTTAAGAATACTTCGTTAACAAACTCTTCAGCAAATTTTTCTACGTCAGAAGATTTATCTTCATAATTATTAGCATTCACATCTAACTGAATATCTTCTTTTTTATCGTCTGTATAACTAATTGGTGCGTAGTGAAGCTCATATTTTTTATCTTTATCCACTTTAAAGATTACATAACCATTTGTACTCTTACCACCAGAGATTGATTCAAATTGAAGTTCTTTAAAGTTCGTATCTGTTGTATAAAATCTTTGTTGAGAAATCTTATTATCATCTTCATCATATAGATTTATCTCATCCGAAGATAAACTCAACGTGTCTTTCCCCATGTTTTTGATCTTTACATTTAATGCAAGAAAACCTGTATCTTCAGTTACACTTTCGCCTTCTGGGACAACATATGAGCCATTCTCAATTTCTATAGCTGCAACTTTACTTGAAGCAGAATCTTTCTTTTCCCCATCTTTACCAGTGCTGCCCCCACTGCAAGCACTTAAAACTAAAATAGTACACAAAAAAAATAAACCTAACACTTTTCCAATATTCTTTTTCATCAATATTCTCCTAACAATTTTTTTACTATTTAAATTATACTATATAATCTAGCTTACGAAAAGGATAATTTACATATTATTACTTTTGAAACGCCATCTTGTCAGATCTTAATTAGCTAATTGATGATTTTTATTTTAAAAAAATGTTGCGAAAGCCCCGTACAATGGTAACGTTCCCATCTTTTTAAGTAGATAAATAATTATTTAAAATAAATTCTATATTTGAAATTTCTTTGTTATAAAAAATTATAATTTCGAATAATAAACAGAACCAGCTCTTTTTAGTTTCTCAGAGTTGGTTCTGTTTTAGTTTTTTTTCAATTAAAATGCTGGAGTCAAGGTTTCACTGTATTTTGTTTCTAATAATTCTCGGACTTTATCACTAGTCATTGCTTTTTTTAGTGCTTGAATTTCATCGGAATCTTGATTATCTTCTCTGGCAACCAAACTAATCGCAAAACGATCATCTACTTTCTCTTCCAATAAAATTGCATCTTTCGGTGTTAAGCCAATCTTGGCAATATAAGTTGGATAATTGTAAACCATTGCGATATCTTTTTCATTGTATGCTTCTGCTAAGTTTAATAAATCAACAGAAACCCATTCAAAATTTTTCGGATTTTCAACAATATCTTTGATTGTACCATTGAATCCAACGCCATCTTTTAGCTTAATCAAACCAGCATTATCCAAAATTGCCAATGCACGACCTTCGTTTGAAACATCGCTTGGCAACGCGATTTTAGCACCTTCCGGCAAGTCTTCGATATTTTTATAATCTTTTGAATAAAAACCGACTTTAGCATTATAGATTTTTTGCACAACTACTAAATTACCATCTTTTTCTTCATTAAACTTTTGCATAAAAGGTTCGTGTTGGGCGAAATTCGCATCGATTTCTTTAGCATTAAGTAATTCATTGTATTGAATATTATCATTCACTTGAACTAATTCAACTTTATAACCTGGTTCAATTTCTTTACCAGCCAACTCAACTACTTCAACTGTTGATGGAATATGAGAAGCCACTTTAATAACCTTATCTTCTTTTTTATCTGAATCCGCTGCATTCTTTTGACCACTGCATCCGACAATTGCTAAACCTGCGACAACTAATACACTGAATAATAATTTCTTTTTCATCTAATTCCCCTAACGACTATTTTTTATTTATTTTCCTTGCCAGAAAGCTTCCACTAATTTGAATCAAGCTGACAAATAAAATCATTAATACGATCGCTGTATACATCACAGCGTACTCATAGCGCTGATAACCATAACGTAAAGCAAAATCACCGATCCCGCCACCGCCAATTACACCCATAACGGTGGAATAAGAAACCATACTGATAATAACTGAAGTTAGTGCTAAAACTAAACCGGAACGTGCTTCTACATAGAGAAAACGAAAAATCAACTGTGTTTTGGTACATCCCAAAGATTGCGCCAACTCTAAAATATCATTTGGTACCTCAAGCAATACTTGTTCCGTTAATCTGGCATATAAAGCAATCGCTACAAAACTCAACGGCAAGGCCGCCGCATACGTTCCAAAAGCTGTCCCTAAAACCAAACGGGTAAATGGAATCAATGCTACAACAAATAATAAAAATGGAAATGAGCGTACGATATTAATATAGCCATTCAAAAAAACTCCCAAAAATTGATTCGGTTTCGTTGGCATTTTTTTCGTTAAATAAACAAAAGTTCCTAATGGCAAACCAACAACTATGGCAGCAACTATCGATATTAGGATCATCAGACCGCTCTCGGTCAACGATTTGGTCAGCTCTGGCAAATAATAACTGATTTTATCAATATAAGCTGTCATCATCCTAAACTCTCCCGTACTCGTTCATAGTAAGAACTAAATTGCTGTTGCTGTGGTGCTTTTTGAATAGCCAGTGTTTCTAAAACTTGTCCTTTTTCCAAAATCGCTGCACGGTTGCATAGCTGCTTAATCAAATTAAGTTCATGACTGACAATCACCATTGTTGTACCAAAAGTTTGGTTGATTTTTTTTAGTAATTCCGTAATATCATACGCATTTTGTCCATCTAACGCTGAAGTTGGTTCATCACAAAGTAAAATTTCCGGCTGAGTAATCAAAGCTCTCGCAATTCCTACACGTTGTTTTTCGCCACCACTTAATTGCTTTGGAAAATGTTTCCCCTTATCTGATAGACGAACAAAATCTAAAACCTCTTCAATTTTTTTAGGATCGTAAGTTTTGTTTAAACGTAACGGTAAAGCAATATTTTCACTCACCGATTGATTATAAAGTAGATTAAATTGCTGAAAAATCATACCGATTTTTTTGCGCTTTTGCCTTTTTTCAACCTCACTTAATTGCATTAATTCTGTATCATTAATTGAAATGTGACCTTGACTTGGTTGTTCTAAGGTATTAATCATACGTAATAGCGTTGATTTACCAGAGCCACTTTCACCGATAATACCGAATATTTCGTTTCTTTCAATCTTTAAAGTGACATTCTCTAACGCGGTAATCTCTGTTCCATGATGTTGATAGATTTTTGATACTTGCTCAAATGTAATCATTTATTTCCTCCAACTTAATCGACAAGTAACTGGACAAATTCGGCTTTAGAAACATTGTTGAAATAGTCACCAATTTCTACAGCTGCCAACACAAGTTCAATAGCCTCACGCTCATAGTTTGACCCAATCAGCAAACGCTCAATTTCTTGGGTATCCTTTTGATTAAAATAATCTCCATAAATCGTAATCGCTTCAATTCGACCTTTTTCAACAGAAATATTAGCTTCAATTAATCTACCTTTGAATTTTTCTTCGCGTTTAATGGTAAATTTCGGCTCTTCACCAAATATCCACGTATCATTGCCATAAATTTCTTCAACTAACTGATCGATCGCTTGTTCATCCGTCTCGGTTAGCTGGTATTCAAATGGCTTAATTTCTTCCAACGTTTTTGCGTTAAAAAGTTGTAGTAATAAACGATCTCGAAATGCTTCCGTCGTAATATCTTGATACTCTTTTGAAAGATATGGCTTTAAATTTGTCACGCGGCTTCTAACTGATTTTGTACCTTTAGACGCTAATTTTTTCTCAGATACAGTTAACACATGGCTAACTTCATCTAAATCCACATCCAGCATTAAAGTCCCGTGTGAGTACATTTTTTTATTTTTCGTATACATCGCATTGCCCGAAAATTTTTTCCCATCGATTAATAGATCATTGCGACCACTAATTTCAGCTCCTGTTGCGCCCATTTCGTGTAGAGCATCAATGATCGGCTGCGTAAATAATTTAAACTTGCCAAATGATTCATGGTCCGCGTTTACGACAAAGCTAAAACTAAGGTTGCCTAAATCATCATAAACTGCTCCACCGCCAGATAATCTTCGTGTAACCGTGATTTGATGTTTCCGAGCATAGGCTAAATCCACTTCCGCCCGGACATTCTGGTTACGTCCCACAATCACACATGGTTTCTGAATATAAAATAGAACAACTGGCTCATCAAAAGTCCGCTGATTTAACAAATATTGTTCTGTCGCTAAGTTTCGACGTATATCAAGAGAAGGCATTATGACATAATACATAGTATTCCTCTTTTCTATAAAAGTACTTTCACTTACTATCGGAAAGATTTCTGATTATTCCAATAACACCGTCAGTCTAACAAAACTTCGATTAAAATTACATATATTTGCTCAAAAAAGCGTTAATCTATAAGGGTATTTAATATTTTATATAACAGTTTTTTCTTAAAAACAGATTTTAGTACACAAAAAAAGAACATTATTCCGTAAAATAAAAAAAATGAACCATAACATAGTTACAGTTCAATTTTTTCAAAATCATACGTTTTCATTCGTAAATGACGTTTTTTCCTTAATTATTTCTTGAAACCAGTTAAACGATTTCTTTTTCCTTCTCTCTAATGTTCCCGTTTGATCGTCATTTTTATCAACATAGATAAAACCATAGCGTTTTTTCATTTCACCTGTTGTAGCGCTGACTAAATCAATCGGACCCCACATAAGATAACCGAAACACTCAACATAATCTTCTACAATCGCTTTTTCCATTTGTTCAATATGCTGTTGCAGGTATTCAATCCGATAATCATCTTGAATCTCGCCATTTTCATCTATCTGGTCGATAGCCCCTAAGCCATTTTCAGTAATAATAATTGGTAAAGCGTAACGTCTGTATACATAATTCAGTAAATATCTTAATCCTATTGGATCAATCGCCCAGCCCCATTTACTTTGTTTTAAATAAGGATTTTGGATACCTCCAAATAACGTTTCTTCATTATCATCATCGCCTTCATAATGAGCAACACTGGAAGAATAATAATTCAGTCCAATAAAATCTAGTTTTCCTTGTTGAAAAGCTAATTTATCCGCGTCTGAAACAACTAAATCAATCCCATTCACATGATATTCTTTTAATTTATACTCAGGAAATTTCCCCATACACATTGCATCGATTTGATAAAATTCACGATCCGTTTCTTTCAAAGAATTCATCGCATTTTGTGGATCACAATTCAATGGATAAGCAGGTGTTAGACCAAATACACAGCCTACTTGGTTTGATGAGTCAACTGTGTGCGCCAGGTTTACAGCTTTTACACTCGCTAACGTCATATTATAACTAATTGTTGCTAACGTCTGCTTTTGATTTTCCATCTCTGTATACTTCAATCCAGCGATAATATACGTAAAAATATCAGATGCCTCTGTTTGAGGATCAATATGATTCATTTCATTAAATGTTACCCAATAACGTACTTTGCCTTTCAAGGCTTCAAACATCGTCTGACAATAGTTTAAATAAAAATCAATAACTTTTCTATTTGTCCATGAACCATAAGATTTAACTAAATGAACTGGCATTTCAAAATGATACAATGTAACAATCGGTTCAATACCATTTTTCAACAATTCGTCTACTACTTTTTGATAAAACTGGACCCCTAATTGATTTGGTGTTTCTTCATCACCTTTTGGATAAATTCTTGACCAATCAATCGAAATACGTAAAGCTTTAAAACCCATTTCTGCAAACAATGCGATATCTTCTTTATATCTATGATAAAAATCAATTCCGTCGTGTGAAGGATAATATTTTCCCTTCTCAACAGTTTGGCAAATTTCACGTGGGATTTCATATGTTCCTTGGGTTACTAAATCCATAATTGCGATTCCTTTACCATCTTGATTCCAAGCACCTTCACATTGGTGTGCAGCAATACTACCACCCCATAAAAATAATTCATCTTTCTTCATCCAAATACGCTCCTTATTTTAGATATTATAAAACAACAGTTAGACACTCACTATCCGTCGTTACAGCTTCATGAAAGGTCGGAATAACATCCAAATAATTCATTGTATTGGTCACAACGACAATGACTGTTGGATCGTAGCCTTCTTTTTGAATACTAGCAAAGTCCACCGTTGAGAGTAATTGTCCTTGTTTCACTTGATCCCCTTGTACAACAACCGTCTCAAAATATTTCCCATCCAGCTCAACAGTATCAATGCCAATATGAATCAAGACTTCCACACCCTGATTCGTTCGAATACCAATAGCATGTTTCGTTGGAAAAACAGCAGAAACTTCACCAGAAACTGGTGCAAAAATTTGATTGTTTTCTGGAATAATTCCAAAACCATTCCCTAAAGCTCCTGTAGAAAAAGCTTGATCGTTAATATTTTCCAAAGGGACAAACGTTCCTTCAGCTACTGTTGTTAACGAAACTTTTTTTAATACATTACTTTTTACTGATACGGATTCTTCCCTAGTTTCTTCAGATGCTACCTCTTGATCTTCTTGCGGAATTCCTAAAATATACGCTGCTACCGTTGCAACAATGAAGCCGATTACTACGCTAATAATCATAAACACTAAGTTAGAAAAATCTTGATTATCGGCATAAGAAGGTAATCCCATCAAACCCCAAACAATTGAATAGGTTTTAACATTCATCAATCCTGCAAACAATCCACCGATACCACCACCAATCATTACGGCAATAAAAGGTCTTCTATACTTAATAAAAGCCCCATAAATCGCTGGTTCAGTCACTCCCATTAAGGCACTAAAACTAACCGTTCCAAACAATTGTTTTTGTTTCGCATCTTTTGCTCGTAAAAAATAACCAAGCATTGCTCCTGAAACGGCTAAATCAGAAATCGTTGCTGCTGCTAAGAAAATTGGATCATATCCCATTTTATTTACAAAGTTCAACGCCAGTGGCATCATAAAATTACCCGCACCTAGCATAATCAAAAATGGCTGAAAAGCTGCATACAGCATTACAACAATCCAACTACCAAATGTGTTATGAAGAATTTCAAAGAACCAGCCGATCCCGTCTCCAATCCAAATACCGATTGGACCAAAAATTAATAATGTTACAGGCAAACAAATCACCATGATTAACAGAGGATTTAAAAAATACTGCAAAAACTTAGGGACATATTTCTTTAAAAATACCGTTAATTGTCCCATAAACCATACAGCTAAGATAATCGGAATAAACGAGTTTGCATAAACCATTTGTGGTAACTTTATACCAAAGATACTTAACCCTGATACATCATTAATCGTACTCGAAACCAAGGTTGCTGCCAAGGCTACTGCTAAATACGGACTGGCTTTTAATCGTTTAGCACAAGACATCGCAATAAATATTGGTAAAAAGAAGAAAACAGCGGCACGGATTGAATCTAATAATTGATAGGTGGGACTACCTGCAGAAATTAGTCCTGTAATTGAAAATAATGATAAAAAACCTGCTAATAAACCAGAAGCAATGATCGGTTCAATTACTGGTGTCATCGTTTCAGATAAGAGATCCATGATCGCTTTCAGTGGATTTTTCTTTACTGTCGTTTCATTATCCTCCTCAGTATTAGGCGTTAGTCCCAGCATCTTAACTAATTCAGCATGAACTTCATTAACATGTGTTCCAATAATAACTTGATAAGCAACATTATTAGACACAACATCAATCACACCATCCAGCTTCTTCAGTTCTTCTGTCTGGGCTTTAGAACGATCTTTTAAGGTAAAACGTAAGCGAGTCATACAATGAACAACTGCTTGAATATTATCTTTTCCGCCAACAAGACGAATAATTTCTTCATTAAAAGCTTGATATTTCATTTCTTCATGTCCTTCCTGTTTGACTTCGATTCGTTACTCGATGGATATGAAGCATAAGATATGTTTCTTCATCGATCGTCAGATCACAGGCATATTTTTGTTGAACATAGACTCTGATTTTTTGCACACATTCAAAAGATTCTATATATAATAATTTAATTTGTTCATTTAAAGTTACGTCACTTTCTTCGTAAGTACTTTTAGTAAGTACTCTTTGAATGAAATACTGTAAATGAGTCATTAGCCTCATGTAATTCAATGAACCCTCATCTAATTTGATCTGAAAATGATACTGAATGATCGATAAAATATCTCTTAAACTTTCCATTGAACGAATCGTCTCGTCTAAATTATTTTTATCCTCTTGCAAATTGACAAAATGAAGCGCAATTGATACAGCCTCATCTTCTGGAAATGTCATCTGAAATTGTTCGTTGATTAAATTTAACGCGTACATTCCAATCTCAAAATGCTGCGGATAAAATTTCTTTACTTCCCACGTTAACGGGCTGCGAATAAATTGTCCTTTGGCTGCACGTTTTAACGCAAATTCGATATGATCCAGCAAAGTCAAACTAAGATAATCATTTGATTTTTCACTCAACTTTTCTTCCCCGTAAGCAATGATTTGATTAATTAAAGTAATATGATTCGCGTCAGAATGGGCTAATAAATAACTAAAATGTTCCAGCATATCATTAGAATCCAGCACATAGGTTTTTTCTATTTCGTTTTCATAAATTACTTGCCCAACTTTCTTTTTAAAAGCTAGTCCTTTTGCATAAACAATGACTTCATTCCCTCCTCTACTTACGATTGCTACGTTGTTGTTTAAAATTTGACTTACTTTCACTTTTTCTACTCCTTTCCAGAAAAAAAACTCAAACTACCTAGAAAAGGACTTTCCTAGGTAGTTTGAGTTCTGCCTGCTTTAATCAGTAACATACTCTATAAAATGACTACATCGCCATTAATGTTTTTTTTCTTGTTTTTAGTATAAAGCATCCAAATTAAATATGCAACGCTTTCATGGATATATTTTAGGTACTAGTTTAGTCCAAATCAGCGCCATTAGTTTCAATAACTTTTTTATACCAAGCGAAGGAATCTTTTCTTGAGCGGTCTAAAGTCCCCTTTCCTTCATCATCTAAATCAACGTAGATAAAACCATAACGTTTAGACATTTCACTTGTACTAGCACTCACCAAATCAATACAGCCCCACGGTGTGTATCCCATTAAATCAACACCTTCATCAATCGCTTGTTCCATTTGTTCAATGTGACTTCTTAAATAATCAATCCGATAGCTATCATGAATGCTACCCTCTGCTTCAACCACATCTTTAGCGCCTAAGCCATTTTCCACAATAAACAGCGGAATTTGATAACGGTCATACAACTTATGCAATGTGACACGTAAGCCGACAGGATCAATTTGCCAACCCCAATCACTCGCTTCCAAATAGGGATTTTTCTTAGAGCCCAAAAGATTACCGCCGGTAGTATCTCCGTCTTTTTCATGAGAGGCGATACTGCTCATATAGTAGCTAAAAGACATAAAATCAACAGTTCCTTCACGAAGAATTTCGTCATCTCCTGCTTCTTTTTTGATGGTAATAGCATGATCTCGGAAGAATTTATTCATATAACTTGGGTAGTAACCACGAATTTGTACGTCCGAAAAGAATAAATTCGTATGATCGCTATTAATACTTTCCATCACATCCAATGGATTACAGGTTTCCGGATAAGCTTCCATCCGCGCTAACATACACCCAATTTTTGCATCTGGAATGATTTCGTGACAAGCTTTCACAGCTAAAGCACTAGCAATAAATTGATGATGAGCCGCTTGATACTGTGCTTCCAACATATTTTTTCCTTCATCCGCTAAAATACCGCCGCTTAAATAACCAGTCATACCAATAATATTGATTTCATTAAATGTTAGCCAATATTTAACTTTATCTTTGTAACGATTAAATAATACCCGAGCATAACTTTCAAATGCAGTAATTGTTTCCCGACTTTCCCAGCCATTTTGTTTAAAAGCCAAGCCTAACGGAAACTCATAATGAGAAATTGTCACTAGAGGTTCAATGTTATATTTTAAACATTCGTCAAACACTGCATCATAAAAAGCTAATCCTGCTTCATTCGGTTCCAGTTCATCTCCATTTGGGAAAATACGCGGCCAAGAAATTGATAAACGAAACGTTTTAAAACCCATTTCTGCAAATAGTGCAATATCTTCTTTATATCTATGATAAAAGTCAATCCCATGACGTTTAGGATAAACTCCTTCTTTGTCATTCATCGCAAATTCGACATCTGCTTTCGTTGTCGGTTTTAATAATTCAGTCATGCTGATGCCATTTTCTTTAATAAATCTTGCTGTATCTGCTGTTGACCAGCCTTTCCCGTCTTCTAAAAATGCTCCTTCAAATTGATTGGCAGCTGTTGCTCCGCCCCATAAAAAATTTTGTGGAAATCCACTCATCTTATTTCATCCTCTCGGTATCCATTTTAGTGTATAATTGACTTAACAAACTTATCTTAGCATGAAAAATGGTAAAATCATTTTTTTGTTTTTGGTGTTATTTTCATTATTTCTACTCATTTTCATATTTACGAAAATGGATACTCTAAAGGAGGCATTTGCAGATGATTGACTTGTTCGATTTTCTTCATTATCTGAATACCAACAAGCGAGATGCTACTTATTCCCGGATTATTATTTATTTATTCTCCCATTTAAACGAAGTGCGAACCTTAACAATCACCGAAATCGCTGAACGTTGTTTTGTCTCACCAGCTACTTTGACTCGCTTTTGTCGCCATTTTGGCATTGCCAGTTTTCAGTCACTACGAGAATCTATCGTGTCTTTAGGCACCATGAAAAAGCATAATGGACTCCGCATGAAAGAACAAGAATTAAGTAACCTAAAGGATCATCCCGAAGCATACCTAGAAACTTACGGAACTGAAATCATTAATGCCATTAATGATGTTTTACAAACCATTGATATTAAGCAAGTCGATCAAGTCTTAGCTGATGTCTACCAAGCTAAAGAAGTCGTTATCATTGGGTATAGTTCGACATTAGAATTAGCCAAAGAACTGCAAACCTCGTTTTTTTTAAGTCGAAAGCTCGTTTTTGTTGGTGAAACCGAAGAAACACAACATGCCTTTGTTGATGAATTAACAGCTGAATCAGTGGTTATTGTAATTTCTTCTTACGGCTCTATTCTCACTAGAAGCAGTAACTTGATCCGAAAAGTCACAGATAGTTCAGCCAAATCAATATTAATTACCCAGCATACACAAAATACAGTAACAAATTTATTTGATCTTTCAGTCAATGTGACTAAAACTAACTATGTACGGATCGGGAATTATCCACTATCCTTCTTCTTAGATTATTTTGTACGTCGTTATGCAAGTCTTTATCATTAAGAAAAATATAAACGGAGAAAATTATGGGGGTATTTGATTTTTTTAAAGAAAAAGGAAAGAGGCTGGTAGCAGAATCCAACCTCTTCATTTGCTTGCAGTTCCATAATAATTGTTCTGCTCCATTTACCACAATTGCAAAAACTTATAAACTATAAAAAAACTACCTTGACTATCATCCTTTGCATTTATACAAAACTAATAGTGAAGTATAGATAACTTCAAATTGCTATATAGATCCGTTATTTCTGATAATTTATCATTTCCACAACCTTAGATAAACAAATGACTTATGCAATTCTGGACTAAATGCTACTAAAAAAATTCAAAAACTATACATGTGAAAGTTTTAACCAAAATTGCATCATGAGGAAAATAAATGGTATATTGTTGTATAGAGACTTGCGCAGGAGGAAAAGAAAATGAGAGAGTTATTCTTATCCAGTAAAAACTTAAGCAAACTTGATATCCTTAAAGAACTTCTTTTTGTTACAGAAGGAGTGTTTATCCAAAAGCTAACTTTAAAATACGAAGTGTCTTACAGTACCAAAATCCGCTATATCACCGAATTAACAGAAGACCTAAATAAATTATTTCCTTCAACAGATTTATCTATAAAAAAGTGGGAAAATACAGACTTATACTTTATCGCAAACCTTCAAAATCTTGATATTGACTATATTATTGATTATGTCAGGCTGGCATATATTCAGGAAAGTAGTTTATATCCGGTTACTTTAGAAATCCTAAGTAAAAACTATTCTTCTGCTAACCAATTAGCGCTCAACTTAGATATAAGCCCGTCTAAAATCTATGCTTCCATCGTAAAAATAAATTCAGTTCTAGAACTATTTGATGCTCAGATTACTTTAACTACTAGTCGTGATAATTTTGCTGGAAATGAAACGGGGATCCGCTTTGCAAATTATTTTTTACTGTGGTCGATTTTTAGGACTAAAAAATTTACTCAGCTTTTTTCTTATGTCCCGGATAACTACCTTGATATAACTGCTTTGAAAAAGAGTTTAGCAATTACAGGCAACATAACTTTATCTATCGAAACCAAGCTAAGAATCATCCAATCCATTAGCTTGTATCGAATAATTTTTATGGGTAAACAAACGAATCTTCCTTCCACATTCTATGAAGAAATTGAGTTGTGTTACGATCCTAATTTTTGTTTTGAACCTGAAATCGAACAAGCAATTCCTGCAGATATATTATTAAAAGAAAAAAAGTTAATTTACTTTGCTATCCAAGGTTTGATTGATGATCTGTATACTTTTGAACATAAAGAAGCAGTTGTTAAAAAATATCAACATTCTCAATTAGCAATTGCTAAAAATTTAGCTGCTTTTTTACATAATTTTGAAAATAGTTTTTCTCTTACATTTACGTATACGAATTATATAGAAACTTATTACACACTTTTATTGACAATTTTTTATGCAAAATATATAAATGTCGATTTTACCGATTTTTATGATGTAGAGCCATCCGTTGAAAAATTTAAAACACTAAATCCAAAATACGAGCATTTTGAAAATAGTTTGAAAACGTTTATTCTTTCGCAAAAAGAACTTTTAAAATTAGGTATTGATCTAAAGGACCCTAAGACTTTAAAACAAATTGTTTATTTACTAAGTTGGAGTATGTATATTGCTAAAAAAGACCAACCGCTTAAAATTGGGATTCAAATATCCAGCAATATTTATTTAGGTCAAGCGATTAAAAAGACTATTGCAGATTTTATTCCTCAAGAAGGTTTTGCTTTTACGACTAATCCTGACCACATGGATATCCTGATTTCTGATACTTACGAAGGTAACTATCCTTCTATCTATAAGTACTATTTTGAAAATCACAGTAATCCTAGAACTTGGCGTGAACTTATTGCCTTTATCAATCAGGTTCGCTGGAATAGAAAACTTGATTGGGAAAACTAAATAAAAAAACGGATCATTGATGTTGACTATATAATGATGCAAAAAGGTTAAACTGAAATCTAACTTTTTTGGTCATTACAACTAGGCATCGCTTGATCCGTTTTTTAGTTTTCTAAACAAGTTAAATATTTAGTAGCCTTATCCTATTAATGCCCACGGCCCCCATTGTTCCGCTCCGGGAACATTGCCTTGGGTCCACCATTTTGCTTTGTAAGTTTTTCCTTGGTAGGTAACGATCTCCCCACCATTATAGGCTTTGGTTGCATTCCATTCATTTGTTGCTGGCGGAGTCGTACTTTCTTTGGTTTTAGCCGCAACAGCATTACTTTCAGTTGAAAGATTACCAGCTGCGTCGTATGCTTTCACAGTATAATTATAGGTCGTATTCGCTTTTAAATTAGCATCTGTATACGTTGTTTCAGCAACAGTTGCGACAAGTACACCATCACGGTATATTTTATAGCCAGCTAATTTCACATTATCTGTAGACGCTGACCAACTCAAAGCCACGGTCGAATCAGTAATTGTTCCAGCTACTAAGTTTTGCGGTGTTGTCGGCGGAGTGGTATCAGTTGGATCTGGATTTACTGCACCACCACCATAAATAGTTTGTTTGCTTAATTCTGCTCCATTTTTAGCAATTCGTTGGGTTAATTCAATACTTGCAATTCGATTCACGTCAACTGATGCTGCGCTTGATTTTAGTCTAAATGTGTAACTTGCTCCTTGCGGAATTTGTTGGGCATCATATACCGACGATAAATCAACAACAACATAGCCGTTTTCTACAGTTACTGTACCAGCTTTATAGTCACCAGCAGTTAAATTTTCTGCTGCATTAATTGGAATATACAATTTTGGCAGTTTAACTGTTTCAAAAGCTGCTTCTACTGCTTTTAACACGTCACCCGTTTCATTGGATGTTTCATTATTTTTAACAGTAATTTCGTAACCTGCGCCATTTTCACTATACGGCACAATACTTGCTTTCACATTTAAATCAGCATAGATTGTTTTATTTCCTGGTAAAGCTGTTGCTCCAAACAAACCATTTTTGATTGATTTTGTTAATTCATCGCGTTTTGTTGTATCTGTTGGTTTATCTTGAGACTGCATCCATGAAATGACTCCACCTAATTGATTATTTTTAACGTATTCTATTTTATAACCAATAGAGCGTGTATTGTCATAGGTATAAAATTCTCCTGTTTTCTGATTGTACATATAAGGTGCTTTTGCTACATCATCCCAGTATTCTTTCAGATCTGGTGATTTAACTTTCAGATCAGCAATATTACGATATGGCCAAACACCACCTGCACGTCCGCCATCACCTGATTTAAGCGGATTTTTGTTATTAGCGCCATACGTCGGTGTTAAATCAGCATCTTTATTATTTTTTTCTGCCGCTTGAAATAGACCGGGATGAGTACTGTCTGTTCCTGCGGCTACTTTATTCCAACCACGAGTATAAAAAGCTGCTCCGATTACAATTTTACTAGAAGGCGCACCGTTTTTTTGTAAATATTTTACGGTTTGATCGACCGAAAAACCACTATCGTAGTTGGGATCTGCCGGATTACCATAAAGTGCTGTATGATGAGCACTATTTGGTGTCCATGCACCATTCATATCATAGGTCATCACATTAGCAAAATCGACAACTTTAAATAATTCAGCTACATCAACGCCATTTTTCAATGTATTTTGCGCTGCTGACAAAGCAACAGATAATTCATAGGTTTTGCCTAAGTCTTTTCCTTGCTTATCAATTGCCGTCCGAATATCTTGTAAAAGTGTAATAAAATTCTGTTTATCTTCTGGTTTTGCATGGGGAGTTCCTTCATCGTTAGTGTTATCAACTTTGTCTGGTTCTCTCACTGATGCTGGATATTCCCAATCCAAGTCAACAAAATCCATGTTTGTATATTTAATGAATTTAGCAATGTTGCTGACAAAGTTTGCTCGAACCGTTGGATTTGCTGCGACATCAGAAAAATCACCTGATTTAGACCAGCCGCCGATCGAAACACCTATTTTCAAATTAGGATTTTTAGCCCTAAGATCTTGAATCGCATTCAACACACCTGCACTTGCACTATTCCACTGAACACCGTCTTGACCGACTGGTGCACCAACAGCTGCGTCCTTATCGGTAAACTTCAAATTACCACTGCTATCAAAATCTAAAAAGGCATAATTTAAATGAGTTAATTGATCTGCCGGAATATCTTTAGGATAAAAATTATCCTCACCACCCCAAATCGACCAATCACCATAGTACATCACATTGCGATACTGCTGTGTTTCTGCAGCTTGTACCTGTTTATTTGGTACTAAAACTGAAACCGCCAGCACCAAACTAGACATAAGAAGAATTAGAGCTGATAAACCGTTGACATTTTTTCTAAACACTTTTTTCAATCTCTCCACCTCTTTTTTATTATTCATACAACAATGGAGCTGTATGTTTTGTTGCTGATTGGCTTGTAAGCACATTTTTAAAACGCTTACAAATTCCTCTTTTAGAATAAAATAATTTGGAATAAAAAGCTAACAATAACATTTCAATATTATTTTTTTTATTCCACCATTTATAAATGCAACTCCAGAAAAACAAATAGGTATAGCATCTCCTACTTGTTTTTAGCACAATCATTCATTTCCTAATAGTCCATTAGTCCTTCGCCAAGTTTCTTCAGTTCTGTAATATTAAGCTCATAACTTTTTCCACATTTTACCACAAGCTGATTTTCCATAAATTCATTTAAAGTGTACATCAAATGTCGATAGCTTACTCCTAAAAATTCTGCTGTTTCAGTTTGCCTTTCATGATAAATACCATCGACTTCTGTTTGCAACATATAAGCCGCTAGCCGATACTTTAGTTCATAATTTTGATTGTTGGAAAAATGTTCTACTCTTAATAAAACCTTACGCCCCAAATACTTGGAAATCATTCTCAAAAAATGGTTATCATCTAGTAGCTCTGTTTGAGCAGTCGTATAAGGAAATGCCAAACATAAACAACGGTCAATTGCTTGGACATCTTTGACTTGATCTTCAACATCTAAAAGTGTTAACTCGCCAATAAAATCACCAGTGCCTAAAAACTGCAATAATGAACGTTTGCCATTTTCATGAATCTTATATATTTTTGCTCGGCCTTCGAGCAAAAAGAATAAATGTTCCACTTTTTGATCTAAACGAACGATATAATCATTTTTTTCATAGACGAAGAGCTCAGCCTTAGCTAATAATTCCTCAGAAAAATAGGTTCTAAAATCGATTGTCTTGGTCGTTTTTAATCCGTTTAAATCCTTTAATTGATATTTTTTCATTTCTCCTCCTAAAAACATGAGATATCTCCTATTATTATGTAGCAAAATCCCTTAAATTACTACTTATAGTTATTCGGGAGATCAAATTAATTCAGGAGGTTTATTATGAAAAAAACAATTGCATCACTTTTTTTCTATATTCTAAGCGGAGTTGGTATAAGCTTAACGATTAAAGCAGATATTGGAGTAAGTAGTTTTAATTCTTTAAATGTAGCACTAGCTGCAATCAGCAATATCAAAGTCGGCACAGTTACTTTTATTTTGAATACACTCTTTCTCCTACTTTATATCCTTTTATCCAAACAAAAAGCTTATCTAAAATACTTCTATATGTTTCTTGCAATATTTTCATTGGGCAGCATTATTAACTTTTTTTCTTATACAGTTCTTGCCTCTTTTGTTTTAGAAAATTATCTTTTAAAAGTTCTTATTTTCATTTTAGGGACTTGTATCGCAGGTTTTGCTACGGGAATAGTGATTTCATTAAATGTTTTGCCTTTTCCAATTGAAAGTGTTTGTATTCGGTTATCCGAATTAACTGGTTACTCATTTGCACGCTTTAGATATGGCATTGATCTTTTCTCAGTCACTTTTTCTTTAGCGCTCTCTCTTTTTTATCACTTACCTATTTTTGTAAGAGAAGGGACTGTAATTAGTTTGTTTTTATTATCCGGCACAATTTCACTAACTAAGTTAGGCTATGAAAACCGACTGCTTAGAAAAAAATTAGTGGAAAGTTAGTATAAAACCAACAGAGGAAAAGCGAATTTGCTTTTTCTCTGTTGGTTTTATTACTTAGATTTGGTCACTTGAATAAATGGTAGCGAACCATCTGTAAAAATTCGGTCACCGCCACCATTACGACCGTGATAACTTGTTGTAAAATGCTCTACCATTTCAACCTCAATATTATGAGCAGAGTCCTTAATGGAAGCTAAAACAAAATCCCGCTCTTGGTCAATATCAGAATTAATTTTATGCGTAAACTGTCCCGTAAAAATAGAAAAGCCAACTTTTTTATCGTACGTTGCTGCACCTAACCAATCAGCTTTTCGACCACCAGGTAAATACCATTTTTCTGGTGTCTTCCAAAAACGAACGTGATGTCTTCGTCTAGGGTTATTTTCTATTTCTTTTTCAAACGCCAAATCTTGTTTTTTGTTAAATAAAAATAGCGAACTAACTGGTGCACTAGGATAAGATCGAGCAAATACACTAGCCGCAACCATATGGATGCTAGATCGTAGTGTTAAAGGTTCTGCTATCGTCCAGCCAGAATCCAAGAAAAGTTGTTTTAATTCATTTTCATCACCAATAAACGCTAAATTGATCGGATCTCCTAAAAGCCCATCACCAGTTCTCGAGCGACCAATAAAGTAATTAGGTAAATAATGTCCTGTAAGTAACTTATTAACGAATGGTAAAATAATATATGAACTAAACAACCAGAAAAATATATAAGCAAAAATATGAATCCTTTTTGTTAAAATCTCAGAAAATAATGCTTGATAAACGATGTAACCAACAAATACAATCAAAATAAAACGTAATAATCGAAAAATACTATTCAAAAATGATTGCTTTTTCATTTCCTCATTTCTCCTTTCACATCTTATAGCCTATAGTTTTATTCCTCTTGATCGGGGTCATACGGAACATACTCGCTATAATTATCGATTTCTCCTTCAAAAATTTCATTTCCAAAATTGCTATAAGCTCCAGAACCCATCCCCATCATACCAAAATCAGATCCCACTTCCGTTACATTAGACATCAATTTTTCTTTAAATTCTGCCTCACTAATGATTGCACCGGTCTTCAAATTCTTATAAAATTTTGGCATATCAATAACACCCTTTCTTGAGTAAATTATTTAACATACAATTATTTTGTTTATTAACATATTATACCCTATTTTTATCAAATCCTTTCCTTACGTGCTTTTACAATAAAAAAGAGCTTAAATCAACACTAAAATTTAGTAATGGTTTAAACTCAAAATTAATTTTTTTCTATTAACTAGTTGAATGATAGGAACTTAAACTATGTGTCTAACTTAGTTTATGTATCTCTAAATAGTTATTCTTAATACCAGCCGTTAGCCATCCAGAAAGCTTGAGCTGCTTCCCATGAACCATAGCGTCCAGCAACATAGCTGTCAGCTACACGTTCTTGATTAGCTTCAGAATAATCACCATTTAAATACGATGAATCTAATTGGTATCTACCAATGTAACGTCCGTTAGTAGCAGTATATGAACCGCTAGATTCCTTTTGGGCAATCCATTCTTTTGCAGAAGAAGTTGTTACTGCAGTAGTAGCTGCGGCTTCTGTTGATGTAGCTGTTGATGCTGTAGCTTCTTGTGCTACAGGAGCTTGCTCTTTTGGAGCTGCTTCTTTGTCCGTACGGATTGTTAACTCTTCACCTTCAAAAATCATATTTATGTCAACAATATTATTATCTTTTGCGATTAAATCAATTAAGCTGCTGTCTCCGCTGAATTGATGAGAGATAGTAGATAAAGTATCTCCAGATTTTACTGTATATAAGCTATCGGCATGTGCGTCAGTCGTTCCCATAAAAATTCCAAATCCTGCAGTCAAAGTTGTTGCTAATAAAATCGTTTTAAGTGATTTCATGTTGTTTCTCCTTTGTAAAAAAGTATTTTGTCGTTTGTTAATCGACTTTGCATACTTTAACATCTAAAAATATTTCATAGGTGAAAATCCAGTGACAATTCGTTACGAGTGTTTTCATTCCATGACAGCTCACAAAAAAAACGGCTAAAAACACTTGTTCGCACTAGCTTCTTTAATGATATATTTTTTGGAAAAAATCATGTTTTTTTCAGAAATTTTTATCAAACAAATAAAACAACATCTGTTATGTTACAAAAAATAAGGAATTATTACAAATTATATATGACATTTATATCAAAAATAAGTGATAATCTATCTCTTTTTTGCTAATTCTTTCAATAAATAATAGTTAAAATCCCATCTATTTAAAGCAAAAGAGGCAATAAAACAAACCAATTCTGTTTGTTTTATTGCCTCTTTTATAGTCATTTTTTAATTTGCTTCAGGATCTTTTTGTTCAATTACAGACTCTAATAATCGATTTTCTGTTTGAATAATATCGAAAAATGCACTAATTTTTTCTAATTGTTCATAATCAATTTGATATAACTTCACTTGTGGTTTCAAAAATAGGAAGCCTGGACGAATTTTAACACGTTCATTAATCAAATGACATTGCTCCATCATAGATTGTAAATCCATTTCAGAAACACTATTTTTAATTTTTTCCACGCGTGCACGTTCATAAACCCATTGATCTCTCGTCACAGTCATTTTTTCTGTAATTGTAACCAACTGACGATTTAAACGCCAAGATTGTTCAACAAATTTGGCTTTTTTATAAAGATCATCATATTGAATTAAATCAATTCTTACCGGTTTGTACCAATCCTCTTCATCAATAGAAGATTTTTGATACTTTTTGAACCGTTTCAATCCGTTTACCAGCATACTATTTTCGATGGCGAGCAGCTCGAACTCCAATTTTTCTTTTGCTACCCGCACCCGTTCCTTTGACGCTTTTTCACGCTTCAAGCTTTCTTTAAGAAATAAAACTTCATTTTGCTCTGAGCGAACAGCTATAGTGAAATCAAGATCCTCTTTCGGCTCAATGATTACATCGGTTTCTGGGCTTTCGTCTTCATCCATTGGTTCTGGTTCGACTTCTTCAATTTCAAGTTCTTCAACTTCGTCTTCATATTCAAATTCTACTGGGTCTTCTTCAATGTTCTCTTCTATAGAAACTTCTACTGGAAAACTTAATATTTCTTCGTCAACAGAGTTATCTTCTTCTTGGAACTCAGAAAGAAGCTTAGCTTCTAAAATACTGCTGACAGAATCAGATTTTGAATACCCCATTTGTTCTAAACTATCTGAAACACTAAAATATACTGGTTCTTCATCTTTTCTAAACGACAAGGGGATTAATTCACAGAAATATGTACTAAAAGCATCGTCAACTTCTTCAATTATTTTAGTCCAAATGAATTGTGGAAATAGTTCTTCTAGTTCTTCTAATAATACATCCCAATTTAGTTGAGTTTGAAAAAACTGAATTTCTAAATGTTTTTTTACAGGTGTTGAGATAAGTTTTCGAGAAATTTCATCATTCTCACGCATTGTAAGGAATCTATCTGTGATACGCTCGTAGAGTGTTTCATACGCATCACTAATCTCGTCTAAACTATCTTTTTGATAGAGAACGGTCCCTGTAGTGACTGGGATTGCCTGCTGATGAAAAAATACATCGAAATAATCATTCATTAAACCGTTCTCCTCTCTTGTTTTTTATGACTGAAGATCATAGATTGGTGACAGAACAAGTAATTGACCTTCTGTTAAGAAATATTGATCCAAGTCGTTCCACTCTTTTAACGACAATACAGAAATACCAGTCTTTTTAGAAATACTTGCTAAAGTATCTCCTTTTTTCACTTCATACGTTTCTTTAGTCTTTTTGCGTGTTGCACTCACTTGATAATCTTTTGAGTCTTTAGTACTATTAGTTTCTTTTTTCGCAGTTGTTTGTTTAGTATCTTTTCCTGTGAATGCACTAGAAAGTTTTTGCGCCATATCTAATGAACGATCCACAGCTTCTTCTTTTAGTACAACAGTTACTTTATCTTCTTCTTTAGGAACATTCAATTTTTGTCCGATAAATAGCATCCGGCGATCTAATTGATTTTTCTCAAGAATCGCTAATGTTGAAATATTATATAGATCACTAATTGATTTTAGTGATTCACCTTTTTTCACAATATGAGTCAGATATTCACTGTTTTGATCGCTTTTATCATCTTTTTTCTCTAATCTATTGAATGAGGTATTTAAAGTGATTTTTTTAGCTTTTTTACTTGAATTTTTATCCTTAAGCGTATCGTATTCTGTTAAATCATAAGCATCAATCAAACCATTTAGCTTAGAATTGTAGCTTGTATCTGTAGCATAGCGACCCGTTAAATACTTTGTTGCATCTTTATACGAAGTCGTATTTGTTTTCCAAGTACCACTATAAAAAGAATTACTGTAATCAGTTCCACCTTTGATTAGTTTTACGTAATCTTCCAGTGATTCTTTATAAGATGGATATTTTCGGAAATCAGAACGAATAGTAAACATACTGCCTGAACCGTTATCCTCACTTGTAAGGAAATTAGCACTTGCTCCTTCATAACTTCCTTTAATTCCAAATAAATTATAGTTAGGAGCAGACGCTAACGCACTGTTACCTGAAGCACTTTCCAAGATTGCTTGAGCAATCATTACCGATGCGTATAGATTATTCTCACCAGCAATGACACGAGCATCCTCAGCGATAACTTCAATAAAGCTTTTTGTTGTCAAATTAGGGCTTACATGAAAAACTTGATCTGAAGCAGATGAACTGCTGCCGCCAGTCGCCCCAGAGGTTGTCCCACTTGGACGGCTCGGTTGAGTATTTACACTTGGTCCTTGAACAGGTCGTTGAACCGACGGCTTTGTTTCAACCGGTTGACTTGGTTTTGACGGTTGAGGTTTTGGCTGTGGTTTTGATGGACTTGTAGAACTACTATTTGTTGTACTTGAACTAGAATTTGTAGTACTAGAGCTAGAACTTGTACTCGTTGATGAATCCGTTGTTGATGTTGAGCTATCAGACGTTGTTGATTCTGTACTGCTTGATGAGCTTGTAGAATCGCTGCTCGTACTATCAGTTGTTGAAGATTCTGAACTAGATTCTGTAGAAGAGCTAGTTTCAGTCCCTTCAACTGTACTTTCTGTTGTTTCATGTTCTTCAGTTGAAGATAAAATCGGTACATCTTCTTGTTCTTCGGTTCCTTCTGTTGCGTTACTATCAATTTCTTTGGCAACAATCGGCTGAACATCGGTAACAGAAAGGACAGCACTTGAAGCAAGCAACCCAACACTTAACATACGTATTTTTTTATTGTTTAGATTTCTTTTTTTCATTTCGTGTCCTCTCTTTCTTATTCAAATGAGTCGTCTTTTCTATACGGATCGTCTTTTACCAAGTTAATGATTTGGTTAAAGGCCTGTTCTGATTCTTCTTTAACATCTTTGATACGTTTGTAGTAGTTTTGATATTCTTGTTCAGCGCGCTCTAAACGTTTTAATACTTCAGCTTTTTTCTTCGTTTCAGTATCAATTAATTGCGCTTGTTGATTTGCTTGTCCGACAATTTCTTTGGCTTGTTTCTTCGCATCTAATAAGACTTCACCAATATCTTCTTTCGATAATTGTTGATCTTCTTCGATTGATTTTTGAGCTAACTCGCGTTTTGTATTTTCTAATTCTCGACGAACGCTCTCTAGTTCTTCCTGAACAGCAGAATCAGTTGTTGTATCTGATGACATGATAACAATACGATCTTCAGATAGTTTATCGATTTCTTCTTGTTTAGCTAGCAGCTCTTGCTCATATTGTCTAACCTTATTAGCAAAGCGTTCAGCTTTTTTACGATTTAAGTCCGTTTCATCAATTTGACGATTACTTTCACGTAAAAGTTTATTATATTTGCTTTTCACTTGTTCAAGTTCAGTCATTCGAGCTTCATAATCTTTTGGCACAGCTTGAACCATTGATAATTCATTCTCTAAAGATTCATTTGTTTGTTGAGCTGCTTCCAACTCATTTTGTAATTGCGCTGTTTCACGTTTATTCTTACGTAATTCTGATTTTAACTCTCTTAGTTGATCTTGAAGTTGTTCATTTTCGTCTTGAAGTTCTTCTAATTCTTCATCATCAATAATTTGATTAACTGGTGGTCTTTTGGCTTTTGGTTTAGCTGCTTGCTTCAGCTTTCTTGGAGCTGGAGTTGGTTGTTTCTTTTTCGATTTGAATAATGAACGTTCTTCTTCTTCGTCATCTTCATCGTCATCATATTCATCATCGTCGTCGTAGTCTTCGTCGTCATCATATTCATCATCATCGTCGTAGTCTTCGTCGTCATCGTAATCATCATCGTCGTAGTCTTCGTCATCATCATATTCATCATCGTCGTCGTAGTCTTCATCATCGTACTCGTCTTCATCATAGTACTCATCGTCATCATATTCGTCGTAATCTTCGTATTTCTTTCTTTTTTTACCTTTACCAAAAATTTTTAGCATATGCTCACTTCCTTGTATTTAATGGGTCTGTCTCTTGTTTTTTTTTATACCAAATTAAACAGCAAATGATTATTCTTACTTATACCAATTGAACAGCTTAATACTAATTGAAATTAGCTTTCTATGTAACGTAGTAACAAATAACATAACTTTTTATACTTTAAAAATAATCAACACTTTTTCAATAGCTTGTTTTTTTGATTCTTCATTTGCTTCTCTAACAATTACTTACTGAACCTACTTAACAAAACACGCCAATAGAAGTTTCTAAAAAAACACCTACCTCTATATATTCTAGCAGAAAATGACTCAACAAACAAACCGAATAACCCATTTATTTCTATTTTTGTGTAACTAATAGTGTAACCCTGAGCATTTTTCAAAAAAACACAGCCATCAGCAAATTTTACGGACGTTTTTTTATTGTTAATATTTATAATTTTAATAAATAACAATGATTTAAACCTTAAATTTATCATTAAACTAAAATTATCATTTTTTGTTATTATCGATCCTTAAAATGGATCGTCCGAGTTATAAGAAACTAAAAAAAGCTTATTTTAACAAGTTTCATGTAATTATAATTATAATCTAACGTTCAAAAAAAAGGAATGTCTGCCGTTTTTTTGACAATCATTCCTTTTGAAAATCCATAACATTCTAAATTATTGAGAAAAATCTATTTACTCTACAAAAAAACCATCACTTTTATTTGTTATTATATTTATAATAATCATTAATATTACCAATTGTTTTTCTTTCATAAAATTACTTCCGTAATTATTGTTTTTTTGTAAAATGTTGACCTCATTTTCTATTTTCAGGCAAATTGCTTAATTAATGGACGTCATTCATTCAAGTTTTTGTATAGTTTTTTATAAAAACACGAACCAAATTTAAAGTTCCATTTTCATTAAATTCCATTCCAAGGTTTCTTCCAACTTGATGCTCTTTTTCTGCTTGTTTTAGCGAATTTTCAATTTGAAGAGTTTGTCCTTCCAACTCTTCTGGTGATTGATTGAATTTTTTGTTGAAAGCTGTTACTTTTTGCTGTAATTCTGTCACACCAGCTAATTCAGACAACTTTTCAATTGCTTTAATCGGTTCGTTAAGATAAAGTTTTTGAGTTTCTGGATAATTAACTAGCGTGATTTCTTGCGAGCTTAACCATTCTAATTTTTTCTTTTCATCAAATTCATAAATTAGTTCCACTGTACCATAAGAGTAATATTTTCCGTCTGCTTTATTTTTATATGGGTAAGTTGCCCTCATGCTTAATGTGTTTCCTGTAGCCTTAACTGTATAAACTGGGGCTTCTTGATCATTTTCATCCGTTTGCAACGCCTCTTCTATAATTGGAATTGCTTCTGTATATAATTTAGGCATCTCAACCTCAAACTTTTCTGTCATCAGTTTAATCGCTTCTTCTTTTGTGATATCAAGATAGTCAAATTTACCAAAATTTTTCTCTTGCGACTTTTCCCAAACCAGCACTTTGTCAGCTACAGATAATGGTTCACTGAACTCTGTTTTTTTACAGCCTACGATAAATACTAAACAGAGACAGAATGAAATAAATAGTTTTGTTCTCATCTAAACGTGCTCCCTATTGAATTTTCTATCCTTTCAGTAAATCTAAGTCTAAAATAACTGGCTCTTGCTCTGGAAATTGCTCTGGTAAGAAAGTTAAGATTACTTCTCCTGAGTTTTTTTTCAATTTATAAACTAAGATTGTTTCAGCGGATTGGTCCTTTGTCACAGCTTGTGTTTTTTGTGTTTCCAGCAATCCCAGAGGTGTGTCTGTTTCACTCGAAGGTAAAGTAGTTTCGCTCAATAGCTGTTCATTTTGAGTGACTTTGACAACTTCTTTCATGATGTCAGCTAGAATATTGGTTTCCAGATTATTTGTCGTTTCAAAACGAATAACTAGCAATTCCTCGTTATTTGTACCTTTTATTTTTCGAAATCCTTTGATTTCAAATACGTATTTGTCGTTTGCTACCTTTACACTATCAGAGACATCGGCTTTTTGTTGATCTGTGCTAGTCTCTTCATATGCTTCATCCGCTTTGGTTTCTACTAAAGAACGAGCAGAATTATCAATAATTTTTGCTCTATTTTCATAGTTACTGTCATCAGCAGAATAATACACTAATTGAACCAGACCAGTCTGAGTTTCAATAAAATAGATATGCGCCCAGAATTCTTTTTCCTTAAGTTTAGTAAATACCGTATATTTATATGCTGGATACTCGTTAAGTTTAAATTCTTTCATATACACATCTTCAACATTCTTATAATCGTATGTCTGACTAAGTTGTTGCCGAGTTTTATTACCAAAATCTTTTAAATCCATCATGTCTTTACGTGTTGCACTAATGAACATCTTGGAATTACTTTTCGTGTCTGCTGCTGCAAAAACCGCGTTCTGTCCATAATTTTCTTGATATTTCGGATCATTTTCCCATGAACTTGGCAATTGAAAAGTAAAGGCCATTCCCTGTGCTGAAAAAGCTTCCTTTATATCTGATAATTTAGCTGAACAGCCGGCTAAACCACTGATTATCAATAGTAATAAAAAATGTACCAATTTATTCTTCATTCCAATGCTCCTCCGTTAAATCTGATGTTTTTTTTAATCTCCAAACAAAAATCAAAAATAATCCGATGCAAAGAATAAACAGACTTGCTCCTAAAATAAAGCCTTGTGGTAAAAAGACAAATTCAATAGCATGAGTCCCTTTGGAAACTGGCAATGTTAGAAATGCTTCTTTGAATATTGGAATTTCTGTTTTCTTACCATCAATATAAGCAGTCCAACCTTTATCGTAAGGAATTGTGGTTAAAATTACTTAATCTTCATTTAACGTCACTTCAGCTTTAGCTTTTCTGCCACTTGTTTCAAAGGTCACTCCTTTTTTCTTCACTTGTTCTATAGATTCCTCAAAACGCGGAATATTCAAAAGAGCTGTATCGGGCTGATAAATAGTAATTTTAGCATTTGAAGAAATAAACGTTGTTGTTACTTCTACAGTTTCAGCAGTTTTATAGTAGCCAAGGTTATAATATTGTCCTGATTCGAGAATACTACTTCTTCTTGATACACCATCCACCGTTACAACAACATCAGTTTTAGCCATATTATTTTGATCTGATGCTACTAAACTTAAGTAAGCTTGTGTATTTGCAGGTATATCTACAGTCCATTTAATCGTTGCATCTTTGGTTATATCTTGTTTTCCGTAAACTAAGCTTTCGCCGTTAGATTCCAAAACTACGTTTTCCAACTTCGCCTCTTTTACTGTTCCAAAGCTAAAGAGACTTTCTTCTATTCCCGATAAATGACTCATTAATTCGGTTTGATTATTAACAGCATCTTTTTTATAGATTTTTTCATCCGTTAACATTCCTAATGGCAACGCGTAACTATTTTCATATAAGCTATAATCGCCTTTTGTTGCAATTTTTTTATAACCATATTTCATAACTGGTTGCTTGGACAGATTGTATTTAGTCCCCAGAAGTGAATCCATGATAATGGTATTATTTGAATAAGTAATATTCAGATTACTCCCTGAAGAACGATAACCAAGATTGTTTAAATACGCGGATGAATGTCGATTTCTAATTGAAGAAAACATAGTTACACCACTGTAGCCATAGTTAAAACTATCATTTCGAGTCACAGCATCTAAATTTTCTAAACGATAAAAACCTTGATTGTCTACTTTGGTTTGTCCAATCAGTTCCGTTAATTTTTCGTAATTTTGATCGTATACATAACGACTAGGGTAACCCCAATCGTCTTTTATTCCTGTAATCATTGCTTGTGCATTAAAACCAGTTTCAAAAATCATTACAACTGCGGCTAACATGGGCAGTAACATTTTCAGTTTTTCTTTTTGATAAAGCACGAACAAAATAAGATAAAGAACTAGTAAGACTATATTCATAATAAACGCTGAAGCTGATACATAGTCATAGCGTTGTTTATTCGCAAAAAAGTAAGCTGCCAAAAATAAACCTAGTAAAACCAAAACCACATTGATTACTTTTTCAACATCTTCTTTCCGGAACGTTTCCAAACTATAACCAGCTAATAGTAAAATCAAGAAAGAAAAGAGAAAACTAAAACGATATAAAAACATATTTGGCGCATGAAGCCCATGCCAAAATAAATTCAACGAAGATACATAGACACTTGCTATTAATACTAAAAATAGACTGCCATACAACAATTTATTACGAAGAGAATTTTTTTTACTGACAAAATAAAATAAGCAAAAAATTAAAGGCAGTAACCCCACATAAATAAACGGTGCACTACCGTACTTACTTGTATCATAAACACCTGCCATCGACTTAGTAACCAAATCCCAAATACCCGTATCCGGCTGCCAAAATTGATGAAACTCACTTAGGCTTTCACCATTATTCTTCAAATCCAAAATAGTTGGCAAGATCGTAACCATTGATGCGCCCCCAGCTAAAAAGGACGTAACAAAATAAGGCAGAATACTTTTTTTATACCGTTGCCGATCTGTCAATAACCGTATAAAGAAATAGAGGAAACTAAATACACCAATAATAAAGGCCAGATAAAAATTAGACAGAAACAACAGTAAATAACTAATAAACAATAATACTGGTTTTCGTTTGTCCATAATTTGATGAATGCCTAAAATAATTAATGGTAGATAAACAAACGCATCTAGCCACATAATTACTTCAGAATACGCAGTTGCATAAGCCATTAAGGCATAGGCTGTACTGAAAGATACATGTAGCCAATTAGGTAACTTAAAAGTCTGGGTCGAAAATACCCAAAAAGAGGCACCCATTGCTCCAAATTTAATTAATGTAATTACGTACAACGCATCCGGCATTGACTGATTATCAAAAAAGTAGACAATTGGAGTAAAAATTCCATTCAGATAATAAGCAGAAAAAGCCCAATAATTTAACCCTAAAGAACCATACCAAGTATAAAAAATATTCTGTTTTCCATGCAGTACATTATTAAAACTGGCATGGAAATTAGCATATTGACTAAAAGCATCACTCGCTAAAATCGTCCGCTCACTTCCAGGATAAATACCAATAAGATAATAAGCTAGTGCCATAATCCCTATTGGCAAAATTATACTTAACAATAGCCAACCGCTATTTTTTTGTAGCCATTTTTTTACAGCTTCCATATGCTCCTCGCTTTCAACACCTTATTTCTAGCGTACAAATCCCACTTTATTAATTGGGTAGTACCTAAATGAAACGACTCCTTCAATTTGTTTTTTCGGGATAAGTCCCATCATACGGCTATCGGTTGAGTGATTTCGATTATCTCCTAATAAAAAGTACTCATCTTCAGGAATTTTATTTAGCTCTTTTAGTTGATTCATCACTGCAACTGAAACATCAATTTTGATGGTTCCATCTGGTAGATCAATTGCCCGTTTATCTGTATCGTTAACAGGAACTTTCGACTGTGCTTTCATTTGGTGATTGATAAAAAGTTTATTTTCTTCAAACCAAATAGTATCTCCTGGCTGACCCACAACTCTTTTTACATACGACTCTTTGGGTTTATCTTTTGGAGAAAAAGTGACAATATCATATCTGATCGGGGCTTTTCCTTTTGTAACAAAAATACGATCGTTATTCTCAAAAGTTGGAGCCATTGATTGGCCGCTGACGCTGTGGGGCTTTACGCGAAATAAGAATAGGAAACAGCAAATTATGATAAAAATGGTTACACTATTCTTTATAATTGAATGATTTTTTTTTAAACGCATATAATCTTTATTTTGCTGGCTTTGTTCTCGAACGTTATGTTGTTTTTTTAATTTTCGCTTGGTCATTTTGCTTGCTCTTTCTTTTGACTTTTTCTATTTTATGTAACGCTTGTTTAAAAACGGGTCGCTGTATGTAGTGGGAAAAAACGGAGTTCAACGACACCAATAATATTTTTTTCATCAATCAAACCATAATCACGACTATCTGTAGAAAATTGCCGATTATCACCTAAAACAAAATATTGCCCCTCTGGAATTCGAGTCTCATCCGTAATTTGTTTTAAGGTAAAATCTTGAGTTAGTAAAAAACCAGATTGTTTGGCTTCGACAATAGCAGATTCAAGAAACCGCTCTGGTGTTAGTTTATTGTTGATATATAGTTGATCATTCTTGTAATAAAGTTCATCTCCTGGTAAACCAATGATTCTTCTCAGAGATGTTTCCTTAGTAACAGGATGCTTGAAGTAGACCATTTTAAATCTTTTAGTGGTTCCAAGCTTATTAACTAAGACTCGATCATTATTCGTTAATGTCGCCGTCATTGCATATCCTTCCATTTTTGGCGTTCGAATTGTAAAATAGCTAATCGTTGAAAACAGTGTCAGGCTAATGACAAACGTTAAACCTAATTGGATAAGTAATACTTTTAATTTCTTATTACGTCGTTTTTGTTGTTGGTATCTCTTTTTTGTTGAACTTTTTGTTCGTTTGCTTTTACCTGTTATTTTTCTTGAAGACTTAGTTTGACTAATCTTTTTTTTAGCCTTTAATTCAGGTTGTTGCCGTTCTTTTACTGAGCGTTGTTTCTTTCTTTTTCCTAGAGAGGAAGAGCGCTGTTTTTCAGGCTTTTTCACTGCCTTTTTTTTGTGTGTCATACCCTCACCTCTCAAGATTTATTTCTTTTGCTGCAAAGCTGATTCATTAACTTTAAAGTGTTTGAAAACTTTTTGTTCGCTAGTGGTCACTTTATCGATGTCTTTCAAATAAATCTCTCGAATTGTTGGATTGGCTAACGCTTCCTGATTTTGATTACTAATATTTACTGCCAGATTTCTGGTTAAAGAGAGGTGTCTATTTAATAGTTTTTGACCTTCGACAGACATACCTTGTGAGGCTGTTTTAACACTAGCACTAGCTAATTGAGCACTTAAATTACGTAAGTTTTTAACCGTTTTTTCCGGACTTGCACCATTTTCTACTGATTTAATTTGCTTTTCCATTTCACCAACTAGATAATAGGCTTTTGCAACCGCATCAGCATCTTCCGCAGTTAGATTGGTTAATTGATAATACCTGGCATAAACCGCACCACTGGCTGTCACCAAAAATAATGTAATGAAAAGGATTGCTATCCGTGATTGTTTCTTCTTTTTTTGTTGCAATTCTCGCCGTATACGCTGAAGTCTTTTTTGCTTTTTTTTATTCTTTTCACGTCGACCTTTAAGCTTTTGCCACTTTTTATTTGTAGAAATGCTAAAGTAGATCAGCGCTACTCCAAAAAGCAAAAAGAGGATAGCGCTGGATAATAAACCTATAAAAGACATATCTAATATGCTCAAAAGTTTCTATCCCCTTTCTTCCATTAAATTTATTCTTTCATAGTAGCTTTCTTTTTCATTCTTTTTTGCTTCTTTTGATTTTGTAGTTTTTTCTTCTGAACAAAACGGACAAGTAAGAAAATAATCACCACAACTGCTAATACACTGCCCACGATTCCAGCAATTAATTTCCAATCAATTCCTCGTTCTTGCGTCAAGGAAACATCTTGATCGTTAAACTTATCCGCTTCTTCGTCTGTAATCGTAAAATCTTTCGTCCATTCCCATTTTTTATCATCAGCCGTTACTAAAATATGCGCTTTATAGTCCCCCGGAACCATTCGATCACCATTCATTTCAACAGGAAAATCAATTAAACTATTAGGCGCCATCCGCATCCCAGCTTTTTTAGTGTCGTATAAAACTTCCTCAGAACCTTTTTTCATGATTTGAACATCAACTGTCATGTCCTCAAGATAAGCTGCTTCAATATTAGAAAAATTTACAAAGATAGCATTACGATAATTAGCTAAACCTGCATAAACTTTATTTAATTCAAGGTTTGGTTCAACCACCGTATCTGTTTCACTTAATAACATTCCAACTAGAAAAGCATATTCATTAGTTATACCGGTTTTTTCTGTATCCTTTTTTTCATCTTTTGTTAGTTGTTTTAATTGAATGCCACCTGAAATATAGCCATCAAAGCTTGACTCAGGCATTGCAATTTCTAAATTTAACGGCACCATTGATTTTGGTGGTAAAACTACTTCTTTGGGGCCTGTTACAATATCAATAAAATCGTATTTTAGTGATTTATCTTTTTCAATCGCAGATGGGCCATATTCGATCACTCCATTGCCATTAGTTTTAGCACCATTCAAAGAAACACCTATCGTAATTTCCTCGTCGGAGCCATTAGCTAACTCAATTACGGCGGTTTGTTTTTGTCCTGAATTCATACGTAAATCAAAATATCCCACACTGCTACGTTGATTCTCTGGTTTTACAACTTTATATGTGAATCCTAAGCCAAGGTCTGCTGCCTGAGTATTTTCGTCTTCAGCGAAACTAGTTTCTGAAAAACCTACCCCAAAAGCTATGTATACGAATAAGGCTAAACAAATGACTATTCTTTTTTTCATGGACACTATCTTTCCCTTCTCTCAAAACATGAAAACAAGTCACCGACTATTTGAGTCGGTGAACCTGTTTCTGTAGGTCTTTAATTACACCATGTTGAATCCTTTTTTATAATGTATCTGATAACGTCCAAGTTACTGTTGCATTGTAAGCTGCAGTACGAACGTCAACTGTTGCTGGGATATTTAAAACAACTGAGTTCCCATCAGTTCCTTTTGCATCGTCACCAAATGTTACTTCATAACGACCTTTACCACCGTTAGCATCAGTGTTTGTATAAACTGGCATTGAACCGCTAGTTTCTGAAATTGTTTGCACGCCAGTTCCATCACCAAATACTTTTTTATCGTCTGCTGGTTGTAAATCTGGGTTCATTGTTGCTGCTACATTGATATTTTTGTATGTCAACGTTGCACCGTCTAATTTAACTTCAGTACCTTCAACAGTAGCTGAAAATTGTTTTGTTAAAGCTGCTGATAATTTGTAAGTGTGATCCACTGTAGAACGTACATCTTTAATTGCTACGTAGTTTTCTACATTATATTCATCGTCATTTCCTTTATTTGCAACGTGAGGTGATGCTTCATATTCTTGTGCTCCTACTACTGCTGAATGTGCTTTAAAATCTAAAGGTGTTACTGCGATAATACCGAACTCATCAACGTGAGTTGGATCAATTTCGCTACCAGTATCAACCGGTCTTGTACCAGTTGGATCAGTCATTGTTGTATCTTCAGAAGTATTTTTTGTGAACTCGATATCTGCTGTTCCGTTTCTAGTTCCTTCCAAAGCTTGTGTTGCACTTGGAGCAGCTACTGCTACGCCTACTACTGCTAACAAAGCAGCTCCGCATAATTTGTGTGTTAATTTCATTTGTATTTCCTCCTAGTTTTCTTTGTACTTAATTTATGGTAACTCGGCTATAATCCAAGTTAGCACCGTTGAATAGGGTACTGGATCACGTTTAACAGATCCAGGCACACTTAAGGTAATTGCACTGTTTTCGTACACTTGTTGGTTACCAAATGCCGAATCCAATACAGGTTTGTCCTTTAATAAACGTGGACTTAACGTTGCTGGTGCACCATTTTTATTATCAAATGATGCTCCAAATGAAATACTCCAAGTTCCAAAACCGGTGCCTTGTTTTGCATCAGCCAGATTATAGGTTTCACCAATATTGCTTAATCTAATAATCTCTTTTGAGACAATCGGTCCTTCACTTTGATTACGGGTAGAATTTATCCATGATTTATCAAATGAGATTACTGCCCCATTTAGTTCTGGATTTTTCGCATGTTCATTTCTAAACTGAGACTCTTGACGAATTTGCAATGTCCATCCTTGCTGCCCACCTCGATAATCAGAAACTTGTACAAAATTTCCTCTTGCACTTGTTTTATCTTTAAACAGCTGAGCATTTACCGGGTAAGACATGTCTTTGTCAGTCATCGCATATTGACCAAAATTTAGTTGCGGAACAAAATCAATGCGCAAGCGTCCCTCTGTACTTGGACTATCTCCTGGCTCAACAATAATCTCTGGATTTTCGGGATCACGAATCCCCTCTTCGTCTGGAATTTCAGTCAATTCAATGCCTGCATTCCCTTCTTTACTATCTTTATCTGCATAGCCAACAATCGGTATAACAAGCCCTGCGAAACTTAGTGAAAGAAGAAGTAAAGTTGAAATCAATCGTTGCTTTTTCATTCCTTAGCTCCCCTCTTCCTGTTTACCATCAGCTTTTTTACGTTTCCAGAAAAAGATTATTGCTGCAATAATAACTAATGCAACACCACTAATTGATAAACTTTTTTTCACTAACTCTCCAGTTGAAGGAAATTTTCCTTTTGGTTTTTCTGTTGGCCGTTCTGTCCCACTTGCGGGAAGTTCAGTCGGTTCTGTGGTTGCTTTCGTTTCTTCATAAAATCCAATTTCACCCGTTGTCTGAATTCCTCCACCATTACCCGCTTCTTCAGCAAGTACACTGATTGGATTGAAAAGAAAAAGTAGGGTACATAGAATGGGGAACACAACCAGAATATTTAATTTTTTCATTATTTGTTATTCCTCCATTCCTAAGGCGTATCTGACAAACTGAATTGGATTGTCGCTTGATATTTACCAAGTTTATTAACTGCTCCAGGTTCCAATTCAATTTTGAAGCCATTGCCTTTTTTCACCCATTCTTCTTCACTGATATTATATTCACCAACCTCCTCATTTGTATGAGTAAAAATCGGCTTCGACAAACCAGTGATTACTTCATCCGAATCGTCGTTTATATAATGAATTGCATCAGGAAAAATAGCATTTCCATTAGCTAATGGTGTTAATAAAGTAGCAGTCATCGTCCATTTTTGAAGGTTTCCACGATTATCAGAAACAACTAGCGGTTCACCTACAATTTGTGGATTATCAGCAACTGTTTTACCATTTAAACTTTCTGTTTTAACACCAAAGTCGAGAGCAGTCGGCGCTGAAACAAACGTTAAAACACCAAATGCCGGTCCACCAGGTAAGCCAACCTCATTCGAAGTTACCTCAATCTGTTTATGCGTTGCATCCGGATTAATTGGGCCTGGAATAAATGGATCTTCTTGAGGTGAGTCACCGTGAGCAGTCGCTTTATTTTTTAAGTCTTTGTCTACTGCACTTTGTCCTACAGTTACTTGGAACGTCACTGGTATTTCTGTATTTTTGCTTAAATTACCAGCTTCAATTGTTAATATTCTTGAAGTCTTATCGTAGGTGTATCTATCTGTACCTACTTCAACATTATTGACTGTAACTTTGTGTTTTGCAGGATTGAATTCTAACCCTTCTGCCAAAGCGTCAACTACTAAGACATTTTTCCAATCAGCTGAATCATTTTTGGCATTTCCTACTATTAGTTTGTATGTCAAAACATCACCTACTGAAGTTGAGGTTCCTCCACTTGACTCAACAGATTTTAAAAGAGACGGTTGATCTGGAATAATATCTTTTGTAATCAGCCTTTTAGCAGAATTAAAACGTTTATCTTCTGATCCATTTTTTACCGCATCATGATAACCAGCATAACTATCATAACCTGTGACTTCTTCATTGATGTTACCGTTGATTCCATCAGGCTCAGTAGTGTATGTTTTGGGCAATTCAAAAGTTGGAACTGGATCGATAGTTGTATTATCTTTTAGATAAATGTCCACCTTATCATTTTTAGTAACATAATTCGGCAAGTTAATTATCCATTCACCATCCTCAACTAATGTCGTAACAATTACGTCATTAGCATCTTTTAACCACATCTCATTGACTTTGACAAAAATTTTTGCTCCATTTTCATCACTTGTACCAGATAATTGTTTCGTCGCGTTAGTTAAGTCAGTTGTAACTACAGGTTGAGTTGGCGGTGTCACATCTTTTGAAATTACTGTTTCTGTTGCCCACAAATCGCCATGAACCGGATCATCAGGACTACCAATGTGTACACTTGAGTCATTAGCCTGCGGTACATCACTTGATCCACGCCAAGCGCGAACAACATTCACTTCCGTACCAGTTGGAATAAATTCTTGTCCATCTGGAATAATAGATGACATATCCGCCTTGAAAATGCCGGCTCTAGCTGTTTCACCATAGATACTGTATTTACCTGTATCACCATCTTGAACAGTTGTTCCATAGATTTTGTGGGTAACAGAATCGTTTGGTAATTTCACCTCTAGTTCTACATGTACTTCATCTGTCCATGCATCCCGAAAACCATCTTTACCTTCTGGTATACTGACATGACCATAGATATATTTATCAGAGTTAGTCGGAGTTCTTATTTCATCTACAATTGGATTAGCATTATTTCCTGACATCCTTGAAAAACGATTAATTCCACTATTTCCAAAAGAATCTGTATTAGTATTAAAAGTAGAATCACTAGACGTATTTAAAAGCATAGTACTACCTTTCAAACTATAATCCAGCAATGTCCATGCTCTGAATGGATTCCCATCGTTACCATAATTCGGTTGTCCCGATTTAGGTATCCAGAAAGAAACATCTGAGTGAATTGATTCAAACGTTGAAGCAGAACCTGGTGACATTAATTCTTTACCACCATTATTTCTAAAGTCATAGTACATTGGCTTGTCTAAAATAAACGTTAGATCTCTACTTCCATACGTATTGAAAATCGCCCCACTTGATGTATTACCAATCACTTCAAAATACGTTCCTTCTGTTGCCGAAACAGTATTCGGACGCCAAGTGTCTATCCCAGCGCCATTTTCCGCCCAAATTTTCACTCGGCTTCCCGGATCTTTTAGCGTAAAACTGTGTGGTCCACTTGCACTTGAATCGTAGAAAATAATTCCTTGTCCCCGATTATCCGCTCCTGGTGCCTGTGGTGAGCCTGTCCCAACATTATGAACAGTAAAATCCGAGTTTTCAGAAACTAGGATATTATTATTTGCACCGTACATCCGAATCCCCGGTGCTCCGCCACGCATCTTGTTAATGTTGATCTGTGATTTTCCAGAAACATTAAATGACATATTTCCTTCTAATCTAAATCTTACTGTAGCAGCATATGCATTACTTTGCCCTTCTGAAACCATATCAAGAATTGATTCACCACTCGCATTAAAACTACCACCACTACTTTGAATCATAACAGCTGGAGTAGCTGTTCCTTCTTGTAATGAATGAATTTTAAAGTATGCTTTGTCTTCTACATTTAACGTAGAATTCGCTGCAGCAATCGAGATGATACCACCACTATCGGCTGTTTGTGTAGAATTCCCTGAAAGATTAAGTGTCGTACCTTCATTTTTAACTGTAATATCAATTTGTTCAGTCGCTCTGACTGCATTACTTGATTTACTATAACCTGTAAATGTAGCTTTATTTTGCACATTCATATCAGTTCCTGCAGCTGAATTATTAAAGATTTGTCCACCTGTATTTGTATTGAAAACTGAATCATCCACAGTAAAAGACATTGTTCCAGATGCATCAATTATGTCCCCGGTTGCGTTACTTGTTATATTAATTTCTGATTTTTGATCAATTAACAGAGAAGATACCGCTGCATTGTTTCTATGGAAATTAGCTGTTATATTTGGAAAATCTATTTTGCTATTACTGATTGTAGTATTAATAGATGTACCAAAAATAAAATTCGCAATTGTTGTTGCAGAAATTGTTGAATTTCTAATATCAAGTTGCGTAGTTGCCCCTGTCACATTGTAAAGGCTAGATACAGAAGGCACAGTTAAATCAGCATTTTCAACAAGAAATTTCCCATTAGCAATAGCTGAATTAACAAAATTACCACCATCATTGATTTCAATTGCTACTCGCTCTGTTTCAGTCCCTTGAACATAAACTTCTTTAGCAGCAATCATATTTGTTGCCCGAACAATGCTTAAAACATTCTTTCCTGTGATACTTACTACACTATTTACAGCTGTAATCAACGGTCTGGAATTACCTGATAATGTGGTAATAGTGTCAAAATTGACTGTCCAATTATTACTATTTGCTGCGCTGGCATTAAAAACAGCTGTTGCGTTGTTTCCAGTATATTTCAAGTTTTTCACTGTTAGAACGCTACCTGTCGTACTACCTTGAGCCATATTGATTGATCGCCCAGTTGTTCCAGTAAAATCGATTTGATGTCCTTGTCCATCAATCTCTAAAGAGGCTCTAGCCGCAAGTGATGGGTTGGTTGTTGCAGAAAGATCAGCTGCTAAGGTAATCTTATCTACTGTAGAATCAGCTAGAGCACTGGCAAAAGCTGTCCACGTTGAAACTGACTTTTCATTGGCTGCTACTACTGAATATTCTGGCAAACTAAATGTTGCTAGCGGCTCAACTGATTTTTCTACTTGTTTGACTTCTTTTTCAGCAGCAATTTTTGGTAAATCAAACGTTAATTCGGCCACCCTTCCAGACTTATTCGATAGGAAAACTTGACCATTTTTTGCTTCGTTTCCTGCAAAAGTTCGCACAAAAAACTGTACAACTAATGTTTTTTTAGATTCTTTAGTTTTGATCGTAAAAGAATCTTCTGAAAAATCAATTATGCTGCTAGTTGATAAATCACTTTCTGTTTTACCTTCTAAAAAATCTTCTGCTGAAATACCAGCCAATCCTGTTGCTTTAAACGTTAACTCCTCATTCTTCGGATTATTAATAGTCAATTTTACTGGTATAGCTTTTTTATCTTCACTAGACAAATCACCTAGTTCTAATGAATAGTTTTTATCCGCAGCAAGCAAGGGACTAATCTCTTTTAATGAAACATAACTAAAAATACTAATAACTAGAAAAAGTATTCCGACAAAGTAACCTTTGTTCCTTAACTTCATTAATTTATTTTCCTCCTTTCCCCTAAAATAATTTTGTTTCAATTATAGAAACATATATTTCAATTTTTTAATCAACATAAAAATATGCTAATTTAAAAAAGAGAAAACTAATTTAAGAGAGGTATTACACTATACGGATAACATATAGCCTCTAGAACGTACAGTTTTAATATATTTAGGTTTAAACGGATCATCACCTATTTTCTTTCTTAGATGAAAAATAAGATTAGAAATACGATATTTCTGGTCCTCTGTCTCTTTACCCCAAATTGTTCGATACATTTCTTCGTAGCTCACAGCTTCCCCTTTATGGCCAATTAAAATTTCTAATGCTTGAAATTCCAATTTTGTTAAGCTAACTTCTCCTATTCCCTCAACTTCAACAGAAAAATTATTAGGAATTAAACAAATTGGATCCTTCTCATGATTTTTTGTCCCTCCTTCACTTACAATTTTGGAGGAAAGAACTTCTGTATTTTCTTTTCTACGATCAAGTGCTGTTTGTACATATAATCCAAACTCATCTGAATCGTACCGATCGTCAAAGGTTCCATCAGAACCTAATTGAAGATAGACCATTCTATTTATTTTGGTTGAGCAATCCGATAACACCCAAATAAACCGACTAGTCAAATTCCTGATTCTGATAATTAACTCACAAGTTTGCCCAATTTCTTCTAAAGAAGCTTCTTTAATCATGACAGCGTCCATATTTTTTATCTGCTCATTTAAGTCTTGAGGTTCAAAAAAGTGAATAGAACAATTTTTTTCGTTTAAAGCCTCTATGTACTGAGAGTGACCGCCTTGAGAATGACTGACTAAAGCTATGTTAAACATTTTTTTCCTCCTTATTTTTAGAATTCAGTATCAATAATATTAGGTAGCTTTTTTATTTAATGCTTGTCGCTTATTTTCCCTTACTGAAGCTTTAAAGACGGAGCAGTAGAATAGTTATTATTTACTTTTTATTGTAAAATTACGTTGGATTAGTTTTTTTACACGCTCATCTTAACAAGTATAATTTTTCTCTTGTTATACACAGGAATGGGATAAACTATAAGGAATCTTTGCATAGCAAAGACCTGTTAATTTTTTGACGGCTTACTTGACGGCTTATTTGTAATTGCCAATTATAAATAAGTAATTGCTTTAATTGCTAAACGCTCTTCGTTCAAATTTGAATTTGTATAAATATCTAAGGTCATTTTTGTAGATGAATGTCCCATTAGCGAACTAATCACGGCTATGTTTACACCTTTTTCTAGACAACGTGTGGCAAAGGAATGCCTTAATGCATGGAAAGAATAGTTGGGTAATCTTAGCTTTTCCAGTATCCGTCTAAATTGATAGCGAATCGTTCGCGGTTCCATGTATTTAACACCATTTGATATTACATATTCGCTACGGCTCGTCTTTATATCATTAAGTAGTCGTTTTAATAAAGTTGAGGATAAGGGAATAACACGTTCTGAAGTTTCTGATTTGGGTCTTTCTTCTATAATATGCGTTTTAAATTGTTCTTTTAACGGCGTACTGACTCTTTGCAAAGTGCGGCGAATCGTGATTGTCTGGTTTTCAAAATTAATATCTTCCCATTTTAATCCTGCAATTTCACCAATGCGCATACCTGTCTCTAATGACATTAAAACTGGTAATCCCTGAGGTAAGTTTTTCACTTCGCTGACAAGAAATTTATGTTCGGACTGTGTCAATGTAGCGATGTGGGACTTCTTAGCTTTTGGAAGTTTAATGTTTTCATAAAGTGATCTGCTGATAAACTTTAATTTTTCTGCATATTTCAAAGCAGTCTTAAGTACTCTAAATACGGCATGGAGTGAATTTGTAGATATTTTTTCTTTAGTTGTATTGATGAACTGGTCAATTTTTGTTGAAGTTAAATCACTTAAATGAATATTGCCAATTGTAGGTCGTATATGACAATCTATTTTGCTCTTATAACTGTCAAACGTACTTGGTTTAACCTGAGCAGCCACAACTGCTTCAAGCCAATAATCAAACCAATCATTCACGGTCCCATAAAAACGTTCATTAACATTACTTGTTGAAAAAGTTACGGCTTTTTTTATTACTAATTTTTCTTTGACTTCCTTATAGTTCAATGCGTATACATATCCATAGTAGATTGAACCATTTGCACGCCTGCCTTTTATGTATCTTCCTTCCCAACGTCCATCTTTGCGTTTATAAATATTTTCGCCTTTTTTAGCCATAGCTGATCTTCCTTTCCTAAAAAATTATTGACGGCTATCATGACGGCTTAAAATAAACATCTTTTTTCTCAAAATTTTCAAATAAAATACAAAAAATTGATAAGTTTTCCTTTGAAAAGTAAGTTATAATAATTTCGATATCAATTTTTTGTTTTTTACGGATATATATTATATATAAATAAGAAAATTTCCGTTTATTTTTTCAAGAAAAATATCTTCCCCAATAAAATTGTAGTATTTTTCTTTTTCAGCCTTTAGCATTTCCTGTTTCTGTGTAGAATAGGAAGTGCTTTTTTGTACGTATGTAATTATATTAAACGATTAACAAATAGATTTGTGCTCAAAAAGATGAATTATATTACTAGTTTTTAAACAAAAAAAAGAAATAATCATAAAACAACGGATTTTTTCTTTTTGAAAATGATATTCATAAATGTAATATACAAGCATTTATAATCAAAACAAATTTATTATTAATGATGTAAATATCGCAATTTACTTTTAATTATACCTATAAATAATCTAATTGCTTAAACAAATTTAGTTGGTGTTGTGCAAAAAAAAGCGTGAGAAAAACAAATATCTTGTTTTCCCCACACTGATCCTGAATTTATTCTTTTGAAGGAATTAATAAACGTAACCCATTTAGAATAACTAGCAAAGTACTTCCTTCATGGGCAATCACACCAATCGTAATATCCATTTTCCCTAAGATATTCAATGTTATAAGCATTACTACTATAAACATGGAGAAAATGATGTTTTGCCAAACAACCCGATCTAGGCGTTTAGAAATTTTATGAGCATAGCTGAATTTAGTCAAATCATTTTGCATTAAAACCGCATCAGCTACATCAATCGCAATATCAGTTCCGTCTCCCATAGCAACACCAATATCAGCAGTTACTAAAGCTGGTGCATCGTTAACACCATCACCAAGCATTGCAACAGAACCATAACGTTCTTGCTGATCTTTCACTATCGCCGCTTTATTTTCAGGCAAAACATTACCTGCTACTTCATCAATCCCAATTTGATCGCCTACTGCACGTCCTGTTAATTCTGCATCACCCGTAATCATAGTCGTATGGATTCCTTGTGATTTTAAGTAACTAATTACAGGTTTCGCATTTTCATTCGGAACATCCATCATTGCAATCACACCGACAACTTCATTATTTTTTACGAAGTAAACGACAGTTTTACCTTCTTTTGCGTATATTTCTTTATGAGCATTGACTTGAGAAGTTACAGAGCTGAAAATTTCTGGTTTCCCAATTTGGTAAGTATCATTTTTATAGTTAGTTACTAATCCTGTGCCAATTTTATTATCAACACTTAAGTTTAGTATTTCTGTTGCTGTAAATTTTTCCAAAATCGCATTTGCTAAAGGATGGTTGGCAGTCTTTTCCATCGCGACAACAATATCAATGTATTGTTGCTCCGTTTGTTTTCCAGAATTTAAAATGAAATAAAAATCGGTTACGACCGGCTTTCCTTTGGTTAACGTTCCTGTTTTATCAAAAGCAACTGCTTTAATGGCTGCCAAGTTAGCTAAGTATGAACCGCCTTTGAACAACACACCTCTTTTAGCTAAATTTGAAATTGCTGACAATGTAGCTGGCACCGCACTAGCAGCTAGCGCACACGGAGAAGCAGAGATCAAGAAAACCATACCTCGATAAAAACTTTCATCCCAAGTCCAATTGAAAACAACTGGTCCTAAGGCAATAAAAAGTGGTACTACTATTAAAACAATGGTTACATAGCGTGGTTCTAATTTTTGAATTTTAGTCGCTGTTTTGGATAAGTTTGATTGTGACTGATTAACTAATTGTAAAATTTTAGCAAATACTGTTTCACTGCTATCCTTGGTAACTTCCATCGTAAATGTGCCATTGCCATTAATAGTACTGCCAAAAACTTCATCGCCTACTGTTTTTTCTCTTGGAATACTTTCACCATTAATTGATGATTCATCGATGGAAGTATTACCTGATAAAATAACTCCATCTGTTGCAATCTGATCGCCATTTAAGACTTGAAGCTTATCACCTATTTTTAGATCCGAAACATCAACTATTTTCACAATACCGTTTGGCTGGATTAAGCGAGCTTCTGTCGGATTCATTTTCAGTAGGTTGGTAATTTCTCTTTTACTTCGACCTTCAGCGTACTCTTCAAGAAAATGAGCTGCAGCAAAAATAATAATCAGCAATGCACCTTCTTCATACTTGCCAATAATCGCAGCGCCAAATGCAGCTAGTGTCATTAAAATATGCACGTTGGGAATAAATTTCTTTTGTTTCTCAGATTCGTTCACTGTATCAACAATGCCTTCTAAAATAATATGATAACCAGATAATAACATTGCTGTTAGGAAGGAAATATTTTGAAGAAATGATTGTTCTTGCATAAAAAATGCAGCTATAAATAGAACTAATCCTATAAAGAACAATATTACTGGAGATTTCCCATGACCATGTTCATGACTATGATTGTGACCATCGTTATTCGTGCAATCGTGTGTATGTGTTTTAGTTGTTTCCATTTTGTAGTTCCTCCTTTTGCTTGTTTTCTGAAAAGATACAACTTATTTTTTCAAATGAATAATTGCTCATATATTATATATCCATAATACATGAACGTTCATTCATATGTCAAGCAATAACCACTAATTTTATTTAACAAAAAAAGCAAAACGGTTAGATTCGTTTTGCTTTCCACACTTTTATTCAATTACTTGGATATATTTAAAACTATAAGGGGAACCGAAGCTATGTTTTACTACTCCCGTAATCTTCGGATTTTGTAAAAGAGCTGTCTGTTGTTGATAAATCGGAGCAATTGTATAGTCTTCAGCTAATAGAATATGTTCTGCCTGTAATAAATCAGACCAGCGTTTTCCTTCATCCGATGCATCTGTATTAACAGCGGCTTCAATCAATTGATCGTATGCTGGACTATTGTAGTTAATGTGATTGAGTCCTGAATCAGAAGCAAACATATCTAAATAAGTGATTGCATCTTTAAAATCTGGCATCCATTGACCAAAAGCAATATCATAATCTCCTGCTAAGTAGCGTTCTTGCAGATTATTACTTGGTAAGGTAGTAATCTCGAATTTCACGTCTGGCAATACTTCGTTTACTTGACTTGCTAAGTATTCAGCTGTTTTTTTATCCGTATCAGTATCTTTGGTTAAATAAACTAAGGTGAACTCATCTTGTTTAAGCTCTGATTTTGCTTGTTTTAACGCTTCTTGTGCCGCTTCTTTATCGAATGTTTGCTGAACACCATTTTCTTTACGGAAATCTTCGCCCGTTTCAGGGTTTTGAACAAAATTTTGCGGGATAAAGCCAGTTGCAGCAATTGATCCATCACCTAAAACATTTTCAACAAAAGTTTCACGATCAATAGCCAATGAAATCGCCTTACGTAACTGTGTATTTCTTAATAATTTGCCTTGACCTTGATTAAAACGAAGATAGCCCATCTTAGTGTCATTTTGATTTTCAAAATCAGCATCATTTTTATATTGTTTTGAAAATTCGCCATCAAGTACCACACGATCTAATTCATCTGTTTGATATAAGTTGACCGCTGTACTAGTTGATTTGACAACCGTCGTTTGGATTTCATCTACTTTTACATTCTCTTGATCCCAATAATCAGGATTTTTCACGTATTGCCATGTATCTGAATTTTGCTCCCAGCCAGTTAAAGTGAATGGTCCATTGTAAAGGGTTGTTTCACTAGAAGTTCCATAGTCACTACCTTGTTTTTCAGCAAAAGCTTCATTGATTGGGAAAAATGTTTCAAAAGTTAATAAAGAAGTGAAATACGGAATCGGTTTGATTAAATGAATAACCAGAGTGTGCTCATCCGGCGCTTCAACACCAAGTTCTTCCGGCTTCATTTTACCTTGATAAATTTCATCGGCATTTTTTATTGACGAAACAAATAAGCTAGCGTACGATGGCGCTGTCTCTGGTGTAACAGCTCTGCGCCATGCATAGAGAAAATCTTGTGCCGTTACTGGATCACCGTTTGACCATTTGGCATCATCACGTAATGAGATTGTGTAGGTCAGTTTGTCCGTACTAATTTCTGGCAAGGCTTTTGCTACTGCAGGTATAGTTTCATCCTTATCATTTAATTGATACAACCCTTCCAAAACTTGATTTTGAGCATTAAAACTAGTAAAATCTTCTTCCTGCGTGGTATCTAAGGTCAGTAATTCAGCTGGTTCAGTAAAATGAACAACCGCTTTTTTGGTTTCTGATTCACTGGATTCAGTTTTTTCTGCCGCATTACACCCAGTCAAAAACACCATAAAAACGAGTAAACTAACAGTTAGAGACTTTTTCATATTATTCCTCCTATTTATACGTACTTGTAATAGTTAATCAACTATAGAAAAATCACGTTTTCTACAACCACAATTTCTGGATCTAGTGATTGTATGACCGGACAGTTCTTAGCGATTAATTTTAAGGCACGTTCCGCTTTTCCTTGATCAGCTTCTGTTACATGAAGAGAAAATACGATTTCTACTCGGCTCAACGGTTTAGCTGGCTTTGTTTCAGCCCGTTCATAAGATATTTCTACGTGTTCAAACTCAAATTCTACCTGAGAATTGGTTAATACTTTTTCATATACATAGGCACCGCATGCACCAATTGATGCAACTAACATTTCTACTGGTGAAAAACCGATGTCTTTTTTCAATACCCAGTTGCCACTTTTATGTACTAGTTCAAAACCTTTTTCACTTGAAATTAATTCCATGATGATAGCTCCTTTTTAAATGACATTGATTATTTAATGCTGTTTTTCTTATCATAATAGTATAAAAATCTAAAAAGGACTAATAGTTAATTCCAAGGTATGATAACTAAAAGCTATCAAGACATTTTTTCAAAAAAATAAGCTGCTTCTCTGCTTTACAAAGAAACAACCTATTTTTAATTTTATTTAGTAGTCTTTGCTCAATTGATTATCTGCTTCATTTTTATCTTGCATGATTGAATCCAGATATTCTTTTAGAAACGGACTATATTTTGCGATAATTTGATAACCCTGCTCTGATTTTAGCTGTTTCACTTCTTCGTCTGAAGAATAATCATTCCCAGAGAAAAAGCGATAATTCATTTCACCCACGAAATCTGCAGCAATATCCAATTCCTTGCCATCTTCCATACCAGCTTCAATCAGCTGAGCATAACCTAATTTTCTGCCATCTTCGACAAAGATTTCTTTCATGTACTTTTTATAGTTCAATATATCGGGATTCGGGATGTTATTCTCCTTCGCCCAAAGATCAACATTATTTTCTTTTTTCTGATAATCGAAGGTCGTATTGGTTAAATTTACAACACCATAACTTTGCGGCGCAATTGCAAATGAACTAGACACAATCTCTGTAATCGGCTGTTCATCAATCGTTTTAGTCATAATATCTTGTGCATGAATATGTCCAGAGAAAACAAATTGAACTTGATAGTCCGCCAATACTTGCCTAAATTCTTCAGCATTATTAAGCACAAATCCGTTAGACAGCATTTCATTGTGAGGATACAGATTGTGATGCATAAAAACTAAGGTCTTTTTCTTTGCTTGTCGGCTTTTTTCTAGCTGTTTCTTTGCCCAATTCATCGTTCGTCCACGAATTGTTCCCCCTGTGGTAGGTCTAGTTAACTGATGCCCGTCTTCTGTATAAATGTTTGAATCGAGAAAAAGAAAATCATAGGTCTGATTCACTGCTACTGAGTAACTTAACGAATTAGGATCATAATTAGTTGCGCCTTGATAACCGCAAGCAGCAAATATTTCTTTGAAATCAGCTATGGAAATTGCCTCTGTTTTTTCTTGTTTATCGCCAACGAACTTTCGTGCCCAGCCGTCATTTACGTCATGATTTCCTGGAATTACAAATACTTTTATCCCTTGATCGCTTAGTTGTTTCAATAACTCTGCTAGTTTTTCCGCACTGACTTTCTCACCGTTTAACGTTAAATCACCTGTTACAATTAACATATCCGGCTTTTGTTTGATCGCATTGTCAATTAGTGCTTGCCAGCTTTCTGCTTGATAATCCAATTCTTTACCAGCTGCAGTTTGTTTGATTTTAGTATAAGCTTCTCCTGAATCGGTTAAGCTTTTATCAAAATAGTGTGGGTCACTGAGAATCCAGAATTCAATATTTTCTTTGTTAAACAACGTTTCTGGTTTATCATTTTTTTGCCTTGTAAAATAAAATATTACAAAGATTACTAGCATAACAGCTAGCAGAATCAAGCCCCATCTTTTCTTCATTTTAACTAGTCCCCATTCGTTATCTGTCAACTCTATTTTATTTCTTCACGTCAATCCAAGTTTTGTAAAAATCAATATAACGTCCTTCTTTGTCTTCTGCAGTCATAATATAACGACCAATCGCCGGACCAGTTTGATATCCTTGCTCTTTGAGTAGTTGTTGGACTTGATTAAAATTGTTTTCTAGCGGATTATCTGACTGGATCGTTAATAAAAACTGTTTTCTCCGTTTTTCTGGTTGATCTGATTTTTGCCAAAGCGTTTGTTCTTCGACAAACTCATCTTTTTTAACAGAAAAACCATAAATAAATTCTTTGCTTGTTTTCCCTTCATTATACACGATTAAATTTGCCGGGTTTTCAATGTAATCCTTTAACTCATTAGGATCATTTAAATCAATCGGAATAATTCTTTCTACATCAAGCGGATCATCTGTAAAACCTTTTTCTTTTAATTCTATTAAACTAAGGATCTGCTCTTTTCTACGTTTGATCCCTTGTTGTCTTTTTTCAAGTTCAGCTAATTCCGCTGCTACTCTAGTTTCCGTTTCATCTAAAATTGCCCATAATTCCTCAGGAGATTTACGATAAAGATTCGTCATTTTATTAATAGGAATATCCAATCTACGGTAAAAATCAATATCACTCAACGTCAATAAATCTTCCATATCAAACATACGATAGCCATTATCTCTGTTTCTTGATGATGTCAGCAAATTCATATCATCCCAATAGCGGATTTTAGACTTGGGTAAATTCATCATCTCAGCGACTTGTCCGACAGTTAATAACTTCTCTTTTTCCATAAAATCACCTCTTCTTTTTAATTATAAACAAAAAACATTGACATTCAAGCCACTTGAAGGTGTAGAATTCTTTAGGATTGATGTAAAAGGAGGAATTTATAATGAAGATCATTCATTTTTTCATTAAAACAAACATTAAATTAATTTTGGTAACAATTCTTAGTCTTTGTTTGCAAATCATTGGAACACTAGGCGTTCCAATGTTAGTTGCTAAACTAATTGACGAAGGGATCGCCAGTGGAGATAGTCGCTCTATCCAGATTATTGGCTTACAAATGCTAGCTATGGCATTATTTGGTGCCATTTCAGCTATCATCGGAAGTTATCTTTCTGCTAAAGTAGCAGCGAAATTCGGTTTTGAAACACGAAAAATGTTTTTTGATAAAATTCAAACATTCTCAATGAAAGATGCCGACTATTTCGGTACTGGCTCATTATTAACGAGAATGACAAATGATGTGGATAATATCCAGCAAATGATTGTCTTGTTTCTACAATTAATCTTGCCTGCACCAATTATTGCGGCATTTTCACTTTATATGACGTTTACTTATTCAGCAACGCTTGCTTTAGTCCCTTTAATTGCGATTTTACTTTTTGGTTTGATCGTGTATCTTCTAATGAAAAAAGGCACACCGTTATCTTTACAGATTCAACCAAAAATGGATAAAATCATTGTTACGCTACGAGAATTTTTCACAGGAATTAATATGATTCGTGCTTTTAACAATCAAGATTATGAGGAAGAACGGACAAATAAACGTTTTTCTGAATATGCGGATGGCATGATTCGAGTTAATAAAATCTTTTCTTTTATTACTCCTTTTGCTTTCTTATTAATGGGAATCGTTTTTTCTTCTATTTTATGGTTTGGCGGAAATCTAGTCGCCGTTGGAACCCTTCAGATCGGTACTGTCTCAGCTGTGGTGGAATATTCTTTATTAACATTAGCTTATCTAATGATTGCCGCGATGGTTCTTGTTATGATGCCAAGATCGCTGGCTTCCGTGGAACGGATTGAAGAAGTCCTTAATAAAAAAGCTGAGATTCTGGATGCTGAAAAAGCTGTTACTCTGATAGAAAAACAGAATGCTGAAGCAACTTTAATTGATCTAAATCATGTGACATTTAGTTATGACCATGCCGATGAACCTGTTTTAGAAGATATTCATTTTAAGATTCCTAAAGGTAAAACCACAGCAATCGTTGGCGGAACTGGTTCAGGAAAAAGTACTGTAGCCAAACTTTTACTCCGCCTTAGCGATATTTCTAGCGGAAAAATTTTATTTGATGGCGTTGATATTCGAGATCTTACACAAGAGGAACTGCGTTCTAGAATCAGTTATGTTCCACAAAAAGCATTTTTATTTAGCGGAACTATTAAAAGTAATTTGGAAATGGGATTGCCTAATGCAACACCGACTGAGATGAACCATGCCGCTGAGATAGCTCAACTTTCTACGTTTTTATCAACATTGGAATTAGGTTATGATTCGTTTGTTGCTCAAGGCGGGACAAATTTCTCCGGCGGGCAACGTCAACGTTTGTGTATTGCTCGTGCGTTAATTAAACCTGCTGACATTTACATTTTTGATGATAGTTTTTCTGCCCTTGATTATCAAACAGATGCAGCACTTAGACAAGCACTAAAAAATGAAATGTCTGATAAAACATTATTAATCGTTGCTCAACGTTTAAGCACAATTCAGCAGGCAGATAATATTATCGTTCTGGATGAAGGTAAAATTGTCGGTCAAGGAACTCACGCTGAACTTTTAAATAGCAACCAAACCTATCAAGAATTTGCCCGCTCACAAGGAATCTCATGGAAGGAGCAAGCATAATGGAAAAAGTAGAACAAGTAAATAAACAAACCTTAAAACGTTTCTTTAAATTAATTAGAAAGGAACGTCCAATATTTTTAGGATTAATCTTAAGTAGTCTGATCGGTAATGCATTAGTAATTGCCATGCCTTTTGTTATGGGGATTGCAATAGATGATTTATTAGCGCTTATCAAAACGGAAGGAATCGGACAAATAACTTTCTCAATGATCCAAGACGCTATGCTGATTCCTGTACTTCTTTTGATTGTATTTTCAATTTTCAGCAGTTTAATGTCATTCATTCAAGAGCGAGTAATGGCTTCTCTAAGTGAACGAATTACTTTAAGAGTGCGAAAAGAAGTCACCAAAAAATTCAAAGCTTTACCTATGTCGTTTTTTGACCAACACCAAGTTGGGGACATTTTAAGCAGAACAACAACAAGTTTAAACCAGCTTTCACAAGTTTTCTTAACTGGGATCAATCAGTTTTTCACATCAATCTCAACAATTCTTTTTGCAGGAATCATGCTCTTTTATATCGATGTAAAATTAACATTGATTGTTATTGGTTTAATTGCATTAAGTTCATTCTTAACTGGAAAAATATCTAATAAAAACAAAGCATTAGCTGAAAAAAGTCAAGCTGAACTTGGCATCATGAATAACCAAACGGAAGAATTTTTATCTGGAAATTTGGTAACCAAAACCTTTAACCAACAAGATCAGGTAAAACAGATTATCGCTGAAACAAATCAAAATCATTATAAAGCATTTTTAAATGCTCAATTTATGAACTTTGCGATTTATCCAGCGATTCGTTTAATTAATCAATTAGCTTTTATAATTAGTGCGATTCTGGGTGCATTTTTAGTCGTACAAGGCGGTATTAGTATTGGGTTACTACAAGCTTATCTACAATACATCAATCAAGTTTCCGAACCAATTTCTACCGCTTCATATGTGATTAATTCCATTCAGGCTGCATTAGCCGCAGTTGATCGAATCTTTGAAATCTTAGACGCCGAAGAAGATATACCTGAAAATACTGACCTTAAAGTGATCGATCAGCCGACAGGAGCGATTGCTTTTGATAAAGTAAAATTTGGTTATTCTGAAGAAAAAATCTTGATGAAGCAAGTTGACTTCTCAGTTAAACCAAAACAAATGGTAGCAATCGTTGGGCCAACAGGAGCAGGAAAGACAACATTAGTTAATTTATTGATGCGTTTTTATGAATTAAATGGCGGAAAAATCACTTTTGACGGCGTTGATATTACAGATCTTTCACGGATGAATTTACGGGGAATGTTCGGAATGGTTCTACAAAACACATGGTTGTTTGAAGGAACTATTGCTGAAAACATCGCTTACGGTAAAATGGATGCGACTAGAGAAAAAATTATTGAAGCAGCTAAAATTGCTCAATGTGATCACTTTATCCGTACCTTACCAAATGGTTATGATTCCATCATTTCCAGTGAAAATGGCTCGTTATCTCAAGGTCAGCAACAATTATTAACGATCGCCAGAATTATTTTAGCAAATCCGCCAGTTGTTATTTTAGATGAAGCAACTTCCAGCGTGGATACAAGAACAGAAGCTCATATTCAAAAAGCGATGGATGAAGTGACAAGTAATCGTACCAGTTTTGTGATTGCCCATCGTTTATCTACGATTGAAAATGCAGATTTGATTTTAGTGATGAAAGATGGCGATATTGTAGAAAAGGGTACTCATCAGGAATTGCTGGCCCAGCCTTCATTGTATGCATCGTTGTATAATAGTCAATTTCAGCAGACGTAAAATGAAAATTTAAAAGTAACCTCTCTCTCAAATGATCAAGAAAGCCAATTTGCTGCTGCTCATCTTAAACTTTCTGGAGATCGAGACAAACACTCATAAGGGCGTTACCCTCACTAAGCAGAATGAAAACAAGAAAAGTGATCGACCTACAGGCTATCGCCTGTCATACTATAGATGACAGAAGCGGATTGTAGGTCGATCACTTATTGAGATTCTGTTTCAAGTGACCTTTATTAGGGCTTTTTTCCAATAATTAACAGTAGAACGCGGTAGCCAATCGCTTGTAAAATTTGGAGAAAGCTATCATGACTTGCTATTTCTTCCTAATGTGAAAAGAAATTTTAGCGATAAACTTTCTAAATAGAATAGTTTTTAAGATTCAAAAAAACTCAATAAGCAACTAAAAAATAAATTTTTGTAAGAGTAACAAATCTAGTTTAAAAATATATGTTCGACTTAAATTGAGAAATATAGAGCTACTTTCTCTAAGTATGTTTTTATTTAAAAGATGATTATCTCCAAAATACAATACCATTTTTCTATATCTATCTAGTTGACCAACCTGTTCTAAAAATCGTTAAGAGTGAATATATTCTAACAAAAAGCAATACTACTGAATAACCTAATGAATAATAAATTGAAAAAATATACGTAAGAATGTTTTTCTTAGAATAGTAAATATTGGTTAGGTAGCTAACCAATATAAAATATATACTCGCTATAATTGCTATATCTATCGTAATTTTAAGGCCCCCTTTATATAACACAACAAACATACCAACCAAATTATATAACCAGAGATAAGTTTCGGTCATTGACCACATAATCGCAATTGGTCTAATAAATGCATATCTAATTGAATAAAGGGATATAATATGTGCTGATTTTGCCCACCGACATTGCTGCTTAAATAATTGTCTAAAAGTAACTGGAACATCTGTATAACATACGGCGGTATACTGAAAAACTGTTTTATAACATCTTTCCAAGGAAATATCTGTCAATAACCTATCATCACCCGCTGAACAAGGTACACCAAAAAATTTTTCTTTCTTAAACACATCTAAGTTACGCCTGACAAATCTGGCACGATGTAAACTTAATGCTCCTGAACATACAATTACAGAACCCGTTTGAGACTGGGCAGATCTGCCTAATTGAAAGGAATTAGAGTAAAATATATCCTGAACTTTAGTCCAATAACTTTCATTAACATTTCTAACCTCAATTCGTCCAACTACTGAACCCACTTTATCCGAGTAAAAAGGCCTCACCATTTCTTCAAGTGAATTAGTAGTAATTTCTCCATCAGAATCTAATAATAAAAATAACTCCCCAGTGGCTCTTTGAAAAGCAATAGCTTGAGCTTCTTTTTTTCCTAGATTTTGTTTTAAACGAATGCTGATTAAGCTAGTCCCTCTATTTAATGGGTTTATATTTTTCAATTTATTTATATCAATATTTTTAACTGCTTTAAAAGCTTCATCACTACTACTTCCATCATCAACAAATATTATTTCGTGTATTTCATAAGTTTGCTTCAAAATTGACCTTATAGAATTTACTACTGATTCTACAGATTCATTATAGCTGGGCACAATTACTGATACTTTAAATTTTTTTACTGGATGGTAACAGGGTTTATATGAAAATGACAACACTATTTTGACAAATAAGTATACAAAATTAATTGAGTAAAATAAGTATACAAATTTATATTCTGAATAATTGAATCTTCTAAAGAAAAATATGGCAGTAATGAATATAACACCAAATAGATAGGGTAATATAATTACCACTTTTTTCTTCATTTTTTTAACTCTCCTATTTTCTTTATTATTAGAGTACATTATATAAAATAAGTATCTATCTGTTTTGTACTAAAAAATTGATTTAAAATAATATATATCGGTTGAAATTTCAATAGAAAAAGTTAAATTATTTTGGCTTTTCCCTTATTTTTAAACTACTGTGGATTAAATGGTTAGCTATCGAAACTTACGTACGAACATAATCATAAAAAAAATATATTATAATTTAATAAGTATGGATTAGTTTCTTCAAAATCTAATTACGTTGTTATATATGCTTATTACTTTTTATAAAAAACACCTTATTTAACGAGTAACTCTATAATAGATACTCCACTATACCTAAAACAAAGTTCACATTTAATGTAAGTAGACATCTACAAAAATTTTGCTAAAGTTTGATCCTCTTTTAAAATTAATTAAAATGATTCAATTTATTAATTATTTTTTTCTCTTCTTCAAAAAAGGATGTTACATAGAAATCCAACGTCATTTTCGTTGACGAGTGACCTAAAAGTGAACTTATTGCAGCAATATTTCCACCTAACTCTAGGCATCTAGTCGCAAAGGTTCTCCTTAAAGAGTGAAAAGTAATGTCCTTGATTCCACACTTTTCACATATTGTTTTAAAACGATATGAAACTGTACGAGGTTCTAAAGCTCCATACTTATTCGAAATAACATATTCACTCTTAGACTGTTTTTTAACAGCTGTTAATTTCTCCATCAAAAAACTTGTCATAGGAATTTTTCTATGAGAACTATAACTTTTAGGCATGGTTTCAACAACTATTGTTTTACCATTGTCCCCACTTCTTTTATAAATCCTCAGTATAGTTCGATTAACTTCTAATGTTTCATTAACAAAATCAATATCTTCCCACTTCAAACCACATATTTCCCCAATTCTTAGCCCTGTATTTAAAGCTAGAATAATTGAAAAATATTTAAGCTCTTTGTTTGCTTCTTTAACAAGTACTTCTTGGTCCTTAATCGATAATACTTTGTTGACTTTTCTTTTTATCTTAGGAAGCTCAACATCCGTACACACATTTACAAACAAAAAATTATGCTCTACGGCTTGATTAAAGCATTTTTGTAAAACAGAGAAAACTGTTCTGATTGAGCTTGGTTGTAAAGTTTTCGCCATTGTTTTCAATATTTCTTCAATATTTTTTTTTCGTATTGATTCTAATTTCAAGTGCCCTATAATTGGGATTACATGTACATTCATTTTATTTTTATAACTAGAAAATGTGCTTTGTTTGACATTCGGTCGCACGTATAATTCTAACCAATAATTTGTCCAATCTTGGAAATTACCATCATATTCTATAAAAGAATTATTATTATTTGTTTGATTTTCAAATTTTTTTAGTATAAGTTGATCTTTTACTATGGAGTACTTAGTACCATAAATATATCCATAATGTACTTTGCCACTTTCTTTTTTTCCTTTTACATATCGTCCTTCCCAGCGCCCATCTTTTCTTTTATAAATATTTTCTCCTTTTCTTGCCACCGAATCTCTCCTTTTCGCACTAGACTAGTAATTATATTTTAGAGATATTAGAAATGTAATTTGAACTCAACTACTCTTTGAACAAAAATCAATCAGGAATGTAAAAAAGTGAAGGTGAGGCAAGATAACAGTAATAGTTTCTATATTTTTTTGACTACCTGACGCGGATGTTTTCCACCGCCAATTCTGAAAATCTTCTCTTTGGCTTTTTTGTAGGTATGACTCATATCCACAATTGTTTGGCTTTCGTTTAGTAACGTTTGATAATCAATGGAGCTATGTTTTGTTAAAATAACGACACAATCATATGAAGCAAAATCGCAGGTAGTTGCTTGAATCACTGGGATCTCTTCCCCATGTTGGTCTTTAAATGAAGAAACATATGGATCCAGAACAGCTACATCGGCGTGTTTTTCTCGTAATCGTTCAAAGATATCTAAGGTTGGTGATTCTCTGATGTCGCTAATATCTGATTTATAAGACAAACCAACTAATAAGATTTTGGCGTTTTTCACTGATTTTTCCTGCATGTTTAGGGCTTCATGAATTTTATCCACGACATTAAATGGCATATTCATATTGATTTCTTGCGACAGTTCAATGAATTTATTGAAAAACTTGCTTTGTTTCCCTTTCCAATACAAGTACATCGGGTCAAGCGGGATACAATGTCCACCAACTCCTGAACCGGGATAAAAAGGCATATAGCCAAACGGTTTTGTGGCAGCCGCATCGACCGATTCCCAAATATCAATATCCATCCGTTCACACATCATCGCCATTTCGTTGATAAACGCAATATTGATACTGCGGAAGGTATTTTCAAGTAATTTACTCATTTCAGCTGTTTCAGGCGAGCTTACCACCACCACTTGGTCTAATATTGAACCGTAGAGGACTTGGCCTAATTCAGAACTTTCTTCCGTTATCCCGCCAATTACTTTGGGTATATTTTTGGTTTGAAACGTAGCATTGCCCGGATCAATCCGTTCAGGTGAAAAACATAAAAAGTAATCCCGATTTATGTATTTATGTTGCTGTTCTAACTTATGATGAAATAATTCTCTAGTTGAACCGGGATAGGT
>NZ_AMDP01000013.1 GCF_028128615.1 Enterococcus sp. 5H | reverse complement strand
CGCTTCTTTTTTCAAAATATTTGCCGTCACTAAGAAGCCAACTAGATTTTTCATATTTAATACCAATAACGGAAAAACTGCTAGTAAATAACCACTTAAAATACCAGCATCTCCCCCATCAGCTAAAATTCTAGCTGCAACTTCCTGAACCATTAAAATAGATAATGTCCCCCCTGTAATTGACGCTGTTCCTGCTACTGCTACATTTGTATCAAATAATTGCATTCCTACAAGCAGTAAAATAATCGTCATTAATACGACCGTTGCTGCGCCAATAACAAAGGTACGCCATTGAGCTTTTAAATCGGCAAAGCTCATCATCGTTCCCAAATGAACAATGATAACGCCCACAACTGCATTTCCTATATTTAACAATCCTGAATCTAAAATTAAATCATGTGGAAAAAAGTCAGTTGCAAATCCGACCAAAAAGATAATTGACGCGACTAACATCATTGAAATTAATGCCTTTGTCTTTTTTGAAACAAATTCTCCAATTGTCCAAACAAGCATAACAATTGCAAATGCTACTACTGGTTGCATAATAGTTCTCTCCTTCTCAAATAAATGTTACTAATACACTCTGTAGTAAGCACTTCTTATCAATTTATTGGTTGTTGATCGCTACTAAAAATGTTATAGACAACTTTAAACTTTTCTTTAAAAATAGGATCCGACAGGTAACTACTATTTTCAGATTCTAGATTTTGAATAATTTAAATATTTGGGCTCACTACATAAGCGTAGTTGAAAACTAGCATTCAAAACGCTGATAATATACACATATATAGATTATTCTGCAAAATAAGCTACGGTTCAATTAACCGTAGCTATTTAGATCCCATTAACAATTTCATTACTCGGTTTGAAATAAAATCCTTTTCCCCATCCTAATTAATAACAACTGGATTATAAACAATCGAAATAGATTTTTTTCATCTAGAAATAGCTATTATATTTTTGATCATAATATTATTTCTATTTAAGCTACATCCATCCAAAAAATTCTGCACAATTTATCTTGTAATTAAATACTTTAAAAAACAAATATTCACTTTATTTTTATTATTCCTTTAAACAAAAGACAAGGTCTTCAAATAGATCTATGTAATCTATTTTGTCTATTCCTATAAAATTTTTCTTTACTATACTTTTAACATCAACTTTATCATAATTATTATCAAGTACTATAATCTTATGGATAACCATCCCGTCAGTAGTAGTAAAACCTACTAACCATATACAACATTCTTCCCAAGTCTCGTCAAATGACATAGTTTATCCTCCTGTTTATTCTCAATATCAATATAATCAATCCATACAAGCCTAAACTACAGATTATGATGTACTTGACAAATATTTTAGGGCTATGCCCATAGTTTTCTATTCTCTTTGTATAGTATTGGTTCGGACTCATCATAAAATGAAATTTCCCCTCCTGTACTCACTTGTTCTCCAAAACTCTATATACCATACACCTCTGATGAAAATAACATTACTTGTACGAGTAAAAATAATGAATACAAAATGGTAGTCACTACCTTTTTTTCATTTCCTTCTCCTTATGGCTGCCCAGCCATTACCTTCCATGTAACTACACCTTCAAACCTACCGGTGTGGACAATATCTCTAGCGTCAATCTGGAATTTTACACCATCCGTACCAGCTTCTGTTCCCCAATTATCACTAATATTAATATTATCTACTCCACTACTGTTATTTGAATATATCATTTGTGCATTAGTATTTAAGACTTCCTCTTGGCCGTTATAAACAAAACGCAACGCATTTATTAACTCTTTTCCTTCATTATTTCTCATTGGTGTGGATAATGAAGCTGTTACATGCCAACCAGACTCTACATTTGCACGTGTATCCGTAACTATTAGTGGCATATCGATCATGGGATCTTCTATTCGCTGAGTTGTCGCATTATATGTTAACGAGCCAAAATCAATAGTACTTGGTGCTGATGTTAAACTTAAAATACCTTGAAGTTTATATTGAACCGTTACTTC
>NZ_AMDP01000012.1 GCF_028128615.1 Enterococcus sp. 5H | reverse complement strand
CCTGCTTCTAGATCGACTGATTCTGGTCCTGACACGATATCTTCAAAATCAAACTTTAAAGACGCATCGTTTTCGATGTCGGAATCTCCATATTCAATCACCCCATTTTGATTGGTTACAGCACCATTTAGCCCTACATTAACTGTGACTTTTTCTGCACTTGGATTCGTTAATGTTACCGTAACCGTTTGTTCTTGCCCTTTACTCATTTTTAATTTGTAATAACCAATATTGTCTTCCATTTGATTGTCGGGAAAATTGAGACTATAGGTAAAACCTGTGGCTCCGGCCAAATCATCATTTTCATCTGCATGTGCTGGACTACTAAAAAGGACACTCGGCAAAAGCATCAATACAATTAATGAAACAATTCCTATTACGTTTATTCTTTTTTTCATGTTTATAACCTCATGTCTTTTTATTTTTTTTGCTATGTACAACTACCCTTTTAGGTAAAAAGTAAGCTGGCGAGAAGTCTCGTCAGCTTACTTTCAGTAAAGCTGAAATTATTGAGCGGCTACGACTTTCCAAGTCACTTTCGCTGTGTATGTGTCTACTGCCATATTTGAAGCAGTTGCGGCTGGAACTGTTAGTTTTACAGAGTTCGCGTCTGTTCCATCTTCGTTTTTACCAAAAGCCATAAGGTAACGACCTTTTCCTTCTTCTTCTTCTTGGTCTGCAGTTACAACTGGAAACGCACCATTGCTTTCAGTTAATTGGAAAGCGCCTGTACTTGATGGAGTTGCGTTTGTGTTATCACCTTGTGCGGCTACAAATCCATTACTGAAATCAATTGTTGCACCTGTTAATTTATTCGTATCAGTTCCTGTAAATTGTTGGCTCAATTCTGCTGTTACAGTGTAACCAAATGTACCTCCGGCACGAATGTCACGCCATTGAACGTAAGCACCACGTGTTGTCGCATCGTCACCTTCACCAAAACTTGCTGGTGCAGCGAATGCTGTTACTTCATTTGCAGATGTTTTGATCGTACCAAAATCTAAGTTTGATGTACGTTCGATCATCAATGCACCTAAGTCTGG
>NZ_AMDP01000011.1 GCF_028128615.1 Enterococcus sp. 5H | reverse complement strand
ATCCGGAAAAAATACGGGTTTAAATCGTTGATACACGCTTCTTCTTTACTAGATGGCGCGACGGCTATGTCAAGATCAGGACTTGTGGCTGGGCATGCAGGCGGCAACGTGGGGGTGAGTTCATGAGCAAAAGAACAAGGAAAGAATTTATCGATTATAACGAATACCGTGATCGAGGAATGGCCTATAAATGGGATACTGCTTTTGCGATTGGGGAACTGCAGCAAGGTATCAATGAGTCTTCAGCTGAGTCAAAGCGAAATCTTCAGCGATTGCCGCAGCAAACAATAGAAGAGATTGAATATCTTTTAGATCAAGCATTAAAATACAATAAGCTGGTAGATATTCAATTAAATAGCTTAGATCAGTTTGGCCGAGTAAAACCACACGTGAGAGGAGCCTTTGGTGGCTTCCTAGACATGGACACGGTGAAGATCGATGGGCATTGCATTGATTATGGAGAAATACGACATATATCCGCTGTAGATTTTGTAAAGTGGTCTGATATGGACAAGGCAGAAGATCCTTTCAGTGGTATTGAGGTACCAAAAGAAATTGATGAATTTTGTGATGCTTATTTCAATGACGGAGAATTTATGGAATAACGTGTGGGACTATGCTATTCTACAACTAGCGGAGCTTTCCGCCACATCGAGAAGAAGGAGCTGGCAGATTGAGTGCTAGCTTCTTTTCTTTTATTAAACTCTTATTTAATTATTAATTGTTAATAACATTTAATAAAGTGTTATTAACAACGCTATAAAATGCTGTTCTCAAGGTGGTTTTGGCTAAATCTAGCCCAGTATTAAGTATTAAGTATTAAATGTTATTAATGATAAACAAAGTGTGAATAACATTGTTTTACTATTATTGAGAAAGCGTTAAGTGTTAATTGAAAAATGTAACACTTAACGCTTTACATTTAACACATAACATTGTATTATATGTTTAAGAGATTAATACGTCGTAAGGAGGACTTGAATTTTGTCAAATTTTGAATTGATCGCAACAGAAGAACTAAAGAATCATCTATTTTTTGAAAAGGAAAGATATGCTAGAACTATTACTTTAGGAAATCTTAAGGGCGGTGTTGGTAAAACAACAAATGCTGTACTAGTTGCATTTCAAGCAGCTATGCAAGGGATTAAAACGTTACTAATCGATTTAGATACGTCAGAAGATGCTACAGATCTCATTTTTACAACCATGATTAACGTTTTAGATAAAGAGCCCAACTATGAGACTACATTGTATAAAGCAATGGAAGAAAATTTACCAGCAAAAGAAGTTATAATAGATGTGATGGATAACTTAGATTTCATTCCATCAAATGAAGATTTTCAAAACTATGGTAAATTGCTAGATGATCGATGCAACAGTCAAAAAGAAAAGGATTTTTACTTAGATAATTATTTGGAATCTATAAAGTCAGAATATGATCTAATTATTTTGGATGTTCCACCGTCAATAAATATTTACACTGATAGCGCATTAGTAACTAGTGATTATGTAGTTGTTGTTTTACAAACACAAAGAAAAGCGTTTAGAAAGTCCAAAAAATTTATTGAGTACATATCTAAATTAAGAGAAACATATGAACTAGGGTTTGTTACATTAGGTGTTCTAGAAGTATTGCTGAAAGCTGATTCTGAATATGATGAACAAGTGATTTATCAAGCGGAAGAATATTTTGGACAAGAGAACATTTTCAACGATCAAATTAAAGATATGAGAAGAATTAAACGGTTTGATTGGTCTGGAATTACTTCAGAAAAACGTGATCCTCATGATAATCAAGTTCACCGATTATATGGCCGAGTATTGAATGACATGCTAAACAGAATTTACAGATTGGAGAGTGAAGCTTAATGGCAAAAGATATTTTTTCGAAACCGGATGGCGCAGGAACAAAACCTAAAACTTCAGGTTCAGGAGATTATTTAGGGAATAAAAAACAACCGTTAAAAAATATGGTATTGAACTCAACTAAAGAAAAAGTGACTGCAACAGGGTTAAATATAAGAGTCTCAACGCCATTACATGGACTTGTAAAAGCAATGTCGATGGTGGAGTCTGTTCCAGATAATGAAATGTATTCGGTAGTTGGCGCAAGTGTTTTTCACTATCTTGAGTCGTTGGACAAATCAACACAAAAAGAAGTATGGGAAAAAATGCAAAATTTAATCGATGCAGGTGTATTAAAATTATAATTTTTTGTAACACTTAACATTTAACACATAACATTTAATCGAGTTTTGTAAGGGAGATTCTTGACATGTAATTGCGGTTACAGAAGAGTTTCCCTTATTATATTTAACATTTTATTGTTAACACTTAATTATTAACATTTAACAAACGTTGATAGATAAGGAATAGGGTTACATTTATTGTTTACAAATCTTTTTTTTTTTCGTATGATAAAATCATCATTGAATAATCAAGAAAAAAAAAGAGACAAAAGAAATTCGGGTTGCACCCCTAATTTTCTGTTGCCTTTGAGATAATCGTCTCGATTTTTAGTCATAAGGTATTGGACGTACACTTATGAATCATGATGTTCAAACTAGTATTTTTCTAAAATATTGAAGTGTCTAAAAAGTGTTTAAAAAGTGTCTGAACTATTGATCTATATTGCTATTTGCTTTTAAGAAAGTATAGCAAATTTTGCGAAAAAATTCAATAGTTTAAGGCTTATTTCCTAT
>NZ_AMDP01000010.1 GCF_028128615.1 Enterococcus sp. 5H | reverse complement strand
CCAACCAGACTCTACATTTGCACGTGTATCCGTAACTATTAGTGGCATATCGATCATGGGATCTTCTATTCGCTGAGTTGTCGCATTATATGTTAACGAGCCAAAATCAATAGTACTTGGTGCTGATGTTAAACTTAAAATACCTTGAAGTTTATATTGAACCGTTACTTCTGTCTGATCTAACTTCACAGCTGCTTCATTCGCTGGTCGTTCAACAATTTCATACCCAGCATTTTCCAGATTAGCTATTTGTTCCACCACTACTTGGTTTTGCGTTAAATCAATCTCATCTCCAACTTGATAGCCATCTAGAATAAGTGTATAACCAGGAAGAACTTGGTCCAACTCATTTATAAACTCAACCGTTAAAACAGCATCTGCATCGACTACTGTCAATGTTGTCGCCTCGATAAATGTTGTATCATGGAAGTTTAGTTCACTTGCTGGATTAATATTTCCTATATCATTATTTGTATTTGGTGGATTTATTACACCTGCAGCTCCTGCAGACCCTTCTTTATCTCGTAAGAATACTTGGACGATATCTCCTTCCGCCAAGTTCACACCTGTCAATGGCAGATCGAAATTACCAGAACTATCTACTGTCACAGATGAGGTATCCATTGCTTCTCCATTATAGGTTGCAGTTACTTCAACATCAGGATTATCAGAATGACCCACTAAAGCAGTTTCAGTAGTTTTTATTAGCTCAGAAGAAAATTCAGCTGGCTTTGGTGGAATAATTGGAAAGACCGTGACCGTATCCGTTGATATGATATTCTCAAAACCTTCCGTTAACTCTCCTGAAGTTAAACTTACCTCTTTTATTCTGACTTTGTCGCCAGCTTGAAGGAAATCATTTAGTTCAATTTCAAACAATCCGCCACGTGGTTCTTCTCCATAAATACTAATCCCTGGTTCATCATTAGAATCGCCAACCGTCTTAGCTGTATAATCTTCTGTCGAACCATTCATTCGTTCAATTTCCACAATAACTGTGGCCTCATCGTCCCAAGCAGAACGACTAGCCTCTAACCCAACCGGAATTCTGACATGACCATAAATTCGTTTGTCTGCGTTCGTTGGAACACGAAGTTCATCCGCAATGGCCCAACGGGCATTATTGGAACTAAGTCTTGAATAAGCTGTTAAGCCTGTTGTTCCAAAAGTTGTTGTATTCAACACATCGGGTTTATTCGTAGCTCCTAGTATACCGAAGTTTACTCCGGTAAATGAGAAATCCAATGTTGGAAAATTCAAGTCTGGGTCTCCATCTAAGTTTGAACCATTGCGCCAAACTGCTAGATCACTATTTTTTGCTTCCAGTGTAGAAGCAGCTGTATTATTAAATATGTTTCCACCACCAACTCGATTGTTTCGGAAATTCATAAATAGTGGATTATCAAAATCAACTATTAATACTCCACCATTAAATATTCCTCCCGCTGCAGTAGAGGTTCGTCCACTGGCTTCAAAATAACCTCCATCTGATGCTACAATAGTTCCAATTTCAGTTCCCATATCAATCGCTGGTCCAGAAGCTGCATGGATATCAATTGTTGAACCTATACCTTTTACAATAAATGTATTGTTAGTTCCCGTTGTATAGTGTATTCCTTGATTTCCACCTGCCACATCTCCATTATTTCCGATTCCATTTCCTGGATTACGTACCGAAAACTTTCCATTATTAATAACCTCAATTGTATTATTATTACCAAACATTCGAATACCAGGTGCATTACCACCTTTTTTTTCAACATGAAATAATCCATCATCTATAAGGAACGTGTTATCCCCCGCGTCTCTAGCTAGACCAGATCTCATAAATCTTAGAGGTGCATTAGCACCTAGACTTGTTATAGTAGACACTTCAGACAGAACATTGACTATTCCTTTGTTGTATACATGAAATAAACCTTTATTCCCTTGTAACAAGACCGCTGTTGAATTAGCAGCGACTGCTTCCAGTACTGCACCATCTCCGACCTCTATATGATAATTTTCAGTCCTTATACTCTCATGTGTTGAACCAATCCAAATTGTATTATTAGCATCAGCAGATGAAGGAAAGGAGCTGGAGGCTACCAATTTTGTACCCTCATCAATAACTTTAACAGTTGGCGCATCTCCGAATATTCTAATAGCATTTGCCTGTCGTGCATGTGTTTCGACTACAGACTCTTTATCGATTACAAATTCTGAGTTATCACCAGATAAATTGATTGTATTTCCTGTCGTTGAATTCAAAGTTACTTCACTATTATTCGTGACAAATATACTGTTATCATCTCCTAACATATTTAATCCGGATCCTGTAGTTGATTCTGTCTCTAAAATAGAATTGCTCAGTTCAACTTTACTCCCACCATTTGCAAAATGCAGCCTATTCCCGGTTGTCCCTCCAACCAAGTCAATTTCCGAATTTGTTGCAGATAACTCCGCATTAGCTCCTTGAAACATTACTGTAGCAGCTGTGGTAGAACGTAATATCGCTTGAGAATTATTCAAGCTTAATGAGGGAGAGCTTCCTAACAAATGCAACATGTGTCCTGTAAACCCTCTTAAATCTAAATTTGAATTGTTAACTGTCACTTTGGGATTAGTACCATTCAAGTGTAATCCTCTTTTCGCATTTGCAGTAACGTTTACTTTTAATTCAGACTTATCTGATATAGTGACTATCGGATTATTTCCTGTCAAAGAAATCCCTAAATTTGTTGTATCTGTTGCGGCTGCTGTTGTTCCTGAAGTAGTAAGTAATATATTGGACTCATTATCTACACGTAACTCTGGGTTAACTCCTTGCAACAAAAAATTAACTGTTGTCCCTTGAGCGCTTGCTGCTGTCAAAGTTGAGTTATTCAGAACATGTAATTTGGGGTCTGTTGATACAATCCCTAAATTTTGAGCTGTTCCTGAACTAGGGAGATCCCATGCACTACCTTCGTCAATCAGAACTTCATTAGATCCTCCTGTTAAATAGATACCTGTACCTGTTGTGGAAGTTAATTTTCCTTTTGTATTTTTTGAGGCTAATTTTCCTTCATTTCCTGAAATGTATATTCGTGAAGTTGTTTGACCTGTGACAGTTATTTCACTATTTTCAAAATCTGCAAACGCACGTTCACCAGTCAAATCTATTCCTCTTCCAGTTGTTGTCGTAATATTCACATTTGCAGTTTCTGTTGTTAAAAGTGCTTCTTGTCCGTTTACAAATATTGCTGGTGCCGTGGCACTTGCTACAGTTAATGAGGAGTCTCTAACTGTTACATCAGGCGTTGAACCTATTAAGGCAATCCCTCGTTTCGCACTAGTCGTCGTCACACCCAAAGAAGAATTCCCTGTTACCGACAAGGTTGGATTACTTCCTGACATGATTATTGCGTTATTTGTTGTATTTGTTGCTGCCGCGGTGGTCCCTTGTGTTTGGATTCTCAATCTAGACTCTTCACTAACATTAATTTCTGCATCTGATCCACGAAGATCAACTGGAATACTCGTACCAATTGCTGTAGTAATCTCTATAGTTGCTGCTTCTTTCACACTAATTTTTGGTTGTTCTACCGTTGCAGCTGAGAATAGTACCCCAGAATTACCTCGACTAATAGTTACTTTTGCTCCACCACTTGCCTCAATATACTTTGCTTGTAAAAATACATTTGTCACAGTTGTTCGTACAAAACTACTAGTTCCTCCAGTAAACAATACACTACCTTCAGGAATTAAGGCTAATCTTGCAGCATTTGCCGATCCTTCTATGATATTCTCTAACTCCAACGTCCAGCCCAATCCAGTGTCTACTGCATTAAATATTGGAGCAGCACCTGTTTTAGTGATCGTCGCATTCTCCAACCTCACTGTTGCTGTTTCTTCTTGCGCTAAGTTACTTAAGCTCAGACTTCCGTTATCTGCACCAAAATCTATTGTATAACCATTTCCCTTAATTAATAAGCTTCGATTTAATGTACCAATTGCTGTAGCAATACCTGTCCCACTTCTGGTCAAATTGCTTCGAACCTCTACAGTTCCAATTTCTTGATTGGCGACTGCTAATCGTAGTTCTTCAAATGTTGTAACTTCAACAGTCTCACCTGTAATGATTCTATCAGATATCTCATCATACTCATTTATTCCAACACCTGTGTCTTCCAACGGAACATATACTCCTATATGTTCATCGTTTTCGTCATCCTTTGATTTTACAATTCTCTCAACTTCTTTTTCTGCTATAATATCTTCGTCTTCTTCCCAATCAGGTTCCAAAGTCGAAGTTTGAGTGGAGACATCTGTTAAAACTTCGTCCTTGTTTTCAAGTACTCTAGATTCTTCTTGCGCAAGTAAAAAAGTCCCTGCTGCTAGGTATAACATTACTACTGATCCTACTAACAAAAATCCAATAGATACTATCAAACTCTTCTTTCTCAATCGTTATCTCACCTCTTAATTTAGTTCACTTTGATATTCTAAAGTTAAAATCTATACGGTTCTTCTTTATCGACAATTATCCAATTTTTTATTTTACTAATCGTATTTAGATCAATATGTACCCTTGGGTACGAACTGTGCGAATCATCTCTTCCGCTCCTGCTAATTCAAATTTTTTTCTCAAATGAAAAATCATATTAGCTACCCTATACTTACAACCATTATAATCAGGACCCCAAAGCACTTTAAATATTTCTTCATATGCAACTCCTTCGCCCCTATTTTTATACAGGAGCTCAAACGTCTTATATTCCAAACGAGTTAACAAAATTTCCTGAGAGTCATTAATTCGCACACTATGATTTCTTGGGTTCAAGTGAATACTTTTAGAAAAATCCCCTTTTTGAGAAACTATATCCCCTTCTGCATTCACTATTTTTTTAAAACATTCTAAATAATTTATAATTACCAATTCCAATTCTTTATGCAAAGATGTAAAGATTCCCAGGGCACCCATTCTCAGGTAAAATTCTTTAGCATTGCTTTTAATATCAGACCCAACTACCCAAAAAGGGACATGATAGTGTTCCTTTATTTTCCATAAAATTTGGAAAACATCTGCTAAATTTTGAGAATTTCCTTCAATTAAGACTATCCCATCACAAATAAAGGCTTCTTCTGTAAGATTAATTGTTGAGAACATAGATACATCAATATTTTTAAAACTTTGCTTTTGTTTATTTAAAAATTTGACATCTTCTCCAGAATTTAAAACAAGAATATTTACAACCATTTATCACTTCCTCCTATACTAATTAAAAGTTATATCCCAAAAAGATATAAAGACTAAATAATTTAATTATCATAATAGTATCATCATTTAGGAATCTTAGAGAATGAACTTTTTTCCATTCTAGTGAAATTTCATAAACAGGTTACAATCAACAATAATAGGGTTTTATCAATTATAGGAAATTATAATTGACTAAATGAAATAAAAAAAAAACTCTAAACAATCTTATTTTTGATGTAAATAACAATTTTTATGTTTTTTTATCTAATAACCATCTTTTCAAATTTGTAAAATAACAATTTTTTATATAATATATCATTATGCGGCACCCTTCTATAGATTAAATCTATCTGGGGAACTTTACTGATTACACGATAAATGATCAAAAAAATAAGCGTTTGTAAAAAAATATACATAGGAGATTAAGTATTTATTCAACTTATCAAAAAACATATTAAGACGAATTTAGTAAAACAAGCTGATAACAGGTTTATCAGTTATCAGCTCTTCTACTTTATCTTAATGGATACTATACCTTTTGTTATTAGTTAAAGTACGTAAATGTTTTTACTTGTATGTATAATAGAGTTCTTTACACATTTTTATGAATTAGAAAATAGTGGAAAAGCATTCAATTATCCATTCATACCGACCGAAACTTATTTATTATTAAAGAACCCTGTCAGACAAAATCTTTTACTAATCGAAAAACATTAATTTTTTTTTTGAAATAGATCAAAAGACTCTGTTATTTACAGCTACTTAATATACTACTACCTAAATGTTTGTTTTTGACTAAACTTAAGTATTTATTCTTTTATTTTTTTTGCGCATACTTATCAACATTTTTATGATACTAACTATTTAATTAATATTAGGAGGTCTTATTTTTGGATAACTTACATTTTTCTCTCATTAATGATCAAGCTACTAAACGAAGAATCAGAATTTTAGTAAAGATTTCGGAAACTTCCTCTCCCCTAGATGTACAATTACTTATCAAAGAACTAAATATTCATAAAAGTACTTTCTATTCAGACTATAACTTTTTAATAGCAACATTTCCAGATACCATATGCCTGATCGAATTCAAGAATAAAACCGTATTAAAACGTATAGCTGATAGTTCTATAATAAAAGAAAATATAAAGAAACTGCTAAATGATCAGCCTTTACCCATTATTATAGAAAGTATTTTCAATGGTTCGCTAGAAACTATTACGCATTATTGTGAAAAGCTTTACATTTCTGTATCATCAATTCGACAACTACTTACGCTTTTAAAAAAAGTTTTAAAGGAATTTGATCTTACTATCTCTACTAATCCTATTAATATAATTGGAAATGAAATTAGTATCCGGTATTTTTATTTCCAATATTTCCGATATACTCAAGAAAACCTTTCAATATTTTCTAATTCTAGCCATCTGGACTTTATTTATCATATAATTAGAGAAATATCTATTGACTATGGTTCTGTGTTAAGTACCGATTATTATAGATTATCCCACTGGCTTCTTATTGTAGAAACTAGAATAAATCAAGGTCATACCGTCTCCATCAGCTCCGATACATTTAATTTTTATAAAGATAAGGACAGCTTCATACGTTTTAAAAAGGCTGTTAATCGCTATTTTTTTCCAAGTAAACTTAGAGAAAAAATAACACCTAGCGAGATATTATTCGCTTATCTAATTAGACTAGACTCTTTAACCTATGAAGATCCAAAATACTATTTTACTGATGACTATTATATAGAACTTAAAAAATTCGAAAAATTAACTTCACTATTTTTTAAACAAGCTAAGCTTTCAATTGCATCACATAATGTATTAAAAAACATTTTAGAAGCATTCTTAGTAAATTTAACTAATTTGTCTAACTTATCCCCTTTATTTCAAACTACTTCATCACAGTTACTAAACTTAGCCCAAAAGAAACATCCCAATACCTTGAAGTTGTGGACGGAAATTTTGATAAGCGACGGAACTTTCCTCTATCCTGATCAATTAGCTGTAAAACTAACTTTAATTACTTCCGCAAAGATGCAAGTTCTTACAAAGAAAAATATTCTTTTTTCATTAACAGGGGATCCCAGTACAATAATTTATTACAGGGAAATGGCTAGAAAAAATGTTCCTAAGGACATGAACTGCTTTTTCTTATTTAATCAGCCTTTAACTGAAGATATTCTTTATCATTTAAATATAGACATTTGTATTTTTAATTTCCCTCTATCACATTCTCTTGGTCCGGTAGAATTAATTCAACTTTCATATAATCCATCAGATTCTGAGTGGACTGAATTATTGCATACACTTCATAAGGTATGATAATAAAACCATATAGTTTTTTGCTTATAACAAAACAAGATTTTATAATGAACATGTAGACAATTTATCAGTCATATTTTAATTCTTTGTAAAATATGACTGATAAGATAAATTAGTCAAAAGAGAGTAAGTAGTACAATAGTCAGAAAAAAACTGGTTATCTTACCTCTTTTTTTGATCTAGGATACCAACAATCACACAATCCTGTACTATTGAAGCGATAAAAAATGTCGTGTTTATATGCTTAAAGATAATATCCTCAATCAAATAGCCTTAACCTTAGATAGTATGCGTATATTATTTACACCCGCTCCTTGTCATTTGAAGCAGATCATGCACACAAATATTTGGAAAAAGCACCTTATTTTAACACTAAAAGTCAGCTTGGATAATGGATCTTAACAAAAAAATGTAGATATACAGAAAAGTTTGATCTTCCAATAGCTTAAAAAAGGAAGTCCGAATAAACAAATCATTTTATCGAAGACTTTGCGATCAAAAAAGACAAACATATATCACTATTATGGCTGACTTTGAATCGCATAGAGCCATCTATTTGATTCTACTTCTATGTTTTGAGAATGCGAGAAACTACCTGAATACTTTTTTATAATTTCTTTTCCTAGATGATTCTTGAATGTTTAATAATACAATTACTGCAGTCATATATAGGCTATTCAAATAAACGATTATTTTCATCTGATAGAAAATCCTTCAGAATATGGGTGTTTTTACATATCCCCCCGAAAAAGTGTACTAAGTACTTTTTCGGGGGGATATGTAAAAACACCCAATATCTAAAAAAATTTACAGTATTTGCTTACAATTCTTATTTCTGTTTCCAATTCAAGTTGATAAGACTTTAAAAAATAACAATTCCAACAATACTGCTATGATCTGATTGAAACATCAAATAATAAAAAAATCAGAAATATTAAAGTAAATAATACTCCTTCTTGAAAATTTAGTCACTCTTGATATAGGTTAGAAGTCACAAAAATTTGATAAGTATATTACAACCTATTTGTTCTATTTGCAATTTGTAGATAAATATAATTTATAAATAAAACAAATAGTCTTTTTTTTTATCTTAAGTTCAACCCATATAGTAAATATTTATAAAAAGAAGTCGGTATACTGTTATCTAGAAAGAAGGAGGTATTTTATATGTTAAAAAAATTTGCTGTACCAATAATCTTTTTAGGTATTTTAACTGGATGTGCTTCAACAACAGATCCACCTGAGGTCAGTACAACCTCAAACGAACTCTCACCGCCAGTTGAGTTGATTACACAAGAAGAGGTTGAAAACGCACAATCGAACTGGGCACAAGCTTTGATTAGTATTGGAGAAGCTGAGGATCCCAAACACCGAGCATCTGAAGTAATTGATAACCTCTATAATTATCAAGACGGTACTGTATTATTCAAACCGACAAAAGCTTCAGATATTCCATTTAGAGAAACTAAAGAGGATGCGCTCTCCTATTTTGTTGGAGGGAAAATTGATGAAGATAACGGGTTTGCCTTAGAGCCATGGGCAGATATCAGATTTGATAACCATAATTTTATTCTGAGAGAAGATACAGCTTCAGCAGCAGGAATTTATTATTTTACCTCTAAAAAAACTGGCGAAGAGACAAAAGTAGAGTATACATTTGGTTACACAAGAGATGACGATGGCAATTTAAGGATTGAAATACAGCACTCTAGTTTGCCTTTTAGCTCTTAATATTATTTAGAGATCCATCAATACAGAGATGTGTATTGATGGATCTCTTTGGTACTTAGAAATAAAAAACTGTATTCATTAATATATCGGCCTAACTAAACACCGGCGGGAGGAACTGATTTGAAAAATATTACTAGTAGTTGTCGAAATTATCGGTATTGTTCAAATTGTTATAAGTGGCATAGCTACTATGCTATACTCAGATACTTTAAAGACAGTTTCACAACCCTATGAAACAGCCTAAAGACAACAATGAGATAACAGATTGCTAAAACCGAAACATCAATCCCCATTGTCCAAAAAGACCACAGAGACAATGGCTGTTAGACCAACAGGCGTTTCATCTTTACCATGAAAATGATCGTATTTATATTACTGGTAAAATTCGTTAACTGCTATCAAAAGAGTAGACTGACTTTAGAAAAATCAGTATCAAACGAGTTCAAAAATCAATGAAGCGTCAGAGATTACAATCAATAACAATGAAGAAATTTAAAGATGGAAGGGTCAACAAAACCATATTAAAATACTATCTTAATCTACTAAAGCAAGATTTTTCAGCCACAGATTCAAATCAAAAATGAGTAGTACATACACCCTAAATTCATACAATAGCAGATAGCTGGTGCTATTTATCAACTATTACAGATCTTCATTCAAGAAAGATAATCGGTATTACTTTGATCGGAGCATGACAACGGAAATTGTAGAAAAAGTCCTTATCCATTCCATATTGAACCGTCCAATTTGCTAGAACCTTATCTTGTATACGGACCTAGGGTCCCGATATACCAGTATAGAGTACGAAAATAAATTAAAAAATCTAGCGATTACTCATTTTTATAGCGATAAAGGCTGTCCGTATGATAATTCAGGAATCTAATTTATAGCTAGATTCACTACCTCACTACCTATACCCACAGAAGTTTGAATAGCTTGAAAATGAAAAAATGGCGTAATCGTCTACTAAAATGTGTCCACTATATTTACTCAAACCTACAATGGCAAACATACCAAATGTACAAAACCTATTCGCTACATAAACATCAAGAAATTTTTTCATAATTTGATCTCCATAATTAAATTAATCATATTTGAAATATGATTAAGCGTGTCTTAAAGTATATTAGAATAATTTCTTCTTCCTATTTGAAAGTTTAGACAGAAAAAAATAAGAAAACGGACACCATTAAGGAAAAAAACTACAAGATTCGAATTCATACTACAAGCCCCGTTCCATCGGTACTTGAATCCTCATTTTGGTACTTTATTTTCTACAAATAGGAAATATAAAAGTGCCATAAATGATATTTTACGACACCTTTCAACTTATCTCTTATTGTGCAAAACAACAGCAGTATTTATAAGTCTCTTCTTTAACGATATAAATTGTTCTCCACATTTTAGAGTCTCTACCTTTCAGAAGAAAAATCACAATGATACTGTTCACGTTTGAGTTACGTTTTTAATTAAATAAATAATTACTCCTGAAAGCAATGTAACAATACCAACACAAAGTAATCCTACTGACTGTTTTTCGCCTGTTTTCGGTAATGATAATTTTACGTTTTTTTGATGCATCGTTTTAGACATAATAATCTTGTCAATGTTCTCACCTCCTATCCCTGTATTTGGCAAGTTCACATTTGGTTGCTTGTTTTCATTTTCTGTAGTCACTGCTCTATCATATTTTTCCTTTACCAATACTTTTATCGTCGTACTTACCCCATTGTAACTGTAGGTTATTGACTGTTCTCCCGCCTTTCTAGTATTCACATTTCCAGTTATTTTGATATTTTCAAGTGGTACCAATTTTCCTTTTTTATCTGCTGCGCTATTGAAGTTGTCTTTTGCTTGCCAATATTCGCCTACGTATATCGTTGAGTCATGTGCGTTGACTACTGTACAATTTTTTTTCACCATTACGTTACTTGTTGTACTTATCCCATCATAACTATAGGCTATCTGGTATTCTCCCTCCTGACTTGTATCCACACTTCCAGTTACTTCTATTTCTTCAAAAGACACTGATTTCCCTTGCTTATCCGTTGCACTGATAAAGTTATCTTTAGCTTGCCAATCGTCTCCTACATAAATGATTGCGTTCTTTGTAACCAAAGTAGACTTATCTTTTTTGTAATAATAAACTACTGTTTGTTGTTCGTCTGTATATTTACCTAAAACGTCAGCTCCGTCCTGTAACACTCCATTAAGCTCCGCATAACTAAATAGATATTTATCGATATCTTTCTTATTACTTTTGAATTGATCTCCATAAACAGCTTCTTGGTCGAGAATAATTTCTTGCGGACTAATCTCTTTTTGAGTTTCTTCATCAACATATTTAACGTTAACAGCCTGTGCTTTTTTTAGTTTGTAAGTATAAACAACATTTTGCTCTTTCTCATCATCATAAGAGCCGTGTCCCTCTGTCACTGTTTCATCATTGATTGCTATACTTTTAACCTCATATCCTTCAAACGATTTTAATTCTGTCTCAAAAGGATCTTGCCATTTCTTTCCCTTATTTTCGAGCTCTTCTTTTTCAAATTCGTGCTTCTCTTCATCTTGATAAAGAACGTGTACAGGTTTAGCAGGCGCACGATCATATTCAAAATAGATATTGATTATCTCATTCGCTTCAGGGTAAATTCCTTTTGCATTCTCTGGTATATTTGAACTAACATGATGTTTTATCCGTTTAGGATTAAAATTGTATTCTTCATTAAAACTGCCTACTTTTACATCTACAGCAGCTATTGAATTTCGAGTCTCACTGTCTATATAGTGTAATTGGATCGTTCCACTAGTATCTGGCTCATATTGGTAAACAACATTCACAGTATCATCCCCAAAAAATCCATATCTGTTAGTAGGGATTTGAGTTAAATGATATCCTTTAATAATTTTAGAACTAGTTGCATACTGTTCGTCGTATCTCCCTTTCAATATATCCATATCGGAAATTTCCTTATTATTTTTTCTATTTATATAATAAACATTCACTTTTCCAGGAGCTGACTTTTTCTTAAATGTATAAGTAACACGACTTGAATATTTTTCTGAATTTTTATCTGTATATTTCCCTGTTAATTCACCTTTTTTATCAAGTAACATGTAATGTTTACTACTTAGTTCGTCTATAATACTTTGTATATTCTTATTTTTTTCACTAACATCAAATGATTCATCATATTTTCCATTTAAGAAATAGCTTTCATTAATCACATTTCCATTCTCAGTCTTAAAATCAACTTTTACGGGTTTTCCATCATTTTTCTCATAAACAAATACTATATCTTGCTGCTGATCTGTTACCTGACCTTTTATTTCATCTTTTTTTTGTCGATAATGGTCTATATCTATTGATTTCTCAGTAAATCGAGCTCCATACTTTAATCCTGTGAGCTTTTTATCTTCTTTCAATCTGTTGCCGTGTTCGTTTAGATAATGAATAATTATAGGCGCTCCATCAGATACCTGATAATGGTAAGTAATCTCCTGCTTTTCATCTGTTAATTCTCCTTTAATCGGTAAACGACTATCTATTAAAGTATAAAAAGGAATTTCTTCTCTTGGGGTGATACTATACTCATCTCCCCATCTGCCTGTAACTACTTTACTATCAACTCCAGGTATTTGTTTCCCATCTTGATCAACATATTTTACAGTTAAGGGCTTTGCCTGAGACAGTTGGTATTCAAAAGTAATCTGCTGAGGATTTTCATCTAATTTCACTGCTTTTTCTGTCTTCTTATCAATGGTTTCATAGTGCAAAATATCCTCTGCTTTTGTTATAACCGTTTCAGCATATTTCCCCGAAAAAATTTTGGCTGCTGGCGCTCCGAATGCAGCTTTTTGCCGCTCATTCAATACGGCTTCTGTATTAGTATACTCAACTGTCACATCGCCACCTGCTATACGTTCGAATTGGTATTCTGCCTCAGCTTGTCCGTCTATATAATTTCCTATTGTATTTTTTTCACCTACAAATTGATAAAATTGATTCATGATGTATGCTCGCTTTGCTTCATAATCATTTTTTACATCTTGTGTATACGACGTCCCAATTTTCCCTAACAAAATATTTTCATTGATGATTGACTTGCCTGTATCAATATCTGTATATGAAACTTTAACAGAACCCTCTTCATTTTCTTTTGTAACATGTACTCGAATAGAAATAGGCTGATCCAAAAACTCTTGTCCGTATAATGTTTTACTTGTACTACCAGAGAAAGTTTCCCACACGTAAGTATGCCATACAGTGTAAACACTACGAACCTCTAACCAAAAACTTGTATCGATTTTTTTATTTGTTTTAGCCGTGATTGAAATTGAGCTAGGATTTGTCTGCGTAGTACCGGATCCTGGACGATGGTAATCAATCTTCAGCACATTTGTATCCACACCATCTGTGGTATAAATAGGATTCATACTGATAACATATGCTTCTTTTCCCCAAGTCGGTCCTCCCTCACTATACTTTTTTGACTCACCAGTTTTATAAGAGAAGCTATTTATCAATGGAATCGAAATAGAGTCTAATCGTTGCTCAGAATTATCCAAAATTAATTTCTTCACGTTTTCTGTTAAAGTTGACTTTGATTCATTTTTCGCCTCCTGCTCGCGTTGTTCTATTGATGCATATACATTATTGGGTTCTAGAATAACGACTAAAGCAGCTAATAATAAGCCTATTGTTGTTAAAATTTTCAAATATTTTTTCATCTTTTCCATCCTTTATATCAATTTTCATAGTTATCTAAAACCAATTTCACATAAAACAATAGTTTTTTAAATAAATATAGTTATTAGATTCCCTTTACTGAAACCTATGTTTGGATATATAATTTATTAGAACACTTTCTAATAAATTTTTAGCTTTCTATAAATTATTGTTAAATTTTCCAGCATTTAAACTCATGCTTACCCTGCTCCAAATTATTCTTTTTGTTTATATGTCTATTTTGATAAGACGAACTAATCCGTTACAAATTTCTTTTTTTTGTTTGTAAATCAGTTCCATGTATTGGAGATCTTCCGTCCAATTAGTTGCGCTAAAAACTGATTCAATTATACATTCTACCCTATAAATTTTCATTTTTAGTAACCTCCTATCACTCAATATCACAATTGTCCAATAAACCCAAATTTGTCTGTCATTAATTGTGTCATACATTGGTACTTCAAATATTATATATTTACTTCAACCGAATTTTTATCTTCAATTTAATAATTTTTCACATTGTAAACCACAACTATCTAAATAATACTTTTTTAGAATCCAAACGTGTATGTAAACTTGAATTTGAGTCAATATCTTGGACAGATTCAAACGGAAGCGATTACTTTTTTTCTTTGCTAACTCTTCAAACTCCTACGGAGTAAAATAATTAATCGAACTGTGGATTCTATTTCGATTATAAAATCCTTAAATGTAGCTAAATAACGCTCGATCTGCTTCTTCAAAATCTGAGTAATTTATCGTGTATACTTCTTCCTTTTTCAAAAATGCATAGAAGGATGCTACTATCCTAAACTGTTTCTTTTAGACTATAGGAATACCTTATTTTGTTGGAAGCCACTGGCCGTGTATTGGCTAACCAAATCAGTGTTTAGAATCATTCCTTTTGGAATGTGGTAATGTATTTTTGCTTTATTTAATGTTTGGATTACACAATCCACAGTCATTCGTTTTGAAAATGTATAGCTAATAATTT
>NZ_AMDP01000009.1 GCF_028128615.1 Enterococcus sp. 5H | reverse complement strand
CTTTGTAGATTTCAGGAATGTTCTCTTCTACCTCTTTAACAGATGGATATAGCCAAGGACGTGCTGGTTGACCACGAGTCATAAAGAAATCTTTCCCGTTGATCGTCATTTTGGGAATACCATAAACTGCCTCTAAATCAACTGCTACAATATCCACAGGGACAAACCATCGTTCTTGCGTATAAACTGGATTGACACCGTTCGGTAAGTCTTTTGGAGAAGCTTCACCTACTGGACCAGTCCCAAACTCTCGAAATAGTAATTGTTGTTTATCTGACCAAACTCGTCCGATTAGTTTACCGTTGCTATCAATAACCACTTCTTGTTTAATAGAGCCAGCGCTTTCACCGCTACCATGTTTAACAGATGATTGTATTCGACTAGCGCCTCGAGAGGCTACCTCTTCAACAATTTCAAAAGTGGCATCCCAAACAGCTTCCTCCATGATTTTCGGTGCTGCTTTAAGTTTGGCTTTTAGACTGTCTAATCCTTTTATTTCAACTTTCATCTTGATCCCTCATTTCCAATGTAACATTTAAATGCGTAGAAAATGGTTGAATCGACTTAATATAAAAATCAGGTTCTTCAGTTGGTACCACATACAAGCAAATGCCATCATTTTCATTTTGTTTTGGCTTGATCAACTCACCTTGATACTTACATGATTTAATGTATGGTAGTCGCTCACCATAAATTGCGGCAGCGACTTGACCTCCTGCGGATTGTACATTCATCTGTAATTCTTCAAACTCTTCGGAATAGCTAGTATTGTCATTACCTTCATCGTCTTTAGTTACAATACGTTTTTTTAGGTAAACAGTCATCAGGTCACGTTTTCTTAGGCGCATAATATTTCACAACCTTCCCTAAACGATAGTTATTCAAACCGGCTTTTAACTTTTCTGGTATATCCGTAATAAAACTTTGAGAGACACCACCTTCTGAGCGCGATGCCTCCCCTTCATTCCCTTCCTGATTCCAAGTGATTACCACTAACTGACGAGCATAATAATACAACTGATCTGTCATTTTATCTCTATTTGTATAATCAAGAATCAAGATGACAGCATCCTCTAGCATTCCCTTGATCTTTTCCGATTCGCTAACTTCAGTTCCTAGCCGAACAACAAGTGCCTCCGTGTGCTTAATTACTTGTTCTTCATCCATGCTTTACACTCCTTTATTCGCCTGAGCCTCCACCAGGGATTACAACTTTAGGAACCCATAGTTTATGCTTGAATTGTACAATACGAACATTTTTCGGTTCATAAACACGTTCCCAGTTTCCACCTGTCGCTAACTCAGCGTTTGTTGGTGAAGATCCTGATACAGATTTATCCGTAAATTTGATCCCACGTGGATGTAAAATAAAATGCTGACGGTTCACTAAAATATCATCTCCGGCTAATGCATCTCGATCTGTCTCAGTTGGAACAGGTGCCGCGCCATTTCCTAAACCTACTGCACCAGAGCCGAAAATGTAAGTTGTGTAAATGCCGTTGTTTGTATCGACTGGCATGCCATCATCTACAATTACCCTTTTGCCCATATAAGTAGGGATTTTAGTATTATCAGACGCTAACATGAATTCGATTAAGTTTTGCTTACGTAAATTAGCATAAACTGTTGAATGGACCGCAATCGCTGTCAAGCGTTCTTCTGCATCACCTAATTTATAAGAAGCATCAATGAATGTTTCTCCTGTGAAACCAGATTCGATAGTATCTGCCGTAATATCATGCGTATTCGACGCCATCTTAGTTGAGGCTGCACCAAACACACCTTTAAGTGTGGATAATAAAGTGACTTGTTGACGACGTGCCCAATAAGCAGCTACTAAGTCACCAATTGCTCGCATCGGATCATCACCAGACAATGCTTTTGCTAAATCGTTTGCTTTCCATGCTTTACCACGCATTAAAAATGCAGCTACATCTTGACTAGCGACAAGCTTGTCTGTTTCTAATGGCGTTGTATCAGACAATACTTCATCGTCTCCAGTTAAATCTTGCCAAAATGGCATGTTAATTAGACGACCACCAGCAGTAGCTAAGGCATCTAGTTCAGGATTGTTTTCTACTACACCTGATTGATAAAATGCTGACAACTCAGCTGTTCGCTCGATGACGTACTTGTTGAATACCTCGGGTACAATTACATCTTCAATTTTTGTCTTTGCTGCAAAGTATTGTAAATTCATGTTTAAAACTTTTTTATTCATTCTTTTTCCTCTTTTCTATTTATTGGCTTGAGCCATTAACATTTTGGCTTTTTCTGGATCTTCTCTAAGGATTTCTCCTTGCTTAGTAAGGTTTAACGTATTTTTGTTCCAAGGATTAATTTCTTGATTAGTAGCCACGTTCAAAGGTGTATCCACTGAAGCAACGAGTTTTTCATTTACTTTTTCTTCAATCGCCTTTTCCCACGAACCCTGAGCTTTTTCCCACGCTACTTTTAAAGCATCAAAAGACTTTTGTGCTGTACCACCATCAGATACATTAATCAAATCCACCAACTCCAAAGGCAAATTGGCTTCAGATAGTTGAGTCGTCGCTTGAGCTTTTAGTTCACGAGCTAATATAGTTCGTTCACGCTGATTAAGTTCTTCGTCTCGTTGTTGACGTTCATACTCAATTTTTTGTTCCGCATTCATCTGTGCCATTTTTTCCACTTCGGTTTTTGCTTCTTCTTTCGCCGAAACGATTTGTTCATCTAACTTTGTTTGCCATTTTTTATTATTATTTTCCAGTGCTTTTTCTACAGCTTTGCTCACTGCTGCATCGAAATCAGGGTCACCCGGTTTAGGAGTGGTGACTTCGGTCTGTTCATCAGTTTGCTCGCCTTCTGTAAAAAATTGTAAATCTAACTTTAATAATCTTTTCTTCATAACTATCTCTCCTACCCCAATCAGTCCTATTGGCAAACAAAAAAACGACCCAGTCTCCCAGTCCGTCTTCCTAGTTGCTTCATAAACCCAATTAGTATATTTTATTCACTTAATTTATATAGCCCCAAGTAATAATGGGCATAAAAATAGCACTCGATCTGAATGAAGTTCGAGCACTACTTAATAACTATTTGATTAAAATCACCTTTATAAAAAACTATCGGCTTACCTTTTAACTTACCTGACTGTGGACGAATGGTTAGATACTCACCTTCATCATCATTGTCAGCGCTACTTGTATAATCTACAATCTTCCCTGAAAGAATCTGACCATCTATAAATGTTACTCGTACTGTTTTTCCTAAATATTCTACCAATTCCATTTTAACGATCCCCTTTCCACGGAACAATGTGTGTTCTTTTTTTCGAATGGTGTATTTTAATTCCTTTTACTTCATCTCCTGTACGACCATCAACTCCGATTATCTTATCCAAATATACCATTTCTTTTGTTGTTCTTCGGCCGTTGAGCATTTTTTCTACTTCACCAGTGCCTGCATGTTTGTTTAATAATCGTTGAACATCGATATCCTCGTAAAAATAACTCTTTCCAGTAGTTCGAGTTGCCTCCATATGAGGCGCCTGTTTCTCAGGATTAATTTTCGGGCTATATCGCCTGTCAGCTAACCGACTCTTCACAAAGTAATTATCTTTTAATTTATTCCATTCTTGTCCATCATTATACTTGATTTCTTGGTATTTATCCAATGAAGAAGGACTGTTCTTTTGCCCTAACACTGACTTTAACTCTTTATAAGAGCTGTTGTCCTTAGCAAGATTGATGACTTTCTTTTTCTGTAGCTCGATTTCTTTATCGGAGTATTTTCCTTTCAGCTTCTTCATCCATTCATCATAAGTTTCTTGCTGTTTAATGGTTATCGTTTGGCCTGTGATTGGATCATTTGCAACCCTCGTACCTGACAAGGTGCGCTTACCAAAGTATGCAACAGCAATTGTCCTACACCAAGGGTGGAAAGGAGGATATGTACCCTCTTTACCGTCGACCGCCGCCTCTGAGACTAAATAAATCTTGTGATCCTTTTCCTGACAAATTTTGGATGTACGAAGGTCTAACACTGCAACAAGCATATACTGTTCAACGCCTCTATCTTGCCAAGCCTTGAGTTTCGCTTGATTAGCCATGTAATTAGCTTCGGTACGAATCAAACGCCTAGCAACGCCGATAGAACGGTCAAATTCACTAGCTATAGTCTTAGCCATCTCAAACTCGGACATCCCTGTCATTGATTCTACAGTAAATAATTGTTCTAACCTTTTGGCTAGCGCTTCGGTGTCACTCCATATCCGCTCAGAATAATTTGAACCAAGCCAGTGACTATCCAAAATATTCTTAGTATACTTTGTGGACAGTTCTTTAAATTGGTAATCCTTTTTATTCCATGCTTCAATAACTACACCATTTTTAGCATTCTGTTGAGCTTGACGAATGATTGATTCCGCAGTCGCTTCATTATACGAATCATGGATCGTATCAATATAAAAATCGGTAGATTTATCGAGCTGCACATTGGCAATTTGTTTAGAAACTAAAAAAGACTTGGCTTTCAAGTCCTCAGCTCGTGTTATTCGTTCTTTAAATGCTAGCCCAGTGAGTTTTTTCTGTGCTTCTTTTTGTAAAACAGGATTGCTTATTTGCTTAGACAGACTTTTTAACTCTACTAATTCTGCTGGTTGTACTGTATCGTTCAGTAGTCGTTTTGCTTCCTTTTCGTCTAATCCGGTGCGTTGTTGCGCCCTAGAAAAGAGCTTTCGTGCTTGTTTAGTTAAATAGGATTGAGCTTGACGATAGGCAGTGGCTACTTTTTCCTCTAGTACTTTCGCACCATCGTTGACTCTCTTTTCAGCAGCCATATTTCGTAATTGCCAATAAGATTGTTCCGTTTGTTTCTTTTTTTGAGCCATTTAGATCAACTTCTGTCTTAGGTGTTCTATTTGATCGGTAGAGTTAATTATTGGGCCTGATTTTATATCTTGTGCATTTAGTGTTCCTGTTATAATTCCGCCATAGTTGGCTTT
>NZ_AMDP01000008.1 GCF_028128615.1 Enterococcus sp. 5H | reverse complement strand
AAAAAAGCAGGTGGAAGATTGGCTCAATGCTTATCACGAGTTCGGTGAAGAAGGGCTTCTGCGAAAACGCCAAAACCAAAGTTACCCTGTTCAATTCAAGATGGATGCGATAGAGTTATATCAAACAACTGAGCTGTCCTATCGTGAAGTGGCGAATCATCTAGGGATAAATAATCCTGCATTAATCACCAACTGGATGAGAATCTTTCGTGCAGAAGGAATAGATGGGCTCTCAAAGACGAAAGGAGGTCCATCCATTTTGACTAAGAAAAAAGAAGAGAAGAAAACAAAGAAAGAAACACCTAAAGAACGCGATCGTATTAAGGAATTAGAAAAGCAAGTGCGTGCCCTTCAGATTGAAAATGCCTTTTTAAAAGAATTGAGGAAGCTGCGAAAACAGGAAGCCCAACAAAGACGAAAGAATCAATCGCACGAATCATCGACAGCCTCCGAGGATCCTTCAAACTAGTTGAGCTTCTTGAAACCTTGAAATTTCCTAAATCAACCTTTATGTATTGGCAAAAACGCTTTGATCGAGAAAATCCAGATCAAGAAATCGAAGAGGAAATGCTTAAAATAAGAAGACATCATAAGGATTATGGCTGTTTGCGTATGACAAAGGAGTTGGGAAATCGTGGGTTCCATGTAAATAAGAAGAAGGTTCAACGTTTGATTTGAAAGCTGAGTATTGAAGTTCGCTCATTCACGAGGAAATCTCGCCGTTATCATTCTTATCGTGGAAAGAAAGGATGGGCCTACCAAATGAAAGCCTATAACTACAAATTAAAAGAACATAAAATCTTCCAGAGCATGTCCCGTAAAGGAACCTGTTTAGATAATTCGATCATGGAGAATTTCTTTAGTCTATTAAAGCAAGAAATCTATCATGGAAGGGAATATTATAGCTTTGAAGAGTTGAAACAAGCAATTGATGGCTACATTCATTACTACAATTATGAGCGCATAAAGGGAAAACTAAATTGGCAGAGTCCGGTTCAATTTAGAAAAGCGGCATTGAAAGCTGCCTAAAATCATCAATAAATACACAGAAAAACGGAGTGGATTTCTCCACTCCGAAAAAGTCTAACTTTTTGGGGTCACTACATCAGCCTTAGCTGTTTTTTTAGATATTATTCAGAAATATAGGTCCATTTATAATCATATCTTGCACCGGCCCCATGAGTAACAACACCTTTAACTTTTTCGTTACGCATATGCGCTTCAGCTTTTTGATAAACAGGAGCAATACCCATGTCTTCCATCAGAATTTTTTCCGCTTCTACCATATCATTCCAACGTTTCTCTGGATCACCAGCATTGGTCGTGCCAGAAGCTTCTACAAGTTTGTCATATTCTTCATTTGAATATTGACCTCTGTTATATGAGTTACCAGTTACGAATAAATCTGTAAAACTACTTGGGTCAGCATAGTCAGCACCCCAACCACCCATAATTACATCGAAGTCCCCATTTTTACCACGGTCTAAACGGACAGTGAATGGTACAGATGTTACGGTTACGTCAACGCCATCCAAGTTTTCTTTTACTGCTCCTTGGATATATTCTAGAATTTTCTTCGTAGAATCAGTATCATCACCAACGATATCAAATTTGAATGAATCAATGTTTAGTTCTTTTTTGGCTGCTTCCCAATATTCTTTGGCTTTTTCTTTATTGTAAGTTAATAAATCTTTATTTTCGTCAGCAAAATCAACATTATCTGTAGGCGAAAATGACATCCCCTCTGGTACTAAACCAGTTGAAGCAATTGAACCATCGCCTAAAATACGATTTACGACAGCATCGCGGTCGATAGATAAAGAGATTGCTTTTCTTAAATTCGCATTGTGATAAGGTGAATCTGCATCTCTTTGGTTAAATTCCAAGTAAGAAGTACGAGCATCTTTTTCAATGACTAATTGTGGATCATCTGCCATTTGTTTCGCTAATTCGCCACTTAAAATGACATCGTCAGCTTGTCCATCTTGGAATAAGTTTAATGAAGTCGGTGCTTCTTTTACGACATTCACTGCAATTTTATCTAATTGAACAGTATCTTTATCCCAGTATTGATCGTTTTTCGTGTATGACCACTCTGTATCTGTTCCAGGGCCATCAAAATCAGTAAGCGTAAATGGTCCATTGTAGAAAGATGTATCACTGCTTGTTGCGTAATCTGCACCAAATTCTTCTACCGCTTTTTTATTTTGCGGGAAAAATGATGGGAAAGCTAGCAGATAATCAAAATAAGGCGTTTGTCTTTCAAGCGTTACTTCTAATTCGTAATCGCCATTGGCTTTGATGCCTAACTCATCTAAGTCCTTTTTACCAGCAGTAACATCAGCACCATTTTTTACTAATTCAAACATATATGCATATTCTGCAGCTGTTTTAGGATCAGCCGTACGTTGCCAACCATAGACATAATCATCAGCGACAACTGGGTCACCATTCGACCATTTTGCATCTTCTCTAAGCTTAAACTTATACGTTAAGCCATCTTCACTTACATCAGCTAATTCTGCAGCACCTGCTGCAAGAGGTTTACTTTTCTCATCTAAGCGGTAAAGTCCTTCATACACATTATTTAATGCCGCAAAACTAATTGTATTTGTGGCTAAAGAGAGGTCAGCACTTGGCATTTCTTGCTGAACAACAACTCTAAATAATTGTTCCCCGCTTGCTTTATTTCCGTCAGAACCACTATCTGTAGAATCTGTCTTACCGCCGCCCCCGCAGGCTGCTAAGACTAAAGTTGAAAGCATCATGATGCTTGTTAATTTGATTGCTGTTGTCTTTTTCATTTTATTCTCCTCAATAAATCATATTTTTGTTACCGAATTTTAATCTTTCGAGTGTTTTTATAATACTAGAAAAAAAAGCAAATAGCAATATTTTTTATTCAAACAAAAAAAGTGAGCTTGGAACATAACTCAAAAAGTTATGTTTCAAGCTCTTAGTTTCCTAATAAACGGTGGGTGCAGAAGCAACTACTTCACTTCGTTCCGATCACAACAATTTCTAAGAGCTAAAGCTCTAAGAATTGAAGGCTTCGGAAATAAGCTGAAATTCACAAAAATTTGAAGAGCAATTTTCGTGAATTCCTTCTTATTGCTGTAAAACACAACGAGAACCGAGTTGATGTTGCACAGTACCTACCCGGTTCTCGGAGTTAAACACTTCTGTCCCAACCTCAACGAAAATCGGAATAAATAGTGTGAAAAAGACAAGTTTCTAGGTGCCTTCATTCACTTTATTATTCAAATAAATTTTTATAATCTCCGTAGCCTTCAGCTTCTAATTTTTCTACTGGAACAAAACGTAGGGCTGCTGCATTAATACAATAACGTAACCCGCCTTGCTCTTGTGGTCCGTCTGTAAAAACATGACCTAAATGTGAGTCAGCATCTTTACTCCTTACTTCAACACGATGCATCCCTAAAGAAAAATCAGTTTTTTCTTTCACGCCAAGTTTTTCAATTGGTTTAGTAAACGATGGCCAACCACAACCAGCGTCATATTTATCTGTTGAACTAAATAACGGCTCACCACTTACAATATCGACGTAAATTCCATCTTGATAGAAATCATCATATTTACCAGTAAATGGACGTTCTGTCGCATTCTCCTGAGTGACTGCATATTCAATATCAGATAGTTTGGTTTTTAATTCTTCTTTTGATGGTTTTTCCATAACGAATCACATCCTTGTTTTTTGTTACTGTTATCATAACACTGTTAAGAAAAAAACACTCACTTTCTGTTTTGAAAGTCAGCGTTTAATAGCATTTAATTCCAAGGCATTTCAAGATCAATATTGTTCGCAAGATCAACACTTTCTTGTCGTTTCTCTTGTCTGGCTAATTTTCTTGCCTCATATCCTGAACAAATAAATTGTTCTTCTTTGGTCTCTGGTTCGATTTTATCAGGTAAAGCAGCTCCTTTAGGCACAACAAAAGTCATAAAACAGGTACCTGCTAAATAACGTTCTCCTGAAAGTAAATCTTCTCCGATAACTTTTGCAAATATCTCCATTGAACGTATGCCAACACCTGATACATACGCATCAATACAAACGGAATGACGATCTTTCAACGGCGCGAGAAAATCTAAATGATCTACTGAAGCTGTTACAATTGCAGCTCTAGACATTCGAACTGCGGAAATCCCTGCTGTTTCGTCTAGCCAAGCCATCAATTGACCACCAAAAAGGGTTTTATGAAAATTTAAATGGGGATAAGTAATAATATGTGTTTGAACCGCTCTGGTTTGTGAACATTTCATTGCTTGTTTCCTTCTTTCATTATTAACAGACTAATCAAAAGCCGGCAACATCCGATATAAAGTTGCTATTGGTAATCCCATAATTGAATAGTAGTCACCTTGAATACTTTTGACAAATAGAGCACCTTTTTCTTGAATACCGTAAGCACCAGCTTTGTCTTCATATTCTTTTGTATCTAGATAGTGATTGATTTCTTCATCTGTCAGCTCATAAAATTCAACTGTTGCTGGAACAGTTGCTGAAGATTCTTGATCGTCTTTCATCACTACTACACTTGTATAAACCTTATGTGTTCTTCCGCTTAGTTGCTTTAGCATTCGAAAGCCATCATCTCTAGAAGTTGGTTTTCCCATGATCTCATTGTCAATTGTCACAATCGTATCACAGCCGATTACTAAATCATTTGGGTATTGCTTGGCAATATGTGCCGCTTTTTGAGCAGCCATCGTCAGGACATAATCCATCGGGGTAAAATAACTTTTCACCTCTTCATTAATATCAGCAGGAATCACTTCAAAATCAGAAACAATTCGGCTCAATAATTCCCTTCGTCGAGGGGATTGTGAAGCTAAGATAACTGTCATTAGAACACCTTCTTTTATTTTTAATGTGGATCTTGAATTCGTTTAAACATTTTTTCCATATCTGAGTTGGTAAAATGGATCAACACAGGACGACCATGAGGACAGTTAAATGGATTTTCACACGTCTCAAGGTCTTTTAAAAGAACACGCGCTTGTTGTTCATTTAGATAGTGGTTAGCTTTAATCGAACGTTTACAGCTCATCATAATCGCTGTTGCTTCGCGGAATTTTTTTACACTAACTTTACCAGTGGTTAAAAACATATCGATCATTTCACGAATGATGCTTTCTTCTTCACCTGCCGGATACCACGTCGGGTGAGCACGGACAATAAAACTATTTTGTCCAAAATCTTCTAAATGAATCCCCACCTCTGCTAACGTTTCTTTTTGTTCTTTGATTTTCAGAGCATCACTATTTGGATAGTCAATCACAATAGGTACTAATAATTCTTGTAAATCATCGGAAACTTCGCCGATTTTTTCTCTAAAATACTCATATTTTATTCGCTCTTGCGCTGCATGCTGATCGATGATGTATAAGCCATCTTTACTTTGAGCAAAAAGGTAAGTACCATGCATCTGACCAAAATACTCCAGTTCTGGAAAACGTTCTTTTGGTCGATCGTCAGACAATTTATTTAAAGCTTGTGTTAATTCACGGTCTGAACCCGAAGTTGAAAAATCAAATTCAGGATGATGACTTAATTCTTCTTCATAAACCTGTTCATCAATGGTAGATGTTTCTGCAGTTTCCGAAGACACAGCAGCTGGTTCAATCATCGCTGTTTGTTCTATTTCTGGTGAATTTTCAGAAATTGGAATAGGTTCTTCAGATGGTGAACTAAAAGCATGCGCCAGCAAGGCTTCTCTATCCAGATCAACAGTTGATGATTCTTGGGTTTGATTTTGTACAGTAGCTTTTGTCGAAAAATCCGCTGTCGTTTCTTTTACAAAAAAGTTTCCACTAGTAGAATCATAGCCTAAACTTCCTGGTTTACGAATTGGTTTCGCCGCTGCTTCTGGCTGAGGTAAAGGAATTTCCATTTGTTCAACTTTAGGCTGCTGTTCGACTTTCTTTTTAAAACGTAAATTATCGGCTGCATTAGGAATTAGCTGCTCATAGCTTAACACTTCACGTATAGCATCACTAATAAGTGTCATTAATTCTTTTTCTTTACTTAGACGTACTTCTTGCTTAGTTGGATGAACATTTACATCCACTAATAGCGGGTCCATTTCAATTTCTACAACAGCTAATGGAAAGCGGCCTACCATCAGTTTTGAGCCGTAACCTTCAACAATTGCTTTATTTAGTGCAAAATTTTTGATATAGCGCCCGTTAATGATTGTCGATAAATAATTGCGACTTGCTCTAGTTACTTCCGGTAAAGAAACATAGCCAGTTAATTTAAAATCCAAATCTTCTGCTTCGATCTTCAGCATTTTTTTCGCGGTTCCGATACCGTAAATCCCTGCAATTGTTTGTTTTAAATCGCCATTACCAGTAGTGTTCATCATTTTATTGCCATCATGAACTAAACGAAAAGCAATGTTAGGATGGCTTAATGCTAAACGATTGACGATATCACCGACGTTGGCTAGTTCAGTTTGAATAGTTTTAACATATTTTAAACGGGCAGGCGTATTGAAAAACAAGTTAGATACAGTGATTTTTGTCCCTTTTCTTAAAGCTGACGGACGATGTTCTTCAACTTTACCGCCCTTCATTTGAATAAAACTGCCTTCACCTTCTTCTGAAACAGCTGTTTCTACGGTAATTTCTGAAACAGAGGCAATACTGGGCAATGCTTCACCACGAAACCCTAAACTGCGAATGCGGAAAAGATCATCTCTTGTGTGGATTTTACTAGTCGCATGACGCTTAAATGCACTTAAAATATCTTCTTTGGCAATCCCTTCGCCATTATCAATAACTTGAATTGTTTTTAAACCAGCTTCTTCAATAAAAATATCGATTTGAGTACTGCCAGCATCGATCGCATTTTCTACCAGCTCTTTAACAACTGATGCAGGACGTTCTACTACTTCACCAGCGGCGATTTGATTGGCAAGCTGTTCTGATAATTCTTGTATCTTTCCCATTGGCGTATTCCTCTCCGTTCTCAGCCTCTATTTATGTTTAAATTCTTTTTTGTAGTTCGTATAATTTGTTTAAAGCATCCATTGGGGTCATTTCCAATAGGTTGATCTTCTTCAACGTATCAATTACACCTAATTCGTCTGTCGAGACTTCTTTAAATAAGTATAATTGTTCGGTGTTTTCTTTGATTTCATCTGTGTATTCTACAGTTTTCAATGGTTGTTCTTCTGATTCTAGTGCTGTAAGAATCGTTGCAGCCCGCTCTAATAAATCACTTGGTAAACCAGCAATTTTAGCTACATGGATACCATAACTTTTATCTGCTGGTCCGTCCATCATTTTATGCAGGAAGACGACTTCACCATTTTTTTCTACAGCGCCCACGTGAATATTTTTCAATCCTGAAAGTGTTTCATCTAAAACAGTCAATTCATGATAATGAGTAGAGAATAATGTTTTCGCTTGAACTTCTCGATGAATATATTCAATAATCGCTTGTGCCAGTGCCATCCCATCATATGTTGCTGTTCCACGACCTAACTCATCAAATAAAATTAAGCTGTTTGGCGTAGCATGACGTAAGGCTTGGTTAGCTTCCATCATTTCTACCATAAAGGTACTTTGTCCGGCAATTAAATCATCTGATGCACCAATTCTGGTAAATATTTGATCAAAAATCGGTAACTCAGCGGACTCGGCTGGTACAAAACAACCGATTTGTGCCATCACGACGGTTAACGCTAATTGGCGCATATAGGTACTTTTACCAGACATATTTGGTCCAGTAATTAAGAGAATCAGATTTTCTTTACTCATATGAACACTATTCGGGATATATTCTTGGTGCCCTAAAACTTTCTCTACAACTGGATGGCGACCTTCAACAATATGCAGTTCTTTGCTATTACTTTTCAAGGTTGGACGCACATATTGATATCTTTCACTCACTGTAGCGAATGCTTGTAAAACATCCACTGCACTAATTGTTTTCGCTAGTTTTTGTAGACGTTCGATATTGGCTTTAACTTGTTCACGAACTTCTAAGAATAATTGGTACTCTAGATCGACAGATTTTTCTTCCGCTTCTAAAATCAGTGTTTCCATTTCTTTTAGTTCAGGTGTAATGAAGCGCTCTGCATTTGCTAGGGTTTGTTTGCGTTCGTACTTACCTTCTTCTAGGTTTGCTAAGTTAGATTTTGTGACTTCAATGTAATAACCAAATACTCGATTAAAACCGACTTTTAAGGTTTTAATACCTGTTTCTTGACGTTCTTTGGCTTCCAATTCGGCTAACCATTGCTTACCGTGGCGCATCGCATCCCGATATTCATCTAGTTTTTCATTGTAATTGTCTTTAATGACATTACCCTCTGTAATTGCTAGCGGTGCTTCTTCATTGATTGCACGATTGATTAATTCTACAATATCTTCCGCAGGGTTTAAATCTAATAAGAGGTCATTCCACTCACCTTGGTTAATCCCAACAATCAATTCACGAACTAACGGTACTTGTTCCAACGATGTTTTTAACTGAATTAAATCACGACCGTTCACGTTTCCAAATGCTACACGTCCAGCTAAACGTTCTAAGTCATAAACTTTCGTTAGCGTGGCTTGTAAATCAACGCGCTCGAAATATGCATTTAATAATGATTGCACCATTTCTTGGCGGCTTTGAATTTGTTTTTCCTGAATTAAGGGACGGTCTAACCATTGTTTTAATAAACGACCACCCATTGCAGTTTTTGTTTCATCTAATAGCCACAAAAGTGTACCTTTTTTTAAACCAGTGCGGATGGATTGAGTTAATTCTAAGTTAAATTTAGAATAATGATCCATTTTTAAGAAATGATCCGGCTGATATTCTACTGCTTTTTGAATATGAGCTAAACTTCGTTTTTGTGTCGTCGTTAAATAGGTTAATAATTTCCCAGTGACATCTATTTGTAGTGCTTGAGTTAATTCACTTGTTAAAAAACTAAATTCTGCATTTTCTTCTGCTTGGTTTTGTTCAGAAAAAATAATATTTAAACGATCTTTCAATGTTTGTTTTAAGGATTCTGACAGTTCACTGCCTAAAACCATTTCTTTAGTTTGCAGCGCGGAAGCTTCGTTAATCAGTCCATCTTCATCGGCTAATACCGCTGTTTTCAATTCTCCTGTACTTAGGTCAACATAAGCTAAACCAAACTGTCCATCCTCTTCAACAACCGCAGTCAAATAGTTATTATCTTTGGCTTCTAAGCCTTTACTATTCATCACTGTTCCCGGCGTAATCAGTTGAACAACTTCTCTTTTAACCATTCCTTTAGTTGTTTTAGGGTCTTCTACTTGTTCACAAATTGCTACTTTATAGCCTTTTTCAATTAATGTATCGATGTAACCTTGCGCTGCATGATGGGGAATACCGCACATTGGTATCGGATCGTCTGCATTACGGTTACGACTGGTTAAGGTTAATTCCAACACTTGAGATGCATTGATCGCATCTTCGTAAAACATTTCGTAAAAATCACCTAAGCGATAAAAAAGAAATGCATCTTGGTATTGGTCTTTAATTGCTAAATATTGTTCCATCATTGGCGTGTTTTTGGTTTTTTGCGGCATAGTTACCCTTCCTTCTCTAATTCTTCATTTACTCTGTATTGAATCATGTCAGTGACATGCTGTAGTAGGTCATTTACTTCCATTAATTGTTCGCGATAGGCAACAACCAATGGATGTTCATCAAATTCTTTGGTCAATTCATCCGCTCGCTTAATCGCTGTTTTTTCAGCTTCTGGTTTATCGTAATGAGCAAATTGAACCGCATCTTTTTGCGCCGCTTTGATCTGTTCTACTAAATCAGTCAACTTTTGATTATTTTGGACTTTATTTTCCAATTCTTTATAGCGTCGAATCATTTCATCTTCACCAATCAACGCTAATAATTTCATTAATTCTTCATTGATTTTTTTATCTGTAATGGATGGCTCCATGATTTCACACCTTTATTCTGTGTAAGATTTGATTCCTTAATAGGTCTACTTATTTTAACATAAATCAAGCAGATTCAACAGTTTACGAAAAAATAGTCAGTGTTTTGTTATAATTTTTTTAAATTCATATTTCAAAAATCATTAGTTTTCAGTGACAAAGCTAAACAGTTTTCGCTTCATTTGAAATTTACGTAAAAAAACAGAACTATCTATACTCAGACAGCTCTGCTACTAATTTATTCTTTACTTTTCAATTCTTCTAATTGTTCTTCCAATGCTTTGATTTTTTGTTGTCTTTTGCGATAAATCATAAATAATAGGATCAATACGATGATTACTAGAATTAAAATGATTAACCACCAGTAATTCGTTTTTTCATGATGAACATAGGCTTGTTCATTTAATGATTTCGCTTCATCTGCCTTAATTTCAAATTCTTCTTCAAAATCCCACTTACGTCCTTTGGATTCAGCGTGGATGGACAGCACATATTTCCCCGGTTTAAATTCTGTTTCTTGTAAACTTACAGGATAATTGAAAACTGAATTTGGCGCCATTTGCATATCATTTTTTTCTGTTTCGTAAAGAACTTGATCGCTATTTTTCTTTTTGATTTTTGCAGTGATGTTTAATCGGTTAAGGTAAGCTGCTTTAGGGTTCGCTAATTGTGCAAATACTACATTACGATTATTAATTTGACCTAAATTTACATTGGATAACTGTAAATCAGAAGTTACTTCTTCTTTTCCATGAAGTACTAAAGCAATTACATACCCAAATTGATTATTAATCGCAACATCTGAATCTGATCTTTCTGTTTCTGCTTCATTTTTACTTGTAAAAATAATACCACTGGATAATACACCAGAAAAATCAGCTTCCGGCATTGATATAGCATAAACAACATCTTTCGATTCATTTGGTGCTAAGGTGATTTCTTTTGTTTCTGTTTTGACTAACTCACTAATATTGTATGGCAAATCAATGGATTTATTTTTTTGACTGTTGATATATTCGACTACACCATTTGTATTAGTCGTTGCGGTTTGAACATCGGTATTGATTGTTCTTTCTTGATCTGAATGGTTTGTAACTTTGACCGTGATGTCTTCTTGTTGTTCTGGTTCTAGTCTTAAGTCAAAATATGTTTTATTTTTATCTACTTGATTAGGTGAGGGAATCGCTTTAACTTCATAATCAGCATCTGTCGCCCAAACATTTAGTGACCCTACTGTTCCTACCATGACTAACCCTGTTAATAACAATAAAGCTTTTAATGTACGTTTTAACATCGTTTTCCCTCCATTTTTTGCTATGTATGATTTTATACAAAATTGAAAGAAAGTCTATAGACATTTTCCAACTTTGTATAAAATTTTTACGTTCTAAATTAATTATTTTCTGGTTGATCCAGCAATGTCCATGTTAATGTTGTTTCATATTGTTTTGCTACTTTAACGGTTTCACCTGGTACTGATAATGTAGCAGCATCTTTGGCAAAATTTTCGATTGTTACGCCATTACCTTGACCTTTTTCAGCATCTAAAATTGTTGCACCTGAACCATCTGTGTTTAAAACTACTTCTGTTTCAGCTTCTGCTGAACCTGTAGATTTATCTGAAATTGTTGGTGTTTTTAATGTAATTTGTGCATTGTCTAATTCTTTATTACCAACTTTGAATTGCCCATTTTGCGCTACTTGAACCGTCCAGCCAGTTTCTGTTCCGCGGATATCTTGAACAGTTGTTACTGAATCTGTTTTGCTTTTGTATACTTCGTCTTTTGCTGAAATTGGATTAGAACCAAAATCAAAGTCTGCAACATTTAGCATTGTAAGAGCACCTTCTGTTGGCGCTGTGAAACCAATATCACCTTTTGAATCTTTGCTTTCAGTTTCTTCTGCATTTACGACTAAACTTCCACTCAAAACCATTGAAACTGTTGCTAATCCTAGAAAAATTTTATTTGCTTTCATCTAAATTTTCTCCCTATTCATTAAAGTTTTATATGATATCATTCCTGTTACAATCAACAGAATGGATATTCCACTAATTAGTAATTCATTATCTTGTTTATTTTCGCCTGTATATGGCAGATTACTGTTCAAAGGCTGTTTCTTTTTGTCATTTACGTAAAAGCCAACTTTCGCATTTGATTTTTCTGCAACGACAATGTCTTCTTTCATACTTAAAACGTACAGTAAGAAACCACCGATCAATAGTAATAGAAACCATTTTCTTTTTTTATCATTCACTTGACGTCTCCTTATCAATCATTGGATACAACATCGTATAATTCCCAGCCGATTTCGCCAGAGTACTGATCTGCTAGTGCTTCTCCTGATTTTACGACTACTTTTAATCCGTCATCTTCGTCATTCCACTGGTTGGACACATTAACGTCATCGTGAGTGGTTGTTACAGCTGACGCTATGATCGTTGATGATCCAATTTCTAAAGGAAAAATTGTGCCATTTTTCACATAAAACAATGCATTTGATAAAACATTGTTAGTTTTATTTCCAGTAAGAGATTTATTCAAAGTTGCTCTTAATTGCCAATTAGAACCTAATGTTCTGGTATCTTTCACCACAATATCTTTGTCTTTCGTTTCAATTCCGTATTCTTGATCCGTGCTGGATAATTCATGGGTTCCAAAACTAATTTGATCTGGTACCGCGCTAAAAGTTAGATGACCTTGATACGTATAAATAATTGTTTGAGACTCACTTGAAAACATCCCGTTTTCATTACCAGATATGTCTGCTAGAGTATAGTCTGAAATTTCTTTGGCTTGTGTTTGGTAAGGCATACCTATTTTCCCAGTTAACTCTTCAGTTGGCGCAATTTCTTGACCGTCTTCGTTTAAATATTTTACAGTAACAGGTGCTCCTTGAATTAAATCAGCAGTAAGATAAGCTTCGTTACTGGTTTTCATTTCATCATTTGCAGTTACTTCCGCAACATTGGGAACAACTACTTGTTTAGTTTCAGGATCTTCTAACTTATCTGAGCTTATCGTGAGGCTCCCAATCAATTTAATCGTATACGTTTTTCCATAAAAAGTTTTATCTGCTAAACTAGCTGCGGTAGCTTCGAGAATCAATTTATTTTCTGAGTTTTTGCTAATAGTAAATCGATCAGATGCATTTATACCAGTATCATCAGTTATCTCCACATCTTCAGTAGCGATTGCTAGCGATTCGTCTAAATCATCTGTGATTGTCAGTTGATTAATTGGTCTGTTAGGGGAATAAGTCGGTATTTTTTGATTAATCGTAAACAGCGTTCTCTTCTCAGCCCCTGTATAAGTAAATTTCTCCCCTTCTTTAACAGGTGCTTGAACTTCTTTTTCACCAACGATGTCACCTAATCCAGGAAAATCTTCACTATCAAACCGCACTTCACTTTCTTCTGTATTAATAGACATGTTTGTATGAATATCGTACCCTGAAATAACACTACCTAAAACTCGTCCTTGTGTATCATCTATCGTAACTGATGTACGAGGCGCTAACACTGTACCAATAAATAGCGAAGCGTTACTTCGAAACTGGATCTCTTGTTCTTCATCATTAAAATTATGAATCAGATGTAAAGCTGTTTTATAGGTTTTATCTTTTAATTCTTCTGAAATCGTATGGCTATCAGACTGGATCAACGGCACTGCTTTATCCGCATATTTGCCTTCAAAGAAAACACCTTGATTTCCTTCAAATGCATATTCTTCTTCTCCCGGCAAACTTGGATAAGCCGTTGCATGAAAGAAGGTACTTCCACTAAAATTAAATGATGGAAAATGCTTATAATTAATAATCAAATATGGCGGCAACATCGTATCTGGATCGTAATTCGTGTAATTAATTGAGATATCTTGCGCTTTATCAAAATGATCGATCTGTCCATCTACATCAACTACAATTACAGCTTGGTCGGTAACTCCTTTTTTTAAAGCTATATTGATTTGAAGTGTTGATTGACCGCCCCAATCATTAGGATTGATAACTGTTTGTTCCGTGTTCACTTCAGCGGCTGATACTGCTGAATTATACACAATTGGTTCTTCGCTACTTGTTAATCTCCCATAATAATCACTCGCCATTTGAATATTTCCTGTAAGCTGGGAAAAATCAGAAATGCCATTGTCTACAAAGGAAGGAAATGATTCAAGTGAATCATTCGACACACGTCTAAAAAAATTTTCCTGTAATTCTGGATAATATTTCAATGCTAGATTAACATCTTCATCCGAAGGCATCTTATTTAGAAAATAGTGTAAATCTTCTCCATTTACATATTTAAAACTTGTGTCATTAGCGTACCAACGGATAATATCACTGCCCGTAATTGTGTCAGAAACAACAGCAGGATCAATTTGATCAAATCCCCATGAAGGTAAAGTACTTTGGTAATTTTGAAAACCACCCTTTGACAATCCTGAAGAACCATTGGAAGTAATATTCTTCGCTAAAAACTGGCCCACCATTTGTTTTTCCTGAAGCTGATCGGTATTAAAGTAAATCGTCCCGCCAGCAGTTAAATTGGTTTTCGTTGAAACACCTAATGGATATCCAGTTGGTGGTGCAGTCCCATCTGCAAATACTTTTTCTGCAGAATTGATAGTAAATAAAAGACCGAAAAACAAAGCAAGTAACCTTAACATTCTTCTTTTCATCTTTCTCCCCTATCTGCTTAAACGCACTATATATTTGGTCATTGAAATAATTATTATTTTCTTATATGAAATAATACAATTTTTTTCAGAAAAAAAATGCGTGTTTTTGAAACAATCTGTTCCAAAAATTAATAATCAGTCTATCTATAACAAAAAAAAGAGCAAAACAAAGCGGAAAATCCGTTTCATATTGCCCTTTTAAATATAAATAAATAACGATATTTTTAATAACCTGACCCGAAAATTGTATCATAGAAAATTTCATTAATCGCTTCAACCATTTGCTTCCATTGCTTGGGATTTAACTGATCATCAAAATAAAAAAATTCTGTCTGCGAACCGACTCCTTCATAAGAATCCGAAATAACCAGATCCGCTAATGCTACATCATTTGTAAATAAAATCCGATCTTTATTATATATGTCTGTAATTACTTTCTTAATCCCATCTGCCAAAATTAAATTATTATTAAATACTACACAAATTGATATTCTGCCAGCTTTTTTACTTAAATAAATTCCCGAATAAATCGTTAACGAAAGAATAGACATTACCCCTTTTAATGATTTTTTATTAATTTTAGGATAAAACTCCTGACGTTCAACAATTTCATTAATCTTTTGAAAAACTTCTTCATTTTCTTCGTTGTAATCAATGATTGAGTGGAAAGATAAAGCATTTTTGTAGTAGCCCGAAATATCAATATTAATATGCTTAATGTAAATCAGTAAGATAATAAGGTAAAAGTAAAAATTAATATACCCCTCTTCTGTATATTCAAGATTAAACTGTTTTTGAACATCTTCCATTAACTTTGTGGTATACACAGCAATTTCTAAAGCAGATTGCTGATAATTAGACACGATTTTCTTTTTCGTCTCTAGAGAATCTAGATTATAAACTAAGCCTCTGATTCCATATAATAATAATGCCCGTTCATCTTGATAGATTTTCTTAGGCAATTTTTTTTCCAACAATGGTAATATTTCAGCCTCTTTATTATCAAAGTATACAATATCCGTAAAAAATTCTTTTGATAACTCTACATAGTTTTTTTGCCATAGAACCCTTTTCAACGTAATTAACTGGATAAACTTGAATTTAGCTTGCTGAGATTCCGATAAAGAAGCAGCGTGGTCAAAATAATTTTCAAAATCCTTAATATCCAGCCATTCTTCCGGATAATCTGTATTGACTTTTATTGATTTATACACTGACCAATAAGAGTAATAATCAAATAGTCTAATCCCGATTTCATTACCTGTTAAACGGCTGGAATGTTGATCGAATGAAATTTTCCCGCCAAAAGGAGCTAACATTTTTTTCAGCTCGCGTAATTGTTTGTAAACAGAAGAACTACTCATATGTAAATCCAGAGCCATCGCTTCAATAGAAGCATAATGATTTTTTAATAACGCATTTAGAATAAAGAAAATCCCACTTTTATCAACATAATATAGATGAATGTAGTCGATCAAGTAACCTAAACTAAAAGACTCTACTTGGCTTATCAAATAAGTTCCTGTCTGGTTATTTTGAATTAAATGCACTTTCCCTTCAAATGCATCTTCCACTTCCTGTGCTAAATCATTAATGTACCGACTCAACGTACTTTTAGTGAGGTTATGCTTTTGAAGTAACTCATTAAAACTAAGCCCGTCACTTGCAAAAACAATTGACTTAAATAGTTCAAACTTCGTCCGCTCTTTTTTCCCCATAAATGAATTTTGCATAGACGCCTCCTTAGTTCTCTTCCATCAGACATTCTTTTCCTCATTATAGAACACTTTGCTTTCCTCCTGGTACTAAAAGCTTAGATATTGTACACAGTAAAAATGAAAGCCCAATAGAATCTCGGCTTCCATTTTACTATCTATTTAATTAAATATTATTCTTCAAAAGGGCGATCTTCGCTGATTTGAATTGGTTCAATTTTCTTGGTCTGTCCTGTCTGGTCATCAATGTCAATAATGCACGCTGAAAGTATACTCCGACCTTCATCAACCACTTCAAAACGTCTAGGTAATGCTGTCATAAATTTTTCAATAATCGGCTGACGTTTCATCCCTAAAATACCATCGTAAGGTCCTGTCATACCAACGTCACTAAGATAACCGGTACCCGCTGGCAAAATTCGAGCATCGTTTGTTTGGACGTGTGTATGCGTGCCGACAACTGCACTCACTTTTCCATCTAAGAACCAGCCCATTGCTTGTTTTTCGCTAGTTGTTTCCCCATGAAAATCAACAAAAATCAACGGTGTTCTTTTTCTTGCCTCAGTTATTAATTGCTCAGCTTTACGAAAGGGATCATCCAAATCCGCCATAAAAACTCTCGCCTGTAAATTAATCACAGCTAACTCAAGTTGATTAACTTTCACAAATACCATACCTTGGCCTGGAGTTCCTTCTGGAAAATTCGCTGGGCGAATCATTTTTTTTGCATCGTCAATAAACTCAAAAATATCTTTATTATCCCAGCTGTGATTCCCTAAAGTGACTACATCTACACCATCTTGTAAAAACTTCTTGTAGATTTTCCCAGTAATTCCTCGACCAGCAGCCGCATTTTCGCCATTAGCAATCGTTACCTGAGGACGATATTTCTTTTTAAGTTTTGGTAAATACGTGGTTATTGTATCTCTTCCTAATGATCCTACGATGTCGCCTATAAATAATATGCGCAAACAACTTCCTCTTCTCTTTTAATGTCTAAGGTTATTATAGAGGTTTTTGGGTTGGAAAGAAAGAGAACAATGTTTATATTTATCCATTATCCTTTCTAAACTATTTACTTTTAACCCTACATGCTATAATGAATATTGAATTATTTTCGTGTAAAAATTACCATTATTAAACTATAAAAAGTAATCATAAGGATTGGGCTATGAAAAAACAATTAAAGTATATTTTTATCATCATCGGGATTTTACTTGCGAGCATTTTGATCTATCAACTAGCTATAAAATTTATGCCGGATATTCGTATGTTCATTAACTCAAAAGGCGATGAAAGCAGGACAGCCTTACTGAAAAGTGTACGCTCGCATGAAGCAAGTACGGGAATTTTATTAATATTATTAACTGGTGTCATGTCGGCTATTCCAGGTATTCCTACTTCGGTGGTAGGGGTTTTAATTGGTGTATGTTATGGTCCTTTAATTGGCAGTATTATGAATATTATTGGAAATTCACTTGGTAATATGGGTAGTTTTTATTTGATGCACAAATTTAAATTTATGGATAAATCCAAAGCTTCTAATCACTGGGTTCAAACCCTTTCTAATGCCAAACATCCAAACATTAGTATTACCATTGCGTACATGATACCAGTTATCCCTTCTTTTCTAGTCAATTTCACAGCTACTTTGTTGAATATCAAATTTACACAGCTGATTTGGATGACTCTTATTGGCTCTATTCCGTCCTCTATATTATATGCCTTTGGCGGTGACGCTTTATTTAAAGGAAATGAAACTAGAGCTGTTCTTTTAATCGCTAGCGTGGGAATCTTAGTCGCTTTTATTTTATTAATTAAGAAAGACCGAAAGCAAAAAGAAAACAGTAAAATAAAATCCTAAAAATTTTTACCGCCGACATTATTTTTCTAAAACGCTGATAGTCAAAACCACTTTCGTTCATATCTTTTAAATAAATGACAAGCCTCTGTTAAAACTACATCAAGCTATCTCTTTAAAAATAAAATAAAAAATATACCCTCGCCAACTCCTAAAGCGAGGGTATATTTTTTAAGAAATTCATTTTTAAAAATTTTACTAATTCACCAAATTAGAATTAGTTATCATATATCATATAAACAACTTTTTATTTTATCATTTTTCACTATAAAGTAATTAATTTTCCCCAATTATTCGTTTTCAATTTCTTCCTTTTTTCAATTAACAATTGTATTGTTTGCTCTCGAAGCTTGTTTTTCCTATATTTTTTATCTAATCAGTCGTTTTTATCAGCTACAAACTCAAATTCTGTTTCTTTCAAAGAAAACGGCAAAAGAATCGCAAAATGTTGATTTAGCAAATGAATTTAGACATGACTATCGGAATATTCTTTTGAGTTTAAAAACATATCTTGATCAAAAAGAATTTGAAGAAGCTGATACGTACTTGTCTTCTATTATTAACTATTCCAAATCTTTTACTGAAACAAATTACTTTAGTCAAATTTCTACAATTAATATTCCAGCCGTACAAGGAGTACTGCTTAATTTTTTCGAAAAGTGTTCCAGTCTTAAAATACCCGTTCATTTTTTTACTAATGAAAGTATTTCCTATTTTGACTTAACGATCAATCCAGTTGATTTCATTCGTTGTCTATCGATTCTTTTGGATAATGCGCTAGAAGCTTCTATGGAAACTGAAAAACCATTAATCCAGCTAACTATCATTCGAAAAAAACAAACTATCTTTGTTGAAGTCAAAAATAAATCAGAAACGCCTGTTGCAATTGAAAATATCTTCAAAAATAAGTTTACAACTAAAGAAAATCACCAAGGAAAGGGTATCCCAATTTTTGTTAAGCTATTAAAGCCGTATCGAAAAGTTAAATATTCTTTTTCTAGAGAACATGGTTTCTTTATTGCCAGTTTCACGTTACCGATCAATATGCAATAAACTATTCTATTCCTTTATATCTGTTAATGAATATAATTAGAATAGTAAGTTTAACGTTTATAGCTTTTAAATTTCAAAGTAACTTTTAAAAAAAGATATATGTTAATACATTCAGAAAAAATATAAATAATTGAAATATCTCAGCTAATACATGCAGCTGGGATATTTTTTATTAATAGATCCGTGGTCAAATATATTACTTTAAGTAGCTGCATCACCACACCTAAATAAAATCCTATGAAAATAATCCAAAAAAAGAAATTTTTTTCTTACTTAAGTAACAATAAAGTTACCACTAAAGTAATCTATAGTCAACTCTTTTTTTATTTTTAATCCAGACTCAAAAATTACAAATAGTAATTCGACACCTGAAATACGAATAAACGGCCAGAACAAAGCAGTACCTCCACTTTGTTCCGATCACATTGTCATAAGTCACGAAGAATATCGTGAATTGATGATGAACGATACAAGGTACAGGAAGTACAGTCTCTCTTTAAAACTTCTAAGAGATGTATTAAGAATACCTATTTGGTTCTCGGATCTAAACACTTTTTCCTCAGCCTCTCACTAAAATAGAACTATTTGAAGGGCACTAGTGCTAGTTTATTTTTCTCTTGAGTTCATTTTTTTCTTTGCTGGATTACCTTTTCTCGGATTCACTAGCTTTTTAGTTCGCTGCGTTGGTCGTTTCGTTTTTTTACGTGGTTGTTTTCTTTTAGCTTGTTGTTGCTTCTGACGCATAACCCAAATTAGTAGACCGCCAATTATGAAAACCAACAAAAAAATACCGATAGTGATATAAATGAAGGAATGGTTTGTTCTTGCTACTTTATCCATCTTGGCATTGAAATTCTTCGCTTCATCCGTCTTAATTTCAAAAACTTCTTCCAGCTCCCATTGTTCTCCATCTGCTTCAACCAACAGCTTCAGTGTGTATTTCCCTGCTTTGAATGGCTGGTTTTCAGTTGAAATCCCGTAATCAAATGTAGAATTTGGTGCCATGTTGAGGTTTTCTTTTCTATTATGATAGATCGACTTTCTTGTACCCGTTCCTTTAAATACATCTGCTGTTACCACCATATTGCTTAAAATTTTTGGTGCCGGATTTTGTAGAGTTGCGAGAATCATATTGCTACCATTTAGTTGTCCCGCTTTCACTGACATTAGATTTACTTCTGATTTAACCGGATCGTCATTTTCAGATAATTGTACCCCAATCACCTGTGTTTGAATGGCTTTATTCTTATTGTCTGTTTTTTTTAGTTCTTTCTGATGGGTAAACTGGAATCCGCCTAAAATGATGCCTTCAAAGGATTCTTTAGGAACTGTCACTTTAGCTACAACTTTCTTGGTTTCATTTGGTGCTAACGTCACTTCGGAATCGACTTCTACCATTTCAGAAAACGGATGACTCATTGTTTCGTCCAGTTTAGGATCTGTTGTTTCATAATTGATGACGCCATCATCTGTTGTTACCGCATTATTGGTTTGAACCGCAACGGTGATTTCTTGGTCTGTATAGTTTTGTACTTCTACTTCTAAATTCTCCACTTCTCCTGGTTTCACTCGTAAATCAAAATATGTCTTTTTCTGATCCCATTGTTTTTCTGGTAGTCTAGCTTTTACTGAAAAAGTGGTTTCTGCTGCACAAATTGGAATATTCCCGAAAAAATAGCTGAACATAAAGCCGATAACTGTTAAAATAGCGACTATGTAACGTTTCATCCTTTACTCTCCTTTGTCTTTTTAATCGATATCACGATCTTTTCACCAAACTCCACAGTAATTGAATCAAGGTATATAAGCCACTCATACTCCCTACACCTAAAATAATCCAATAAAAGAAATATTGATACGGACGAACTTTCACGAGTATTTCAGTGATTCTATTTTCGGGAACTTGGGTTATTTCTGTTGTTGGTTGTTCTGTTGTAATCTGTTGTTGTTCCGTTTTCGTGAGTTCAACTGGTAATTTTTTTCTATCTTGAAAAGATTCTTGTCCTTGTAAGAGTGTTTTTAACTCACTTTCCGGTAATAAGCGACTGTGAACCAATAAGCGTTCTTTTGATGAAAATAAAGGATGACAGGTTAATAAGGTCACAATCTCTTCATTTTTATCAGTTTCAAGAAGCTTGTCTGTTTGCCAAGGTTCGATGACTTCTGAACCTGTTACTGAATAGACACCCTCTTGCCCTAAATAGGACAAGTAAATCAAATCACCGGGAAATAATTGGTCAATATTTAAAAATAATGTTGGACCATACCAGCCTCGATGTCCGGCAATGACGGTTTGGGTATTTTTCCCACCAAACGGTAAACTCGTTCCGCTGATTTGAGCAACACCTCTTGATAAGTTGAAGTCACTTGCACCTATGTATAGCGGTAGTCGCTCACCAATTTTCGGGATATCAATCATTCCTACTGCATCAGGGTAACCTTCAAAAGAGCCTGCGGGTGTGTTGAACGGATCAATTCCTTCTGTGGTCTCGTTTTGGCTGGCTAATGTTGCTTCAATATCGGAAACGTTTATCTGTCCTTCAGTTAACTGGGTAGACAACTGCTGCAGCTCGCTTTCTTGGTGAAGCTGTTGAGAAACACTGCGAAAGGGTAGCCACATAAGAATCGATAAGCCTAGCAGGTAAAAGATGCGGGAAAGAAATAAACGTCCTTGTCCTGTTTTCTTTTTCATTCAGTGGTTCAGCTCCTTTCTTTTTTGCGAGTCGCTGTTTCCAGTCTGCTTTGTTGCTGCTTCTGGCGTTTTTTTCGTTTTTTACGCCAAAGTATATAAAGAATAACCAGTAATACTCCTAGTGTATAAAGGGCAATTTCCAACCAAAAATGAAGTCGTGCTTCATGAATTGCTTGCAGGCGCTTTTCTTTTTCATACGGCACGCGATGTCCACGAACCAATAGTCGATGGGTATTTATCATGTAAGGGGTACAAGTCAACAGGGTGACATAGTCTTCGCCTTGAACAATCTTCAGATCATCCATTTCGGTTGGCTCAACGACTTTGATTTGATCGACTTCATAGGCATGGATCTCGTCTTGTAAGTGGAGATAGAATTGATCCCCTTTTTCCAGTTTCGGTAAGTCGGTAAATAGTTTAGCTGAAGGTAAACCTCGGTGTCCTGTGATGACGGAGTGCGAATTTTCGCCGCCAATCGGCATGGAGGTTCCTTGGAGTAAGCCTGCGCCATATTGTAATTGAAGGTCACTTGTACCATTGTATACTGGCAATTCCACACGGATTTTCGGTATCTCAACCACGGATAGAACTTCGCCTAATTCTTGATTCTTACTATCCGTTAGATTTTCACGTTGAGCTTTTAAAAACGGCATTTCCAGTTCTTGGTATTTTTCTTCTGCCAGTCGTTGATTGTAGGCACTCATTTCTTCTTTAATCGCTGCTTGGTTGGCTAGATCTTGTTTTCCAGTTTCTTCAAAATAGGCTTGATTGGCTTGGCGTTGGACCCATTTATAGTAGCCATTACTGACAAAAGGGTAGGCGAAAATACTTAAACCAACCAGCATAATTAAGAGGAATAACGGGTTTCTTTTTTGTTTTTTCTTGGCTGTATTTTGTTGTGATTGCCCTGTTTTTATTTGTTTAGATGTTTTTGCGTTTTCTGCTTTTTTTGACTTCTTTGTTCTGGACTGTTCGGGTCGGTTTCTTTTTGACGGAACTTGTTTTTTTGGTCGTTCCGGTTGGTTGTTTGGAGACGATGGGCGCTTTTTTCTTTTTTTGGCTGTTCGGGTTGGATCTGTCTTTTTTGGCTCGTTGGTCACCTCGCTCCCTCTTTTCTGTTGTTTTTTTATTTTTCTGTTTTGATTTTTCTTTGCTCAGTTTATTTTGTGTTTGTTTATCCCTGTAACGTTTGATGAGATAGAAAAACAATAAAATTGCCAAGATTAATAATGCATACAATAAAATCTTTTTGATTCGTTCCCAAATGCCTTTTTTAGCTTCTTTTTGATGGTCTTCTTTTTTGTAGGGATTAACGCGTTTGCCTCGGACAAGTAGCCGATGGGTATTGACCATATAGGGTGTGCAGGTTAATAGTGTGACGTAATCTTCTCCATTTTCAATTCCTAATAGACTAAAATCATTTGGGTCAATGGTTTCAATTTGATCGACTTGATAGCTATGTATTTCGTTTTCTACTTTGATAAAAAACATATCGCCCAACTCTAATTTGGGTAAGTCAGTAAACAGTTTTGCTTGGGGTAAACCACGATGACTGGATAACACACTATGGGTACTTTCACCACCATAGGGAAGAGAGGTTCCCTGCATTAAACCGGCTCCGCGAGTGATTTGTTCTTCATTGGTGCCGTTATAAATTGGCAGTTCAACATTTATTTTAGGGATTTCTACAATTCCGATAACCTCGCCCAGTTCTTTTTTCTTCGCGTGGTCACTAGGACTTAAGAGGGTTCGTTCGGCTTCAATGGCGTAGTCTGTTGTGGCATTTCCTAACAAACCTTCGTTGTATTGTTGCATTTCTTTTTTGATTAATTCTTGTTGTTTTTGTTCTTTCTTGGCTACTGTGTCTTCATATTGGGTGATGGCTTGTTTTTGCGCGTGTTTGTAGAGAGCGTTACTGACAAAGGGATAAGAAATGACACTAATACCGACTATGTATAACGCGATTATGAAAAACTTGCGCCATGATTTTTTTTCTTGTAGTTGCTGTTTTTTCTTTGGTTGTGTCGATCGTTTTTTTTTGATCTCCATTGCTTACCCTGTCCTTTCTTTTCTATGTAAAATAGTGGAGTAGAAAGAAAAAAACACCCTCGTTCCTTCTTCCCATTCCCCCTATACCATTACTCTAACAAATGAATCCTTTGACGCATATCTTCTGTGCAACAGACTGGACAAAGAACCAAACGTCGTTTTGGTTGAATCAAAGATCGTTTCGCTAATCGCACGGCTTCTGAACCACTTGATGCTAACCCAATGATCGTACGCTGAGGCAACGATGGTACATGGACACAATTCATTGTATGAATCACAGATTCCCCTTCGGTATTTTGCCTGTCTGATAAATAGTAAAAGTTTTTCATTTCTACGTCCACTCCTAAAACGTCTTCTTCCATTTCTTGCTTATTCCCCTGTCATAACTTTGGGTACAATCAACGATCTTTTTTCAACGATTTTTTCTTCGTTCCTGTAGCAGCTGCCCCCTGTTTTTTATGATTTCCCCCTTGAATTGGGCCTTTGTGTCTGTTCAGTTGGGACGCTAACTGTTCTCTTATTTGCTTCACTCGGTATCGGTACCATAACACGCCGAACACAATTACGACTAGGATGATTCCTGCACCGATACTAATCCATAACCAGTACGGTGGGCCATACTCTATGTCTTCCACCGATGCCTCATTGATTTGTTTGGCTTGATCTGCAGTAATCTCAAAGGATGTTTTTAGCTCCCACTCTTGTTCTGGTGTATGGGCTTTAACCAACATATCGTATGTTCCTGATTGAAACGCACCACCGTTCAATGGGACCGGATAATAGAAATTAGAGTTTGGCGCCATGCGCAGCCCTTCTCTGGTTTCTTCATATAATATCGTTGAACTCCCTTGTTTCATTACTTGTGCGGTGACTGTTAGATCATTCATTTCTACTGCTTCGGGATTTTGTAATTGGGCTTCAAACGCATTATGATAATTAACTTGTCCCCCACGTGCTTCTAATAGTTTTAGATCTGGTTGAAATGTCAGATCTGTTTCCGTTAATTTAACCCCCACCACATAAGAAAAGACATTACGAACACCCATTCCTTTTTGATCAGATAATTCTGTTTCTTTTTTCCCTTGTTCCTTAAAGTACAGACCGCCTAGAATCATACCGTTGTATTCTTCTTCCGGCATCGTCAATTCAATTGTGACTTTCTTCGTTTCGTTCCCCTTTAGATCAACCGACTCTGGTAGTTCAGCGACAGTTTGGAAAGGATAAGTCAAGCTGGTATCCAATGTAGGCTCTAAATCTTTATATTCAATAACTCCATTCAAATTCGTCACCGCCGTCGTCGCATGCATTTCTACCGTGATGGCACGATCTGATGTATTGTTTATCTCCACTTCAATGAATTGTTTTTGGTTTGGTTTCATTCGTAAATCAAAATAACCTAATGCTTTGTTTTGTTGGTTTTCTGGAAATATAGGAGTAACCGTAAAATCTAATTCTCCAGCGCTCACTCGACTAGCGCCTGACACTAATCCGACAAATACAAGGATAAAAAATAATCCCCAGTATCTTTTTTTCTTCACCATTTTTCCCCTCTTTTCACGGTTAAAAAAGTTTTTCTTTTATAGAAGCAAGAGACCGTTCACTGAACGATCTCCTATACCTACTATCGTTTAGTTATCTTAAATCGTTGATTCCATTGTCCACTCTAAATCAGAGGTGTACGTCGTATTTTGGATAGACATTCCTGAAGGAACACTTAATTGGACTCCTGTATTGTACGTCACTTCATCGCCACTTTCATCTGCTTCCCCTGTTGGTGTCGTAGACGTTGAGCCAAACACAATCGAGTTGATACTTAAGGCATTATACGTATCATCCTCTGGTTTCGTATAGTTTCCAACTGTCACACTGTTTCCTGGCGTTAAGGTATAAGTTGCGGCAGGTGTTGTCGCCGCATTCCCTAATTGATTATTGACCATTACATTGTTTAGTTTCATTTGAGCACCAGCTAACACACTTCCTGAAGCACCAGCTGCAACGAACTCTGTCGCTGAAACACTCACTTTCCATGTAACAGATTCAGGGCTATTGTTCACCTGCACAAAGTTCGGCATAACTTTATCCGTATTATTTTCTTGTTTAAACACTGGAGCAATCGCATCATACGTTGCCGCTTTCGTGATTTGGTAGGTATGCTCCCCAAATTCGAAATCTGGATAGTAGACCATTGAAGCTGTATCGTCTCCAACCTCTGCTTTTACTTCGGGTGGTGTCACAGGTGCGACTGGGGCAGGTTTCACCGTTCCTGGATCCACTACTTCTGCGCTTCCTCCTGGTAAAACAGTTTTCTTCAATGTCACGGTTCCTTCTGAATCTCCTTGAGCCGTTGTCGCTGTTACTGCTTGTGCGCTAACCCCACTTAGGGCAATTGCCGTTAAACTGATTATTCCTGTCATAGTAAGTAATGTGGTTGTTTTCATAACTAATTTCTCCTCTACTATTTTATTGTAAGATAACAGCCATGACTGGCCGATAAAACTGGTGTTATTTTCGACGGTGGTGAACTTGGTAAGCAACTCCGATAATCAAAAGTAATCCTAACCCAAGCCACCAGCCATTGCTTGTGAGTTCACCCATACTTGGTAAGAGCTTTAAACCATTAACAATCCCTTTTCCGCTTGGTGTACTGTCTTCTATTGGAACATTTGGCAGCTCCTTTACCGGGTCGGAAGGTGTTGTTGGCTCAGGAGCTGGTTCACTCGTCGTAGGTGGTTCTTCTTTGATTTTCAAGGTAATGCCTGCTTTACTGCTGTTACTAGCTGTTCCTTCTGCTTGAACTGTCTGTCCACCAATCATGCATAGGATGAAGGCAGTGAACAAAATAAGTAAGGCCTTTTTCTGTTTTTTCATTGTCTCTACCTCCTATGATGTTGGAACAGATTCTAGACTAAATTCAATGACTGACGTGTAATCTCCGGTTGGATAAAACCCAAAGGCGTCAAAATCTAAATAGAAGCCGGTATCTGCGCTCCAGCGAATTTCTTGATCTATCACTTTATCAGGCGTACCTTCACTTTGATAGATTGGTACGCTATTTACAGCATCCAAGGTGTACGTTGGTTTATCCGCAGCCGCTTTAAATTTCAGGACTGAATCCAATGTTTGATCTTTTTTATTGGTAAACGGCTCATTAAGTCGCGCGGTTAATTGCCATTGATTTCTCAAGGAATTCGCCCGTTTATCTGTCACTTTAATTGCCCAATCAGGATCTTCGCGCAACGATTTAGTTTGTTTAGTTACAGATATATTAGTCTCTTTAAACGCCATGATTTCCGGCACATTAATACCTATATTTCCCGGAACAAACTCATAATTAAACGTGACATTTTTTTTGGTATAATGTACTTTTTCAGTTGCTATATTTTCTGGTACTTGAGAAACATTTTGATAATCCTCTATTATTGGCGCTGTTCGTATAGGGTAGTTATGTGTAATCAATCCCATCTCTATACTTGATTGGTTCTCAGATCCTGGTACAGGTATTTGTGTCCCTGTCAGGAGATACTGATAGTCAATTGTAGAAGCAAAGTTGATACTCGTAGTAAAGTCCGTTGTAATCGGAGGTAGCTGGTCAACCGTTAACGCTACATTTCCCTTATAATCAAGATAGCGACCATTGTCTTTATCTATTAAAGTCTTCTCCACTACTTCTTTTCCAGAAAATAGAAGGTTCCGTTCAAACAAGTAGTAATGGTTATACAACTCTGCGTCTTTAATATCCACAGGTGTCACTGTTCCATTTCCTAAACTATCTACATTAAATGTGAATAAATTTGTTCGATCTACACCTGCCTCATCAGTCACCCGCCACTCTCCTTGGCCAAGGACCTCGTTTGCTACAGGAGATGTCAATTGCCACATCATTTGTTGATCACTGTTTGCTGGAGTTTCATACGGAATTTGTTGTACAAACTGGTAATTAAGTTCCGTTTCATTTGCTGGTGTAATTTCTGTAATTTTTTGTTCAATACCTTGTGGATCTGGGATTGCCACTTTCACCAATGGGGTAGTTGGGTATGAAGCGTATATCCCTCCACTTGACCTATTAATAAACGTATAAGAGAATTCTGTTTTATCAGTATATGTTACTGTTAATTGTCTATCAGCTGAAGTTGAAGAGGTACCACTAACTTGTCCTGATAAAATCAAATCTTTGTTATCAATTGTATAATTTATCCCTATTGGCGGATCATACTGACGATCCACCGAATAAACATGTTCTATCTGTTCAGTTGGAAGCGAAATTGATTTTAATGTATTTAAATTAGAAAAGTTCCAATAACCCGAAATAGCTATAGGCTGATTCTCTTTGTCAAAAAACTCAAATTTTATATCTGTCTTTGACCCAACTGGAGCCTGTGAATATATGGTCAAAAAAGAGTTACCTTTTACACCAATAGAGTTGTATGTGTTGCTAGGATCATAGTTAGGTGTCAATGTTATTTTTGTACTAATACTTTCACCATTGTAGTAACCAACATTTTTAAATTTAATACTACGAGGAACATTTGCTTCATCGGAATCATAAATATACTTATTAGAGTCTTCTGGATCTACGCTTAATCCATTAGCCTCAACAATTTCTGTGTCTTCCATTTCTCTTAATAAAAAAGTATTACTTTTTGGAATAGCATTTGTTGTCGAATCCAACCATTTACTATATTCCGGAATCCAAGGATCTTGTTCACTGATTTCTAAATTCCCTATATTTGCACGTACATTTTGGTTCACACCAGCATACAAACGGACACTCATTGTTGTTTGGGTACTTTTAGCAACAAAACTAGCCGAAATTTTTTGATCTCCTTGCAATGTCACATCATTAGCTATACCGCTTGGTCCTGAAACAGCCGTTCCGTTATAGATACTAATTGCTCGTTTACTTGTTGTACTACTCCAAGTATCCGCAGAAAATGTATATTCTTTTCCAGGAATAGTGGTAATCGTTTGCCCAACAAGCAACGTAACACCTGTATCTCCACCAGTTAAATCCGCTTCTAGTTTACCTGTATTTTCTTTATACAAACCTACACTACCAAATCCACTACCTCCTCCATCTTTTCCAATTAATTGGTTGTAATTATTTTGAAACCCCATTGGAGTGGTACCAATAACTACATCCTTAAGAGCACCTGAAACATTCATATTTTGCATATAAAGACTCCAGTCTGCAATGATCGTTTGTCCACTACTATTTTGCCCTCGAGCAAAAACAGGATTTTTCAAGAAATTATCTGCGAGAGGCTGAATAGCTGTTTCATCTTTCAAAAAATTTTTTTCAGCTGTTATATTATTTGTTGAAGTCTTCTGAACATCGCCTTCTACTTCCACCGAAGAAATAAGTGTCTCTTCAGTTGTTTTTGCTAGCCTTGAAATCGATTCATCTTCCTCTGCTTTGATTCTCGTGTTCGGTTGTTGCATAAGCATACTTAAGCAAATTGTTCCTAGAATACTAGCTCCCAGAAGGATTTTTTTTCGCTGTTTCATTTAAGGAGTTCACTCCTTTCACTTCTATTTTTCTCAGATTTTTTTGATGAAAAAATGCTTCGCTCAACCTACCTTATTTCCAGATAGATTGAACGTAAGCATCCCGGCGTTATTCTTTCTTGCCAAAACGACGAGAAATGATCTTATTTAGATTATTACGCGTTCTTTCCTTTACGAAGTTTATACGCGCCACCCATTAATAATAAACCAGCAATTAGAAAAATAATCGTTCCCATACCACCAGTAATCGGTATACCTGGTGTTTTTTTATTTGGTACATTAATTTCTGTTTCGTCACCTGGCACTGTAAATCCAATATCGTTTTTCAACGGAACATAGCCATCTGGTGCTTTCGTTTCTTCCAATGAATAATCATGGATTTGATTCCCTAAAAAATCAATTTGTGCTGGATTTGTTTCTGATTCTTTGTAGAATACCCAATCGTCATGCTCGTCTAAAATTGCTTGGATTTCCGCATCGATCTGTGCTTGTGTTGTTGCTGAGGTACGCGGGCTTGCTGCTACATAAACATATTCTTGTGTCACCGTTTTTTCTGGTTGGTAGACACTACCGTCGCCTGTTAATAATGGTCCTTGTACCGCGAAAATGTATTGTTTGCTGTAATTTACTTCATTCGTATACGCTAAACCGTCTACTGTAAATTTACCATCAGCTCCTGATATAACTGGTGTTGCTTCGCTTTTATCTGCTGTCCAACGAACCACACGCCCGTTTTCGATGACGGCATAAATTTCTTCACCTGCTGGTAATTCTACTTTGTTTCCATCTGCGTCTACTGTATTGATCGGTTGTTTTGGTGTATCTTTGACGATAAATTCTGCTCCTTGTAACGGCGCATTTGTATCGGCATCTGTTTTCACAAAGTCTTTTTTACCAAAAATTGTATTCACAACTTCTGTTGGTTTTCCTGGTCCATAGTTTGGATCTTCTGGTCCTGGTGTATAAGGATTTTCTGGATCAACGGGTTTTGTTCCGTTATTTCCTGGTTTGTTTTCAAAACCTAATTCACCATCATTGGGAATGGCTACATTTGAATTCGCTTTTTCGTTAACCATTACTTCAAATGGTAACTCGATGTAATCGCCTTGTTCTAAATCGGTTAATTTTGCGATTCCTTCCGCTGTGAACGCCCAGTAAATATATTGATCTTTTCCAGCTTCACTTGTCTTACCTGTACGGATTAGGACATCATTTCCAGCTGGTGTATTTTCTGCTGTGATTGATGGGTCATCTGTAATATATGAGTTGAATTCTTTTTTCACTGTGCCGTCTTTACTCTTCAATGTGGCTGTTCCTAAAGACTCCGCATGTGGTGTTTCGCCTAATAAGCTCAAACGCTCATCCAATGGATCATAGACTTCTAAACGGTTGTAGTTGGCTAAATCATCGGGTAGATCCGTAATTTTTAGTGTATATTGTACGCGATCGCCTGTACTATGCGTTGGTTTGTCAATTTCTTTTTCAATTTCTGGTTCACCTGAGGCATAGTTCTTCACGTATAGATTGACATCATAGTTATAGTTGTTTGTGCTTGTTTCTGGTGTGCCTGTTGGTACGTTTAAAATTACTGGTACCGCAGCTTTATCTACCGTATCCGGTTTGCTTGTTTCCACCACTAACCAGCGGTTGTTGTCTAGTTCATTAGTATTAACAGGTAGATTTGAGAATGTAATCGTTCCATCTGACTTCGTTGTTCCCTCGTGCTTCTCTAATCCAGCCGGTAAATTAGCGATGAAATCTTCTGCCGCTGCTTGAGTAACGTTACCATTACTGTCTTCTAGCGCACTAACTTGTGCATCTGTTAGTCGGCCAACAATTGTAAAACCTACACCTGCTAAAGGCTGACCGCTAATTGCAGCTCCGCCATTTACATTATTACCTGTTGCGGTTCCATCTCCTTGAAACTCATCATCATCACCCACAGTACCTGGCTCACGATAATTCGGGTTTAATAATTTATGAATGGTTAAACTCCCTGAATCTTGAATATTCATTTCTTTGGCTTGTGCCTGGACAAATCCTGTCACTGAAGACAAGATCAAAGGCAATGCTAAAGCAAGTGTTAATACTAAATGTTTCAGTTTCGACTTATTCATTCGTTTCTCCTACTTTCTTTTTTTAGTTTATGTCTAATGATTTTGCTATACAAAGTACTTTTTAAGTACTGCGTAACTTTTTTCATGATGAACTTTTCCCTGTTAAGTCAACTAGACAGGGAAAAGATAGCCATACTTGGATACTAGCTCATTCGTTTCTTTTTCCATTGGAAATTATATGCCACACCAATCGCGGTTGCTCCGGCAATCAGTAACCCAATAATTCCAACACTTCCAGTAATTGGCATGGAGGACTTCCGATTAATAATCACCAAGCTTAGTTTAAGTAGAGTATTATCCCATTCATAATCCTTGCCTTCTTCCAACAGTTTTCCATTGTAGTAAACTTCTAAAATACCATCTGGATCTTCATCGGTTCGTAAGATAAAGGTATATGGTGTTTGATTGATGAAATAATCATCGGGTGCTTTGGTTTCAGTTAAGGTATATTCCACATCTGGCTCTAGATCTTTGAAATTAAAGATTCCTTTATCACCGGTTGAAATTTCTGGTTGTCCTGATCCGTCAGTAGGAACTAATGTGAACTCGGCACCATCCAAACGCACTTCATTGTCGTTGACCTTAAGCAATTCCAGTTCGTAGGTATCAATAACTTTATAGTTGACTTTCTTGATTTCAGTTATAGGTCGACCATTCATATCTACAATTTCAGTAGCTCGGATCTCAAATATCTCTGTATAAACATCGTCAGGCATTAGATACCCTTCTGGCGCTTCTACTTCTTTAAAACGACCTTTACGATGATCCCCATCACCTATACCATAGATACTAAATATCTGAGATTCTGTAAGTGTAAACTCTCCATTTTCATCTGTTTCAAAAATTACTGGTTCATTTTTCTGTGTAGCAGGATTCCATTCTTTATAAGTGGTCCAATAATGGTATGTCTCTCCTGCTTGTTCTCCCCATGTCCATTCAAATTCAAATTTTGCGCCAGCTAAACCTAAACTTTGGTCTCGACCGTCAACCTTTTTCAGTGTCAGATCTCGGTCAGATAAACGACTATTTGTTTTCACAATTTCTTCTGGTGTAATAGCCGTATCTTTAATTTCAAACGTAGGTGTATATAGATCATCAGGCAATTCATATCCTGGTGGAGGTGTAACTTCTCGGAAACGGTATGTTCCATTACTTAGTCCATATTTTTCAATATCTTGGTCATTAAGAGTAATCACCCCTGCTTGATCTAGATCTCCATCCTCATCATAGATACTTTCAGTAGTGAATGAAACCGTTTTTCCATCCTTATCTTTGACAGTTTCCCAGTTATTTCCATTTTGTTTTTCTAGCTCGAATACAGCACCTGTCAATCCGGTCCAATATTCATTCTTTCCAGACCCATATCGGTCATCAACTTTAGAAAATTTAAGCAAACGTCCATCATATTGGTTTACATGACGGATAACGGAAGGATTTGATTTGCCATTTAGAATGGTAAACGTCGCAGTATCTTCTTCCAAAATTTCATAGCCTTCCGGTGCTTCTACTTCTCGCCAGAAATACACACCGTCTTCCATTTCCTTCAAATCATCTTGGTCGATGATAATTTCTCCATCTTCATCCGTTACATAGGTAGGATGTCCATAATTTTCTGGTGTCCCTGTTCCGCCTGGTCCAGGATATTTGTATAAGTCAAATTTTGCGCCTTTAACTGGTTGACCATTTTGATCGATTTTCTTCAACATAAAGTCACTATCTTTATAGTTTTTTTTCACTAATCGATTTGGTGTCACTCCGGTATCAGTGACAGTAAACATTTCAGTAAATGGATCATCCGGAAGTTCGTAGCCTTCTGGTGGCACAACTTCTTTCAATTTATAGTTTCCATTTTCCATGAATCTTATTTCATAATATTCATCAAAAACGTACTCGCCATTTGATTCAGTGTAATAGATTCCCGGAAGCTCGTCGTAAAGCGTATATTCCCCATTTTCATCTTCTTTATAGATTTGGAAACCAGCTTCTCCTAATGGCATATTGGAAAAACCATCGACTTTTTTCAAGGTCATTTCTCTATCTTTGGGAATCGCATGGTTCTCTTTTAATACATAATCAGGTGTTGCTCCATCCGCAGTGATTGTGATCGTTTCAGTATACGGATTCGCAGGCATTTCATATCCGCTTGGAGGGGTGACTTCTTTAAAAGCGATATAAATTGGATAATCAGTACCAAAACTCTTGATATCATCTTCATCTAATTCAATTACACCACTTCTATTTGTTGTGTAAGTATTTGAATTAACCTGATTCCATGTTTCTGATCCAGCATCATATTTTTCAATGACAAATTCCGCACCGGATAAAGGTGTATCCATGTAGTCATCTTCTTTTTTTAGAGTTAATGCCCGATCTCCCGGTTCCTCTTCAGATTCATTTTCGACTACGACCACTACATCTGTCCCATTAACTACATCTAATTCAAATTCTTCTGAAAATTCATCGCCAATCCCGCCAACTGCTTCTCTTGCTGATAATGGACTTGGGGCTTGTGGATCTTTATAGCCTTCAGGTGCTTCGATTTCACGGAAACGATATTTTTGGTCATTTGGTTCGCCTTGGTATCTTAGCAGTTCATCAATCAGATCTTCATCATCGATCACAGCGACACCATCTTGTGTGGTGAATTGCTGCTCACTGAACGCTGACCACTGATCGTCTTCACGTAACGATTGAATAATAAATGTTGCCTCACCATCAGTAATTAATGCCCCTGTTGCCTTATCACGTTTTTCTACACGAATAACTTTGCTTGTTGTTTTTTCTTTTTTATTTGTCATTGTTAATTCAACATAAATTGGATCATCCGATAAAGGTGTCCCTTTTAAGGTATCCATTGGAATATCTTTAGCAAAATCATTAGCAGAAAGATCGTTTGCATTATCTTTCTGACCAGATTTAGTTGGATACGGATCAGTATAACCCTCTGGTGTACTGATCTCTCTAAATCGCATACCACTAACATCCGACTGGTCATTTAATTCAATCATATGATCAATCAATCCAGGATAAGTACTATCATTAATAATGATTTGTCCATCCTCATCTGTCACTAATGGTTGTTTATTAATCCCTGTATCAACTGGACCCCATTCGTTATAATACGTATTTCTATTTTGGATGATAAAGACCACACCCGATATTGGTTCTCCTGTTTCTTCATCTGTTTTAGTTAATATCAATTCTCTAGGTGGTGTTTTAATGTTAGACACGTGAACCTCAACAGGTACTTCAACATATTCTTCTGTGATCTCAAATGGATACTCGCTACCATTTAGGAAATAACCGTCTGGAGCCTTGGTTTCCACAAAATAGTATTCACCAAAAGGTAAGTCTGGAACAAGTAGTATTCCGTCATCATTAGTTGTTAACTCTGTTCGAAGCAATGTACCATCTTTTTTATAGAGAGAAAATTCTGCTCCCTCTAATCCTAAATTTTCATTCTTACTATCATATTTATACAAACTGACCGAACCAACTGGTGTATTTTCTTTTACATTAGGTGCTTGTACATTAACTGTGACACCTACGGACGCATCTTCTGTTGTAATTGAAAATTCAAAAAGGTTGGCATTACCTTCTGGTAGATCGTAGCCATCCGGGGCTTTGGTTTCCACAAAATAGTAATCCCCCAATGGTAGGTCGGTAACAATTAATTTTCCATTTGATTCAGTGGTTAAATCAGTCTGAATCGGTTCATTCTCACCTTCTCTATAAAGATCAAATGTCGCACCTGCTAATGTTTCAGTTGTGTTTTCTATATTGAATTTAACAAGCTCTACATTCCCTACTAGATCCTCCGTTTTCACATTTGACATTTTTACTTCAACAGTTTTTTCTGCATCAGCATCTGCTTCTGTTATCGAAAAATCTACTCGATTATCAGGTGTATGTGGTATGTCGTAACCGTCTGGGGCTTGGGTTTCAATAAAATAATAGTCCCCTAATGGTAAATTCTCCACAGATATTTTTCCATCACCATCTGTTGTCAAATCTTTTTCAACAAGTGTGCCATTTTTTGTATATAGATCGAATTTCGCACCTTCTAAAAATGTTGTATCATCTTCAGAGTCATGTTTAATTAAAACAACTGAACCTACTTTTTCAATTTCTGGAGTATTTTTAACTGAAAAACTCAAAGATAAATTATTAGTGTTCCAATTGTAATCTTGCCCCTCAACTAATGTTTTTGATCCTTCTTTTACCGTTAAATCACCATTTTGATTCATAATAATGGTGTAGGTATCTTCTTTCTTTTGATACCCATCTGGTGCTTTAACCTCTGTTAATTCATATGTTACTTCAGGAAGTAATTCGTCAAACTTCACTTTTCCATCACTAGCTACAGACAGTGTTTGATCCATTGAACCATCTGTTGCTTTTAATTGGAAATCAGCCCCTGATAATGCATTACTATTATCATCTGTTTTTTGAATTTCAAGGCTGTAGTCTGGCTCTGTGCCAATTGGATCATCAGGAACTGCTATTTCAATAAAAGCACCCATATTATCTGTAGTAATTTCAAATGAATACTCTGCCGAAGAAACTTCATAGCCGATTGGCGCTTGCGTTTCTTTAAAGTAATATCGGCCTGTAGTTAATCCCTTATATTCAATTACACCCTCATCATCTGTAACTAAGTCTATCTTGTTTACTTTTGTATCTTGTCCGCCATTTTCACTTCTTTTATAAAGATCAAATTCTGCATCAGTTAATCGATATTGAGGATCTGTTTCATTTCCTTCAGAATCGTGTTTGATTAATCTCACCCAACCATTATCACCAGTTGCAGTTCCAGAACCTGCGTTCCAAACTACTTCATCGCTTAAAACCCAGACATTATCATCAAATCCGGTTTCTGGTTTGTACTTAATTCTGATAGTGGCATTATTAGTTAGTTCCTGAGTAACAGATGAATCTATTGGTAGAGTTGCATAACGTAAATCATATGCTCTAAACTCTGTATTGTTGTCCTTAGCCTTTTGTTCGAAGGTTTTAACGGTAGGTAGAATATCAATCTCGAAAGACGTCATATCATTGGCTAGCGAAAGTCTCGGATCATCTATACTCACATATGGATATTCAAACGAAATCCCTTCAAAAAAACCAGATTCTCGCATAGGATAGTCTACAAAATAGTAATCTGGATATATAACTTGATTAAATGGTTTATCAGAAATAATAATACTTTCAATATCCTCAAAATCATTAGCTTTCCCTAATAAAGTTTCGCGTCCAAGGTCAATATTGTATCCAATAAGCCTTCCTCCTGGAACAGAAGGATCAATGCTTATGTCTCCTTTTTTCTGGTTGGCTCCAGTTTGACCAGCACCTTCTCCGCCTCCTCCGCCTCCTCCGCCAGTATCAGGGGGATTAGGGACACTTACTGAAATATCTCCACCAGGTATTTGAATGGTGTTATTCCCATCCTTAACAAATGTCTTATCCAAAGCAAAGATAAGTTCAAAAGTCCCTTTTACATTGGAGTGTTCTTCAATGTGATGAGTCATCGTCATTTGAATTTCGTAACCATCTGCCCCCTTTACAACCTCCGCTTCTCCGATTGCAACCCCATTGGAATCATATACAGGGAAGGTATGTTCACTTAAAATATTAAATTCTTCTGGAATGCTGAAGACTATTACGTCTCCTTCATTAAAAGTATTATCTGGAAGCTCCCACTCATAATATAATTTATACTGTGTCTGCAGGTACATTGTGTCCCCATTTACAATTGGGGTACCGGTAATCGTTGTTAATTCAGAATTAACAACATATTGGTCACCATTATACGTTGCTCGTGGCTGAATAATTCTTGGATCTTCTTTTGCTTTTAATAATGTCTCTTTTACGCTAAATACTTTAGTTCCACCTATAATTATTAACAAAGCTAGCAGAACTGAAATAAACAGCTTCTTTTTGTTTAATTGCATAATATTCCTCCTATCTCTTTTTTAATCATCTTTATTTACAAAATTGTTCTTTTTAAAACGAAACAATATCAACTTCTCCATTATTTTTAGTTTGCATTGTGTACGATAGTTTTTACAGACGAGGTTCGATTTATTGACATATCTTGCCATTTTCGCCTACTGATACGGGACAATTCTTTGTAAAATCGTTCTGTATTTTCAGATGATTCTCTCTTCCAATAAAAAATTGGAGTTGAAAAGGAACCCACTAGTAAATTTTTCGTGAATCCAGTATCACTGACCACCAAATCTGTTTGTTCATTTAATGTCTTATCTATTTTTACATTGAACACCAATCGAGGAGTTGCTAATAATACTTCATCATATAGATATTCTGACTTTCCGCTACTCATGATATATATATGGATTATCGGTTTGTACCGCAACCAATTTACTTGTGTGAGTAAAATCTGTGTATATTCTTCTTTTAATACAAGTCGTTGGTGGTCTGGGATTAATTGACTATGTTCGTATAAAAAATTAGAAACTGTTTCAAAAATTTTACGTATAGTGCCTTGATCTACTTTTCGTATTGATAACTGATGAATCGAGTAGACCTTTTCTAAAAATAGTTGCCGATAAGCAATCAAGCTAAATTGATAACTTAAATTCAAGTGTTCTTCCATTGTTAATGGTGTTGGTAATTTTCGTTCGATTTCCATCAATAAATCAATACCCAGTTTAAACAAAGAAAACTCATCTTGCATCGGTAGTTGATAAAAGAAATGGGGTGTTTTTTGAACAATTGACAGATTGTTATTCAGCAATAACAAAGTGAAAACAACTTGATTCTTTGTTACTTGCTCTTTTTCTTTCAATTCAGGCTCTTTCTCCGATATAAATTGACTTCCTTCAACTAAAAATTGTTGGAAATCTACTGTATCTTCTATGTATAAACTTTCTTTTTGTTTACTCTCTGAAAACAGATCTTTCGTTTGTTTCTTTCTTGAAAAAGAAACGGCAATTAAATACAATGCTGAAATATCATTGACTAGATTATCTGTGTAAACAAATTGAGAAGCTACCATTGAGGCATAATTCTGAACCTCCTGTAAGCTAACGCAAGAAAAGAACCATTCTTTGCTTCCGTATGACCGAGCGAGAAAATTAGCTGCAAACAATCGAATTCCCCATTCATTCCCTTCTAAATGAAGCTTTTTTTTCATCGAAAGAACAACATTATATGTTGCCAATTGTTCATTCAAAAGCACAATCACTCGCCTCAAAGTAGATTTAGAAAGATGGTATTGTTTTGCAGTTTCTTCTATAGTTAACTTTTGACCAAAAATCACGTCCTTTAATAAAAGAAATGGAGCAGATTCATTCAGATAATGTAGCAATAGATAGTCTAACGCGGTCACATCATGTACGTGTATTTGGTAGTATTTTTGTGCATGAGCTCGGTCTTGTGTCAGTTGTAATTTGACGTTTAATTGAACCGTAACTATATCTTGAGTGGTCTCTTTAAATAGGTTAACCAAGGTGCCATACGATGTTTCTAGTTCTTCCATCAGCTGAGCTTGCGACATTCGTCCCTCTGGAGCAGATAGTAATTGTTTTAGTAAAGCATATTTTAATTGTTGTTTTTTGCCTAAAAATTGTTCAATGTTCATTGCTCATCTCCCTTTCTTTCTATATAATGAATTGTGACTTATTAAACTTGTCAATCCTTATTACTTTTGAAAAACCAATATAGTTTTCTTCATCAACAAGTTAATTTATTTATTTTTTATCTTTGTATAATGTATGTTATGTTA
>NZ_AMDP01000007.1 GCF_028128615.1 Enterococcus sp. 5H | reverse complement strand
CATCATTAAAAAGCACGATGATCAATCCAACCTAAGTTTGAGATATAGTAGTATCCACCTTTTTTACCGGTTGCTGTTACTTTTTTACCTATATGATCTTTAGTATTTCCTAACACTGGAACTCCTTGATACCATGGTAGTGGATTAATTTGATAACCACTATTTTTAATTGTTAATGCTTGATTAATTTTTTCTACTGTATCAAGTGCTTTATTATCAATCCAACCTTTTAAGTCTGGCGAATAGTAATATGGACCAGCTTGCTGAGTCAATTTAATTACTTTTCCCATATAATCTTTTGAATTCGCTACCTTTACGTAGCCAATCATTCCCCAAGGCAATGTATCAATTGAATATTTTTGGTCTTTATGCAACATTTTGTATTCTTGAATCTCACTAAAATTTCGCTCTTTTGCAATACTTGCAGCTTCCGCATTCAAATAGCCCATCCATCCATTTGCCTCATCATACAAGGAGTAATATCTGGAACCATTTGAATGATTGTAATAGCCTTTAGCTATATAAGTTTCATTAAATAGTTTATCTGTAGTATCCTTTTTCACCCAGTCAAAACTGCTCCATAAATTGTAGCCTTTTTTGGTAATTGTCACATATTTGCCAAATGCTATATATGATCCTTGTGCAGGACTAGCAGCCTTTAAAAACAATGTTACTTCATCATTTCTACGATTAACTAATCCTTGTAAAATTTGACCACCAGCGTAAACATATCTTTTCATTTCATTAGCAGCACTTGTCCAGTTTTTACTATTTATATAAATAAGCAATTGTGAGTTTGCAAGAATATACGGTCCTAAGTTAAAATGAAAGCTGACTAACGCATCAAACTGATTTTGATTTAGCTGAACTGTAACGTATTTAAAAATACCAACCGCATGTGTCTTTATATCTTCATCTAAAAATGCATTTGCTTGCATTTCACTTATAGTCATTCCAGCATAAACGCCTTTTGTATGACCATATCCAATCGTCCAGACACCCACAGAATCTTGATATGCACTTAATCGTAAGCCTTCCCATTTTTTAATCAAATTTCTCCCATTTTGTGAAATTTTCATATTTTCATTTGCCACTCTATTTCCTCCATTTCTTTTTCTTACCCAACAAAATTCTTTATTAACAACAAGCATCATTAAAAAGCACGATGATCAATCCAACCTAAGTTTGAGATATAGTAGTATCCACCTTTTTTACCGGTTGCTGTTACTTTTTTACCTATATGAT
>NZ_AMDP01000006.1 GCF_028128615.1 Enterococcus sp. 5H | reverse complement strand
TTTTTAAATTAAAACTTCTGCTATTAATTTGCTTACAAGTTCCACTGCTTTTTCAAGTTCAGCGATTGGAATAAATTCATGTACGGTATGGATCTTTTCATAGCCGATAGATAAATTGGCTGTTTCTTTGCCGTTTGCATTGAATACATTGGCATCACTTCCACCGCCGCTTACATCATACGTTGCAGAACGACCTACATTAGCTAAAGCTTTCGTCGCTAACTTCACTGTTTCATTTTCTTCTGTCAAACGATAGCCCACCGATTTCACATCTGTTGTTGCAGTGACTGCTCCGCCAAATTCTTCAGCAGTTTTTTCAAACAATCCTAGCATATGAGCCACTTGATCTTCACAAACTTCATGGGAAATCCCGCGGGCTTCTGCTGTAATTTTTACTTCTTCAGCGACAATGTTTGTTGCTGATCCACCATTGATTGTACCGATATTTGCAGTTGTTTCTTGATCTAAACGACCTAATTTCATTTGAGCAATTGCTTTTGCCGCAATCTCAATCGCTGAAACTCCTTTTTCTGGTTCTAAACCAGCGTGTGCAGTTGTTCCTGTAATTGTTACGTCCATACCTACTAAAGTTGGGCTTGCTACAGTAATACTGCCTACTGGTCCGCCATTATCTAAAACAAAACCAATTTCAGCTTCCATTTGACTAACATCAAAAGCATTCGCTCCAACTAAACCAATCTCTTCACCTGGTGATAGGACAAATTCTAAGACACCATGAGGCAAGTCTTGTTCTTTAATCCGCTCAAGCAATTCCAGCATAATCGCAATTCCCGCTTTATCATCGGCAGCTAAAATAGTTGTCCCATCAGAATAGATAGTCCCATCTTTCACTACCGGTTTAATGCCAATTCCCGGAGTAACAGTATCCACATGAGATGAGAAAAATAATGGTTTTGCTTGTGCAGTAGCCGCTAAACGGCAAAGTAAATTATTAGCACCTAAACCTGTTTGCTCCATCGTTTGATCTTCAAAAACTTCTAAACCTAGTCCAGAAAATTTTTCTTTTAAAAAAGCTTGAAAACGGCCTTCATTTTTTGACTCTGAATCAATTTTAACTAGTTCGATAAATGTATTTACTAAACGTTCTTGGCTCATAGGTATATCCTCCTTAAGTTAGACAATTAAATTTACCCGATCATAAAACCGACAATAATTCCTCCTGTAATGACAGAGGTAATCGTTACTGTTGAAAAACCAGCAGTAACCATTATTGGTAAAATGTTCTGTTCAATAACTGCGATTTCTTCTTCTGTCTCCCCAACTGCCTGCGCTGCTTCTTTCGTTAAAACCATCGTTCCCGGAAATCCAAAGAAAGTTGTCATTCCAACCGCCAATGATAATGCTCCTGAATAGCCGACGCTTTTCCCGATAAAATAAGAACAAACAAAAATCGTCAAAACCCCTGCAACTAAGTAAAAACTAATCGGCCAAATCAATGCTAGCAAATCAGATGGAACAATATCCGCTAATGGGCCGAATGCGATGACCATGATTGAAACCATCAATAGCCCGAATGTATCTGTTGTTGAAAGTGCATTAGGTTTTAAAATTTTAAAGTGACGAAGAATAATTCCCAATAGTAAAGCAATAACAAACGTATTTACATTTCCTTGCGTTAAATCGCTTAACAGCATAGACACATAAACTGTAGCCGCTAATAAAAACAAAGTAGCATACGG
>NZ_AMDP01000005.1 GCF_028128615.1 Enterococcus sp. 5H | reverse complement strand
AATCAAACGTTGAACCTTCTTCTTATTTACATGGAACCCACGATTTCCCAACTCCTTTGTCATACGCAAACAGCCATAATCCTTATGATGTCTTCTTATTTTAAGCATTTCCTCTTCGATTTCTTGATCTGGATTTTCTCGATCAAAGCGTTTTTGCCAATACATAAAGGTTGATTTAGGAAATTTCAAGGTTTCAAGAAGCTCAACTAGTTTGAAGGATCCTCGGAGGCTGTCGATGATTCGTGCGATTGATTCTTTCGTCTTTGTTGGGCTTCCTGTTTTCGCAGCTTCCTCAATTCTTTTAAAAAGGCATTTTCAATCTGAAGGGCACGCACTTGCTTTTCTAATTCCTTAATACGATCGCGTTCTTTAGGTGTTTCTTTCTTTGTTTTCTTCTCTTCTTTTTTCTTAGTCAAAATGGATGGACCTCCTTTCGTCTTTGAGAGCCCATCTATTCCTTCTGCACGAAAGATTCTCATCCAGTTGGTGATTAATGCAGGATTATTTATCCCTAGATGATTCGCCACTTCACGATAGGACAGCTCAGTTGTTTGATATAACTCTATCGCATCCATCTTGAATTGAACAGGGTAACTTTGGTTTTGGCGTTTTCGCAGAAGCCCTTCTTCACCGAACTCGTGATAAGCATTGAGCCAATCTTCCACCTGCTTTTTTGATTTCACTCTATATTTCTTCGATAAATACGATAGTCCTCCTTTTCCTTCAAGATATTCTTGAACGATTTTCAGTTTGAATTCAAAACTATATTTTGCCATAAAAATACCGACCTCCATTAGTTAGATTTTTGGTCTAACTTTTGGGGGTCGGTACAGATTATATTCAGCCTTAGCTGTTTTTATACAACTAGATTTTAGATAAAAACAAATGGGAGTGTTATTCACTATTTCCAGCTATTGATTTTACCGAATCTGTGCTAAAATAGAAACGTATGTGCGTATCAAACGCATAAAAGGCAAGAAGAATGTTTGTCCTGCCTTAGTCAGAAAGGTGAAATTATGTACGAGTATATTATTGGTAAAGTCACGTTTATCAGCCCTTATTATATTGTAGTAGAAACAAACGGCATCGGTTATCAAGTCTCTGTGGGAAATCCTTATCGATATTCTGGGAAAACAGATCAAGAAGTTAAAATCTATCTTCATCAAGTAGTTCGGGAAGATGCTCATTTACTATACGGTTTTACAGATTTAGATGAAAAGCAGCTCTTCTTGAAATTAATCAGTGTTTCAGGGATCGGTCCAAAAAGTGGCTTAGCAATTATGGCATCCGACGATCATGGTGGTTTAATTCATGCAATTGAAAGTGAAGATGCTGCGTATTTAACTAAATTCCCTGGTGTGGGTAAAAAAACTGCTCAACAAATGATCCTGGATCTAAAAGGGAAACTAGGCGAATTAGAAACCTCAGATGCAGCGGTTGAAGCGATGGCAAAATCAACCCAAACACAATCTAACAATCAACCATTGTCAGAAGCGCTTGAAGCTTTAGGTGCATTAGGCTACAGTGAAAAAGAAATCAAACGAATTACGCCAAAACTCGAAGAATTAGGCGCACAACCAACGGATGAATATCTACGTAATGCCTTGAAATTTATGATGAAACGCTAAGGAGGAATTGCTATGTCTGAAGATGAAAGACTACTTTCGGCTCAAAGCAGTGATGGAGAAGAGTCACTGGAGAAATCGTTACGTCCGCAATTTCTTGAACAATACATCGGTCAAGATAAAGTCAAACAGGAGCTGACAATTTATATTGAAGCTGCCCGCAATCGTGAAGAGGCGCTAGATCATACTCTTTTGTATGGCCCTCCAGGTTTAGGGAAAACCACTATGGCGATGGTGATCGCAAATGAAATGCATGTAAATATTCGTACAACCAGCGGACCAGCAATCGAACGAGCCGGTGATCTAGTTGCGATTTTAAATGAATTAGAACCCGGTGATGTTTTATTTATTGATGAGATTCATCGTTTACCTCGAGTGGTGGAAGAAATGCTATATTCAGCAATGGAAGATTTTTATGTGGATATAATGGTAGGACAAGGGACAACGGCTCACCCTGTTCATTTTCCATTACCGCCATTCACACTAATTGGTGCTACAACTAGAGCGGGAATGCTGTCTGCGCCGCTTAGAGATCGATTTGGGATTATTTCTCATATGGAATATTATGAAACTCAAGATTTGAAAGAAATTGTGTTGCGATCGGCAGATATTTTTCAAACAGAAATTGTTGAAGAAGGAGCTTACGAAATTGCTCGTCGTTCTAGAGGCACACCGCGGATTGCGAATCGTTTATTAAAACGTGTTCGTGATTTTGCCCAAGTTCAGTCAGACGGTATAATTAATCGTGGAATTGCCGATCAAGCATTAACTTTATTACAAGTCGATCACCAAGGACTTGATTATGTAGATCAAAAATTATTGAAAACCATGATCGAATTATATGGGGGCGGTCCAGTTGGACTAAGCACTTTGTCGGTAAATATTAGCGAAGAAACAGAGACAGTTGAAGATATGTATGAACCATACTTGATTCAAAAAGGCTTTATCAAACGAACGCCAAGAGGACGAATCGCTACAGCTTTAGCGTATGAACATTTTGGTTATGAATCGTTTTATCAAGAATAATGAAATAAGAATAAAACCAGAAGGTATAAAACATCGTAGTCGTTTTATACCTTCTGGCTTTTTTATGTTATTAATTAAAATTCAATAGTGTATTTATAGTTAATCTCTAACGGAGTATCAGCTTTTACTGCGATAAAATCAGTTTTATCAGCACCTTCGTAAAGACTTTCAGTCCAAGAAAAATCAAGTTGGAAATCATCTACTTTTACTAGAGAACCAGCTTCAACATAATGAATTTCTTCTTTATATAATTCGTAGTTACCGTTTAAGTTACTATCAACGTAGTGTTTAGTAATTATAGGTACAATATAATTCGTAGAAGTTCCTGAGAAGACAACTTCATGTATACCATTTTTCTTCAATTGAGTAACTTCGTTTTTTCCAACAGTGATTGCCGGGTTTGTGCGAGTACCAACAACTGTTCCATCTTTAAATGGTTTAGTCACATCACCTAGTAATCCGTTATTTGATAAATAGACACTTTCTGGTGTTGAAGACCAATTGTAATTAGCCATATTTGTCATATTACGAGCAACTGTTGAATACTTTTTCGTTAAGATCAATGGATCTTCATCAGAAATTTTAAAGTCGGGTTTTACATATTCTTCACGAACGACTGCACCGTTATAGGCGCGCAACATTTGCTTGTCTGCATGTAAAGCAGAGAGAGCACTATTAATATCATGAGAGATACCAGTGATTGAACTTCCAGCATCTTCAGCCTGAATGTGGGCAATGACTGAACGAGCACCAGACATTTGACCTTCGCCTATAACTGTAGCACCTTTCCATGCATAAATATCACGGTAGGCATAGATACCGATTCCATCACTACTTACACCTTTAAGAACCGCATCATAGTAGGGTTTGATATCATTATCACAGTAAATTCCATATTCTGATCCAGAGGCTTCAACAGAACCACCTTCCATTTGGATTTCGTTTTTAACATTTAAACCAATTCTTGAAGCCGAAGCAGTAACTTTACCTTTACCGTATTTTGTTGTTTTGAATGCTCGGAAATGAGTTCCAACATTGATTGCTACGTCGTCTGTAGTGTTAACAACCATTTCTCCGTTGCCTCTTAAATCTAATGTATGTTTAGTATTGATTGAATTAATATTTACAGGTTTTGTGTTGTTAAGAGTAATAATGATTGATAATGAGCTATAGATTTTAGCATCTTCATTTAAGACATACTCGCCTTTTTTTGTAGTCAATACATTTGTACCATCATTTTTTGTTGAGATCGTTGCGGCGGCTCCTTTTAAATCTGTATTTTCAGTTAAAACTTGAGCAGCATCGGCAGACTGACCAATGCAAAAAGCTAATCCTAAAGCTAGAATTGACCCGCCTAGTATTTTTTTAAAACTCACCATTTTATCCATCCTTTAATTTTTTTCTGTAGTGCATATGCAATAACAGTGTCTTGAATATAGCACAAAATAGCTGGTTATTTTTTCTTTTATTTGAATAAAAGAGTAATGTTTTGATAAAAAAATCCTTTTTTGTTCTTTTATAAATCATATTCATTATATAAATAAAATACATTTGTAACGGAGAGAATTATTAATAATATTTAAAAAAATTGCGGTATTCTTCTACTTTTTGGTATGATTAACTCAACTAAAAAAAGTGAGGATAAATATATGAGCGAATCACAAATAACAAAAAAAGCTATTTCATCGGCATTAATTGAATTATGCGGCCGCAAATTATTCAGTAAAATTAGTGTACAAGATATTACTAAAGAGGTTGGTTTAAATCGCCAGACTTTTTATTACCATTTCACAGATAAAAATGATTTACTACGCTGGATATATATTCATGATGCTCTGATTTATTTAGACTCACCAGATGTCAGTATTGACAACTGGGAAGAACAAGCATTAAAAATGTTAAAAGCGATTCAAGCGAAAAGTGATTTTTACTATAATACAGTTAGTTCGGATTCAGATGTTTTAAGAATTTGTTTTTCTGCAGTTACGAATAAACTTTTTACCAATCTATTTGAGCAAATGGATGTGGAACACCAGCTTCTTCCAGAAGACAAAGAATTTTATGCTCGCTTTTTTTCATATGGTTGTAGTGGTGTATTAATTACGTGGATTTTAGATGGATATAAAGAATCGCCATTAGAAATTGCAACGCAATTATTCCGTTTGGCTAAAGATACTGAATTTTTCTCTTATCGATTATATAAAAAAGAAAACGAATTATTATGACAAACTCACTAGAGTGTCTAAAAATCGGACGGGATGGAAAGGCTATCACAAGACTTTTTTGAGTAATCATTGTACGCTAGGTTCATCAAATGAACCGGAGGGATTCTCATGAAAAAAAGACACATTGGATTAGCTGCAGTAGGTGCGCTAGGTGCGGCTTATCTCACTAAAAAAGTCACAGCTGAAAAAAAAGCGGTAAAAGACGTTGAAATAGAAGAAGAAATCAACAGTCGCTATTATGGTGATAAACAAGTCTATCTAATTGGCGGTGGAATTGCCACAATGGCTGCTGCTGCTTACTTAATTCGTGATGCGAATTTTAATGGCAAAAACATTCATGTGATCGAAGGTATGAAGATTCTCGGTGGTAGTAATGATGGTATTGGAACAAATGAAACAGGATTTGTAGCTCGTGGTGGTCGGATGTTAAATGAGGAAACTTACGAAAATTTTTGGGATTTATTTGATAGTATTCCTTCAATTGACTGGCCAAACCATAGCGTAACAGAAGAAATTTTGAATTTTGATCATTTGCACCCTACACATGCACAAGCACGCCTAGTAACAAAAGAACAAGAAATTGTTGACGCACATACAATGGGATTCGATAACGATGATCGTTTGGCGATGACCAAATTATTAGCAGCTTCAGAAGAAAGTTTAGATAGTGTCACGATTGAAGAATGGTTCGGTGCACATTTCTTTGAAACAAACTTTTGGTATATGTGGCAAACAACATTTGCTTTCCAAAAATGGAGCAGTGCTTTTGAATTACGTCGTTACATGAATCGAATGATTTTAGAATTTTCACGAATTGATACTTTAGAAGGTGTAACGCGTACACCGTTAAACCAATATGATAGTGTGATTCTTCCATTGAAAGCTTTCTTAGAAAAGCATGGTGTGGATTTTACGTTAAATGAAGATGTAGTAGACTTAGAATTTGAATCAGGTGCTGAAATTACGGTGACTGCCTTAAAACTTGGAAATGGTGAAACAATCGAACTGGCAGAAGGTGATGTTGTTATCATGACCAATGGCACTATGACAGACAGTTCTACAGAAGGCGATTGGAGTCATCCTGCGCCAGAAGTTACGGAGGAATCTCGTTCTGCTCGGCTTTGGCGCAATATTGCTAAGAAAAAAGCTGGTTTAGGTAATCCGGAGCCGTTTTTTGGTAATGAAAAAGAAACCAATTGGGAAAGCTTTACTGTAACTTGCCGCGGAGATAAATTGTTAAAACGCATGGAAGAGTTTTCTGGTAATATTCCCGGATCAGGTGCATTAATGACCTTGAAAGATTCTAGTTGGTTAATGAGTACAGTTGTTGCTGCTCAACCGCATTTTAAAAATCAAGATCCTGATACTACAATTTTCTGGGGCTATGGTATTTATACTGATAAAGTCGGCGATTACGTGAAAAAACCGATGCGTGATTGTACGGGTGAAGAAATTCTGTTTGAGTGGATTTGTCAAATGGGCTGGGAAGAAGATTGGGAAGAAGTCAAACAAGATATTGTGAATGTGATTCCAGCATACATGCCATATATTGATGCTCAATTCCAACCTCGTAAAATGAGTGATCGTCCACAAGTAGTTCCGGAAAATAGTACGAATTTTGCGATGGTTAGCCAATTTGTAGAAATACCAAAAGATATGGTTTTTACAGAAGAATACTCCGTACGAGCTGCTAGAATTGCAGTCTATACATTATTTAATATTGATAAGGAAATCATTCCAGTTACTCCATACAACCGTGATCCAAAAGTCTTAGCCAAAGCGGCACAAACGATGTTTAGATAAAAATTACGATAAAGTAAGTTGTGTTTCATAAAAATTGCTCGTTGAATTTTTATGAGATATAGCTTATTTTTTGAAATGAAAATCTAGAGAAAACATGCTATGCTACTAATTAAATAGAAAGCTAAAAGAAGGGGAGATGTAAGATGAAAAAAGTTTTATTTGTCTGTTTAGGCAATATTTGTCGTTCACCAATGGCTGAGGCTGTTTTTAAAGCGAAAGTAAGGCAAGCTGATTTAGCTAATAAATTTGTTGTTTCTTCGGCAGCGACAAGTTCTTGGGAAGCAGGTAATAAACCACATAGTGGAACGCAGCAGATATTAGATCAGCATGGTATTTCTTACGAAGGGATTAGATCGACACAGGTTAAACCAGAAGATTTTGTAAAATATGATGTTATCATTGGTATGGATGCAAATAATGTAGCAGATTTAAAGCAGATGGCACCAGAGCAAACGAAGGGAAAAATTCATTTGTTTTTAGATATTGTTGAAGGTAAAGAAGGTCAGGAAGTACCAGATCCATATTATACAGGTGATTTTGAAGAAACATATGCTTTGATAAACGAGGGAACAGAAGCCTTATTATCTTATTTAGATAATTAATAGATAAAAATTAAAAAAAACTAAATCTCGGACTTAAGATGGATGATTCTTTTAGTAAAAACTTTTATACTATAAAAGTAGTGAATTTATAAAAGAACAGAATATATAAGTAAAATGGTTTGGGGGAATAGTTATGAAGTTTTCATATAAGGCATATGTTGTTGAAATGAGTTTATATTATGGGTTGTTGGCTCTGGTGTTGCCGTTAATTTATGCGGTGACAAATCAATTAGTTTTTATGTCTGTTTTTAGTATGGAATGGCTTTGTGTGACGGTATTCCTCTATCCAATTGTTTTACTATTATCAGCGGTTCGGTATAGTTTTCAGAGAATGAAGAAGGCCAGTCATTTATAGTAATAAATAAAAAAAGCCGGATACCAACATTTACGAATGTTGATCCAGCTTTTTCAGATTATAAAGTCATTTGTTCCATTTGGAAAGCATCGGTCATTTCTTTTGTGGCATCATTGATAGGTGTCACAGATTCTAGCTCACCTTGAACCGCAATTCGAGTTGTAGCATACATGTCGCCACAAGTGATTAAGGTAATCATCTTTTTATCGGGGACATCATCAATTAATTCTACTCGAGAAGGATCGATTTTTTCAACATAATTGATTTTGTATGTATAGATATTTTTTAAATCAGTGGTATAGATTAACTCACCTGGTTTTGAATATTCCAAAGGTGAAAAAAGTGAAACCATATCTTGAACACGATGGCTGGCTAAAGCGTAATTACCTTTGCCCATTTCTTGATCCGGCTTCATAGTGCCTGCTCCAGTTAATAAGACAACGTTGTCCAATCCTCTGAAGATCGGTAAATTGATTTTCACATCTGGAAGCGCAACTGCACCAATAACAGGTAGATTTTTATTTTCAAATTGAGCTTTAAGAACTGCTTCTGTACTTAAGGATTCAACTGCATCAAAATCAAAAGTTGTATCTGTAGTATTGTTTTTTTCAATTTCTTCTGGTGTGACGTTTTCAATAGCATATGCTTTTCCATTATGTTGAATCAGCATATTTCTAATTTGAGTGTTAAATACCAAAGCAAGACCGACAAGCAGTAATAAGAATAAAAATATATTAATTAGCCAGTTTCTTTTTTTAGATTTTTTCTTTTTGGGTGATTGTTTTCTTGAGGCCATATGCTCCCTCCTTTTTTACTTAGTGTATCATAAATTATTTTGAAACCCTAGTTTAAAAGATTAATTTTTTTCTAAAAATAATTAATTTTAATATTTTTTGAAAAAGCGGTTTGGGTAGGTTTTTTTTATTTTTATCTAATAATCAATACGGGAAGCGTTCTCTTTCAAACTCTTTGTAACTGAATCTTAAAATAAAAGAAACAAGCTTTTATTGTAGAAATATTGTAGAATATAAGAGAAGACTAATTAGGAAGGGTGATAACACACATGTTGGAATTAATTTACGTACATATTGATATGACAAGCAATGCAGTGTTATCAAAAGGGATTACACATAGCGATTTTACCCATTCCATTGTTCATCACCCTAAAAACTTGCTTTTGCTAAATCCTTCTGCTGAAGAAGGAGAATACGATATGCACAGCGGATTGAAGATTATCCGTGGAGAAGAGAGCGTTAATCAGTATTTTTCTACTATGCATCGTCGAAAAATTAATGAAGAAATAAAGTGGATTGATTTCTCAGATGTGACTATGCTAAAAGAACTGACGCCCTTAGAAATATCGGAATTGCTTTATTTTGGACATATGAAAACCAGTCTACATTCTCCATTCTTTTATAAATTACAAAATGATTTTGTTTTTTTTGAATTTGTCGATCACATGACCCGCGTTTATTATCGTTATATTGATGAATTCTATCGTATTTTAGCGGATAAAATTACTCGTGTAATCTTGGAGAAAGTCAATGACCGCAAGACTTTTTTCAAACGAGGAACGCCTGTCGAAAAAATGGATGTCGAATTATTGAAAGAAATGAAAACGATCTTACAAGAAGGCGTGGTCTTTTGTTTCGATCAGATGGATGTTAAAGGAAAAGAGTACCATATTCCAATTCATGTAGTGGAAGATTCTTTATGGAAAACGAAGAATTTTGCTTACCGAAATGAGCCTGTCATTGCTATTTTGATTTACAATACAGCTAAACGCACATGGCGCCTGATTCAAGAAGATGAATTTGGGTTTACAGATTTATCTAGACATGCATAAACAGATAATTAAAAACGTTCAAGAAAAGAATTTACTTTTCCTGAACGTTTTTTTCGTTCTCTTTTTCTCGTAAGGCGTCTTCTATTTCTTTATTTAAGAAATAGGAGATGACAGTTCGGATTACGACTAAAATTGCTAGCATAGCGATATCTTGAAAAGTTGGTTTGATAATCGATTCAATAATATCAGCTGCAATCAGAATCTCCAAACTCAATAAAATATAACTTCCTAAAAAACTTTTAATAAAATTATTTTGCCGAGCAATAGTAATTCGACTGCGGTTTGAGATTTCACTCTTGAAAAAGTCGACTCCTGCTACAATAACACCCCAAATTAGAACGAGAATTGAAAAAATATTTAGGGCTAAGATAAATAGATCAAAAAAAGGAATTAGATGATCCATAATATTTTGCGCTAGATCGTGCATACCATTTCCCTCCTTGTTGATTTAAGTATATCAGCCAAAATTTAGATATACAATTTTAAAGTGGAAATGTTATGTGATTTTTCTAGTAAAAACTAAGAGCATCATTGTGTGAGGAACTCATTTTGGATATCAATAAACGTAGACAGTAATTGACTCTTTAGCAATTCGATCAAATAATGAAACATGAATGAAAGGCTAAAGAACTGATAATAACATTAAATTTCTCATTTCCATTATAAATGTGCTAAATTATACGAAAAAAGATTTAAATTAGAGCAAGAAGAAAATCATTTTTTGAGGAAACAAAAAGCAGACAACTCGGTCTGCTTAATTCTTTATTTGATTTGACGATTGTCGTTTCTAGACATCGTACTTACCTTTTTTATATGTTCAACAGTAATCATCCGGATTTGTTGGCTGTCTTCTTGTAATCGCAGCATGATTGAATCAGAGATACTTTTTGATACAATCCAACCGGAAACTGTTTCAAATTTTTGAGAAGTCGGCACTTCTTTTAATTGCAAAACTACAAGGCTTTTTTTAGCAGAGGCCATCTGTAATTTCTTAAGAATTTCTTCACGCTCTTTATTTTTACTATTCTTATCTTTTGAGTCATCTAAAAATGCCGAAAAGAAACTTTGGGAAGACTGGCTGATCAATTTTGAAATGCTTTTCATTGTTGATTTATGGTTATTGTCCATTCTTCTACCTCCTTTACGAATTTACTGTTGTTATCAGACTCTTGATGTTCAGATATTACTATTTTACCTAAAATCCAACAATATTTCAAGAAAATATGTTCGCTTTTTACATATAAATAATTTCTCAGACTTGCATTTTTTGATAGATTCAGTAATATTAAGAAGTAGTAGTCACTTGATTACCTATGCAATTTTGATTGAAAGCAAATAGTTCAAATCAAACTTTCAATTTAAAGAGGGAGAATTTAATGGAACCAAAAAATCCAAAAAAATCAAAATTATACATAACTACCTTATTAGTAGGAACAGTAATTCTGGGAGCAGTATTGGCTAAGGTTGCTCCAATGGAAGAAGGACATGGCTTTTCATCTGCCTTTAAGAGTGAGACAATCGAAGAGGTAGATACAACTGAAACAAGCGTAGAACAAACTCAGCCTACAGAAGAAGTAAAAAAATTAACATATGTAGAACAAGTGAATTCTGATTTAAGTGAAGGGAAATTTACTAACCGGATGCCAATCAAATTATTATTGCAAACGGATGATAGATGGAAATCGACAGCATATGGAATGGGGAATCCTGAAGGGAATACTTTGGAAATTAATGGTTGTGCGATCCTTTCTTTAGCGATGGTTGCTTCGTTCTTAGACAATAAAGAATATGTACCTCAAGATATTTTAGACTGGTCAAAAAATGATTACTATATTGAAGGAGAAGGCACAGCTTGGGCTGCTTTTTCTGATTTTGCGATGGTTAAAGGTTATCAGTTTGAAGACCTTGAAAATGATATTACTGCCGTAGAAGAGCATTTAAAACAACAACATCCTGTAGTTATCTCCGTTAAACCGGGAGTATTTACAGAAACAGGTCATATTATGGTACTTAGCGGGACAAATGACGGTAAATTTTGGGTAAATGATCCTAATGATACAGAAGAAAAAGGTCATTCAAGAAAAGAGTTTACGGCGGATGAATTGCTAAATGAATCAATGAATTTCTGGGCGATTTACAAGTAAGAGTAAACTGAAGTTATCTAGCTTTATAAAAGCTAAGAAAACGCTTTAAAATAATTTTCAAAAACCATTGACATGGGATGGTTCCCACATTATACAATTGATGTATAAAAAGGAAATGGAGTGTACCAAATGAAAATTATTATTGAAAAAGACTTTGAATCAATGAGTGAATCTACGAAAAATATTTTATTAGGTCATATGAGTCAAGATAAACGTGTGAATTTGTCAATAACTGCTGGGAATACACCGGTTGGCGTATATCAAAAAATGGTAGAAATTTTGAAAGACTCGCCGGATTATGACAACGTTCATTACTATAATTTTGATGAAATTCCTGTACCAGATCAAGCGGAAGGAATTACGATTACAGACTTAAGAAAATTGTATTTAACACCTGCAAATATTAAAGAAGCCAATGTTCATCCATTAACTGTAGCAAATTATGCAGAACAAGATCAGCGTTTGGCACTGGACGGCGGGCTAGATGCCATGTTAATTGGACTTGGCGGAGATGGACATTTTTGTGGTAATATGCCGACAACAACGAGTTTTGAAAACACAACGTATAAAGTCAAAGTTTCTGGAGAAGAACCGTGGTTTGAACCTGAAATGATGGAAAAAGGCATGGAATTTGTCACGATGGGACCTGTAAGTGTGATGCGGGTAAAACATTTAATCTTGATCGTTAATGGCGAGAAAAAAGCTGACATGGTCAAACAAGTCTTAGAAGGTCCTGTAACAGAAGATTTCCCAGCATCAATTTTACAGTTACATCCAAATCTTACTGTTATTTTAGATGAAGCAGCAGCGAGTAAATTAGAAAAATAATTATATACAATTTTAATAACAAAAACCCAAATTCTTAACTGAACAATCAGTTGGGAATTTGGGTTTTTATATTACAGAGCTCAAGGGTTAATAATTGATTCAGCCAGGAATAGTAGGTTTAAAAATATTGACTGATTAAAAGCTTTTGAAGTAGGATTAACAGTTCTTTCCATTATTTGCTCTGTAATGTTTTCAACGATGATTGCTCATGGTGACGCAGCTAATGAAAGAACAAGTAGGGTAGGCATAACGTTTAAAGAAGGTTCTGATTTATCTGAAGAGGATCTATCACAAGGAGAAGATCAGACTTCGACTAATGATTCAGATAAAAATGCGCAAAAATTCCCTCATACAGGTGAAAATTCCTCACTTACGACAATCATCATGGGGATAATAGTCCTTGGTATGGGCTGGATTTTACGAAAGAAAGATTCGCAGATGAATCTTTGATTCAATAAAAGATAATAATAAAGGGATAGAAAGCAGCGAATCTAGCTACTTTCTATCCTTTTATTACTTGTTAAAAGTATAAAAAAATTTATTTAATTATGTCATATATTTCAAGTTTACAAACGTACGTTCTCGTGATATCCTTAGATAAAAAGAATGGAGAAAAGTATGGAAAAAGTTCGGTGTGACTGGGCCAGTGGTAATGAATTAGAAGAAAAATATCATGATGAAGAATGGGGCAGTGAACAGCACGAAGATCAAAAGCTCTTTGAGATGCTGATTTTAGAAAGTATGCAGGCTGGCTTAAGTTGGTCTACGATTCTTAAAAAAAGAGAGACTTTAACTAGTGCGTATGACCAATTTGATTATGTAAAGATTGCCAAATATACCCAAGAAAAAATTGATTCTTTATTAGAAGATCCAGGTATTATTAGAAACAAATTGAAAATCAATGCGACTATTAATAATGCCCAAGTGTTTATGCGTATTCAAGAAGAATATGGCAGTTTCAATCAATTTATTTGGTCCTACGTCGATGACAAACCGATTCGCAATCATTGGACCAGTATTACAGATGTGCCAGCCTCAACAGAATTATCAGATAAAATTAGTAAAGATTTGAAGAAAAAAGGCTTTAAATTTTTAGGAACAACCACTGTATATGCATTTATGCAAGCAACCGGTATAGTGGACGATCATTTATCGTATTGTTTTAAAAATAAAAGTAACTAAATTTAAAAAGCCCGAAAAAGATCAAACAGAAAGCTGATTTTTTTCGGGTACTTGTTTCTAATTAATTTTCTGAAGAAATATGAAGTATCTCATAGAGCGTAGGCTGATTTTGTTTAGGTTTTTCTGTATAAAATGTAAATGAAGCAGCTTGCCATTTATCTGGATTGTAAACAATCAGTTTTCCAACCTTATTTTGCGAGAGCAATTCTGATGTTTCTGAAAGTTGGCTTGGTATATCTTTTAAAGACAGTTGTTCGGGGATGGCAATATTTTGTTCAAGGAGATAGTTTGCATCTGCAAATTTATTTCCTAGTTCAACGGTTAAAGGTATGCCTATTTGGATTGATTGCCAGCCAAAATCCCGAATGATATTGTCGTAGAAGCTTTCGAAAATAAAACGGTTCATCCCTTCAGAATTTTTCCATACGTACAGTGGCGAGTAAGAATTTGAAACTGCCCCTTGCGCTTTTTCGGAAATAAGATAAGCTTTAAAGAGTAGACCAGAAAAATTATCTGTTTTTGCGCCATTTTCTTTGACCCTTTTTCTTATCAATGACATGTCGTAATCATCAGGCAAAGTAATTTTATATTGCATCGCATTCATTTATGACAACTCCTTTTTTCTTGATGAATTAAGTATATATTGCACAGAGGTGTTTGCATAATATGAATAAATGATGTCAGACATCAGTAAAAATGATAGGGAGAAGCAGGTGTTGAGATGGAGCTGAATGATTTAAAAATATTTCAATGTGTAACGAATGCAGGATCAATGTCTGAAGCTGCTAGAATACTGGGTTATGCTCAGTCGAATATCACCGAACGGATTCGATTGTTAGAGCAAGAGTTGACGACGATTCTTTTTGAGCGGACTAGTCGTGGCGTGAAGCTTTTACCTGAGGGAGAAAAGCTGCTTGAATATGCGGATTCAATTTTGACCCAAGTTGATGAAATCGAGGCATATTATCAAAAACGTCCGTTAAGAATCGGCTGTACGCAAGCCAGTGCCTATATTTATTTTGAACTAGCCGAAATCATTGCTTATGAGGAGCCGACAGAGTTATTTGTTAAGTCAACCGATCAGTTGGAAACGATGTATAAAAGAAGCGAACTGGATGTTGTCGTTACTAACAAAGCTACGACGCTTGAAAAAGAAATTTTACTAACAGAAGAAGTTGGTTGGCTGTCAGTAGAAAATTCGGAAGCTGTTTATCTTATTAGCCGTGATAAAGATTGTCCATACAGAAAAATCACGTTGTCGTTGATTAAAAGTGATACTGCCACAATTATTGAAGTTGATTCCATTTACGTGATGATTGACTTAATAAAAAAAGGTACTGGACAAGCAATTTTACCTAAGTTTCTAGTGGAGAAAAAGCAAACTCAGGCATTTATCTTTCGCAAAGTCACACAACGGGTTCCGCTTTATGTTCTGGGGAGTAAAAGGAATATTCAACATGTTCATTTATTGATTGAGCATAATGCGACCGCTTGAAATTGGGAAGGTTGAGTGGTATGAGTGATGTTTACAACAAGATTCACTATAATTATGAGAAACTGTCCAAGACAGAACAAGAAGTTATTGATTTTATGTTACAAGTTGAAGATGCTGGTAAGTTAAAGCTAAAGGATATTAAAGATAGTTTATTTATCTCTAATGCAACAATTTATAGAGCGTGTAAAAAATTAAATTATGCGACCTTTAATGAATTGAAATATGCGTTTGCGCGCTTGAAAAATGAACAACAATTTAAAGAAACCGATGAATCAGATTTTTTACAAATTTTAGATGGAATAAAGCAGGATACTGTAGTCACCTTGGAACAAGTAGATGAGAAAAATATTGAACAAATCTGCAATTGTTTACTTGAATCCAGACGAATTTTTTGTATAGGAACAGGGGCTAGCTCTGAAGTAGCATCAGAATTCAATCGTAATTTAAAATTAATTGATTGTTGGACAAATGCTTATTCTGAAGAATGCCTAATTGAACGAATTCCTCAAATTAGTACGAAGCAAGATGTGATAATTATGTTTTCAGTAAACGATCAACTTGAAAAGGTTAATAAAAGTATCATTGAAGCAAAGGAAAATGGAACGAAAATTATTACTGTTACCAATTTTGTTTCAAAACAACTTGACGCTATCAGTACGTATACTTTGAGAGCATACAGTAGTCAAGAAAATCATAAGCAGTTACGTTCGTTATTAATGTTGAACGTAATGAGTACCCTGATTTATGAAACATTGATTATTAAAGTTCCTAGCTTATCTTAAAAAAACTGAGATTTAACTCCTTGAGTTAGATCTCGGTTTTTTATGCTTTTTTAGAAAAGAGTTAGTTTTTATCAAAATGTTCTTCATAGACAAGCATTAGTTTATCAAAACTTTTTGCATCAGGGATTAATGGAATTACCACAACTGGGATATTATCCAGATGAATTTCAGGAATATTGGTTATAATACAGTCGTAATCAGCCGCGATTTTTTCTAATGAAGCTAATGATGTCAGGCGTAAAGGTGTGCAAGAAAAACGGCCACGAGAGTAGTAAGTAATGCGTTCACAAAGCATCTCCATGTATTCCATTCGTTCGTTAAATAAAAGACCAGCTTTTAGCGTTGGACTAGAATCTTCTAAACGATCCAGTAAATTAGGCCAATTCGTGAACAAAATCGAGATCGACTCGTAAATCAGATATTCTTTGTACGGATTTGAATAAAAAATAGCTTGTAAAGATTGAATCAATTCCATTGGGAAATGTCCATAAAGATTTTTGATGCTTGTGAGAAATTCTTTGTTCTTATCATGTAAAATGTAAGTTCTGCCATGTGTTTGGCTATCCAAGTTATATAACCGCATAAAAATAACTTCGAAATTATCACACTGACAACCCATTCTTTTTTCAATTTCGCGAAGTAAACTATCGATTTTCTGGTATTTCAAATAGGCTTTGCGATCAATCTCAATTATTTTTTGTAAAGAGGTAAAAGAATCAACGTAACTATCGCTAAAAATCAATGAGAAAATAGTATTTAAATTGCTTGCTGATAAGGTTAATTTAAATTGACTATAAAATTCATCACAGATATATGTATCTTCAAGAATAGCAAAATTCTTATCAGGGATGTCGGGCAAATGGTTTTCGCTATTGAATTTTAATAAATTAATAGTCGTGTATGTGTAAAAACGTAATCGATTTAATGTGGAAAAATCTAGTTCGCAAGATGACCTATTCGGTTTGGCATATTTCATCAGTTCTAAACTAATTTCATCCAATATCTTTAGCTGTGCAGGGGTCAAAAGACTTTCTGCTATACCGTATTTCTCGCTAAAATAATACTGCATAAAATTACAAATACTGCGGGGATCTCCGACAAGCTGCATTTTTTTTAAGTTAATAGTAAAACCTTCGAGCTGAAGTAGTTGATTCACTCTTTGAACCATTCGCTTGATAGTAGAAACACTGATATAAAGATTGTTAGATAAATCAACAATCGTAGAAAAATTATGCAGAAAAATCTTTTCAATCAGTTGAAACTCAACGCTGTTCTTTAAAAATTTTTGATAAATACTCGTTTTACAAAAATTAATTGTTGTTGTTAAACGAATTCCGTACTTTTTAGAGGATTCGATTGTTGCTGGTGCAAGTAAAGTTTCTAATTCAATAATGTCTGATTTTAAAGTTTTTATAGGAATAGCCAGCTTTTCTGATGCTGCAGTGAAAGGGACCCAATCATTGTCAGCTAAAAGTTCTATTAATTCCAATTGTCGCTTAAATCGGGATGATAGGATTTCTTTCAAGGTATCAACACTTTCTTTTAATAAATGTTATTTTTACAATTGTATGATATATATTTAAATAAAATTAAAATCATTTATTATTTTACCTCTGAGTAATTCGTTTTGTCTAGATAATTAAAAGAAGTTAATATTAATTTTTTTGTAACAATTTGACACATAAAGGTCATATTTCTCTTGCTAAGTGACATTGTTGAACTTTTTACTGATATTTTTTCGATAACATTTGTGATATTTTATGTTTTTTGTATGATATTTATATATTTTTAGGGTGAGAGGGTTTAAACGTTCAGGTATCGATTTTTTTTGCCCAGAAATGATTCTTTTTTTTCTAACATAACGTTTAAACTAATATTGAGCCAATTAAAGGCGAAATGATGAATGGAGGAGAATGTATGAAGAAAAAATTATTAGGTTTAGCAATGTTGACAACAATAATTACTGGTGGGATGGCTTTGCTAAATGCAGATGAAGCAAATGCGCATGGTTATGTAGAAACACCTGCTGCACGTGGTTACCGAGGTTCGTTGGCGAAAAATACAATTGGTTGGACAGCGGCACTAGAAAAATACGGAATGGTAATTACGAACCCGCAATCATTAGAGTTTGATAAAGGGTTTCCGCAAGCCGGACCAGCTGATGGGCGTATTGCATCTGCTCAAGGTGGTAAAGGTCAGATTACGGATTTTGTTTTAGATAGTACTGGAGCTGATCGATGGGATAAAGCAGATATTAAAACAGGAACGAATACATTTACTTGGCACTATACAGCTCCTCATAGCACATCAAAATGGCATTACTATATTACAAAAACGGGTTGGAATCCTGAAAAACCGTTAGCGAGAAAAGATTTAGAATTAATTGGTGAAATCAAACATGATGGTTCAAGTGCAGCGAATAATAAATCACATCAAGTGAATATTCCGGCTGATCGCTCTGGTTACCATGTTGTTTTAGCTGTATGGGATGTTGCAGATACATCAAATGCTTTTTATAACGTAATTGATGTAAATGTTAAAGGAGACGGCGAAATTACACCGCCAGTAGAAGAAGCACCAGCGAAACCAACAAATGTTAAAGCGACAGACATAACAACTTCTTCTCTTAAATTGACTTGGGACACTGTTTCAAACGCAAAAGAGTACAATGTTTATCGCGATAATAAAAAAGTCGCTACAGTCGGTGGAAATCAGTTTAACGATGCAAATTTAACTGAAGATACAACGTATGTGTATCAAGTTGAGGCCGTAGGTAGTAATGGAAAAGTCTCAGAAAAAAGCTCGATGGTCAAAGTAACGACACTGTCTTCAGCAGTAGAAGATAACCAAAAACCAACAGCACCAACCAATGTTCACTCAATGGGAACAACAGAAACTTCTGTTGATTTAATGTGGACAAAGTCAACACACTTCTTAGGTGTTAAAAACTATGAAGTTTACCGTGATGGCAAAAAAATTGCAACAACTGAAAAAACAAGCTTCAAAGATACTGGTTTAAAAGCTGATACAACGTACAAATATACTGTAAAAGCGATTAGTCTTGGTGGAAATGTTTCAGATGCTAGCGCAGTATTTTCTGTAAAAACGAAAGAAGCACCAAGCGGGCAAACTACATGGGATGCTGACAAAATTTATAATTTTGGTGATAAAGTTATCTTTAATGACTTAGAATATGAAGCAAGATGGTGGACAAAGGGTGAGCGTCCAGACCAATCCGATGTTTGGAAACTTATTTCAGATGCAGCAGTGACTTGGGAAGCTAGCAAAGCCTATAGTGGTGGAGATAGAGTAACTTTCCAAGGGAATACTTACGAAGCTAAGTGGTGGACGCAAGGTGATAAACCTGGAACAGCCGCCGTTTGGGAATTAAAGTAATCCAGAATATCTGTATGACATAGTAATAAACAAGTACCACGACATAGCAGTATTAAAAGAGGTGTTAAATCAACTGTTAAATAGTTGATTTAATACTTTTTTTTAATTTGATACTTCATTTCTGTTTCCCCTGTTATAATAAATATAATCAAGCACTTTATAATCTCTATTAAAAAAGTAAAATACTACGTAGTGGAGATTCTGAGAATTAAATAAAGGAGGAAACGTTCATGAAATTCGAATGGCGGAAACAGGAAAAAGAACTTTATTTACCAAAGGCTAAACCAACGGAAGTTGTTGTACCGAAACAAAAATTTTATACTATATCTGGAAAAGGTAATCCAAATGATCCTCAATTTGGGGAAGAAACAGCGGCGTTATACGCAATGTCCTATGGGATTCGTATGATGCCCAAAAATGGTGTAACTCCAGCAGGTTATTTCGAATATACTGTTTACCCATTGGAAGGTTTTTGGACACTGTCAGATGAAGCGATAGCAGAAAAAAGAGCATTTGATAAGGCGGATTTGGTATACAAAATTATGATCCGTCAACCTGATTTTGTTACAAAAGAACTGGCTTTGGCAAATTTAGAAAAAATTTCTCAAAAGAAGCCAAATCCTAATAATCAAAACGTCAAATTTGAAACGATCGAGGATGGTAAATGTTTACAAATGCTGCATGTAGGTCCTTATGATGATGAGCACAAAACATTTGAAGTGATGAAAGCATATTGTAAAGAGCATCAATTGGAGCAGACGACACTTGCTCATAAAGAAATTTACCTATCTGATCCAAGAAAAGTAGCGCCGGAAAAAATGAAAACCGTATTGAGATATTTTGTTAAATAGAAAAAAGTGATTTAGGGAGTAAGATTTCCTAGATCACTTTTTTTTACTTAGTTGATTTTTTTACGGTAGACATGAGCTTCGAAATCAGCAAGAAGCATTTCTTGGTTTAACGGTCGGGCTTCATCGGTGGTAATTATTTCTTCCCAATCGGAGTAATTCCAAGAAGTAGGCAGTGAAAAAGTTGTCTGAGCTCGATCTAGTTGTACTAAAACTAACCAACTTTCAGATTCAGCTGTTCTTGTGTAAGCAAAAATAGTTGGATGTTCTGGTGCAATCAGTTGGAAACTTCCGTTAATGAAAGCATCATGTTGTTTTCTTAAATGAATTAATGATTGATAATGTTGGAAGACGCTATTTTTTTGTGCGGCATTGATTGTTTGATAGTTATTATTTACAGCAAGCCAAGGATTAGTTGTGGAGAAACCACCATGCAAGGTGTCTTCCCATTGAAATGGTGTACGACTATGGTCTCTAGACCAGTTAACGGCAATCGCCAGCGCTTCAGTAGTCATTTTTCCTTGATCCAGTAAGGTTTGATAAAAGTGTATCGTATCTGCTGCGTCAATCTCCTCGATAGAACGGAAAGGGTAGTTAGTCATGCCGATTTCTTGTCCTTGGTAGATAAATGGTGTTCCTTTTAGTAAAAGTAAAATAGTCGCCAACGCTTTGGCTGCTTCTGGAGAGTCATCGCCGAAAACAGAAACACTGCGCGGTGTGTCATGATTTTCTAAATAAAGAGCGTTCCAACCGTCGTTAGCTAAACTTGTTTGCCATAAATTCAAATAGTGTTTTAAGTCAGGGATGGAACCTTTTTGACGGCCTTGTTCACCGATGCGCTGGCAATGTTCCAGCTCAAAAATCATATTGAAATAGCCATTATCACCGGTCCAGTTAGCAGCTTCGTTATGCGGAACGCCGCTAGCCTCACCAACCGTCATGACATTGTATTCATTGAAAATAGCTTTTAGCTCTTCTAAATAAGTTTCAATACCTGTCACATTCATAAAGGGAGCCCATTGATTATCAGTTATCGTGAAATCCCATGGTTCTTTTTGGATATGGCTGATTGCATCGATTCTAAAACCGTCGATACCAAGTTCCAGCCACCAACGAATCATTTGATAAATTTCTTGGCGAACTTTTGGATTTTTCCAGTTTAGGTCAGGTTGTTCTTTGGCGAAAACATGGAAATAGGCTTGTTCTGTAGTTTCGTCATATGTCCAAGTCGAACCGCCAAAGAAAGATTGCCAATCGTTAGGCATTTTATCTTTAGTTGCATCTGCCCAGTGATAATAATTGCGGTATGGATTGTCTGTTGATTTTCTCGATTCTAAAAACCAAGGATGTTGGTCGCTAGTATGATTTACAACTAAATCCATAATGATTTTTAAATCGAGCTGATGAGCTTCGTTAAGCAAGTTTTGAAAATCGTCCATTGTGCCGAAATCTTCATGAATTGCTTGATAATCTGAGATATCGTAACCATTATCTACATTTGGAGATGCATAGATTGGGTTAATCCAAATAAAATCGATACCTAGCTCTTTTAAGTAAGGCAATTTTTGGCGAATACCGTTAAGATCACCGATACCGTCATGATTGCTATCTTTAAAACTGCGCGGATAGATTTGATAGCCAACTGCATTTTTCCACCAACTGTTTTTTGAAGAAGCGCCGACTGTTTTTGGTTCAATGACTAGATTAGGCATTTTTATTTCCTCCTAAGCGAACAACGAAAGCTTCGTAAGGTTCAAGCGCTAGATTGTTAAGAGAGTGATAGTTTTTTTCAGTATTTGCTATGATTGTTTCGTTAACTATTTGTTCTGAAGAAAAGTTTTGTACTTGGTCTGAAAAATTACAAACAATTAACCAGCTTTCTCCTTGGTAATGGCGATAGTAAGCAAAAACTTCTTCAGCAGTGTCTTCTAATAGTTCAAAACTCCCCCAAATGATTAAAGGATTTGTTTTGCGAAGCTTGATAAGTTTTTGATACGTGTAAAAAATGGAATTTTGATCCGTTAAAGCTTCATCAACATTGATTTCATGATAATTTTCGTTAACTGCTAACCAAGGTGTACCTGTTGTGAAACCAGCATTTTTTTCTGCATTCCATTGCATGGGTGTACGGGCGTTATCACGGCTTTTAGCATTGAGTGAGGTAAAGATATCAGCTTCGGAATAACCTTTTTCAATGCGGTCATTGTACATATTAATACTTTCGATGTCTTCGATTTCAGAAATATTTTCAATTGTCCGATTGGTCATGCCGATTTCTTCTCCTTGGTAAATATAAGGAGTTCCTTTTTGTAGATGTAGTAAGATTGCTAACATCTTAGCGCTTTTAATACGGTGAATGCCATCATTTCCCCATCTTGATACAATTCGAGGTAAATCGTGATTGTTCCAGAATAAAGAATTCCAACCTTCATCTCCAAGCTCTGTTTGCCATTTAGCAAAAACTTTTTTTAGCTCTGAAATTTGCAGCGGACGCAGATCCCATTTGCTTTTTCCAGGTATTTCGTCTAAAGCCACATGTTCAAATTGGAAGACCATAGATAGCTCGTTTCGGTTAGGGTTAGAGTATAATTTTGCGATCTCTGGAGTTGCTCCCCACGTTTCTCCTACAGTTAATAGATCCTTTCCGCCGAATGTAGCAGCGTTCATTTCTTTTAGGTAGTCATGAAGTTTTGGTCCATTTCCAGTAATCTTTTGATCGGGTATTTTACCAACTAGGTCGATAACGTCCATTCGGAAACCGCCAATTCCTTTATTAATCCAAAAGTTCATCATATCGTAGATGGTATTTCGGACTTTCGGATTTTCCCAGTTTAAATCCGGCTGTTTTTTACTGAATAAATGTAGATAATATTCCCCGGTAGTTTCATCTAATTGCCAGGCTGGACCTAAAAATGTCGATTCTAAGTCATTGGGTGCTGATCCGTTGCGGCCTTTCCGCCAAACGTAAAAGTCACGATAAGGATTATCAACAGCTGAACGTGATTCGATGAACCATTGATGTTCATCACTGGTATGATTTACTACTAAATCCATGATGATCTTGATCTCTCTTTTAGCGGCTTCTGCTATTAGTTGCTCCATATCATCCATAGTGCCAAATTCAGCCATAATTTTTTCATAATCGCTGATGTCATAACCGTTATCATCATTAGGTGAGCGGTAAACTGGACTCAGCCAAATAGCGCTAATACCCAGTTTTTTTAAATAATCTAAGCGTTGAATGATACCGGCTAAATCACCAATTCCATCACCGTTACTATCTTGGAAACTGCGTGGATAGACTTGATACACTACGGCTTCTTGCCACCAATGTGTGTTTGTCAATGGTTGAGTCATTTTTATCAATCCTTTCGATCATGTCGGCTGATACGGCGAAACCGTATGGTGCGAGCTCGATTATGTTTTCGTTTAATGATTGCGTTCGTGCTGAAAATACTATGGTATCTTTTTCAATATAAATAGGTGAGGTACCTGTATTGAAAATACTGCGTACGGTTTTTCCGTCATGTTCATAGGCAAAATCAATGATTCCTGTTTGTTCATCGATATCATGCCAACGTAATTTTCCTTCTGACAAAATTGGTTGATGCTCTTTTCTAAAAGCAATTAAAGCTTTTACAAAAGCATACATTTCTTGATCTTGAGTAGCGCTATCCCAATTCATGCATTTTCGGCAATCCGGATCTCCTTCACCAGTCATCGAAAATTCATCGCCATAATACAGACAAGGAACACCTTTCTGTAAGTAAGTGAAAGCTAAAACTTGCTGCATTAGTTCTTTGTTATTTTGCGCAATAGTCAGTAAGCGCGGGGTGTCATGAGAATCTAGCACGTTAAACATAATTTGATTGGTTTGTTCCCGATAAAGCATTAACTGATGATTTAATTCAGAAACTAATTTGCTTAACGAAATTGTTTGGTAAACGAAATAAGAAAGGATTGCATCTGTGAAAGCATAATTCATTACGGCATGAAACTCATCACCTTGCAGCCAACTTTGGGAAGAGTGCCAGATTTCACCTAGGATATAAATATCCGATTTTGCATCAGTACATACGTCATGGAATTTTCGCCAAAAACGATGATCCACTTCATTAGCTACATCTAAACGCCACGCATCAATATCAAACTCGTCAATCCAATATTTCGCGATAGCTAGTAAATATTCCTGAACTTCTTTGTTTGCGGTGTTCAGCTTAGGCATATGTGGTGTGAAGGCAAATGTGTCATAGGTAATGTCATCAGAAAATTCAAAATTGGCAGTTGGCGTGTAGCTAACTGGAAACTTGTGGATATGGAACCAATCGGCAAATGCTGAATCGGCACCATTTTTAATGACATCTTGCCATTGTGGTGAAAAATCGCCCATATGATTAAAAACAGCGTCCAGCATTACACGGATTCCACGTTTATGGCATTCTTCAACTAATGTTTTAAATAGGGCCTTATCACCAAATGCGGGATCGATTTCAAAATAATCAATTGTATCATATTTATGATTGCTGCTTGCTTTAAAAATCGGACAAAAATAAAGACCGTTAATGCCTAAATCAGTAAAGTGATCTAAATGATCTAAAACACCTTGCAAATCTCCGCCGTAAAAATCGTCTCGATCGGGATGTTCTTTGTTTGCCCAAGGTAGCGTTCCCTTAGGATCATTCGTGGGATCGCCATTAGCAAAGCGCTCGGGAAAGATCTGGTACCAAACGGTTTCTTTAACCCATTGTGGTGCTTTGAAACGATCAGCTTCATGAAAATAAGGTAGTTTAAAATAATTGCTAGCAGCTTTTAATGTCGTTTCTTGGTAAGGGAAAAAGCCGTGATCGCCATAAAAAAGAATAGTATCATCCATGCCCTCAATTTTAAATGCGTAACTTAAACGTCTATAAGGAGCAGATGTTTCAATGGTCCAATAATCGTGTGTCTTTGTAGAAAGATATTTTTCCATCGGACTGGTTATTTTAAACCATTCGGCGTGTTCAAGCTGATAAGGATCGCCATTAATTAAATCGACCTTCTTAATATCACCTCTACCTGTTCGTAGGCGGATATGCATCTTGTTGGGTGAATATAAATAGGCGAATTCGCTTTCGGGTTGGTGATAGATTGCTGCAGTGTTCATTTGATAATGCCCTCCTGACAATAAATATTCTTTTTGTCCATCTGTTTTCTAAAAATCACTCATATTATGCCATATAAGAAAAACGTTTTCAACATATTTTTCGCAATCGATTGCATTTGTTTGTATAAACTGATAAATAGAAGATAGAATAATGAAAATCGCTTTGTTTATCAGTATATCAAAGGGGAATCCAAGTTTATTCACGTTTTTATAGCTTTTGAACAGTACTTTTTTGGAAAAACAACTGTTTGCTATTATCCTTAAGCAAAGAATAATAAATTTTTTTCGGTTTTTTTATGAATTTTGTTTGACATATAACGCAAACGATTGCATAATGTAAAAAGATAAACAAATAAATAAATTCCGGGAGGAACAAAAGATGAAAAGAAACATGAAAAAACTTTTAGCATTAGGAGCGACAGTGGGAACTGCAGCATTTTTATTAGCAGCTTGTGGTGGGGGCTCATCAGAAAGTAATAGTTCGAGCGAAAATGAAAACGCTTCTATAAAGCTGTGGGTAGATGTCGCTTTTGTTGATACGTATAAGCCGTTAGTAGAGGAATTTGAAAAAGAACATAAAGATTGGAAAGTAACGATTAAACCAAGTGAATCTGCAACAGCGCAAGAAAATTTGAAAAAAGATCCTAGTGCGGCAGCGGATGTTTTCATGATGCCTCACGATCAACTAGGACAAATGGTTGATGCAGGGATTATTTATGCTAATACAAAATATGAAGATAGCGTCAAAGAAAATAGTACTGAAAGTGCGGTAGAAGCAGCAACTTATGATGGTAAACTATACGGCTATCCATATGGTGTGGAAGCGCAAATCTTATATTATAACAAAGCTAAACTAACGGAAGACGATGTAAAAAGCTGGGATACAATGACGTCTAAAGGCAAATTAGGTGCAAACTTTGGCGAAGCAGGCGCAAATTATAATTTCACACCATTGTTTATGTCTAACGGAGATGAGCTATATGGTGCAGATGGTGAAGATATCAATGGAACGAACTTTAATAATGAAAATGGTGTTCAGGTTCTAAAATGGATTCGTGCACAAAAAGATAATCCTGGTGTCATCCAATCAAATGCAGATGCATTATCTAATTTAGGCAATGGCAAAATTGATGCATTTTTATCAGGTCCTTGGTCTAAAAATGATGTAGAAAAAGCCTTAGGTGATGATTTTGCGGTAGCGCCATATCCGACAGTCGATTTTGGAAATGGTGAAGTACAGCAGAAAGCTTTCTTGGGAGTTAAATTATTCGGGGTCAATGCCTCAACGAAAAGTCCGGTTGCTGCAATGGCATTAGCTGATTTTCTAACGAGTAAAGAAAATCAATTAACTGTTTTCGAGAAAAATGGGACAGTTCCAGCAAATAAAGAAGCGCAAGAAGATGAAAAAGTGAAATCAGATACTGTCGCTGAAGCAGTGATGACGATGAGTGATCCGGATCATTCAGTGGTAATGCCGAAATTGCCTGCAATGGTTTCTTTCTGGGGACCGGCAGATGCTGTGATTAATGATACGTACAACGGCAAAATTGCTGAAGATGATTATTTAGCTAAATTGGATAAGTTAGTGGCAGATACAAGCAAATCAGGAAATTAAGTTAACGTAATTAATTCTATAAGGCTGGGGTAAACTAAAAATGTTTGCTTCAGCCTTACAATTCTAAAGTATGGGAAGTGAACGTACAATGAAGCTAAAAGCAACGTCAGATGGACAGATTACTTTTCGCGAACTATTTAAAAAAGGCGATACACCTATAAAACTTTCATTTATCTTTATGGGTACTGCTAATATAATGAATCGCCAAATTGTGAAAGGATTAGCATTTTTACTGCTGCAAATTGGATTTGTAGCTTGGTTAGTATTCAATGGTTTTCATGCCTTGTCAATGCTTCGGACATTAGGGACGAAATCGCAAGGCTGGGTAATGGATGAAGAGTTAGGGATTGAGATACAGCAGCCGGGGGATAATTCGATGTTGCTGCTATTATTTGGGATTGCTGCAATTATTCTGATTTTACTTTTTATTTTTCTATATGTTGTAAATTTAAGAAGCGCTCGAAAGATCTTTGTGTTGAAAGAAGACGGGCGGCGTTTACCGACATTAAAAGAAGATTTAAATAGTTTGTTGAATGAAAAGTTTTATATTACCTTGATGAGTATTCCGTTGTTAGGTGTTTTAACATTTACGATTTTACCATTGTTGTATATGATTTCAATTGCCTTTACGAGCTACGATCATAATCATTTGCCGCCGAAAAATTTGTTTTACTGGGTAGGTTTTGCTAATTTTGGGAATGTGATTACCGGAGATATAGCAAAGACTTTTTTTCCTGTTTTGACATGGACCTTGATTTGGGCGGTATTAGCGACAGCGACGACATTTTTCTTTGGTGTGTTACTAGCCTTGTTGATTAATTCAAAAGGAGTGAAAGGGAAAAAAGTTTGGCGGACGATTTTTGTCATTACGATGGCAGTGCCGCAGTTCGTAAGTTTATTGTTGATGGCGAATTTATTTAATGGTTCTGGACCAGTAAATGCGTTATTGCAAAATTGGGGCTGGATCGATCAGCCGATTCCTTTTTTAACAGATGGGTTATTAGCGAAAGTTACGGTTATTTTTGTGAATATGTGGGTTGGTATTCCAGTGACAATGTTAGTTGCAACAGGGATTATTACCAATTTACCGTCAGATCAGATTGAAGCGGCTGAAATTGATGGAGCGAATAAGTTTCAAATTTTTAGAAATATCACGTTTCCGCAGATTTTATTTGTAATGGCACCGAGTTTAATTCAACAGTTTATTGGAAATATTAATAACTTCAATGTGATTTTCTTGTTAACTGGCGGACAACCGGCTAATAGTAATTTTCACTCGGCTGGTGAGACGGATCTATTAGTTACGTGGTTATATAAGTTAACCGTAAATGCAGCTGACTACAATTTAGCATCAGTTATCGGGATTATTATCTTTGTGCTTTCGGCTGTGTTTTCATTACTTGCTTACACAAGAAGCAGTTCGTTTAAAACGGAAGGGGCGTAACTATTTATGAAATCGAAAAAAAGAATGAATTTAATCATGTACTATACGTTATTGACGATTTTATCTATCGTTTGGATCTTTCCGATTGTCTGGATTGTGTTAACAAGTTTTCGTGGAGAAGGCGGAGCATTTGTGACGTATTTTATTCCGAAAGAGTTTACTTTTGAGAATTATAAGATGTTGTTGACTAGTTCGACGTATCCTTTTGTTCGCTGGTTTTTCAATACGTTGTTTGTGGCCATTTGTAGTTGTATTTTATCAACATTGATTACGATTGCGATGGCGTATTCGTTGAGCCGCTTGCGTTTTAGAGCGAGAAAACCGTTTTTGAAATTGGCGTTGGTGTTAAATATGTTTCCAGGTTTTATGAGTATGATTGCGGTTTACTATATTTTAAAAGCGATGAATTTAACAGGCAGTTTATTGGCGTTGATTTTGGTCTATTCATCAGGTGCAGCTTTAGGGTTTTATATTGCGAAAGGCTTTTTTGATACAATTCCAATGGCGTTGGATGAATCAGCGATGATTGATGGTGCCAGCAAATTTGAGATTTTCACCAAGATTACTTTGCCGTTAAGTAAACCGATTATTGTTTATACAGCATTAATGGCATTTATGGCGCCGTGGATGGATTTTATCTTTGCCAAGATTATTTTAGGAGACAATGTGAACAAATATACGGTAGCGATTGGGTTGTTTACGATGCAGACGAAAGATAAAATCGATCAGTACTTTATGGCATTTACAGCTGGGTGTGTGCTGATTGCTGTGCCGATTACGCTATTGTTTATCTTTATGCAAAAATATTATGTAGAAGGAATAACGAGCGGGTCAGTGAAAGGGTAAATAAAATAATACTAAGTTCAAAGCTAAAAAAAACCGAAGTTTGAAAATCGTGAAAATGATTTTCAAACTTCGGTTTTTTTGATTATCTTATACCTATTTTTCTCCTCTATGTGAAAGATAATAGTTTTTTTAGGGATCAGTTGTTAAACCCAACATAGCTGAATAATAAATAATGAATCTCGCTAGGTAAATCAAAAACATATTCACTGAAGTTCGTAACAACTAAGTGTATGGATAACTTTTTAATTTCCGATTCTAATAGAGTGTGGGCATGAGAAAAATAAACAGTGTGGATAGAAAGAACATGTAGATTCAAGCAAAGTAGTTACCTCAGTGTATTATTATCAACAAGTAATTGAAGCTGAGTGCTAGTCATTTTTAACTTATTTGAAGTTGTTAGTATTAGCTTTTGTCTAAGGTAAAGTTTTGCGCTACCCTAAGCAAATCTTTTCATGAGATGTTGAGAAAAATTTGTTACAGTTATTCGTACAGAGGGACATAAAGTGAGTTTCTGAATTTTCCTTGCTGATCACTGACAGTGGATCAGAGAAATTTACTTGCAGCAGGAATGGATGCTATAGGAGTCTTTTTTCTATTTTTTTATTGATAAATCCATCAATTACAGCAAAAGTAGTATCTGTTTTTTTGCTTAAGCGGGAAACATATTCACGAAGTAGATTTTTTAAAAAGTACAAGATTTGCCAACGAGGAATTGGAAATGAAAAGCTTGTTTAATAAGGTTAACAGAGAGTTACTGCATTTATTTGTATGTAACTTTTTTTGTAGAATCGTTGATGCTATAGCTAGTTGTGTTCACTTATTAAACTTTATTAGCCGATAGTTCATTTTAGTGGATATTTATTAAAAGTAAAATTGGGGCGTGGTTAACCAACACAGCGATTGAAAGATTTTCTAGCGCTAATTCTTTATCGAATGTTATATGTTTTTCGTGATTTAGTTTTATATAGATGGTATTAAATTTAAATATTTCGTTTTTTGAAACTTTTATCCTTGCCAATTCGTCTTAATTTATGAGTGACAAAAAAATTATTACGAAAAAGTAGGTGATAGGATGTAGTTGCATTTTAGCTAACAGTGGCAATTTGAAAGTATAAAAATTTTTATATTGTGGTGAAGGAGGGGATTGTTTTTGATAAATTTATGAAAAAGAAGCAGGTAAACACGTATATAAAAGAGCTAGAAAGCATAGCTACCAATGAGTATGGCAAGATATTCCATATTGCATATAGTTACACTCATGATAAGGAAGAAGCGTTGGATCTTATTCAGGATAGTTTTCAGAAAGCGTTAAATAATTTGAATGGTAGAAAGAAAATTGAAAATGTATCACTGTGGTTTTACAAAATTTTAGTTTTTACAGCAGTAGACAAATGGCGTAAACAAAAAAGAGCACCTTCAATTATCCAATTTGACGAGCAAATTTCGTTATTCTCTTTTACTGATGATAAAGCCTTTTCTAAAATTGATATACATTCTATTTTGAAACAACTTTCTAGTCCGGCTCGAGAAATAATTATCCTTAAATTTTTTGAAGGGTTTACACTGAAAGATATAGCAAATATCCTAGATATGAATGAAAATACAGTGAAAACCAAGATGTATCGTTCCTTAAACGAACTAAGAAAAGCATTGGAATAAAATGTAGAGGAGGGATTATGATACCCGAAATAAATAAGTCGTTTAGTAATTCTGCAGACATAAAACAAGAAGTTGTAGATAGGTTCCAATCGGAAAAAGCAAGATTTTTCAGGAAAAAGAAGTTAAAAAAAAAGTTAATAGTATCTGTAGTTGTAGCATTTTCTTCGATTGTTTTATTACTAATGGCTCTTGAAAACAAACAATTTAGAACTTTTGCTGAACGTGTTCCTATATTAGATAAGATCATTGAAACAATTATAGATGAAGATTCTATTGAGGAGGGGATAGAAGTATATGTCTTTCTTCCGGAAATACAACCGGATATTAATAATAAAATCAGCTGAGAATCATGAATGTCTCTTTTTTGGAATCGTTTACAAAAACTTTAGTAAATGACTCTTGTTGTTCAGCAAGAACATATATTAAGAAGTTGTCCCGCTAGTTGTTTTGGCTCTAAATGTTACAATATAAAATTTTAGCTTTAGAGGGTATATTAGCTTATAAAAATTATTTCAAGAGGAGGAAATGTGTTTTGAATATTAGCATAAAAAAAATTTTTACTTCCGCATCACTTGTTCTTTTGATGGGTTGCTTTTTACTAGGTGGAATTGGATCGGTCTCTGCAGAAGAGAATGCACAAGTTTCTGAGAATGGTAATCAAATAGAAATTGATCATACAGTAAAAGGAGCCTTAGATAACAAATTTCAGGATGTCAATTTTTTAAAAAATAATCCACCTACAATAGTGGTGGATACTACTAGGTTTTGGGCAGGAGAAACTGTAAAATGGCGGCACATCCGTAATGGTAAGGTATTGAGGGAAGGGGTAGAGTCAATATCAAAAGTTTGGGCAGCAGATTTATCAGCAAAAGGTATGGCGAGAATTAGTTTTAATGAAAATTATTTTTTTGCGATAGGGGATAAAATTGAGCTGGATTTATTAAACGCATTTAAAAGAATTGTAGATAGCTTTGAACTCAAAATGGATAGTGCTGTCAACCCAGCTGAACCTCAATTAAATGGGGTGTATGACGCGACTATTAACTTGGGAGATTCCTTCGATCCGATGTCTGGAGTGACTGCTAGAGGAGCTCTTGGGGAAAATATCACTAACTTAGTTATCGTAAAAGGAACAGTGAATACAAATATTCCAGGGACATATACTTTGAGTTATTCTGTTACGGATCCTTTGACTAATTTGACTATCAGCAAAGAGAGAACTATCTTGGTACAAGCAACGAAACCTGAATTAAATGGTGTGTATGATACGACCATCAACTTGGGGGATTCCTTTGATCCAATGTATGGGGTGACTGCTAGAGGAGCTCTTGGGGAAGATATCACGAACTTAGTCATCGTAAGTGGAACAGTGAATACAAATATTCCAGGAACATATACTTTGAGTTATTCTGTTACGGATCCTTTGACTAATTTGACTATCAGTAAAGAGAGAACGATATTGGTACAAGCGACGGAACCTGAATTAAATGGAGTGTATGATACGATTATCAACTTGGGGGATTCCTTTGATCCGATGTCTGGAGTGACTGCTAGAGGAGCTCTTGGGGAAGATATCACGAACTTAGTTATCGTAAGTGGAACAGTGAATACAAATATTTCAGGAATGTATACTTTGAGTTATACTGTCACAGATCCTTTGACTAATTTGACTATCAGCAAAGAGCGAAATATTTTAGTACAGCCAGCTATGTAAATTAAGTAGGTCATAGCATAGAATAAATTATCTGCAAAAATTGGTCATAATTAATTGGTGGGACAATTTCTTGATATGTTTTTGTGTTGAACAACTAAAATGTCAATTATTTAGAAAATTATTAAGTGGGAGTCTGCATAAGTAGAGTTAGTACTGTAGTTATAAATTAGTTATGACTGACCACAATATAAAAAATTGAACGATGCTTATTTTGTTTAAAACATCGTTTTATGAAGGTTAAACTTGAACTGTATCTGATTTCTCAGGTGTGGAGTAATGAGTGGACCAAGCAAGAATAGTATTGTGATTAAAAATTCCGAAGAAACGATGGACAAGAAACTATATGTCTGGAGACTGCTGGAGTAACGTAATTAAAGCTGAAATTATTTACTTGACATAAAAATTTACAAGGTAGTAACAGATATGAATACAGAAATAAGCCTTCAAAATGAAGGCTTATTTCTCAAAAATTTAATTAATTGTCTTATCGACATAATTTACGCTAAAGATCCATAGTGGTTGTTTTAAATGAGGAAAACGACCACTTTATTTTTTCTTAAAATAATACACAAAACATCTCTTGTTTGTACTAAGAACAAGAGAAAAAATCGGTATTTAAAATGATGAAACTTTTAATTTATACAGCAATAATATCGTATTTATTTACACGTGTCAACTTTTTTATATTCGTATTGTAATAATCTTCTTGTTCTTTTAATACTAGGGAATAGTTTCTAATTATATATCCCTCACATTTCTTGCAAAAGCTGGTATATTTTATCTGTCTGGTGAAAAAGTGACTGTATTAACCGTCATAACGCCGTCAAAAAAATATGAGAGGATGATCTACTATCATGGTGAAAAAGGGAGAAAATATTTATAAAAGAAAAGATAAGCGTTGGGAGGGACGTTATGTAAAAGGGCGGAAAGAAAATAATCGTATTCACTATGGGTATATTTATGGACGTTCTTACAAAGAAGTGAAAGAAAAAATGCTACAGGTAAAGAATAGTTCTGAACCACCAAAAATATCAGCTTCGTCAGTCTATTTAGATACGTTAGATCAATGGAGTCAATATTGGTTTACGATTTTACAACAACGAGTGAAACAGAGTACCTTTGTTAGTTATTCTAACAAGTATAAGCATCATATATCTCCTTATTTAGGCCAAATAACACTAGTGGAGCTAACCAAAGAAGACATAAATCACTGGGTAAACAAATTGGGACAAGTATTAACAGCTAATTCAATTCGAGCGGTCGCTCAAGTATTGCGAACCTATTTGGAAGATTCAGTTAGAGCTGGGGTATTGCCTAGTAATCCATATAAAAATATACAGTTGCCTAAAACAGAGCTGAAAAAAGTGACTGCATTAACCAAATTAGAACAGGAGCGGTTGTACAATCATGCACTGAACTATGAGCAAGGATTTGCGATTATATTGGCGTTAGAAACTGGATTAAGAATTGGTGAGCTCGCTGGGTTGAAGTGGGAAGATATTGATTTTTCAGACCAAACAATACATGTTCGACGAACGATTCAACGAATCCAAAATATGGAGAACACTAGTGAAAAGAGAACTATTATCATCGAAACTTCACCTAAAACACACTCATCTAAGCGAGTAATTCCATTATCGAAGAACATGTGCAAACGCTTAAAAAATAGAAGAGAAGCTAAAAATGGAATATATGTTTTAGGAGGAACAACCCCATGTGAACCAAGGACAATCTCTTATTGGTTCAAAAAAATTTGTCAGTCTGCGTCTTTGCCCAATATTCATTTTCATGCGCTACGCCACACCTTCGCGACACGTTGTCTAGAAGAAGGAGTAACGATTGTGACAATAAGTGCTCTTCTAGGGCATCACTCTACAAAAATGACTTTGGATACGTATTTGACAGCTTTTTTAAGTGAAAAAAGAGAAGCGATTCGCTTAGTGAATAAGAGATAGCTTGATAGAAAAATGGTATGAGCCGTCACTATAGCCGTACAAATAAAGGAACACAGTTTTAATATCAGTTGTTTATCGTATTTTCTCTTGTTCTTAGTACAAACAAGAAATTAAAAAGAATGCAAAATGAAAAAGAGTTGATACTTTAGTGATCAATAAAAAGAAGGATGGAGGAAACCATTAATGGGACGAATTGAACAATATTGGAGTGATATTACAGTTTATGTAGTTGAGTTTACATCATCAGTAAAAGAAAGTCAGATACGGAGGAATAGAAAAACATTAGTGTTTCATAGCTATGTAACGAAAGATGAGGTATATCAACTAATACCCAACTATTTGGCTAATGTTGTAGAAGTATTATACGTAGATATACTTGAAGACGGCTTGTATCTAAAAGAACAAACAACTACTGATCGAAAAGAAAAATTACCAGTTGTACCATGATAAAAAAACGGAGAGTGATAGATATGTACACGATTGGCATCATCAATGATCAAAATATTTCTCTGCCAGAAACGTTAAATCTACGAGGGGTCTTTTTTTCTGATCCGAAGGATATGTTACTTCAATTGGAGAAGGTAGACGGAGTGATCATCTATCAAAAAGAAGGACAAAACTCAAATACTGTTTTTGACTTAGTTCTGTCTATCAAAAAACAAAGACGGTTACCAATTTGGATCCGAGATGAGACAGAAAGTGCTATCAATCGAAAACTAAATCTTGAATTGGGTGCTATCGGAGTTTTAGATAAGCGAATTTCAGAAGAAGAGTTGGTAGTCATGATTAAAAATATTTTGAATTTACTTGATTCTCGGCTGATAGGAAACATAAAAAATAGCGCAGAAGAAAGCTTGTTAAAGTTAAATAATCAAAATCATAGTATGGAACTTCCCAATAATATAGAGATTAGACTTACTAATCTAGAATCGAAATTATTGGAGTTGTTGGCAACGCGTCTTAATCAAGTATTTACATATGATGAGATTTATCATCAAGTTTGGTCAATAGAAAAAGAGACAGATGAAGCTAAAAAGAAGTATCGGATTGCTAATATGATATTTCATGTTAGAAGTAAGTTTATTCAACAAGGAATAGAACCAGAACTATTACGAACTGTACGCTCTGTTGGATATTTGCTAGATACAAATGTATTAAATGATACTTTTGGTATAGGTGAGGTGAGTGTTTTAGATGCTAACGGAAATGAATACCAAAATGATCAATTGTGATAGTACTTATTATTACGCCTCTTTTGAAGCTACTGTATGACTGCAACTTATATAAATAAATATTTTTAAATATAGACACGATAGAAGAGGAGGCTAGGAATGAAAAAGATTAAAACTATGCTTTGGGCAATATTTTTTATAAGTACATGTTTCTTTTGGACGTTACATACAGCATTTGCAGAAAATATAGATGTGCCTATTGAAAGAAGGAACCACAAAATAGATGAAGAAATATCTTCCAGAAGCCTTCAAGGTTTTCCTCAACTCATAGCTATAAATGAAAATGGAGAAGTTGATACAGGAGGAGAGATACTTCCAGCTGCCTTTACAATGTTAGGAAGATCAGATGATACGAAGGTATTTGTTAATAATCAGGAAATAAATTCTGTTCTAAATTATTCAATCCCGGCAAACTCAACCTTGCGTATAACGAATTTAGGCATATATGAGGGGAAAGAAATAGAGGCGAATTTGAGATTCGGTATTCGAGATCGCCTTAGTAGCGTGCAACTTAGATTTGATACAGATAATTTATGGTTGTGGTTTAATCGTCCAGATATTTCTATTATTAATCCTACACAGACTATGACTATCGAATATAAGTTTAGTGATGGTACCGCATTACCAGAGGGAATTGTTTTGGGGGCGACATGGGGGCATTCTCGTAACATTCATTTTGAAATTTCTCAATCTTCTGTTAAAGGCATTGTTGTTCCTACATCAGATGTTGAAGAATATGTAATTCAGTCACGTCCTTCTAATTATTTAATAGAAATTATCAATAATACACGACCTTTGACACTTCTTACACCTCCGGAAATTGGTGAGTACATATTTGGAATTCATTCGAGTCCGCTAGGAAGTGTTACCGGTGTGATAATGCCTATCTTCAATCGACGGGCGGCCAGTGTATTGCCTGATAACAATTCTCCTTCACCCAAGATTGAAGGTATAAAAGAAGAGAAAGAATTTAAAAGTAAGTATTTAGTTACACAAGATGTTGGATCAGTTACGAATGGAAATTATAAGTTAGACGTAAAGTATAATACAAATCATCATAAGGACATGTCTGTTATTTCTATTAAAGACGATCAAGGGAATGACTTGGCAAAGATTGCGGACATAACTTATGAAGAGGATGGGCTTGCTATTCAATTATCTAAAGAGGAGATGTCTTCACTTCGTTCCAGAGCGTTTGTTATTGAACTGGAAGGAGCACTTGATAAAGATTATTCTAAATTGCCTGATTACTTGGTGGGGGACTACCTTGAGATTCCAATTACAGCTTTTACTAATTATCTATCTGATCCAGTTTCAGGTAATGCTCTGACTTGGGCACGCCCATGGGCAGAATCTGTTCCCCAAGAAATAGCTCAAGGTACGTCTACAGCTGATGTCTCGGCTTTAGATTTTGTGAAAAATTTAGAAAATAAACTAACAGACGATACTCCTTTTGTTGTAGGGTTCGAGGAAGAAAAAAACTTCGATGTGACAGGTGAGACATCTGTAAATGTTGTGATTGAATCAGAAATTAGCGGCATACAAAATACTATTGTGGTACCTGTAACTGTGGTAGAGTCAAAAACTATTTTAAATGTAGAATTCATCAATGAGTTAGATCAATTATTACCTGGCTATACTATTATCATTGATAATTATCAATTAGGTGATCTTGTTGATCTGACGAAGGAACAGCAAGTAATTGACCAATTAAATAATTTAGAACAATCAGGTTATGAAGTGGTAGAACGTCCGCCAAATGAAACCAGTGTAGCACTGGATAGTGTTGAAGTAACTGTTCAATATAAGATTCAAGGTACGCTCAGGTTAGCTTCTGTACCTACTGCCTTTGATTTTGGCACACTGACTTATGATGCTACTACCCAACGAGTGGAGGATCCAAAAATCGACCAACCTTTGATTGTTACAGATATGCGAGCTGGAGTCAGTAGTGGCTGGATATTAACAGCGACTTTATCCACCCCTATGAAAAATAATGAAGGACGGGAATTAAAAAACGCCTTACGTTATGTGGCGAATGGGAAAGAAATGATTTTAGATATGAATGCACAAACGGTTTATTCGAACACTGCGGGTATAGCTGGTACTTTCAATATTAGTAATTACTGGGGAACTCAAGCAGGTACTGATGGTTTGAAGCTGCAAATTGACTCATCTGATATTTTACATACAGGGAGTTACACAGGAATGATTACATGGAAAATAATGGCTGGACAGCCTTAGGAGGAGTGGGAAATGATAAAAAAGAACCGGATGCGATTATTTTTCTGCTCTTTGTTAGGGATATTTAGCCTAGCAATGATACCAGTAGTTACTTGTGCAACTGAAGGAACTGGCGGACAAGTTTCTAATGGCGGGAATATCTCTTTTTATGAAGTTGAAAATGTTTCTGATAAGGATGAGACTCAGCAGTCGTCTAGTGATTTCGGTTCTTCAGCGACAGAGAAAAATCCAGAATCAGTTGGTCGATTACCGAGTACTGGTGAGATGATTCAACGCTTTGGGCTGGTTGGATTAGGTATGTTGTTTCTACTTCTCTGGTTTATCTGGAAAAAGATAAAGGAGGAAAAGTAGATGAAGAAACGATTTTTTGTTTCAGTAACCAGTGGTTTGCTCATTTGGCTAGGGACTTTATTTTTCATCTCAATAGGCGAGGCAGAATCTAAGAGTTTGGATCAATCCGGTAGTGTCAATGTGGTTGGTGGTGAATCTTTTCCTGTGGATCCAGAAAATCCTGATGATATCGCTGATCCAGGAGAAGGACCTTCTACGGACGGCCCACTTCGTATCGATTATGTATCATCTCTTGACTTTGGACGAGCCAAATTAATAGGTGCCAACCGCACTTATCCTGTATTAGCCCAACAATTTTTAGGAGATACAGGGCCAAGAGGTAGTTATATCCAAATTACCGATCAACGAACAGTCTCAACGGGCTGGACACTTCAAGTGAAGCAAAATCACCAGTTTCGAAACACGGTGATTCAAGAAGCCAGCGAACAAGAACTAAGTGGTGCGGTCCTTTCCTTAGATAAAGGCTGGGCTAACAGCAGTGGCAACAGCGGTTCACCAACGGTGACTCGAGAAACGATTGCCTTAAATTCGATTGGCACAGCCTACGAATTAGCCACAGCGACAGCTGGAAATGGCCGTGGCGTCTGGACGATTGCCTTCGGTGCTTCTGAAACCAACAGTAACAACATGGAAAACACTTTGTCACCAGTGGTAGATGCAGCAGGAAATGCTGTGAGGGATGAGTTTTCCGGTAAACCGGCGTATCATAATTCAGCCATCAGTTTAACCATTCCAACTGCAACAAAAATCTACCCGGTACAATACGCAACAGAAATAACTTGGATATTAGCCGAGTTACCTTAAACTTGTGATACTTCTGGATTCGTCCAGGTTATCAAATAAATTATACACAAACACACTAGGAGGAAACACATTATGAAATTCACAACATTATCATCAGCAGCGATCGTCGCTGCCCTAACAATCGGAGCATTAGCACCGACAGTAGCATTAGCGGATGCAACAGAACTAGATTCAACAGGTACAGTAACTGTTGAAGAAGGTGGAACAGATCCCGATGAAGAGATAGACACCGTTGATCCGGAAGAACCAGGAGAGACTTTACCAGAACCCAATCCAGAAGGGCCAGATGAAATTACAAATCCAGATCGTGGACCATTAATGATTGAAAAAGTAACAAACTTAGAATTTGGCACAATCAAAACATCTGCGAATGAAGTAACTGCATTTGCATCACCAATGATGTTTGGTGAAGGCGATAATGCAACAACACGTGGAGCGTATGTTCAATGGCGTGATGTTCGTGCTGGAGGAACGTTTGGTTATACAGTAACAGCACAAATGACACAACAATTTACAGGAAAAGACACAAATAAATTAACGGGTTCAACCATTAACTTCAGTAATGGATTTATAGCAGCACAAGGTGATAACACAAACGTAATTCCATCAAGCACAGGAGCATTCCAATTAACTGAAAGTAATGATGCTGTCGCAGTTGTAACTGCAGACCAAGATAAGGAAGAAGGAAAGGGTCGTTACATCATGGCTTTTGGTGACAGCAGAAACGAAACAGATGCGAACTCAGTAAAACTAACAGTTCCAGCAGCAACTGCTTCAAACATGGCTGAAGACGATTATGTAGCGAAAGTAACGTGGAAAGTTGTAGCAGCACCGACTGCAGACGAAGACGATACAGAAGCTTAATTCATTATTGCAGCTTTTCCTAAAGTAAGCTGACGAGATTTCTCGCCAGCTTGCTTTTAAAAAAATAATTTTTCCCATACATAGAAAAAATAAAAAGACATGAGGTTATAAACATGAAAAAAAGAATAAACGTAATAGAAATTATTTCATTAATTGTATTGATGCTTCTGCCGAGTGTCCTTTTTACAAACACAGCACATGCTGATGATAATGATGATCTTGCTGGGGCGACGGGATTTACCTATAGAGTCCACTTTCCGGATAATCAAATGGAAGACAACATTGGCTATTACAAACTAAAAATGGCTAAAGGCCAGGAACAAACTATAAACGTGACCTTGACCAACCCGAGTGAAGAAAAACTAACAGTCAATGTTGGACTAAACGGTGCGGTAACCAATCAAAATGGTGTCATTGAATATGGAGATTCCGACATCGAAAACGATGAATCTCTAAAATTTGATTTTGCTGATATTGTAACAGGGCCAGAATTCGTTGACTTAGAAGCGGGCGAAACAAAAACGCTTGAACTACAAATCAAAATGCCGGAAACAGGTATCGAAGGTGTAATCGCTGGTGGTATTCAACTAATGAAAGTCAATCAAGAGGATAATATCTCGGACGAAGGCGGCTCTAGAATTATTAATCAATATGCCTATGTTATTGCGATGTTACTTCAAGAATCCGAGGGTAAGTTAACACCAAATTTGAAATTAAACCAGGTATTTGCTGGTCAAAGCAATTACCGAAATGCCATTTTCGTTGATTTCTCCAATATCATCCCAGCATTTTTGAACAATATGACGGTTGAAACCCAAATCAATGCCAAAGGAAACGACACTGTTTTATACGAGCGAAAACAAACAGCGATGCGTATGGCACCAAATTCATTTATTCAATTTCCCATTAGCATGAACGGTGAACGAATGGTTTCGGGAACCTATGTCGCGAACATTTTAATCACTTCGGGTGATCAAAAATGGGCATGGACAGAAGAATTTGAAATCACCCAAGAAGATGCGGATAAATTTAACGAACGAGATGTTGGTTTGGTGCAGGAAAAAGGACTGAACTGGCAGCTAATTGCGCTGATTGTTGGAGCTGTTTTACTAATCATCGGGATGATTTTCGGGATTATGACGTACCTTCGTAAAAAGAAACAACAAAAAGAATTAGAAGAAAAGAAAGTTAACAAAAAGAAAAAAGCAAGCCAAAGCAAAGGGAAAAAACGACTACTGGGTGAATAGGGGCTGAGACAATGTCTATTTTAGAAACCATTTTTATAGGCGGTGTTGCGGCTGCCACCCTTTCTTTCCTTGGGATATTCTTTTTTTTCATCCAGTATGTTGTTCAACGAAAAAAGCTGACCAAATTATCGAGGAAAAAAATTAAGAATAAAAAGAAAAACAAAAAAATAGCGATGCAACGAAAAGAATACCAACGAAAGAAAAAGAAAAACTTAATCTGGATTGTCTGGCTGATAATTTTAACTCTGACTTTTTCAGGTACATCCGCCTACATTTCCTACTATCAAGCTATGAACTTAAGCGCAGATGATTCTGATTCGGTGATTCGAGGTTATTATCTTCTCCGAGATTTTGAAGAACAATTAATTTTAGCACGAGATCAAGGAGACGAGGAAGAAAAACTGCAACAAAATATCCGCTATCTAGCAACAGCAATGGCCAGCTACGGAACAAAAAAAGCCAACAACTTAAATTCCGAAGAAGGTCAACTGACCTTAAATCGCTATTACAACGCAACCAAGCAATTAGGGATGAATGTCAGTACTCAAATTAAAAATTTCTATGGCAACCCAGAATTAGTAGAAGAATTTTTAAAAGATATCACTAAAGTGCAAAAATATGAGCAAGCTACTTTTGTATATTATAAAGTGAATGAAGACGTCTTTTCAGAAGAAAGATAATCTGAAATGAAGATTGATAGTACATCAACAAACTTCTATATCTTTCGATGGAATTATTAGGTTATCTAGATTAGAAAAGAATGTTTCTGTGAACGTTACTTAAAAAAAATGAGACTAGTTAGTCAGCATAACAATCTCGCAAAATTGTCTTATTGATTGTCTCTGCTCTTAATTTTCGTATTGAAAAGTTATAAATGCATAGATATAAAAACTATTTTTACTATTTCAAAAGGAGGAGTTGTGTTATCAATATTAATATTAGAAAACTTATTCATTTTACATCAATTATCTTTTTACTGGGAGGTTCTTTACTGAGCGGAATTGCACCAGTATTTGCTGAAGAAAGCGTTGAAAGCTCAAGTGATGCTGCTGAAGAGATAATAGGGTTAGATGATGCAACGTTAGACAGTGAAGAAGTTGCAGCTCGAATGTCACTAAATAGAATTAGAACACTTTATTTCGAGAGGAATAATCCGCCAACGATATATGTAGGTACTTGTATGTATTTTAAAGGCGAGACGGTGAGGTGGAGACATATCCGAAACGGGCGTGTAATTAATAATGGAACAGTATCACTGCAACGTTCGCCTGGGTTACTAGATGCCTCAGGTCTTGCAAGAATTAATTTTAATAGAGACTACTTGTTTGCCGCAGGAGACAGAGTTGAGGTTGAATTGGTAGGTAAATTTGGGAAATCATTAGATTTTCGAACGCTTATGATTAATCAGAATATAAATGCATCCGCACCACAATTGAGAGGCGTGCAAGATGTAATGATTGATCAAGGAACTTCGTTCGATCCGATGGATGGAGTGACGGCAGTAGGCGCTGGCGGAAGTAACATAACGTCACAAATCAGTGTAACTGGAACAGTTAATACAGATATTCCAGGACTGTATAATTTAACGTATTCTGTTACTGATCCTGTTACAAGGTTAACAACTAGCGCTAACAGAAATGTTATAGTGGAGCCTAGTATGTCTAGATAAATTGAATGGATTTTAAGAGAAATAGTAAGTGGCAATCAATTATACTTAGTTTCTAAGACAGTTTTTTGAAATTGTTATGTTGACTAACTGGTCTCATTTGGTTAGATTTAGTAATGATTTGTTAGGTTCCAGCGCTATTATCTTTCTAGATGTTTCCTAATATATAAAAACAAACGAAGATTAGCAATTGCTTTTAGAGTATGAATCAACCAAGGAAGAATCATTTGATTGATTTATGCTCCAATTATAAGAACACCCTACTAATTTATTTGTTTAGTCAATTTATCTTAGTAAAGGTGTTCTTATTTTTTATTAGAATTTATGCCTGAAGTACTGCACACTATTGTCGCCGTTTGGTATAAACAGAGCTTTTTCCTTCGATAACATTTGCAATTTCGATTGCTAACGTTTGTCTAGATATCGGATCATAACCTTTAACAAGTTGGCGTAATCCGGGGATTTTTTTGCTAAATCGAATTGATTTAGCACTAATCATGGAAAAAGGCCGTTCATGATCGACTACTAGACTAGGGTAAACAATCAGGTTGCGCGGACTTTGTTCCTTAATTAATTCTTCAGCAGAAAGTTTCGCATTCATGTATTTTTTTAAGAGTAGTGGCGCAGTGTTAGCTGAAAGGAAAAGTAATTTTGCTCGGCTATTTGTTTGGGTTAAATAATGTAAAAGAATCCGTACGGGTTCTATAATAAACCGATCATAGGTAATATTTTTTTGTGGTTTTTCAAAAAGAATTCCGATGGTATCGATAACCCAGTCGGAAGTAGCTATGGTATCTTGCCAAGCAGTGTCATTTAAAATATCCGAATGAATCCACTCAACTTTTTGACTCCAAGGAGTAGTTAAATCAGCTGGTTTTCCACTGCGGGAAATACTACTGACATGGTGACCTCTGTTAACGAGTTCTTCAGCTAATTTTTGACCAATAAAACCACTGCCTCCAAAAATGACTATCTTCATATTAAGTTCCTGCTTTCAGAAAAAAATTTACCTTGAAACGCTTCCTGTTATAAGTTTAGCAAAGTTTAGCTGTTTTTTTCAAAAAAATGAACTGGAATAAGTTAGTCAGTTTGCGTACTAAGGAGTTCTGAGTTCGGGTTTTCTTTAGTAGTTACAGAAATGTTGCTATCATATTTATATTGAATCGTTGCGGAAACGCCAAGATGATCGCTGATTATTGGTGTTTTTTTTCCATCGAAGACTATTTCATATGTTGAAATGTTGAAATCATCTGAAGTGAAAATATAATCAATCCGCAATTTTTCCTGATTCTCTCCCCAGCCATCAATCGCTTTTTCGATCGTGTGTTCACCAATATTCGTATCCGCAGCTATGAAGCTATCTTGAAGTTTTAACGGACTATTGGTTACTAACTCATAACCTGTATGTTTTGCTGTAACTGCGTTGTTGAAATCACCCATAATTAATAAAGGTTCAGTGCTTTTTTGTAAAAATTGCTCTGTCTGCTGCCATTCGTGAGCGAAACCGCCAGCTTCTGTCCACCATGAATAGTGACAACTTAAAGCGGTAATTGTTTTATCTCCAAGTTGTGTTTGCCCGATCAACATTACCCTTCTACGATAGTCAGCTGGATCTTGTTCTTCTGAAACGGTAATTGCTCTTGGGGTAATTGGATATTTGGAAAGTAATGCCACGCCTTCATGATAAATAGAATAGCCAATATGGTTGTATGCCCAACTCCAGTGATAGTGATGCCCTCGTTTTTTTAATTGTTGAACAAGTAAGTATGCAAAATTATCTTCGTGGATTGATAATTGATTTTCTGTTGGGTGGAAACCATGATTTGAAATGACAGGCAAACTGTCCATACGTTGATTCACTTCTTGCAAAGCGATTAATGCGTACTCTTCCTTAATAATTTGTTCAGTTAGCTGGTTTAATTTTTCTAAAGGTTGATCTTCTAACCAACTGTGAGTATTTAAAGTTAAGATCTTCATAATTGTTCCTCCTGCGGCGATTTGATCGAAAAATAGGGTCAGGACAAAGCCTGAAATGCTTCGTGCTAACCCTATAAGTAATAAACTTAGACTTCTAACTGTCCAATAATGGTTCCAGGTGCTTGATTACCTGTTTTATTTAATGTGAATTTTTTGATTTTTTCGCCATTGGTAAACACGACGATCATTGTTGTTTGTTTGCCAGCTGCTTTGATTTTTTCTAAATCTGCGGTAGCAATTTTTTCGCCAGCGGTTACTTTTTGACCTTCAGCCACGTGGATGGTAAACGCGGATTCGGTCATTTCGATTGTATCCAGCCCCATGTGGATTAATACCTCAACGCCTTCGTCAGTCTGAATACCTAAAGCGTGTTTAGATGGGAAAATACTAGTAACTGTTCCAGCGATTGGTGCGTAAATCGTTTCGTTTATGGGGATTACAGCAAAACCGTCACCCATCATTTTTTGTGAAAAGACTGGATCATCAACTTGTTCAATTGAAATGACTTCTCCTTCAGCAACTGGAACAAGTGGTTTTGAAACATCTTGATAGTTTGTTTCTACGTTAGGAGTGTCTCCAGAAGTATTTTTCTGACGTTCAGGTATTGTCACTCCTGAATCAAGTAAATCTTGGATGTCTGATTTTAGAATATCAGCTTTAGGTCCGTAAACAGCTTGTACGCCGCTGTCTTTTACAATTAAGCCCATAGCTCCAGCTTTTTTCCAATCATCTTCTGATCCAACTTTTTCTTTATCCGTAACGCTTACACGCAATCTTGTCATACAAGCATCAACGTCAACGATATTTTCTTTTCCACCCAATAAGTGTATGATTTCGATAATTTGCGGATCGTTATTGCCGATATTTTGACTACTGGATATAGTTGAATCTGTTTGGTCATCGTTGTTATCGTAGTTTCCATTTCTTCCTGGTGTTGCAAAGTTGAATTTCTTAATCATAAAGGTAGCGATAAAGTAAGTTGCAACTCCGAAAAGAATCGCACAAATCACGAAATTTAGTAAATCTCCACCTAAACCAGCTTTGATCGCTAAAGGTGTGCGAGTCAGTAATTCGATATTTCCGAAAGAATGAACCCGTAATGAAATAATATCGGCCATCGCAAAGGCTGCACCTTGAATAACAGCGTAAACAATGTAAAGGGGTACAGCAGCAAACATAAACATAAATTCTAAAGGTTCAGTAACTCCAGTTAAAAAGACTGCTAAAGCTGCAGAAATGTACATTGATTTGTAACTAGCTCGTTTGTCAGCGTCAACATTGCGATACATCGCTAAGGTCATACCCATCAGAATGCCGGAAGCGCCGATCATTTGTCCGACTTTAAATCTAGCTGGCGTCCAGTTGTTTAAAACGTAATTGTACTGTGACATATCGCCTGCGCCGTTTAAGTTAACTAGATCTGTTGCCCAAGCTAACCAAAGTGGATCTTGTCCGAATACTTGTGTTCCAGCTTGTGCGCCAGATAAGATTTCATAAGTTCCGCCGAGTTGCGTATAATTGATTGGAATTGTAAGCATATGATGCAGCCCGAAAGGTAGTAGTAAACGTTCAAGAGTTCCATATAAAAATGGTGCTAAAACAGGAGCAGTGTCTTGTGATTGAGCAATCCATAAACCAAAATTATTGATTCCAGCTTGAATATAAGGCCAAATAATAGCTAAAATAATTGCAACAATTGTTGACCAAAGAATTACAACGAAAGGCACAAAACGTTTTCCGTTAAAAAATGATAGAGCATCAGGTAATTTTCGATAATTGTAATATTTGTTAAAAGCCATAGCTCCGACAAAACCAGCGATGATCCCGACGAAAACTCCCATATTTAAAGCGGGTGCTTCTAACACACTAGTGAAAAAGCCTTTAACCATAATTTTTGTACCGAATAAAGTATGTGTGAAGGCTTTATCATCAGCTAACATGGCGCTAGTTACGCCGAAAATTGAACCAGTAATTCGGTTAATTAAAATGAAAGATAATCCAGCAGCAAAAGCTCCGCCAGCCCGTTCTTTCGCCCAGCTTCCACCAATTGCTAAAGCAAATAAAATGTGTAAATTGCCAATAACAGCCCAACCAATATTTTCAATCACGCCGCCTGTTGTGACAAGTGCTGTCCAATCAGGATTAATTAACGGAATTGTTTTCCCGATACTAATCATTAATCCAGCCGCTGGCATAACCGCGATGACAACCATTAAAGCTTTACCGAATTTTTGCCAAAATTCAAAACTTAGTAACTTTTTCATTCGTTTTCTCTCCTCTGCAATTTTAATGCAATCGATTTCGTTGGTATTAGTATAAAGGAGATTTTTATTTTTGTAAACTCTTAAATTAAAACTTTACTTACCAAGTGACCTTATACTAGATATTCAAGATATATAGATTTTGATAGAGGAAAATTAAATAATTGAACAATAAATGTTTGACAACGCAATCGGTTGCGTTTAATATGATAGTATGAAATGAGACAGTCAATAGGAGGAAAGCAAATGAATCACTTATTTGAGATAGACCCATGGAAAATTGCAACACATCAATTAGAACGCAGCGAACGTCGCCTGCAAGAATCACTAACATCTATTGGTAATGGTTATATGGGAATGCGAGGTAATTTTGAAGAACAATACACAGGAGATCATCATCAAGGAACCTATTTAGCCGGTGTTTGGTATCCAGATAAGACCAGAGTTGGGTGGTGGAAAAATGGCTATCCGGATTATTTTGGTAAAGTAATTAATGCACTGAATTTTATTGCAATGGATATTTTTGTAAATGGAGAAGCACTTGATTTAGGTGTTCAAGAACCAAAAGATTTTTATTTAGAATTAGATATGAAAAATGGATTATTAACACGTACGTTTATTTTTGAAAATACTGATACCAGTATTGAGTTCCGTTTTGAACGTTTTTTAAGTATTGTTCAACAAGAATTAGCTGTCATTCGAGTGACAGCAACAGTTTTAAAAGGGACAGCAGACATTCAGATTGTATCAAAAATTGATGGCGATGTTCGTAATGAAGATAGCAATTACGACGAAATGTTTTGGGAAGCACAACAATCTGGATTTGAAGAAACGGTCGGATTTTTAACTACTCGGACGATTCCAAATGCTTTCGGAATTGAACAATTCAGTGTCACTGCTGCAATGAAACATTTAACCGAAATTAACACTGGAATTGCGGAAACAGAAGCGCTTAAAGTGCAGCAAACTTTCCAAACAGAACTAGCAGCAAATGAAACAATTTCACTAGAAAAACAAGTGATTGTTTTGACGAGCCGCGATGTTCCAGAAGCAGAACAGCAAGAAAAAGCTTGCCGCATACTTGAAGGAAGCTCGAAGAATTTTGAAGAACTTCTAAAAGAACAAACAGCAGCTTGGGGAAAACGTTGGGCATTGGCAGATGTTGTAATCGAAGGTGACGATGCAGCGCAACAAGGTATTCGTTTTAACTTATTCCAGCTGTTTACGACTTATTATGGCGAAGATGAGCGTTTAAATATTGGACCGAAAGGATTCACTGGTGAAAAGTATGGCGGTGCTACTTATTGGGATACAGAAGCTTATGCGGTGCCGCTTTACTTGGCGTTAGCGAAACCCGAAGTCACAAAAAATCTGTTGAAATATCGCTTTAATCAATTAGAACAAGCTAAACATAATGCTCGTCAACAAGGTTTAGCTGGAGCACTTTACCCAATGGTGACTTTTACTGGGGTGGAATGCCATAATGAATGGGAAATTACATTTGAGGAGATCCATCGAAATGGTGCAATTGCCTACGCGATTTATAACTACGTAAATTACACTGGCGACAATGATTATTTGAAAAACGAAGGTTTGCAAGTGTTAACGGAAATTAGCCGCTTTTGGGCAGATCGTGTACATTACTCAAAACGAGCTCAAAAATACATGATTCATGGAGTAACAGGGCCTAATGAATATGAAAATAACATCAACAACAACTGGTATACCAACACAATTGCAACGTGGGTTTTACAATATACTTTAGAAAACTATCAAAAATATCAAGAGCAAACACAAGTAACGATTACACCTGAAGAACAAGCTCATTGGCAAGATATTATCGAAAATATGTATTATCCTTTTGATGAAGAGCTAGGTGTTTTTGTTCAACATGATACCTTTTTAGATAAAGATTTAATGCCAAGATCGGCACTTTCTCCAAATGATTTACCTTTAAATCAACATTGGTCTTGGGATCGGATTTTACGATCTTGTTTTATTAAGCAGGCAGATGTTTTACAAGGAATTTATTTCTTCGGAGAACGTTTTTCAACAGCAGAAAAGGAGCGTAATTTCCGTTTTTATGAACCAATGACGGTACATGAATCTTCTTTATCACCAAGTGTCCATGCAATTTTGGCTGCTGAATTAGGAATGGAAGAAAAAGCTGTAGAAATGTATCAGCGCACAGCTCGACTTGATTTAGATAATTACAATAATGATACAGGAGATGGTCTGCATATTACCTCGATGACAGGTAGCTGGTTGGCGATTGTACAAGGATTTGCTCAAATGAAAACAGCGAATGAAACATTAAGTTTTGCACCGTTTTTACCAAGTACTTGGACGAATTATGCATTCCATGTAAATTATCGTGACCGTTTGATTTATGTAACAGTGGATCAAAATAATGTGCGTATTGAACTGATTTCAGGAACGGAATTACCACTTACATTATATGGAAATAAAATGCTCTTATCAGATGAATTAACAGTAGCGATGGAAAAGGTGAATGAACATGTTTAAAGGAGTATTATTTGATCTGGATGGTGTTTTAACGGATACAGCGGAATATCATTACCAAGCATGGCAGCGTTTAGGCAAAGAAATCGGGATTAGCATTGATCGTACGTTTAATGAAGAACTAAAAGGTGTGAGTCGGGAAGATTCACTAAAATTATTGTTAGCTCATGGTGGACGCTCACAAGATTTTACACCAGAACAATTTGCTGAATTAGCGCAACGGAAGAATGAATACTATGTAGACATGATTCAGGAAGTTAGTGAAGCAGATGTTTATCCGGGGATTTTGGAATTACTGCAACAGTTACAGAAACAGGAAATAAAAATCTCTCTAGCATCAGCTAGTAAAAATGGGCCATTTCTATTAAAAAAAATGAAATTAATGGATTATTTTGACGGTATTGCAGATCCAGCGAAAGTAGCTAAAGGAAAACCCGATCCAGAAATTTTTGAATTAGCTGCTAAGGAGGTTGGGTTATCAGCAGTAGAATGTATTGGTATTGAAGATGCAAAAGCAGGGATTCAAGCAATCTTAGCAAGTGGAGCTGTACCAATTGGTGTTGGGCGTGAAGCAGATTTAGGTTCGGGAATTCCACTAGTCGCATCGACCAAAGAACTGACTTTTTCATTTTTAACATCAATTTGGGAAATAAAAAGAACCGAAAAATAAGTGCATCCAGCCAAAAAAGCCTTAGATTCGAAAATCACGATAGCAACTAAGGTTCAATCTATGGTATTATTTTCTACGACAGTATTGATTTGAATGTAAATAATAAACTAATGACTAACTATGAAAGGAGTGGAACCGATGACGATTACAGTAAAAGATGTGGCTAAAAAGGCCGGTGTTGCGACATCTACAGTTTCCAGAGTGATTAACGATCACCCCAGCATTTCAGATGCTACAAAGAAAAAAGTATATAAAGTAATGGAAGAAATGGGGTATGTTCCGAATATTGCTGCTCGAAATTTAGGGAAGCGTTCATCAGGAGCTGTGGGTGTTATCTTGCCGCCATTGGATTCTCGTGAGCGGATGGGTAATCCGTTTTACTTGGAAATTATTGAATCAATTAATGATGAAGCGCGCAAACATGGCATGACTACAGCTATCGCTACTGCTCAGTCTTTCGAGACCTTACTGGAAAATGTTCAGCTGATGCATCGGCAAAAGCAAGTTGATGGTTTTATCTTGCTGTATTCGGATAAAGATGATCCGGTTATTAACTATTTGTTCGAAAATCAGGTTCCATTTTCTTTGATTGGTCAGCCATATACAAATGAAGATCAAGTTATTTATGTCGATAATGACAACCAGTTGTTAGGAAAACACGCGACAGATTATCTCATTGAAAATGGGCACAAAACTATTTTGTTTATTACCAATACAACTCATGAGAACGTTTATTATGAACGCTATTTTGGGTACCAAAAAGCAATGATGCTGGCTGGCTTAACTGTCTTACCTTCTGTAGATATGGAGAAACCAGAAGATTATGTGGCTTTTGAAGAGCTTTTAAAAGACACGAAAGCAACAGCTGCGGTTGTGATTGATGATATTTTTGCGATGCGAATGATTCAACTAGCACAAATGTACGGCTATCGTGTGCCGGATGATTTTTCTGTTATTAGTTTCAATAATTCGATTTATGCTACACTGGTACATCCTTATTTGACAAGTATCGATATTGATATCGCTGAACTAGGAAAAATGGGTATGCAAAAATTAATCGAATCATTGCAGCAAAAAGAAGCGACAGGCGTGCGGTTGGTGATACCTCATCAGCTAATTAAACGAGAAACTGTGCTTGATTTGAATGGAATAAACTAGCTAATTAAGTGAACTGTTTATAAAATGAACTACCTTATTCTTATAAGAATAAGGTAGTTTTTTTGTGACTAAAAAAATATTTTTCAGATTAGTTACGATTTTCTGACAAATATTACGAAATATATCGTTTGACTGTTGTTAAATTGTAACTAAATTTAGATACAATTTATATAAGATGGTTGAAAGGAGGAATAGTGGTTAAGTATCATCAGTAGCAACGTATATTTATGTGTGAAATAAGAGCGTAAATACAAGTTGGATGTAAAAAATGGAGATTATTTTAAGGTAGGAGGAAGAAAAAAATGGGTAGAAATATCGGTAAAGTTTATGAAACAGAAGACTATGACAAATTTAAGTATTTAAAAGGAAATAGGAAAGTGAAAAGAAATCCTAGTTTGGAAAGATCAATTTTAGTGCATGGGATGTTAATACCTATTTCAGTTAATGAAAATATGGAGATACTGGATGGACAAAGTCGTTATGAAATCGCAAAAAAATTTGGAAAGAAAATATTATATAGGGTAAGTCAAGGTTTTGGAATGAAAGAGGTTATTGATTTAAATAATACCAAAAAAGCATGGAAACTTGATGATTATATAAATAAATATGTTAGTGATGGAAATTTAGAATATGAAAAACTCCAGAAATTGTCTAAGAAGTACTCAAGCATTCCAATATCTTCGTTAATGACGGCAGCCCAAGGTCTGCTAAATTTATCATTGAAGTCTAGCAAAAATGTTCGTGAAGGAAGATTTAAATTTTATAATTATCCTCATTTTTGTTTATTTCTTGAAGATTACTCAGAATTTATAAAATGTACAGACTTAAAAAGTAGTCTTTACACTTTTTTGGGCTACTTTAATCTTTACACAGTAAAAAAATTTGATAGAGATCGTATGATAAAAGGAATGAGAGGAAAAGAAGAATTAGTAAACGGAATTATGAGTTTAGATGTGGTGACAGAAGTTTTTTTAGAGGCACATAATTATCGCTTACGAGAAGAAGCAATTACAGGAAAAGCAATCAAATTTAACTTATCTAAAAATGAAAAACCGATTATATCAGAAGAACGCGATTTTTTGCTACTCCAGATGAGTCGAAAGGCGGATTAGAGATATGGATAAAGTGATAAGCGATATATATACAACAAACGAATATAATCAATTTAGATTAATTGAAGGCAATAGACAAATTCGTGTGAATAGAAAATTGGAAAACTCGATTTTAGAAAAAGGTATATTAACACCCATAGCTGTTAATAGTACACTCGAAATTCTTGATGGGCAACATAGATTCTATATTGCTAAAAAATATGGAATAAACTTACCATATTATGTAACTATATCCCAAAATATGGCTGATATTATTGAGCTTAATAATACTGTGTATAATTGGAGTGTCCAAGACTTTATCAATAAATATGTGGAAGATGGAAAGGAAGCTTATACAGAATTAAACGAATTAATACATCGATTTAAGTATATTCCTTTAGGAGATATGGTTTCAGCTGCACTAGGAAATTTAAATAAAAGTACAAAAGATATTGATATAGTTAAAGAAGGGAATTTCAACTTTCTTGATGTAGAAGAGTTTAAACTGGTTGTATTCAAGTTTAATGATTTTATCTATAAGACGGAGCTAAAATCTGTTTCTGGTTTATTTATTGCTTTTTTTAATATGTATACGATAAAGAAGTTTAATCTGGAATTGTTTATAGAGAAAATAAATGAACAAGATATAAAGACAAAAATAATAGGTATTAGAAATGGAGAACAGCTCCTTAAAAGGTTTGTTAGAGCATATAATTATAATTTAAAAGAAGGTTCTAATAGTTATATTGAATACAAAATGAAAAAAAATCGTACAGTTGCTATAACAGATGAAAGAATAAAAAATCTAATTAACCCAGTACAAGTTAGAATGTGAAATTTGTCAGGATGAATACCATTAGAGTAGTAAAAAATGAGATGGGAAATAATAGATGCGCATTGGAGGGTTTTAGCTAAATAAAAGAAATTCGTATATAGATATTCGGCAAGGTACAAAAAAGCCAGAGGCGCACACCTCTGGCTTAAACTATTTATTTTACATCCACATCGATCGCTTGGAAGAATGAATTAGTTGTATCATTAATATCCCAAACTGAGTAAACCACATGATAACCGCTACGATCAGAAGGTATCGTTACTTTCTGTAATTCATCTACTTTAGGCGTGAAACCTTCACCACTTGGAAGATTTTCTCCGATTGGTTGACCAATAACTGTAATAAGATCCATGTTTTTTAAAGTCAATGGTTCATTTTGGTTCCAACCTTGTTTCGTCATGTAATATCTATATCTATTTGTTTTATGAACAGCAGTGTGATGCCAATTAAAGTTATTAACACCAGTATTGATTGACGTTTTAGCCCATCTATTTGAAGTTTGCACATTTAATGGTGAGTATCCTTCTAAACCAGCAGATGCTAATTTACCGTTTAATTCTCCTGAATCTAATTTAGAAGTGCTTGTTTCAATCCCTTGTGGTGTAGAGATAATTGCAGGATGAGATGAAATTTCTCCTGGTCCCCAGCCAAAACCATTTGCTTTTGCATTAACAACTCTGCTGGCTGGCTGATTAACATAACCATGAGCAGAAACTTCTTTGCTTCCTCCAAACATCGCGATTCCTGAAACACCTAAAACTAATAAACATAACGATAAAGTTTTCTTTTTCAAAATGTAATCTCCTTTAAATTTTTGTTAAATAATTATTTACAAGATGATAATATCAATGCTGTAAATGTTTATCAATCATTATGTACGTTATTTAATTAATGGGTGTTCCTTCAAATTAAATAACATGGAATAAAAGTTGGAAGGGATTTTGAAAATTATATATATTCACTTTATGTAAATTAATCTTTAAAATAAGTATATCCTACGATACAAGGAGTTTTTTTAATAATGCTATTAGTTCTTGTTAATTACAAAAAGAGTGAATAGTAAATTTTTTAGTGAGTAATTACATACAAAATAATTATATTATAAATATAAAATAATGAAATATAGTAGAAAATAAGATAGGGTTTTAGATAAATAATAATGTTTTTTCAGATTTTTAGAATAAATCAGCGTTAATTATTATCAATTCAAAGCGCAATAAACTCTTCAGATATTTAGGTTGACAAACCTGCTGATCTATTTTAATATAAAGAAGAAATGAAACGACTATAAATGTAGTCGTTAAAGATTAGTCATAAAACCAAAGTCTATCAAAGGAGATGTAAAAAATGGAAGCAAAGACGTTTGATATTGAGGGGATGACCTGTGCCTCTTGTGCACAAACTGTTGAAAAAGCGGCAGGCAAGTTATCAGGAGTTTCAAAAGCAACTGTCAATTTAGCGACAGAAAAATTAAGTGTTGAATATGATGGAAGCCAATTATCTGAAAAAGAGATCCAAAAAGCGGTAGCAGATGCCGGGTATGAAGCCTTAAGTAATAATCAACAAAGAACATTTGATATTGAAGGCATGACTTGTGCTTCATGTGCGCAAACAATTGAAAAAGCGACAAACAAACTAAATGGGATCGCAAAAGCAACTGTTAATTTAGCCACTGAAAAAATGATAGTTGATTTTGATCCAACTATGGTCAATGTATCCGATATTACTAAAACTGTAGCAGATGCTGGCTATGAAGCAATTGAACAAATTGATACGACTGATTCAGTTGATAAAGATCGGGAGAAAAAACAAAAACATATTAAAGAAATGTGGCAGCGCTTTTGGATTTCGGCTGTATTTACAGTTCCGTTGCTTTATATTGCTATGGGGCATATGATCGGAATGCCTTTGCCAATGTTTCTAGATCCAATGATGCATCCGGACACTTTTGCGATGGCACAATTGATTTTAACTATTCCTGTCGTTTATTTAGGCAGAAGTTTCTTTATTGTTGGGTTCAAAGCATTGTTCAAAGGACATCCCAATATGGATTCATTAGTTGCTTTGGGAACTAGTGCGGCTGTTTTGTATAGTTTGTACGGAACTGGGATGATTTTCGCTGGCAATCATGATTTTACGATGGCTCTTTATTATGAATCAGCAGCTGTGATTTTAACATTGATTACGCTAGGGAAATATTTTGAAGCAATCTCTAAAGGGAAAACCTCTGAAGCAATTAAAAAATTAATGGGCTTGGCTCCTAAAAATGCACGTATTTTGCGTAATGATGAAGAAATTGAAGTGCCTGTGGATAGTGTTCAACTAAATGATATTATTGTTGTTCGTCCAGGTGAAAAAATTCCTGTTGATGGACTAGTTACGGAAGGTTCAACTTCAGTCGATGAATCGATGTTAACAGGTGAAAGTATTCCTGTAGAGAAAAAAGCGGGAGATAATGTGATTGGTGCTAGTATTAATAAAAACGGCAGCTTTCGTTTTAAAGCCACAAAAGTCGGTAAAGATACTGCCTTATCTCAAATCATCAAACTAGTGGAAGATGCTCAAGGTTCTAAAGCACCAATTGCTAAAATGGCAGATAAAATTTCTGGTGTGTTTGTACCAATCGTGATTGTTTTAGCTATTTTAGCAGGTTTAGCTTGGTATTTCTTAGGTCAGGAATCATGGATTTTTGCACTGACAATCACAATTTCTGTACTTGTTATTGCATGTCCATGTGCGCTAGGCTTAGCAACGCCAACGGCTATCATGGTAGGAACAGGAAAAGGAGCAGAAAACGGTGTATTAATCAAAAGTGGAGATGCGCTTGAAACAACGCATAAAATTCAAACGATTGTCTTTGATAAAACAGGAACAATTACAGAAGGTAAACCTAAGGTAACAGATATTGTGACAGCCGAGTTTATCACAAAAGAAGAGCTACTTCGATTAGCTGCCTCAGCCGAAAAAGGCTCTGAGCATCCGCTTGGAGAAGCGATTGTCAATGGTGCTGAAGAAAAACAATTAACACTTGCATCAACAGACGCCTTCGAAGCAATTCCCGGTCATGGGATTGAAGTCACAATTGAAGGCAGTAGATTATTATTAGGAAATAAAAAATTAATGGACGACCAAAAAATCACATTGGAAAATTTAAGTACTGTTTCAGATCAATTAGCTGAACAAGGAAAAACACCGATGTATATTGCAAAAGACGGTAAAATTGCTGGAATTATTGCTGTAGCAGATACAATCAAACCCAATAGTATTTCGGCAATTAAAAAGTTACATCAAATGGGCATTGAAGTAGCAATGATTACTGGTGACAATAAACGAACAGCTCAAGCAATTGCAAAACAAGTTGGGATTGACCGCGTGTTAAGCGAAGTACTGCCCGAAGATAAAGCGAATGAAGTGATGAAACTACAAAAAGAAGGTAAAAAAGTAGCGATGGTTGGCGATGGAATCAATGATGCTCCAGCATTAGCTCAAGCAGATATTGGAATTGCGATTGGATCAGGAACAGATGTGGCAATGGAATCTGCAGATATTGTACTAATGCGCAGTGACTTGATGGATGTCCCGACTGCTGTAGAGTTAAGTAAAGCTACGATCAAAAATATTAAAGAAAATCTGTTCTGGGCGTTTGCTTATAACACATTGGGAATTCCAGTGGCGATGGGATTGTTACACGTATTTGGCGGACCTTTGTTAAATCCAATGATTGCCGGAGCAGCGATGAGTTTTAGTTCAGTTTCAGTGTTGCTGAATGCATTGCGTTTGAAAGGCTTCAAACCTTCTGGATTGAAGAAATAGTATAGAATGAAAAATATGAAAACCACTATCTTGCTTTGTTGAGGAAGATAGTGGTTTTTTGATTTAAGAAAAATTTACGATTAAAAACAGCTGTTTTTTGTAATACTCAATGAGTTTCTGTATTAATCAGCAAAATAAATATACTATTGTTCAATTTTGATGCGCAGAAAATGGCGGCAATAAATGTTCTTTTCGAATCAATAATAATCCCCCTAAAAATTGTACAAAACCTAGTAAAAAGAAAATAACATGCAAAGGAACAATCGATAGTAGCATAATACATTGAGCAATGATCCATAGACATAATATTAACCCAATTACACAATCAAAATAAGCAAATGATGGTTTTGTTTTGATGCTTGTATAGCTAACAAACAAGTTTCCAAAACCAATTATACAAAGTAAAAACAATCCGGGAATCAAAAAAGTTGTAAACGGTGAGTTTTTTAACATTGTTTCGCTAATGCCGACACTTGCTCTTGCGCTGCTAGATAATGCTAGAAATCCACCTACAACGCCGCCAAGACCAATAATTAAGTTTAGTCCTATGAGTATTTTCTGAATCATATCGTGTTCCTCCTAGAATTTTTCTTTAGTATAGCAGTTATGACTTCAATCAACTAGAATTAACTCAGGGAAACAATGTTTTATAGTAAAGCCAGCTGAATTAGGATCTTTTTGCTATAATTTGTAAGAGTGTTGGAAAACGAAATGTGAGGGGCAAATTGGATGAAAGAGATTTTAGTACAAGCGGGTGCTTTTTGTTTTATGATCTTTTTAGGTTTTTTGATGAAACGAATTGGCTTATTAAGTAAAGCAGATGGCGGAACACTATCGATTATTATCGTAAATATTACCTTACCGGCAACGGTAATTGTCAGTTTAGCGAATGTGGCTGTCTCAGGAACGCTTTTTTTCTTATTGATAATGGGTATTATTATGAATATCTTAGTCATTTTGATTGGCAGTCGAGTAAGTAAAAAACGTTCTATTTTAGAACAGCAGTTTCAAATGTATTCGATGTCAGGTTACAATATTGGAAATTTTAGTTTACCATTTATTCAAGGCTTCTATCCATTAGCAGTTCCGTTTCTTTTAATGTTTGATATTGGAAATAGTGTGATGTTGACTGGTGGAAGCACATTGTTGATTGATAAAATGATTGGCAGTAAAAAGGAAACGTCAGCAAAACGAATTGTTTTATCACTATTAAGATCGGTGCCGTTTACAGCTTACTTGGTTATGTTGCTGCTGAGAATCGGAGATATTAACTTACCGCTGGAATTATTGGCTATTTTGGAACTAATTGCTAAAGCGAATGGGTTTTTATCCATGTTTATGATTGGGTTATATTTTGAAGTACGTTTACCAAAGCGAGCATTGCATTTAGTCAAAGAAGTCTTGTTTTGGCGTTATCTATGCGGTGGAATTTTAGCGTTGTTATTTGCGTTTGTAATTCCGTTGAATCCAATGCTGAGAATTGTTTTAGTTGTATTAAGTGTAGCACCGATGCCGACTTTTTCTGTAATTAATAGTGTAAAGGCAGGTATGCCGGAAGAAACAGTTGGTTTTACTTCTTCAGCAAGTATTTTAATTAGTTTAGTGTTGATGACTCTGGTAATGATGTTGATGGGATAAAAAAATGGCGAAGCAGAAAGAAAATTTTCTGGTTCACCATTGTTGAATTAGATAGTTTCATGAATTAAACGTTCAGCGATATGGAAGTCACCTTCGTAAGGAGTGTCTTCACCATTAACTTTTTGGTATAAGTCAGCGCCTTTTCCAGCTAAAATAACAGCGTCTACAGGTTTACTCATAGCTAATGCTTTGGCGATTGCTTCACTGCGGTCAACGATTATTTCTGTTGGAATATTAGAAGTGATATGAGCTGCAATTTCGTCACAAATAGCTATAGGATCTTCATTAGCCGGATCATCCGTTGTTAAAATAGCTACGTCAGCAAGCTCGGAAAGAACAGTACCGAAATCTTTACGTCTTGAAATGGCTTTATTCCCTGTACTGCCAATAACCACAAGTAAACGACCATCAGAATGTTCTTCTTTGACAAAAGCTAGAAGATTCTTTAAACTATCATAATTGTGTGCATAATCGACATAGACTTTGGCACCATTTGTATTCGTTAAAAGCTCCATTCTTCCGGGAACAGTTGTTTCTTTGATACCAAGCTGACAATCTTCTCGTGTTGCGCCGACTAGAGCACTGGCAATAGCAGCACTTAAGGCATTTCCTTTGTTGAAATCGCCAGCCAAACGTAGGTGATAGTCACCAGAAATAGCGAGAGAGTCAGTTTTTGCTTGAATTGAGAATGCTAAAGAGTCATCTTCGCTAGTCTTAAAGAAATAATCTGCATCCGCTTGTGGATGATCGCTATAAACAATATAAGGTGTTTCAAAAAGTTCTGCAGTGTCTTTTAACATCTGGAAATAGTCAGAATCATGATTTAGAATCATTGTTTTAGAATGTTTAATCAATTGTCGTTTACAGTAAAAATAATCATCAAAAGTTGGATGTTCGATTGGACTAATATGGTCTGGAGTGATGTTCAAAAAAATTCCGACATCGAAAAATAATCCATATACGCGATTAGTCTTATACGCTTGAGATGAAACTTCCATAACGAAATGAGTCATCTTGTTTTCCACAGCAGCAGCCATCATACGGTAAAGATCAAGTGATTCTGGTGTTGTTAAATGAGATTTAAAATAAGTTTGTCCATCTAAAGTTGAATTCATAGTAGACAGCATTGCAGTTTTTTTATTAGTTGTCTGATCTAGAATATATTTTGTAAAATAAGCAGCGGTTGTTTTCCCTTTTGTACCAGTAAAAGCAACCAGCTTTAACTTTTCTTGAGGGTAGTCGTAAAATGCCATACTTAAAACGGCCATTGCTTTTTTGATATCTGTCACAATAATCCCTACAGTGGCTGAAACATCATAAGGCGTCTCGGCTACGTATACTTCAAGACCTAATTTGACAGCATCTTCCAAGTAGTCCGATTTAAAATTCATTCCTTTACAGAAAAAAAGTGTAGTAGAATTTACTATTCGTGAATCATAAGAAAGAGCGTTAAATGTTTTGTCGGCCAGCGGACTAGGTAAATTTAATGACCAGTCATCAGCTAAAATAAATTCTTTTAAAAGCTTTTCTTCAAGTAAACATTCACGGATTTTGTTTAAAGAAATATTCATCATTACGCCTCCAAGCGGTATCTAATAAACTAAAGTCAAGTCTCTGACGAAAAAACTATTTAGGCATTTATCATACAATTTAAACAGAAAAACATCAAGGCAGTTGTTGGTGCACAAAAAGATTGTAGAGAAATCTTAATCAGGGGTGATTTTTTTTTGGATTTTTGAATATTTAAAATAACAAATAATTATAAACATTATATCTGAGTTATGTAAGAAAAATCTGATTTTAGCAAAAAATATAGGAGATTTCCCACTTATCTCAAGTAAAAAACAAAAAATTAAAATATAGAAATTAGTTGCTTGATAAAACTTTTAAAAAACAAAATCGTTATTTCTGTACATAATCTAAGCGAAAAGAATAAATAAGTTAATTTATTCAAGAAAGTCGTTGCATATCCTTGATTTAACAATTAAAATAAAGAAAGCATGTTTGAAGAAAGTTGGAGGAGTTAAATGATAAATCAACCAAATCCTGCTGACCAACCGATCTTGACCAATCAAGAAAAGATGGTTAAAGGCTCGGCATGGATGACAGCTAGTAATATAATTTCTCGTTTGCTGGGAGCCGTGTACATTATTCCATGGTATGCATGGATGGGGGAACACGCCAATGAAGCAAACAGTTTATCTTCAATGGGTTATACTGTATATGCGCTATTCTTATTAATTTCAACAGCAGGTATTCCTGCTGCTATTGCAAAACAAACATCGTATTACAACTCATTAAATGAATACAAAATTAGTAGACAGCTTTTCTACAAAGCACTTCAATTAATGGCGGTTTTAGGTGTAGTTTTTGCCGTCGTCATGTATCTTGCTTCACCGTTGCTGGCAAAATGGTCAGGTGGGGGAGAAGATCTAATTCCGACGATGCGTTCATTAAGTTTAGCGGTTCTGATTTTCCCATGTATGAGTGTAGTTCGTGGTTATTTCCAAGGAAATCAAGACATGATGCCGTACGCTTTATCACAAATTGTTGAACAAGTTGCTCGTGTGTTCTATATGTTGTTAACAGCGTTTATTATCATGAAAGTCTATAATGGTGACTATGTTGATGCGGTTACACAATCAACACTAGCTGCTTTTATTGGGATGCTGGCTAGTTTTGTCGTGCTGTTTTTCTATATTCGTAAGCAAAAACCAATGTTCGATTATCTTGAAGCACACAGTGCAAATCAACATGAAGCATCAACGAAAGATTTATTGACTGAAACAATCAAAGAAGCGATTCCGTTTATCATTGTGGGATCAGGTGTGACTGTTTTTAAATTGGTCGATCAATTTACATTTTCTAATTTTATGAATACCTTTACTACTTATTCGGGTAGTCAACTACGCACACTATTTGCTATTTTTAATGCAAATCCAGATAAGTTAACCATGGTAGTAATCGCCTTAGCTACATCGATTTCGGCGACAGGCTTACCATTGATTACCGAAGCTATTACTTTAAAAAATTATCGTGATTTATCCAAATTAATCAGCAATAATCTACAGTTGTTTATGTTTGTAATGTTGCCAGCAACATTTGGTATGATTGTTTTAGCAGAGCCGCTATATACAATGTTTTATGCGCCTGATGCTTTAGGTGTTTCTGTTTTAATTCAAGCTTGTTTCGCAGGTTTGTTTATGGGACTGTACATGCTTTCTTCAACGATGTTGATGGGGATGTATGAAAATAAAGCAGCGATTAAATATTTTGGCTTGGGCTTGGCTTTGAAATTAATTGTTCAATATCCAGCTATACGTCTTTTTGAAGTTTATGGACCATTAATTGCTACAATGATCGGTTTTTCATTATCTTGCTTCTTGATTATGAGAAAAATTAAGAAAGTTAGCCGATTTAACTTTGGTTTGACTTTACGCCGTGGGTTACTGATTTTCTTGATTACTATGGTAATGATGATTGCGACTATTTTGATGAGAGAGTTTTTATACTTTTTCCTAGATCCAACACGTAAGTTCCAATCATTTGTGATTATTTTAATTGTTGCAGCTTTTGGTGGCGCAGTTTATGGTTATATCACATTAAAATTACGATTAGCAGACAAGTTATTAGGTAAAGGTGTTGTCAAATTACGTCGTAAGTTAAAAATTAAATAAATATTTTTATAGGTTGTGACAAAAGTCGCTTAGACTTGAGCAATTGGACGAAAACCCGCACATTGCGTTTTATGCATTGTGTGGGTTTTAGAAAATTGTCACAGCCTTACTTTTTTCATAGCAATAATGCAAGGAGGAATGATTGATGCGTTTAGATAAATTTCTGGCAGAAACAGGTGTTGGCAGCCGCAAAGAAGTAAAGCAATTGTTGAAAAAAAGTTTAGTAACGGTGAATGACATAATCGTAAAAGATGCTAAAACCCAAGTGGATGAAAACAAGGATATGATTTCCTTTGCTGGAGAACCGTTAGTTTATCAAGAATTCTATTACTACATGTTGCATAAACCTCAAGGCGTTATTTCTGCAACGGAGGATAAACGAGATCAAACAGTGATCGATTTATTGCAAGACGAAGATTTTAGAGAAGATTTATTTCCTGTTGGTCGGTTAGATAAAGATACGGAAGGGCTATTATTATTAACGAACGACGGACAATTAGCTCATCAGTTATTGTCACCAAAAAAACATGTAGATAAAGAATATTTCGCAAAAATTCAAGGATTGGTTGGATCAAATGACAAAGAGAAATTTGCTGAAGGATTTGCACTGACGAATGGTGAATTAGTGAAACCTAGCGAATTATTGATTGATAAGATAGATGAAGCAGAAGGCATTTCAGAAATTCGTTTAATTATTCAAGAAGGAAAATTCCACCAAGTAAAACGGATGTTTGAAGCGGTAGACAAGAAAGTTATTTACTTAAAACGGCTACGTATGGGATCGTTATGGTTAGATGAAGAATTACCTTTAGGCGCTTACCGAGCGATAACTAATGAAGAATTGGATTTGTTAAAAAAAATAGATTAAGCAGTGTTTCCCTTTAAGCGGACGGAACAGAACTAATAGCAGTTTTGTTCGGTCTTTTTATTTTTACTAATTTATAAGTGCTTTTTTTGACTAAAGATTCTAAGGGATGTATACTTCAATTGACTAACTAGTCAATGAGGAGGAGTATTGATATGAAAGCCATTGAGATCAAAGGGCTAACCAAGCTGTATAAAAAGAAACCTGCGATTGACCATGTTGATTTAACTGTAGAAAAAGGGGAAATTTATGGTTTTATTGGTCCGAACGGTGCAGGGAAATCGACAACGATAAAAGCGATGCTGAATTTTATTTATCCGGATCAAGGGAGTTCGACTTTACTTGGTTTAGATAGTATTAAAGATGTGAAAGAAATTCGTAAACGGACGGGCTATGTCTCTAGTGATGTTCGTTTTTATCCGAATATGACAACACTTGATGTACTGAAATACGTAGCTGAGTTTCATCAGATAAAAAACAGTAAACAACAAATTGATTATTTTATCGAATTATTTGATATTGATGCACAGAAAAAAATGTCTGAGTTATCTCTTGGGAATAAAAAGAAAATCGCTATAATTGCTGGAATTTTACCGAATCCTGAACTATTGATTTTAGATGAACCGACTAATGGTTTAGACCCACTTGTGCAACATCGACTATTTGAAGAGTTACGAAAATACAATAAAAATGGAATGACAATTTTTTTATCGAGTCATGATTTAAATGAAATCCAACAACATGCGCAGCGAGCAGCATTCATAAGAGAAGGTAAGATCATAACAATTGAGGATATTTCAAAAGAAAAATCTTTAGGAAAAGTGATTACCTTGATTGGTGATCATATTCCGCTGTCACTATTTGAAAAGATCGGTGCAGCTATTTTAAAACATCAAGGTAATGAGACACGTTTGTTTTATGAAGGGGATATCCATGAGATTTTACCTTTGTTAACAGATAAATCTATTCAAGACTTTACGATTACTAATCCTGAATTAGAAGATCAGTTTATGGCATTGTATGAAGGAGGAGACGGCAAATGATTGCAGCTAAAATTGAAAGTAAGTCGTTAATTAAAGGATTAATTATTTGGATGGTTTTGTTTGCGGTCATCATTTTTGGTTTTAGTGCGGTCTATCCTCAGATGCATAGCTCAGCGATGAAGGATTTGCTGGATGCTAAAATGTCTGGGTTATCACCATCGTTATTAAAGACATTTAATATTAGTGTAGCGGGGCAAACAAGCTTTTTAGTAGCTACGGGATTTTTTGCATATTTCTTTCAGTATATGTTTTTAGCAGCTTCCATCTATGCGATGATGCTGGGCAGTCAGGCTTTGATTAAAGAAGAGACAGATGGTACGATTGAGTTTTTATATGCACAGCCTGTGACTCGAAAAGGTTTAGTGACGAGTAAGCTTGGAGCAAACTTGGTTATCTTGGCTATTTTTTGGCTCGTTTCATTTGGGGTTTCGCTTGGTTCAACGTTAATTTATCGTCAATCAAGTGATTCAGTTGCGACGATCACAAAAGAAATTAGCAAAATTTTTCTTCAAGATAGTTTAGTATTGCTATTTTTCCTAGCTTTTGGTTTTTTCATTTCTACCTTCTTAAAATCGAGTAAACAAAGTACCAGTGTTTCACTAGGGATTGTGTTTGGGTTTTACTTGGTTGGAGTGTTTTCTGATTTAAATAGCTCATTTAGCTGGGCAAAAAATATTTCTCCAACTCATATGGGGATTCCAAGCAACATACTTGAAAATGGTTTGTCAGTAGGAAATGTTAGTGTTTTAGTCGGTGGAATTGTGTTGTTTTTAGGTGGAACTTATCTGGTTTATCAACGGAAGGATCTGAAAATTTAGTGAAAGAGATCCATATCGATCAAGAAAAATATGAACGAATTTTACAGGCAGCTCTGGTTCAATTTGCAGCTGGCGGTTATCAAAAAGCCAGTACCGATAAAATTGCAGTTGAAGCAGAAGTTTCTAAAGGTTTGATCTTCCATTATTTTGGTAAGAAACAAGTATTATATGAAAAAACAATCAGCCATGTTATCGATTTTTTGAACGAGCAGTCTCAAGATTTATTTTTAAAAAATTATACAGATTTAGTCGAAGTTGTTGTTGTTTCCACGCAGCATAAACTAAAATTAGAACAAAAATATCCAGAGTATATCCATCTTTTAATTTCAGCTTATGCTGAAAAAGAAACGCTACCGAAAGAAATTCAAATGAAGTTATCTCTTTATCTGGAACAAAATATGGAATCAGCAAATAAACTATTTCAAAATATTGTTAAACAATTACCCATAAAAGCTGACATCACTGAACAAGATGTAGTGCAATTAGTTTCAGGAGTATTTCATCAAATCTATACAGAGAGTTTGTATTATTTGAATACTCATCCAGAAATAACTGAAATAAAACAACTGCAGTTTTTAGCTGAACGAGCTGAAATTTATATGAATATTTTACAAAACGGATTTTTAATGAAAAAAACATCGGAAAGCTAAGATGGACTTTCCGATGTTTTTTTATAAAGTTGTTCAAACTTTTTCATATAAAATGCTAGATGTTGGCTGATTTCCGTAGGTAACACCACGAAACGCTCTGCTCCTAAGTCTTCTCCGATTAAGCTATGCAGATAAACTGCTGCGCAAATAGCTGCCTCTTTTTCTGGAAATTGTGCAAGAAACCCTGTAATAATTCCAGCTAAAGTATCTCCCATACCACCGGTTGCCATTGCTGGTGTACCTAGGGAATTACGGTATGAAGTTTTCGCCGAATAAATTTCAGTTCGATGACTTTTTAAAACAATCGTCGCGCCTAACTTTTTTTGAACGGCTGTGTTAGCTATTTCATTTTGATCGGGAATATTGATACCGCTTAGTCGTTGCCATTCCATTTGGTGGGGCGTAAAAACAACTGTTTCTGGAAATTTTAATGAGTGATTTTTATCAGCAAATAAAGTGATTGCAGAACCATCGATTACTAACCATTGTTGTTGTTTTTGATGAGCTAATACTGTCGATAAAAGGTTGTTTGCGGCATCGTCTAAACCAAGACCAGGTCCGATTAAAATAACATTTGCCGTTTCAAGGAGATCTAAAAGCTGCTCTTGTTTATCCCAATCTAAAACCATTGCCTCAGGAAGTCGCACATGAAGAGCCACTTGGTTTTTTTCTGGTGTAACAACGGATACCAAACCAGCACCAGATTTAACGACAGCTTCAGCACTCATAATAATTGCACCGCCATATGTTTCATTTCCGCCAATCAACACAGCTCGTCCAAAGCTTCCTTTATGAGATTGTTGAGGTCGCGGATGGATAACAGCACGTAAATTTTCTTCTGTCAGTTTATTCATTAATTTATCTCCCTCAATGTTTTACTTTAGTATAAATCGATTTCTTTAGAACGGCAAAAAAGAATCAATATCTAAAAGAAAAAAGTTGTTCCTGCCTTTTTCTTTTAGCTTAGTTAGTGGTATGATGAAAAGGTAGAATAATGAATTGGAGTGACTAAAATGACAATTGATTGGCAAAAAGAAGTAGAAGCACGTAAAGATGCACTACTAGAAGATTTACAAAGCTTATTACGTATCAACAGTGAACGTGATGATTCGAAAGTAACAGCAGATGCTCCTTTTGGACCTGGTCCAGTTGCTGGATTAAAACATATGTTGGCATATGGCGAACGTGATGGCTTTACTGTAAAAAACGTAGATAATTATGCTGGACATATTGAATACGGTGAAGGCGATGAAACACTCGGTATTTTTGGTCATATGGATGTGGTACCTGCTGGTGATGGTTGGGACACAGATCCTTATGAACCAGTGATTAAAGATGGAAAAATCTTTGCTCGTGGTTCAAGTGATGATAAAGGACCAAGTATGGCAGCTTACTATGGTTTAAAAATCATTAAAGACTTAGGTTTGCCATTATCTAAAAAAGTTCGTTTTGTCGTTGGTAGTGACGAAGAAAGCGGCTGGGGCGATATGGATTATTACTTCCAACATGAAGAAGCTCCTGACTTTGGTTTTTCTCCAGACGCAGAGTTTCCAATCATCAACGGTGAAAAAGGAAATGTGACAATCCGCTTAACTTTTAAAGGTGGAAATGGTACGGACTATCAATTAGTTAGCTTTAAATCTGGTTTACGTGAAAATATGGTTCCTGGAACTGCAACGGCAATCGTAACAGCTGCTTCAGCAGACGATGCAGCATCTCTAACAGCATCATTTGAAACATTTATTAAAGAAGAACAAAAAATTTCAGGACATGCAGAGCTTTCAGACAAAACAGTTACATTCCATGTTGTTGGTAAAGGTGCACACGGTGCCAGCCCTCAATCAGGAATTAATGCAGCTACATTTTTAGCGACTTTCTTAAATAATTACAGCTTTGCTGAAGGCGCATATAGTTTCATCAATACATTAGCAGAATTCGTTCACGAAGATTTCTACGGTGAAAAATTAGGAACTGCATTTGAAGATGAAAAAATGGGCAAATTAACAATGAATGCTGGTATTGTCGACTTTGATCCTGCTAATCCAGAAAACAGCTTAGTGACCTTAAACTTCCGTTATCCAAAAGGAACATCAGCAGAAGAATTACAAGCAAAAGTGCAAAAAACAGTTGGTGAAAACGCAACTGCCGCACAAGGTGACCGTAACCAAGCACCACATTATGTACCAATTGATGATCCGTTGGTTGAAACATTACTGCAAGTGTACGAAGATCATACAGGTCAAAAAGGACATGAACAAATTATCGGCGGTGGAACTTACGGACGTTTATTAAAACGTGGTGTAGCTTATGGTGCAATGTTCCCAGGTTATACAGATACAATGCACCAAGCGAATGAATTTATGGCGTTAGATGATCTATTCCGTGCAACGGCTATTTATGCAGATGCGATTTATCGTTTGGCAAAATAAAATAACTATTTTTACTAAAACCTGACAGACAGTTGTCAGGTTTTTTTGTGTACAATGAAATCAAGTCGTTAGAAACAAATGACATTATCAAGTATACTTATAGACGTATTTAAAATTTGACCATGAATATACAAGATATGAATATAAATAAAACGAGGTGACTAAAATGATTAATTTCCAAAAAGTTTCTAAAAAATATAATGACCAATTAGTTTTGGAAGACTTCGATATAGCCATTGAAGAAGGCGAATTTTTTGTATTGGTGGGCCCGAGCGGTAGCGGGAAAACAACAACTTTAAAAATGATTAATCGCTTAATTGAGCCGACAGATGGAGATATTTATTTCAATAACAAACGTTTGATCGATTACAATTTAAAAGAATTACGCTTAACGATTGGTTACGTTCTTCAACAAATTGCGCTGTTTCCCAATTTAACAGTAGCTGAAAATATTGAGTTGATTCCAGAAATGAAGCGCTGGGATAAAGCTAAACGGCGTGAACGCACGGAAGAATTACTGCGAAAAGTTAGCTTGCCTCCAGCAGAATATTTACAGAGAAAACCAGCTGAATTATCTGGTGGAGAACAGCAGCGAATCGGTATTTTACGAGCGATTGCAGCCAAACCCGATATTATTTTAATGGACGAACCATTTAGTGCATTAGATCCAATTTCTCGTGGACAGTTACAACTGCTGATTAAGGATTTGCATAAAGAATTAGCAAGTACAGTTGTATTTGTAACACATGATATGAATGAAGCCTTACTTTTAGGTGACCGGATTTGTGTAATGAAAGATGGAAAAATTGTTCAAACAGACACACCCGAAAAAATACGCAGCAATCCAGCCAATGAATTTGTGGCCCAATTTTTCCAGCAAGAACAGCCGGCATTATCAAGTTATACAGTAAAAGATCTGGTTGAATTAGGTTTTGTAATAGAGAATCAAATGACTAGTGAAGCTACTGTAACCTTAGAAACATCAGTTACAGAAGTAATTCGCTTGCTTGTTTCAGGTTCAAGTATCACGATAGTTGATGATGAGAAATACCTTGGACAAATCACCGAACGTTCAATTTTACAGTTTTTAGAGACCAAGATGGAAAAAGGTGGTCAGTCAGATGAATAAATTGATAGAAACATTAGTTGCACGAAAAGAAGACTTTATTCAAGCGATTGTGGAACATATCCAATTATCCTTACTTTCATTGTTGATTGCGATTCTTTTAGCTATTCCATTAGCGATTTTATTAACGAATTATAAAAAAGTAGCGGAAGTGGTTCTACAAATTACTGGGATTTTTCAAACGATTCCGTCTCTTGCACTACTAGGTTTGCTAATCCCGATTATTGGTATTGGTAGTCCGCCAGCAATTGTGGCGCTAGTGATTTATGCACTATTTCCTATTCTGCAGAACACATATACTGGTTTAACAGAAATCGATCCATCCTTAGAAGAAGCAGCAGAAGCTTTTGGTATGAGCAAGGGTGAGAAGTTAGTGAAGTTTGAGCTACAGTTAGCTTTACCATATATTATTTCAGGAATTCGGACAGCGACAGTCATGATTATCGGTACAGCAACACTGGCTGCCTTGATTGGCGCAGGCGGTTTAGGAACATTTATTTTACTAGGAATTGACCGAAATAATGTCTATCTGATCTTGATTGGGGCGATTTCTTCAGCTATTTTAGCAGTTTTATTTAACTATGGAATTCATTTGTTAGAAAAAGCGACAGTGAAGAGGATTGTAACTGCATTTTTAGTTTTACTTGCTCTATTAGCTGGATCATTTGTCTATACACATCAAGAAGCAGAGCAAAAAGAAATCACTGTTGCGGGTAAATTAGGTGCTGAACCAGATATTTTGATTAATATGTATAAAGAGCTGATTGAAAGCAACAGCGATATTCATGTCAATTTGAAGTCGAACTTTGGGAAAACCAGCTTTTTATTTAACGCACTAAAATCAGGAGAAATTGATATCTATCCAGAATTTACTGGAACAGTTCTTGAAACATTTATCAAAGACAATAAAAACACATCAAATGATCCGAGAGAGGTCTATGAAGCTGCTAGGGATCAAATCAAAGCGCAAGAAAACATGGACTATTTAGAACCGATGCTGTATCAAAATACCTATGCCGTTGCAGTAAAACGATCATTTGCTGAAGAGAATAATTTAAAAACAATTGAAGATCTAAAAAAAGTTGAAAATCAATTGAAAGCTGGCTTTACCCTAGAATTTATTGATCGTGAAGATGGCTATAAAGGCTTACAAAAACTTTATAACTTAAACCTAGATGTGAAGTCAATGGAACCATCGCTTCGCTATCAAGCGATTAATAATGGCGATGTCAATGTAGTGGATGCTTATTCAACTGATAGTGAGCTAAAGCAATATGATTTAGTCGTTTTAGAAGATTCTAAGCAACTATTTCCACCTTATCAAGGAGCACCACTGCTAAAAGCAGAAACACTTGAAAAATATCCTGAATTAAAAGAGTTGCTTGAACCATTGGTTGGTAAAATCACTGAAGAAGAAATGAGTGACATGAACTACCAAGTAAATGTTGAGCAAAAAGATCCAGTAACGGTGGCTCATGACTATTTAGTTGAACATAAAATGTTAGGAAAATAATGTAGAAAAAAGCGAGACCAAAACAAAAATGTGTAGCTCCGAGAACCGAGTAGGTACTGTGCAACATCAACTCGGTTCTTATTGTGTTCTACAGCAATTTCGGCTTATTTCCGAAGCCTTTGATTCTTAGGGGGGAAAGGAGGTAACGCACATTTTTCGCTTGGTACAGTTCAGCATCGATTAACGATTTTATTCGTGAGTTACTACAATGTGATCGTAACAAATTGTAGTAGTTGATTTTTTCTCATCGTTTATTTAGATGTAGTGAGTGAAGCTAAAACGACTCTTTAGTTTTACTTCACTCACTTTTCTTATTTAATTAACGAAGGCTTAATATTCTTTAATTAGCACAATAGGTAGGCTGTTTTTGTCCAATGTATTTGGGATATCGTTTAGAACAATTTTGATATCTGTGCTAATCTGTCGGGCTAAATCAATATCACCTATATCCTTAACTAAGTGAATATATTCCTGAATACGCTGCATATATTGATAATCTCCAACAGTTAAATAGTCTAATAGATTTTCTAAATATTTTAAGTTTATTCGATAATTTAGATTTTTTCGGTTTTTATCTTGTTTTTTCGCTATTTGTATATATTTCCTAGCTAGATAATAATCTTTTTCATAAATTCTTGCTGTAGCAGCGTTGATAAGAATATAGTATGATGAATCATTTACCAGAGGAGCTTGGATTTTTGGAGATAAAAAAATTTTTTTTATAAGTAAATCTGTTTTTTCTTTTTCAAGAAATCGTACAGCCGTTCTAATTATAATATAATCATAATGCTGAAAATACTCTTTATGGGCTAAAACTTGATACACGTTTTCTAGTTCTTCAGGAGTGATGGGATTGATTTCGGCCCATTTTTGAGAAAAAAAGTTTTTTAATGCAAAATAATTCGATAATTCTCTTAAATTTTTATTTTTCGCTGAGAGTTCGAAGTAATAATCAAGTAGTTCTTTTTTTTTATTTTTATCTTCCAAATGTTCTGCACAATATGAGAAAAGAGTTCGATAGTGATGTTGTTCTTCATCCCAAGGAGCATTTGAAAAGACCTCTTTAGGTGAAAGAGATAAAGTATCCATTATCTTCTTTAAATCAGTCACTTTCAATTCTTGTTTTCCACTTTCAATTCTAGAATAAACGGAAGGATCTACGTCAGTCAAAATTTCTTTTTGTGTAAATCCAATTTTTTTTCTCAGAACTCTCAAGGTTTCGTGAATTTTCATTGTTTTCATTCCTTTCAATGCAATATTTACATGAAAATAGCAGTAAAAAAAAAATAAAAATTTATTTATGAGATTTTTACAATTAGAATAATAATTTATTCAAAAAGAGTTTGATGTTTGCTAAAATTATAACTGTAGTTCTTATTTAATTATTATTTAAGAACTAAAAATATAAGATGTTAGGAGGTAAAAGTAATGTCTATTATTACATTGTTTAGCTTAGTTGGTACTTATATCCATATCACAACTCCATAATATCAAACGAACTTCCAGCATTCATAAAAACTTTTGGTAAGTTACTTATGCTAGAAGTCAGTAATAATTAAAAGTAAAAGCCACTTTTAATTTTGTAGTTTAACGCTACGTAATGAATATAACACACTAAAACTAAATTAGTATACTTATTTTTGTAAATTAATTAACTAATCAGCGGGAATGATTTGTATTTTTCATAATTTAAAAAAAAAGAAGGAATAATCTGTGAAAAAAAACATAAAAGCTAGTAACAATTTAGCAGAAAAACGTACTGATAAAAAAATTACACAAGAAGAACTAGCAAGTAAAGTAAATGTTTCGATCCAAACAATCCAAAGTATTGAAAAAGGAAAATATAAACCGTCTATGTCGTTAGCTTTTGCTATTGCTAGTTTGCTAGATGAGCAAGTAGATAGCGTGTTTCCCTAAGATGTCATTTTTAGTTTAGCGAGTAGTTATCATAAAATCACCGAATGGCCACTATGTTCACATTTATTGGACGGATAGTGGTTTTTTTATTTTATGAAAATATATTTTCTTAGGGTAGCAGTAAATATGGTTTTCTAATAAAAAAGTAATTTTTACCAAAAAGAAATGCTTTTTTTTCTGACTTTCGCTATAATAAAGAAAATGACTGAAAACAGGAAGTGGACACATGAAAAAAGTAGATCGGCAACGCTTGATTAAGCAACTTATTACTGAAAACGAAATAGAAACCCAAGACGACTTAATTGCACTTCTTGAACAAGCAGGTGTTAAAGCAACTCAAGCAACTGTATCAAGAGATGTACGCGAGATGAGCATTGTTAAAACCCATGGGTCAAATGGTCAAGTTAAATATGCATTATTTTCGCAAAACCAGCCTTCTAGTAGTGAAGAAAAATTAAAAGAGTCAGTTAAGGATTCCGTTATTCGGATGGAACGAGTGCAATTTATGGTAATTGTTCATACAGATATGGGTGCAGCAGATGTGGTTACTAATTTTCTGGATGAAGTGAATTATGATGAGATTGCGGGAACTGTTGCAGGAGTAGATACAATTATTATCATTGCACGCTCTGAAGAAGAAGCCAAAGCGATTGTTGAACGCTTTGAAACAATGATGAACTAATACTAAAAAATAGCCAATAAAAACGAAGGGAGATTTGGTTACATGGATATGAAAGCGTTACAAAACGGATCGGATATTCGAGGGATTGCGGTAGATTACGAAGAAAAGAAAGCCAATTTAACATCAGAGCAAGTTGAGAAAATTGCAGTAGGAATCGTTCAGTGGCTTTGTGATGAAAAAAGTTTAGCAAAGAAACAGCAAGCAGGTGAGTTGAAAATTGGTATCGGTCATGATAGCCGTATTTCAGCTGATAGCTTAAAACAAGCATTAATAGATAGTTTCTTGAAGCAAAAAATTGATGTATTAGATTTTGGTTTAGCGACAACGCCAGCAATGTTTATGGCAACTCAATTTCCTCAATATGATTGTGACGCAGCGATTATGATTACTGCCAGTCACCTCCCTTATTATTTTAATGGCTTGAAACTATTTACAAAAGCAGGTGGAGCAGAAAAAGAGGATATTGCTTACATTTTGGCACACACAGAACAATCTGTTTTAACCGAAACAGGTTCAGTAACGAAAACTTCAATTCTAGATGACTATTCAGCAGATTTAACGGAAAAAATACGTAACGGCATGAAAACAAATGAGGCAGAACCTTTAGCTGGTTTTCACATTGTCGTCGACGCTGGTAATGGCGCAGGTGGATTTTTTGCTGAAAAAGTATTAAGTAAACTTGGAGCTGATACTACAGGTTCACAATTTTTAGAGCCAGACGGAATGTTTCCTAACCACATTCCAAATCCAGATAATAAAGAAGCGATGGCAAGTATTCAGCAAGCAGTGTTAAAAAACAAAGCGGATTTAGGTGTGATTTTTGATACGGATGTTGACCGTTCTGCTGTAGTTGATGCATCCGGCGAAGTAATCAATCGAAATAATTTAATTGCAGTTTTAGCCACAATTGTCTTAGAAGAATTTCCAGGTAGCAGCATTGTTACAAATTCACCGACTTCCAGTCATTTGAAAGATTTCATTGAAGCAAAAGGCGGTAAACAAGTTCGTTATATTTCCGGTTATCGGAATGTTATCAACAAAATGGTCGAATTGAATCATGAAGGAATTGAAACGCCATTAGCTATCGAAACAAGTGGACATGCAGCTTTTAAAGAAAATTATTATTTGGACGATGGCGCGTATGTTATTGCTAAAATTTTAATGTTATTGCCACGTTTAAAATCTGAGGGTACGAGCCTTGGTGATTTGATTAGTTCATTAAAACAACCAGCGGAAACCCAAGAATTGCGTTTTGAAATACTAGCACAAGATGTTCGTCATTATGGAGAGCAAGTCATTCAAGAGTTAGCCAGTTTTGTTAATGATACAAAAGGAATGAGTATTGATTCGGAAAATCATGAAGGAGTTCGGGTAAACGTTTATGAAGAATATGGCAGTGGCTGGTTTTTATTGCGTATGAGTCTACACGAACCGTTGCTGGTATTGCAAGTTGAAAATGATGAAACAGGTATGAATCAAAAAGTGCTGCAAAAATTAGCTGATTTTTTTGAAAGCTACTCACAATTAGATTTGAGTAAGCTGCGCAATGTGATTAAGAAATAACAAATAAACGTATTAAAACGGATGCTTTGATATCTGTTTTAATATGTTTATTTAATTTATTACCAAAGCCCAGGAATAGCTGTTGCGACAATCATTTCTCCTGTGAAGGGATGTGCTAAGTGTAATTCATAGGCATGGAGCATCAATCGTCCTTTAGGATTTTGATGATATAAAGGATCGCCAATAATTGGATGCCCAATACTCTCAAGATGGACTCGGATTTGATGTGTTCGTCCTGTTTCTAAAATGCAATAAATAGAAGTTCGATTTTTTTCTTTATCATATGAATTAGTTTGTACATGTGTAATTGCCATATCACCTTTACGCTCATCAATCACACGTTTTCGACGATCATGGCGATCTCGTCCAATTTTTTTACGAATTGTTAACGATTCTTTTGATAAATTACCTGAAATAATAGCTTGATAGCGTCGGAAAATTTGTTTAGTTTCCAATAGTCGTCCTAAAATTGGTAAAACAAAAGGATTTTTAGCAAATAAAATTGCTCCACTTGTTTCTTTATCTAAACGATGAACCACATACGGAAATTGATTCTTAGGTGCTAAATAGGCAGCTAAATGATTCAAGAGAGTCTTATTTTCATCTGGTTGATTTGGGTGAGTCTTCATCCCGGCAGGTTTATTCAAAATAATTAAATGTTCATCTTCAAAAAGGACAGTTACTTTAGTTGGATCACCAAGAAGTTGAACAGGTCTTGGGTAATCCTCTGGTTCAAACGTTAAGGTAACAAGATCGCAAGCTTTTACAAGAAAATGAAATAAAGCAGGTTCACCATTAACAGAAACGTTTTTTCTGATACGCAAAAAATGTCTGACTTTACGTGGAACTAGCCATTCTTGTTCAAGTAAGTCACGTACAGACTGTTCTTTAAAATTTTGAGGTAATTGGATGGATAATTCCATGTTGTTTCCACCTTTATTGTAGGGTAACGATACTTATTTAAGTTTAACAAAAAAGAGCGATTCGTCAATGCTGGAACAAAGGATTATGAGATTGGATGAGATAAAATTTAGTTTTGAGAAGAGAGTGTTTGGCTTAAATTTGCTGAGATGAAGTAATTTGTTGGAAAGAAAATATTGTTTTTATTCGTATTGTGTACTATTTATTTTTTGAAGTCAGCTGAATTGATTCAATTATTAAAGATTTGACTTCTAGAAATTTATGAGTTGTACCGAAGTGGGGGAAACTACTAGAAAAGAAACTTCGTTTGTCTGCAGTTGCTAATTATTAGGCATTATCTACTCTGATAAATTTTTCCAAAGTCTATCAATTCTTAGGTATTTAGCTCTTAGAAATTTATGAGGTTGTAGCAAAGTATGGGTGAACTACTAGAAGGAAACTTCGCTCGACTGCGTTCGCCAAGTATTGTTTATCAGCTGCTCTGGTGAAGCCAGTCGCTATCTTTGATTACTTAAGGATTTAGCTCTTTGCCATTTATGTCTACTTGATGACGTGGCGGGAGGTATTTGAGAAGGAAACTTCGCTCGGCTGCGTTCGCCAAGTATTGTTCATCACCTGCTCTGGTGAAACCAGTCGCTATCATTCATTACTTAAGGATTTAGCTCTTTGCTATTTATATCTTCTTGATGAAGTGGCGGGAGGTTCTTAAAAAGGAAACTTCGCTCGTCTACGCTCGCCAAGTACTGCTCATCATCAGCTCTGATGACAATCGCTGTGATTCGCAGCAAATACCCGCCCTTTGGGGAAGGGCGGGAAAGGAGTTAAAAATGAAAAAGTGTTTTGTTAGGGTTGTTTGTTGGTATACATATATAATACAAATCAAATATGAATTTTTTGTGTTTTAATTTTTTTAAAACTGTAAATTTTTTCTAAAAGAGTGTTTAAGATCTAAATAAATTAATTTATTATTGTAGATTTAATTATCTTTCATCGTATTGATTAAGCGTTTAGTCCAGCTGAAGTTAGTTTTAGTAATTGTGTCATCGCCGTATTGTTTGCCGTCTCGATCGATAGCATAGACAAACATTCCACCTTTTGCCCCGTCTTTAGGGTTCCACATAGCATAAGAATAGGCTCTGCTTGTTTCATAAGGCTCAATGGTGTCGTTCCAAATATTGCGGTCTTGTTCTTCAGGGAAAGAGATGCCTGGGAGAAATTGGTTAGTGATTATCGACTGTTTATACGTATCCCAAGTACGATCTAAAGAGCTAGTAGAACGACCATATGCTTGTAAAAATAAATAGTCACAGTAAGCTGCAACATTTTTAAATAATGTATGATTATCTTTATTTGTATCATAAATTAACAGCTTTCCTGAGTTAGATTTAGGGCCTAAATCTTTTGCAAGTGATTTAAAAACACCCGTTGCCATTTCTTCTTGACTAGCAGTAAGGGTAGATTCCATATCGATATCTAGACCATCTAAATTCCAAGGTGTGAGATAAGTTGCTATCAGCTTTTGTGCGTATGCATCATACTCCGCTTCAGTGGGTTTTGTACCGGCATGAGTTACGTTTAATAATTCACGGATATCAATTGTCCGGATAACACGAGTTCCTCTAGCATGTAAAGTTGGAACGTAGCTGTCTTTTAAAGTATCCCAAAATTTTTGTTGATCTGTGCCGGGATTTACGTAATGAAAAACAGAAACAATATCCACGTTCTCAGGAATATCTGTCATCGCAGTCACATTTTCGTCGGGTAAATTAGAGTTTGCATCATGTGGCATAGTGACATCTCGCCAAGTACGATAATAAGCCATCATAATTGGTTCTTCTGAACTAACTGATACGGCAGATGAAGAAATCGGTAATGCACTTAAACCAAGAATACATAAAACCAGAGCCAATAAGCAATAAGATTTTTTTAACATAAAATTCTCCCTCTTTAATTTTTTTGGAGCGTTTTCATTTTTATTCGTAACAATAATACGCTTACGGGATAAGTTTAACATTATGTATAAAAAACATCCAATCAAAGGGCAGCCAATATGATATTTTACTTAAACAAATTTATTCAAAAAGCTTTAATTGGCGATTTCTTGAAGTATTCTTAAACTTTTCTACATAAATTTAAAATAAATGCATGGTAAAATAGGCGAAACATACCTGAGTGGACTATTCAGGCTCAAGACGTATGAAAAAAAAGGTTAAATTATGTTAAAATGACATAGAAACTTTTATATAAGAGGGAGTACTATGGACGCTAAAACTATTATGGAAAAAATCAAATCGGGTTTTAAAAGTTTTTGGACTTGGATCAAACCCTACTTGAGTCGTTTTCATCAATGGAGAAAACGAATTTGGAAAAAATATCAAATTAATAAAATAATTCTATTACTTGGCTTGGTAGTTGTATTGATTACCAGTATTTATTTGTTTACACTAGCAAAGTCAGCCAATGTTGGAGCCTTAAAAAAAGGTCTGGAAGAATCTACTGTCATTTACGATAAAAATGGCGATGAAGCGGGAAAACTTTTTGGACAAAAAGGTACCGTTGTTACGATGGATCAAATTTCTCCGTATGTCAAAGAGGCATTGATTTCAACGGAGGATCGAAATTTTGAAACCCATCATGGTTATGATATTAAAGGTCTATTTCGAGCAGTTATTGGGAAATTAAGTTTAGGAACAATTGGCGGCGGCGGTGGCGGTAGTACGATCACCCAGCAGTTAGCTAAGAATGCTTATTTGACCCAAGAACAGACGATGACTCGTAAAGCTAGAGAATTATTTTTAGCAATTGAAATTGAGAAAAAGTATGATAAACAACAAATTTTAGAAATGTATCTGAATAATTCCTACTTTGGTAACGGAGTTTGGGGTGTGGAGGATGCTTCTCATAAATATTTTGGTGTGAGTGCTAGTGAATTAACAGTTGGTCAAGCGGCTACTTTGGTAGGAATGCTAAAAGGTCCGGGAATTTATAATCCAATTGATTATGCTGAAAATGCTACAAATCGCCGTAACACTGTTTTGCAGCTAATGGTGGATAACGGGAAACTGTCACAAGGCGAAGCTGATGCACAAGCGAATGTAGATATGGTTAGTATGTTGGCTGACAATTATTTTGACGGGAATTCAGACTACCGATATCCGTATTACTTTGATGCTGTAATTGACGAAGCCGTTAATAACTATGGATTAAAAGAAGAAGATCTATTGAATAAAGGTTACAAAATTTATACCGCTTTAGATCAAAACTATCAAAAAATTATGCAGGATACGTATGATAATGATGCACTATTTCCGCCAAATGCAGAAGATGGTGCGATGGTTCAAAGTGGTTCAGTAGCACTTGATCCGAAAACAGGCGGAGTTCAAGGGGTTGTTGGTGGTCGTGGAGAGCATGTATATCGTGGTTTTAATTTTGCGACACAAACGAAGCGTTCACCGGGTTCGTCGTTAAAACCAATTTCTGTTTATACACCAGCATTAGAATCCGGTATGAAACCGAACAGTATGTTAGAAGACACCCCGCAAGATTATTATCCAGCTGAAAATTACAGCCGTACGTATAGCGGAGAAGTTCCGATGTACCAAGCTTTAGCCGAAAGTTTAAATTTACCAGCCGTTTGGACATTGCATAAAATTGGTTTAGACAAAGGATTTGAAAAAACAGAGAAATTCGGAATTCCCTTGGCGCCGGAAGATAAATATTATGGGCTAGCTTTAGGTGGGTTAAAAACAGGAGTTTCTCCGTTGACGATGGCTAATGCTTACAGTCCTTTTGCAAATGAGGGAACTCAAGCTGACGCACATTTAATCACGAAAATTGTTGATTCAACTGGTGCGGTGATTGTCGATAATACAAATTCGAAAACAAAACAGATTATCACTAAAAATACAGCCGATCAAATGACCAGTATGCTTTTGGGTGTGTTTAGCTCAGGAACCGGAATTAATGCTGATCCGGCAGGATATGTGATGGCAGGGAAAACAGGAACAACCGAAACGAATTTTGATACGAATAAAACCAATGACCAATGGGTAGTAGGCTACACACCAGATGTTGTTATTGCTACATGGCTAGGTTTTGAACAAACAAGTGAAAGCCACTATCTGCAAGGGACCAGCGCAGCACATGCTTCAACTGTGTTTAGTAGTCAAGCCCAAGGAATCTTACAATATACCGCTCAAACACCATTTTCTGTTGCAGATGCTTACGCTACTGGCGGGGAAGTTATGGCAGCTGATGAAGTGCCGTCATCTGAAAGTGATGATGCATGGACCGATACGGTTAAAGACATTGGCGGTCAAGTGAAAGATGGAGCCAAAGACATTGGTGGAACGATTAAAGAAGGCTGGGAAAAAACAAAAGATGGACTTAAAAATTTCTTTGGTGGTTTAACAGGAGAATAATCAATTTGAAAACCAGTGAAAGAATGGTACAATCATAAAGAAGAATTAATAGAAAAGAGGGAAATTGAATGAGCAATATTTATGATACAGCGAACCAAGTAGAACGTGAAATTCGTGATCTTGCAGAATTTAAAGCTTTGGAACAAGCTTACGATGAAGTAAAAGCAGATGAAGAAGCGTACAAGCTATTCAAAGAATTCCAAGCTTTCCAACAACAATTACAAGAAAAACAAATGCGTGGTGAAGAATTTTCTGACGAAGATGCTGAAAAGGCTCAAGCGTTAGCAACTGAAGTTCAAACAGCAGAAGTAATTAATCAATTAATGCAAAAAGAACAAGCATTTAGTTTGATTGTAAATGATTTAAACCGCATCATTATGACTCCGATTCGCGATTTATACGCAGATTAATCTTTTAAATTAGTAAACCTTTAGAGAAAAATGGTTAGATTTATTTCCGATCATATATCTTTAAAGGTTTTTTTACTGTTTCCTGTTAAAATTACGGAAGCCTATAGACTAGTTTTTTAATAATGTTTTCTGATAAATTGAAAGCTATTTCTATTAAAATGAAAGTGAGAAAAATTCTAAAAAAATCTCCAACTACTTGTAATTTAATGATATAGTAATATTAAATGAAAAAAGAATTGGGGAACAAAAAGTATGATTAGTATTTATGATTACACGGTGATATTAACTTATGGAAACGCAGTTTTTTCTATTGTTGGTATGTACCTAGCACTAACTCAGCATATTGTTGAGGCGGTTTTTTGTTTAATGTTGTCTGGTATATGTGATATGTTTGATGGTATTGTAGCAAATCTTAAGAAACGAACAAAAAGTGAGATGAATTACGGGATTCAGATTGATTCTTTAGCTGATTTGATTAGTTTTGGATTATTTCCAACGGTTTTAGGTTACGCTTTTGGTTTAACACAAAGCTTTTATTTACCCTTATTTGTGTTTTACATATTAGCTGCGTTGATTCGTTTAGCGCATTATAATGTGACGGAGATAGAAAGAAAAGAGCAGTCTAACGGACGGCGTGAATATTATGAGGGGTTGCCTGTAACTAGCAGTTCTGCTTTAATTCCGCTGTTATTTTTTATTGCAACGCGATTTCATATTTCTATGTTATTAGTTTATCCAGCCGCGTTATTGATTATTGGATTCTTATTTATTTCAAAAGTAAAAATCAAAAAGATTGATCCAAGAAAATTATTTTTCGGGTCATTTATTGGGGCGCTTTTTGCCTTGATTATTTACTAATGTTTCTAAAGGGGTAAGTTATGCAAGAAGGGTTTAAAACAATTAAAGTATCAGAAACAAGCAGTAAAGCACTGAGGTTTTTATACAAGAATAAATTTGGTCGATTTTTACTAAAAGGATTGATTCAGCCGCCGATTACTAAAATGGCAGGTGTTTATTTAAATAGTACACTGTCAAAAGTGTGGATTAATTTTTTCATTAAGAAGAATAATCTAGAGATGTCAGAATATGAGCTGGTTAAATATAGCTCTTTCAATGATTTTTTTAAGCGTGAAATCAAACCTGAAGCACGACCATTACTTGAAGATACGACTGTTTTAACTGCACCTTGTGATGGTAAAGTCAAAGTATATCCAATTAATGAAAAGGCTGTGTTTCAAATAAAAAGATCAGAATATTCACTGGCTGAGTTACTTGGTAGTGAAGGACTTGCCAAAGAATGGCAAAATGGAAGTGCTGTTATTTTTCGTTTAACACCTGACGATTATCATCACTATTATTTTATTGACGAAGGTACAATTTTAAGCCACCAGAAAATCTCCGGGATTTTTCATACCGTTCAGCCGATAGCAATTCACAATGAGCCTGTGTTTTCTAGAAATTCTAGAGAAGTAACAGTGATTGATACCAAGAATTTTGGGAAAATAATTCAAATTGAAGTGGGCGCTTTAATGGTGGGGAAAATTAAGAATCTGAAATATGAGGGTAATTGTCAGCGGTTTGAAAAAAAAGGCTGGTTTGAATTTGGTGGTTCAACGGTACTGCTATTATTTCAAGCAGGATCAGTACTGCTGGATTCAGAGCTTACCAGAAATACAGAAAACAAGCAGGAGACAATTGTAAAGTTTGGTCAAGCGCTTGGGAAAATAGCAAGTGAATAATTTTTTAGTGAAGAAATAGAATTCTGAACATTTGGTTTTATTTCTTTGCTTTTATTTTCCTTAAAAAAATAAAAAGCGAACAAATTTTCGTATATTATTACTGACCAAAGCAAGAAAAAATGATATGATAAACTAAATGAATTAGGACGAAAGAGGGGGATTTAATGAAAGTATTGCATACAGCAGATTTACATTTAGATCGGTCTTTCGAAGGCTTAAAAAAAATACCTGAAATGATATATGAAAAAATGCAGCAGGCAAACCAAAATACAGTGTCTGCGATTGTTGATATAGCGATAAAAAATCAAGTTGATGTAGTTATTTTTGCTGGAGATACCTTTCATCAAAGTCATACATCCATTCGTACGCAAGCGTATTTTATTGACGAAATGAAGCGATTGGAACAAGCGGATATTCCTGTAATTATGACTTTTGGTAACCATGATTACTATGTCGCTGAACGTTATTGGTTTGAGTTCCCTGAAAATATTTTTTTATTTCAGAGTGAACAAGTAGAGACGCATTACTTTATGACCAAAAATCAAGAAAAAGTCGCTGTCTCAAGCTTTAGTTATGAACATCCTTGGATTAATGAGAACAAATTATCCGATTTTCCAGTAAAAGATACCACAGTCGATATTCATATTGGTATTTATCATGGGGATACAGCAGTGAATGAACAGCAAAACTACGCACCGTTTTCTCTTAGTGAAATGAAAGCGAAAGGCTATGATTATTGGGCTTTAGGGCACATTCATCAGCCGCAAGTAGTAAGTGCGAATCCGTTAATTGTTTACCCGGGCACACCGCAAGGACATACTAAAAAAGAACGAACAGTTCAAGGTGTATCGCTAGTTTCAGTTGAAGCTGGACATGCAACAGTCCGGTTTGAATCTGTGGCAGAAATTGTTTGGCAGCATGCGGATTATTCATTAGCCGAAGCGACAAATTTACAAGATGCATTGACTTTTTTGGCAACGGCTCTTTTAGCTGAGGTTAAAGTTGTTAATCAAATCGTTTTAAAAGAGATCAATCTTGAGAAAACGAGTCATTTGGGTGAGGAATTTAAGCGGTCTTATGAAAGCGGTGAGTTGCTTCATTATCTTCAGGAAATGTTATTAAGAAAAAGTAATCACGAACTGTTCTTGTTTCAAGTTGATATTTCAGTGGATGATTTTGATAAAAAAGTATTGATAGATGCTGATCCTGAATTATTAAGACAGCTTGAGAAAAACTATCTACAATCGGAAATATTTACCAATACCTTGCAGGAACTTATACAAAATCCATTGTTTTCTTCTGTGATCCAAGTCGATAAAGAATGGCGTCAACGAAGCATTGAGCAAGCCGATCAAAAAATCAATGAAGATTTTGTTATTCAGGAGGGACAGCCATGAAACTCATTGCAGTAGAAGTTGTAGGTTTTGGTAAGTGGCAGCAAAGAAAAATCGAGTTTCTTCCTAAAAATCAGCTATTATTTGGCTTCAATGAAGCAGGTAAATCTACCCTTTATCAATTTATTCAGGCAATGTTTTTTGGTTTTCCAGCCAAAGGAAAAAGAAAAAAAGATTATCAGCCGAAAAATGGAGCAGCGTACGGCGGTCGCTTGTGGTTTTCACATCCGATTTATGGAGAGGTTCAGATTGAACGATTTAAGACGCAAAATAAAGGGCAAGCTAAAGTTTATTTTAACGACCAAATTGGCGATGAGGCGACACTTGAACAAATGTTACATCCATTAACAAAAGAACTATTTCAATCAGTATTTACGTTTCAACAAGAGCAGTTAAGTCAATTAGATAAATTAACCGAAGAAGAGCTACAAACATCATTGTTGTCTTTAGGCTTATCTGGAAGCCAACAATTATTATTAAGCAGAGAAAATTATTTTAAAACTGCTCAAACTTTATACAAAGGTAAAGGCAGCCAACCACCTTTGAATCAAAAATTAAACGAGTATCAAAAATTGCAAAAGCAAATTAATGAGAAAGAATTACAGGAACAGCCTTTTCAACAGCTTATAACTGAATTAATAGAATTAGAAGCACTAATTAACGAAAAGCGTCAGTCTTCTCAAGAGTTCAAAAGACAACTGTCATTAGTAGAAAAACAAGTAATGAACTTGCCGTTGTACGAGGAACTGAAGGCTATTGAACAATTCCAAACTACGACTGTACTCAATCAGCATGAGCAGGATGAATTATCATCTGTTTATCAGCAGTATCGTTTTCTTAGCGAAGAATTGATTCGTCTAAATCAAAGTTTAGCAGTCGGCAGTGAGACTGAGCACGAAACAGATGATTACCAGTTTTATTTAGAACAAGAAAGTCATATCCAGCAACTTCTAAATCAACGCTATGAAATAGATAAGCTATTATCTGAAATTAAATGGATGACGCAATCTTTTGAGCAAAATCAGCAAGAATTACAGTCGTTAGAACAAAGATGGGCTTGGGATGCAGATCAGCCGCCGCAATTGCCGTTTAACGAGCAAGAAGTAACTGATATGAGAGCGGAAATGGTAGAGCGTACGGTTCAATTACAAACAACGCAGACCGATTTACGATTGATAGAAGAAGAAATTGCAACACGTGAAGAAAATTTAAGTACTTTCGAATCAATTAACAAAGAGATGTTTCAAAAGCAGCACAGTCAAAAACAGAGTGGTGTAAAACCATTTATTTGTGGTTTAGCTGTTATTATTTTCATATTAAGTTTTTTTATGCCTTCACCAATTCGCTATGGAGTAGTTGTATTGAGTATTGGATTGTTGTTGTTTGGATTACTCCCTCATTTTTATCAACCAAAAGATACATTTGAAAATGAGAAACGACAATGGCAAGAAAAATTATCCCAGTTAGACTATCTAAACGATCAATTAGTAAAAATTCAAGGTGAAATTAAAGCAATTCAAACAGCAGAAAATGATACGTCCCGTTTTATTGCTCAGAAAGTTAAAGAAAATCATCTAGGTAAAATGGATCGAGTCGAATTTTGGCTGAATCATCGTGATGAAATTACGCGCTATCTAATTTTGCGAAATACTAATCAAGAACTTGGTCATCAGCTGACAGAAGACCAGAAACGAGTATCAGCATTTTCAGAACGAACAGAGCGTTTTACAGGCAGATTGCCAATTGCTGGCAGCGGCTTAGGGCAAAGAATAAATGTCATTAGTGATTTTGCCGAACGAATGGAAAAAATTCGTTTTACCCAAGAGTATCAAGCGGATGCGTATACCCGTCAATCCATCCGAGAGCTAAAGGAAAAGCAACAACAAGTCATCGATCAAGGACGTCCATTAATGTTGCGCTTCCAAATAGGTTCAGTGAATGAGATTCCGGAAAAACTTCAAAGTTATCAACAAGAGACCGCAAGTCAAAAACGTAAACAAGAATTACAAACAATGCTAGCGGGAATCTATAATGAAGCAGATGAACCCAAACAATTACGAGAAAGACAAGAAGAATTATTTAAGTCTAACAAACAAGTAGAAGAAGAAATTGTTCGCCTACAGGATAAAGAACAAAAATTACGTTATCAGCGAAAACAAATGCTAGCTGATGGAACGCTGGATGAACTTTATCAAGCACAAGCGATATTAAAAGCAGAGATTGATGAACTTGCAATTAGTTGGTCAGGCCATCAGCTGGCAGGACAGATTTTAATGGATTTATTGACGGAATTATCAGAAAAACAATTACCTAATTTAGTCCAAAAAGCAGCTGAATATTTTCAATTATTGACAGAACAAGCCTATCGTTCAATTCAATTACAAGACGGTCAACTAGTCGTTATTCGCAAAGATCAACAACGCTTTTTATTGCATGATTTGTCGACAGGAACTAGAGATCAGGTTGTTATGGCGGTACGTTTTGCATTTCTTTCATTACAAACGCAGCGTAACTTATGCCCGATTATGATTGATGATGGTTGGCTTCATTACGATAGTCAAAGAAAAAAACAACTAGCACAACTATTTGCTGTTTTTTCTGAAAAACAACAAGTCATTTGTTTTTCTTCTGACCAAGAAATGGTAAGCTATTATAAAGAGCTAAAACAGCCAATTATAGAATTAGAAGGAGTACAAGTATGAAAAAAATCCGTGAATTAAGTATTGATGAAACATTTGAATTATTCTTATTAGTGAAAAATGCTGATATTCGTATGGCGAAAAATGGTAAAAAGTTCATTGCTTTTACTTTTCAGGATACCTCTGGAACGATTGACGGGAAATATTGGGATGCTTCAGAAGAAGAAATTAGTCGTTTTACAGCAGGAAATGTAGTTCTTTTAAATGGTAAAAGAGAAGTTTACCAAGGAAATCCTCAAGTTAAAATCATTCATATGCGTTTAGCTCGCCCGGAAGAGCCAAGTCAACCAGCATTATATATGGAGCGTGCGCCTTTAAAACGTGAAGACATGGTGGAAGAAATTAATCAGACAGTTTTTGAAATTACGAATGCTCACTGGCAGCGGATTGTCCGTTATCTTTTGACGCAATACCAAAAAGAATTTTTTGATTATCCAGCAGCTAAAAGAAATCATCATGCGTTTGCAAATGGTTTAGCATATCACACAGTATCTATGCTTCGTTTAGGAAAAGCGATTTGTAAAGAATATAACGAGTTAAATACTGCACTACTGTATTCAGGAATTATTTTACACGATCTTGGTAAGGTTAAAGAACTATCGGGTGCGATGACAACAGAATATACATTGGCAGGAAATTTAATTGGTCATCTGGTTTTAGTGGATGAAGAAATTACGAAAGCATGTATTGCCTTAAAGATTGATGAAAATGATGAAGATGTGATTGTGTTACGTCATATGGTTTTAGCCCATCACGGCTTGTTAGAATATGGCTCGCCTGTCCGTCCGCGAATTATGGAAGCAGAGGTTTTACATCAAATTGATAATATTGATGCATCAATTCAAATGATGTTGGGTTCTATCCGCCAAACTGAACCTGGTGAATATACAGATCGGATTTTTGGTATGGATAATCGGAGTTTCTATGTTCCTAAAGATATTTAAGGAGTAGTGAAAATGAATCAGTCGGCAGTAAAGTTATGGAATGAGTTTAAAAGAAAAGCTGATATTTCACACGATAATTACGATGTTTGGGCTTTTGGTAATTCACCTGAAATGGCTGACGAGTTGTTAGCGTATGTCTTAAATGGTGAAAAAACTGGAACTTCGTCATTACATTTACTATATGATCTGGAGTTAGAGCAGGAAAAGTTGCCAAAAGTTAGACAATATAGTGTGATACTTGATGGAAATAACCAAGCGCAAGCCGTTATTGGTACAAAAGTTGTTGATGTTTTGCCTTACAACAATATATCAGAAGTACATGCTTATTTAGAAGGTGAAGGAGATCGGACATTAGCTTATTGGCGAAGTGTTCATCAACCATTTTTTGAACAAGAGTTAGCTGAACACCAATTGTCTTTTTCAGAAGAGATGCTGATCGTATATGAATTATTTAAAGTTGTTTTTAGAGGTTAAAATTGAAGTTAAAATAAAAAAGTAGAGGTCAGATGACCTCTACTTTTTAGCTATTATTTAGAAGATTCTTCTGTTTTACTTGATGAATCTTCAGTTTCTGATGAGTCGCTTGATTTAGTATCTTTTTCTTTTGAAGAAGATTCTTTTTCATCTTTTGCAGAAGAATCGCTTGATTTAGCTGAATCTTCAGTTTGGATTAAACCAGCTAATACATCTTTGAATGCATCATCTTTGATTTTAACATTTGCTGCAGTTAATTCATCAGAGATTACTTTGTTTACAAATTCTTGATCGTTCTTTTTGTTGTTTTTAGCAATTTCTGTAAGTTCTTTTTTGTAAGGTTCCATGTCGTTACCTTTGTCTTGGTTTTTAACCATTTTTACAATATAGTAAGTTGTTTGGTAACCAGTAGAATCAGTTGCTTGGATTGGTTCTGAAACTTGACCGTCTTTCAATTTGAAAGCTGCTTCTTGTACTTGTGCAGGAACAGTTTCTGATTGAGAATCAAATTTGATTTTACCGCCATCTTCTTTAGTTGCAGCATCTGTTGATTTTTCTTTAGCGATTTTAGCAAAGTCGCCGCCATCATCTAATTGTTTTTTGATTTCTTTTGCTTCATCTTCAGTAGCAACTTGGATTAGTTGAGCTTCAACTTCTGGATGGAATGTTGCCCATGCAGTTTTCAAGTCTTCGTCAGTGATTTTAATATGTGATTCGATCCCAGCTTCAACAGCTAATTGTTGTTTGATAGCTGCTTTATAGCTTTTTTCTGTATAACCGTATTGTTTTAATTGATCTTCTAAGTTTTGACCTTGGTCAGAAGCATTTTGTTTCGCTTCATCGTATTTAGCTTGAACATCTTTGTCAGATACATCTTTACCGAATTTTTGTTCAAACACTTTATAAATAATCATGTTACGAACATCTTGTTGGCTTTGTTGGCTTGTTTTTACTTGGTTGAAAAAATCGTCAACAGTGATAGTTCCGCCTTTCATTGATGCGATGTCTTGTGAACCACCTGAACAAGCAGCTAAAGCAAAAACGCTGAATATGCCTGCGGCAGCTAAAATTAGTTTTTTCTTCATTCTTTAAGCACTCCTAAGTTTATTTTATTTTTTATTATGTAGAAATTAATTCTCACGGTTATTACTATACCACACTATACTTCATAAAAGAAATAATGAATTGATAGTTTCAAACAATTTTCAAAATTAGGACACAATTTAATCTATAAGGGCTTGGTTTAAGAATATTTATTTAGAAATATTCGCTCGTAATTGCAAAAAAATTAATAATGAATTGGAAAATGGTGATAAAAAATTTCTTTAGTTTTACTTAAATAAGAAAATTAAGTTGGTTATTCCAATATTAAATAGTTAAAAGGTGAGACATATAATAGTTAAGTTTCACCTTTTAACGGTTTGAATTCAAAGCAAATGGTTAAGGATGGTTATTTTAGCGCTCATCATATTCCGGCATTTCTGGTAGTTCAGACTGGATTTTTTCGACTTGTTCTTGGATTTGTTCCAATCTTGGTTCTGCTTGGAATTTAAAATTCTCAATATCTTGGTTGATGCCGTCAATAAAAGGCTCGATGTACATATCTGCAGCTTCTTGAAGAGCTGCTGCGGATTCTTTAAATTGATCTAGTTTTTCAGTGAAATCTTCTTTTAAATCAGACCAATCTTCTAATTCATCAACAAATTTTTGGCGTGTATCCCTACCGCTTCTTGGAGCAAAAAGTAAGCCGCCAACAGCACCTACGACTGAACCAAATAAAAGACCTTTAGAAAATTTACTCATGATTGTTCCACCTGCTTTGCAATTTTTTCGGCAATTTCTTGCATTTCTTCTACTGAATAAGCTTCTTGGTTATTTCCAAAATGAATAGAGAAATCATCTGTTTTACCATAACGAGGAATTAAATGAACGTGAGAGTGGAAAACGGATTGATACGCTAGTTCTTTATTGTTATTGATAATATTTAGTCCTTGCATTTCTGGAAAAGCTTTTTCTAAGGCACGAGCAACTTTAGGAACACGAGCGAAAACTTCTCCGGCTAAAGCTGGATCATATTCAAAAATGTCTGTCACATGTTCTTTAGGAACCAGTAAAGTATGTCCTTTAGTAACTTGGGTAATGTCTAAAAATGCGTAAACTTTATCGTCTTCATACACTTTATAACTAGGAATTTCCTGATCGATAATTTTGCAAAAAATACAATCTGTCATGATGTCCCTTCTTTCTTTACACTGTTTCCTTTACTTTAACACATCTTGAATTTTAATTGCGAGAAAAAGTTCATGAAACCTTCAAAAAGTTCGTGGTATAATAGACCCACGATTAAAAAAGTTGGAGGAAGTAAAATGAGTTTAGTAATTGAGCACTTAACAGGCGGCTATGGTCATATTCCTGTTTTAAAAGATATTAATTTTGAAGTGAAGTCTGGTGAAATGGTGGGACTGATTGGATTAAATGGTGCAGGCAAAAGTACGACAATCAAAAATATCATTGGCTTATTAACCCCGCAAAAAGGAAAAATCACGATTGATAATGAAATGTTAAAGCAGCAACCGGAAAGTTACCGTAAAAAAATTGGTTATATTCCTGAAACACCATCATTATATGAGGAGTTAACCTTAAGAGAGCATATTGAAATTACTGCAATGGCATATGATATTCCGATTGAAGAAGCCTTTAAAAGAGCAGAAGTTCTTTTAAAAACATTTCGTCTGGAAAATAAATTAGACTGGTTCCCTGCTAATTTTTCAAAAGGGATGAAACAAAAAGTGATGGTGTTGTGTGCCTTTTTGATTGAGCCAAGTTTGTATATTATTGATGAACCATTTTTAGGTTTAGATCCTTTAGCAATTCATGCGTTATTAGAATTAATGGATGAAATGCGTAATCAAGGTGCAGCAATTTTGATGTCTACACATATTTTAGCTACTGCCGAAAGATATTGTGACCGTTTTGTCGTGCTGCATGAAGGTGAAGTCAGAGCAGTTGGTTCTATGGAAGAATTACGGAAAGAATTTAATTTACCCGATTCTTCATTAGATGATATCTACATTGCATTAACTAAAGAAGAAAAGGTGGGGTAGTATGTCTGGATTTTTTGGCATTCGTTTAGCACGCCATCTGAAAAAAATGATGAAATATATGCGTTATGTATTTAACGATCACTTTATTTTAGTCTGTGTTTTCTTGTTAGGTGGGCTAGGATTTTACTATTCTCAAGTATTAAAAACCTTACCGGAAAATTTTGTCTGGGGTCGACCGCTCGTGATAATTCTTTGGTTAGTGATTTTACAGATTGGTCGTTTGGCTACCTTGGCTGAAGAAGCAGATAAAGTGTTTATTTTACCCAAAGAGCCGGAAATGAAAGCCTATTTGAATCGTGCACTACGTTATTCAATTTGGCTGCCTTTAGTAGCATTAGTTTTGATAGGTGGCATGTCGATGCCCTTGGTGGTTGTTTCAACAGGCTGGGAATTTTCAACATTTTTCTATTTTATTGTGATGTTAGGTCTGATGAAAATTAGTCACTTATTTGTACAAAAATATGATTTATATCAAATTTCTTCAAAAGAGTATTCGCTTTGGTTTACTCTATGGCTATTATCAAGTCTGGGAATCATAGCGTTAAGTCTATATACCATTCCAGTTGCTGGTTTGGCAGGCGCTTTCGTACAAGTTGTAGGCTTTTATTTGGTACTACAGAAGAAAGAGCAAGCTGTTTCTCTAGATTGGGAAAAAATGATTCAAAAAGAAAAAAGCCGGATGCATCGGATTTATCAGTTTATTCATTTGTTTACAGACGTTCCAGAGATTTCTAGCAGTGTGAAACGTCGGAAGGTTCTTGATCCTGTCTTGGTTAAAATTAAGAAAACTAGCCAAAATACTTATCTTTATCTTTATGCGCGTAGTTTCTTACGAGGTTCTGAATATAGTGGTCTGTTTATTCGACTAGTGTTGGTTGGCGGAGTGATTTTATTTTTCCTTAAAGAATTTTGGATTTCTATGGGTGTTTCGGTGCTGTTTGTCTATTTAATTGGCTTTCAGTTGATTCCGATTTATACACAATTTGATTATATGGTAATGACACGGCTATATCCTGTACCAAATAGTCAAAAGAAGCAAGCGGTCAGCAAATTAGTCACAATTTTATTATTTGTAGCAGCTGTTTTATTTAGTATTTTTGTGTTGATTGCTTTGCCTGATGTGAAAGAGAGTCTAATAATCATCGGGGCGTTACTAATTGAAGTAGTTTTATTTGCTAAATTTTATGTCCCTTATCGTTTGAAAAAAATGGAGGCTTAATGATGCATATTTTATGGAATGATCAAATTGTTGAACGTGAAGAAATAAAAATTGATATTGAAGATCGAGGTTATCAGTACGGAGATGGTTTGTATGAAGTTGTTCGCGTATATAATGGACATCTTTATATGATGGAAGAACATCTAGAGCGTTTATGGAGTGGTGCTGAAAAAATTAGAATGCAGTTACCATTTACGAGAGAAGCATTGACTGCTAACTTAAAACGCTTGGTTGAGCTAGAAGGTATTAAAGAAGGAAAATTATATTTTCAAGTTACCCGTGGAATTGATGCACCGAGAAATCATGCGTTACCTGATCCAGCAAAAGTTAAAGGTGTTTTAACTGCAAATATTATTCCTTATGAACGGCCTGTAAAGAAGATGGAAGAAGGCATTACTGTAGCTGTAGTACCAGATACACGTTGGCTGCATTGTGATATAAAGTCATTAAGTCTATTAGGAAATGTTTTAGCGCTAGATGACGCTCGTCGTCAAGGCTTTGATGATGCTGTGCTCGTGCGTGATAATAAAGTAACAGAAGCCTCAGCTGCAAATTTTTGGGTAGTCAAAGATGGCACTGTTTATACACATCCAGATGGGAATCTGATCTTACCGGGGATTACTAAAATGAAGATTTTAACTTTGGCAAAAGAACTGGGAATACCTGTAAAAGAGGAAGCCGTTTCTGAGGGTGAATTGTTTACAGCAGACGAATGTTTTGTTTCAGGTTCGCTAACTGAAATTGTTCCGGTCGTGAAAATCAATGATTTTATAGTAGGCGACGGGACACCAGGTAAAATTACGAAACAGCTACTAGATGCCTATATCACAAGTGTTGTAGCTGACTGTGGGAAATCTAATCCGGAATAGATACTAAAAGAACAAGAGAGATGCTTGACGTGAAGCGCTATGGAAGCTAAAATGATAGGTACTGTAAATGTTGCAATTCTCTAGTTTAGCAGACCTGACATTATAGAAAAGTAGAATCTATTTGTGACCAATAGCGTACAAAAGATCTTTTCTTGTTTTCTAGTCATGTTTGTATAAGCTGGGTAGGCTTTTATTTAGATAAGATAGGAGATAATTTCCATGGTATTTCAGTTGGATAAGGAATGGCGCTTGCAGCCAATAAAAGGCGCAACTGGCCAGACTTACATGGGTATACGTGCGACTGAAAGAGTATTTATTAAAAGAAATACTTCTCCACTTTTAGCAGCTTTATCTAAAGAAGGAATTGCCCCTAAGTTGGTTTGGACTAAACGGACGGTAACAGGGGACATCTTAACTGCTCAAGAATGGCTTGATGGTCAAGTACTTAGAGCAGAAGAAATTGGTGAAAGAAATGATGTTGTGGATGTATTGTATCATCTTCATCATTCACATATGCTAAAAAAAATGCTGGAAAAAATTGGCGGTCAAATTCAAACGCCTGCTATGATGCTGGATGCCTATGAAGCAAGGCTACCAAGTGAACTTCAAAATAATACGTATCTTTCCAGAGTGTATCAGTACTTAAGAGAGAATATTCCTAACTACTCTATTCTTAATTATATGGTTGTCCATGGAGATGTAAATCATCGCAATTGGCTTGTGTCTAATAATTATTTATATTTAGTCGACTGGGATTCAGTAATGGTAGCAGATCCAGCGTTAGATTTAGGGATGTTATTAGGTCATTATGTTCCGCGAAATAGTTGGAACAAGTGGTTACTGTCATATGGTATGCGACCTAGTGATGAAGCGTTGACCAGAATTAAATGGTATGCATTGTATAATTTCCTGCAAGAAATTGTCCGACATTATCAAACGGGCGAAAAAAGAGAAATGAATGCTGAAATTTTAAGGCTAAAGCAAGCTTTTGGTTATTAAGTAGTTCAACACAATTAAAAAAATAGAGGGCAGTGCAAAACAAAGAATGTTTTGTCTACCCTCTTAAAATTTGTTTTAAGTGAAAGGAAATAACAGAACATGCGAATGAGAAAAAGACCAGGAGCAAAAGAACTGCTAGAAAAACATCCTGAGTTAGTTGTTGATGCACCGGAAAAATGGCGCGGGCGTTGGTCAGAACGTTTTGGAAACGATCATCCGATTCATATTGAAATTGGATCAGGTAAAGGTCAATTTGTTGTAGGAATGGCTAAAGCTAATCCTGAAATTAATTATATTGGTATTGATATGCAGTTAAGTGTTTTATCTATTGCATTAGAAAAAGCATTGGAAGAAGATTTACCTAATCTGCAATTATTACATGTGAATGGTGAAGCACTAACAGAATATTTTGCAGAAAACGAAGTAGATCAAATTTATTTGAACTTTTCTGATCCTTGGCCAAAAACGCGCCATGAAAAGCGCCGTTTAACCTTTAAAACATTTTTAGCAACAGATGAAATTATTCTAAAACCCAATGGAGAAATTCATTTTAAAACCGATAATCGTGGACTATTCGAATACTCATTAAGCAGCTTTTCAAAATATGGAATGATTTTAGAGCAAGTTTGGCTGGACCTCCATGTCAGTGACTATGAAGGAAATATTATGACAGAGTATGAGGAAAAATTCTCCGCCAAAGGTCAGCCGATTTATCGTGTGGAAGCTAGATTTCAAAGTGAAAAGAATTAACTATTTTGCATAAAATAGACAGTAGTAAATACTTGAAAGACCTAAGAAAAATTTTCTTAGGTCTTTTTTAAGGCACCTTCATATTTTTATTGACAATTAAAACAGGTACCTTTATAATTGTTTTTCTTAAGGTACCTGAACGAAAATGGTGATAAAACAAGAAAAGGAGATGTTTTTTATGTTGGCTTGTTTATTTTTAATTTACGATTTTTGTAAGAAGCAACGACAGCTTAACCAAACAGATGAATTTGTTTTTAGTTAAAGGAGAGAAGCAGAAATGAATTTAGCAAATGCTAAAACAAGAATAGAATTATTTAGTGATGCAGTAATTGCCATAGTGATTACGATTGCAGCTTTGGAAATACCAATCCCGCATAACGGTAATTATCATCAATTTGTAGGTAGCCTATTTACCTTTGCCATTAGCTTTTTTATTGTTGCTAGTTATTGGAGCGATCATCGTAATTTATTTGAGAAAATAGAAAAAATTAACGAGAGAGTTGTTTTTAAAAATAGTTGTTTTCTGTTTTCGTTAGTATTGATACCTGTTTTTACGAAGTGGTCCATGGAAGCAGCAGATAAAAAAATTCCAGCCTTGGCGTTTGGCTTGTTGTTAATGATTATTAATGGGATGTTCAGCAGTTTATTTTTGACGGGCAGTTCATTGATTGAGCAAAATGATGGTAGAATTGGGGAATTAAAAAAATTGTATGTTCGACGTGATTTAGTCTATTATTTTTCGATTTGTTTACTTATGATTACCGCTTTTTTTGTTCCGCAAATTACATTGTTTTTCTTTATTGGTGTACCATTAGCTATGTTTTAAAAACAAACTTTGCAGAAAAGTTCGATGGAAAGCGTCGGTCAGAATCTAGAAAAAATCAACAGTTTAGACGTTATGGACAGAAAAAATTGAGAGTGTAGAAAAACAAAAGAGACAAAAACAGATGTGTTTTTGTCTCCAACTATTAATCTTTGATTCGTTTAACATCAATCACGGTGCCTGTGATCGCATCTGCTACAAATTCATATTGTGCCATAATCCCGTCTTCTAAACGAGAAATACCGCCTTGATATGTTTTGGAATGAATCGCAAACTTTCTTAATGGTTTCTTCTCAAATTCAATCCACGAGCCTTCGATAGGGCCTTCCTTTAAAAATGCTTCTTTGACATTTTCTAAAACTAAATCGGCATCAAGTGTGCGCTTTTTTTGATACCAAAGCGTTGATGCAACACCACTTAAAATACCTAAACTCACACCTATTGCTAAACCGCCTTTAAAATAGCTTAATTCGTTTTCTTCATTCATGGGGAATAACCTCCGTATACTTTCAAATGTTTGCTAAACTACGTCAGCCTTGCCTCTATTCTAACACATTGTCCGAAAATATCGAAAAACAAAAAACGTGGGCATTTAAAAAAATTTGCGTTATAATAAAGAAGATATCAGATGAAAGGAGTATCTGCCATTTTTATTTAAAAAAAGTGTTATTTTAAGTAGAAGAGAGCATCCTGAATCAAATGATTGAATTTCGTATTTTTACTAGACAGGACTGTTGGCAGATAATATAACGATGGAAGAAAAAACATTTCAACGTATTAAAGAACTTACTGAACTACAAGGAACTAGCGGATTTGAAGATGATATTCGCGCCTATATGAAAAAAAATATGGAGCCTTTAGTCGATGAAATTCAATATGATGGATTAGGCGGTATCTTTGGGTTGAAAAGAGCTGCTCAAGAGGCACCTCGTGTAATGGTTGCCGCTCATATGGATGAAGTTGGATTTATGCTGACTCAAATCAAGGACAATGGGTTATTCCAAGTTGTTCCTTTAGGTGGCTGGAATCCGTATGTAGTTTCTTCGCAGCGTTTTACATTAAAGACTAGCAAAGGTAATTATCCATGTATTTCATCGTCTGTTCCGCCTCATTTATTACGTGGAACGAGCGGTCAAAAACAATTAGAAGTTACAGATGTGTTATTTGATGCTGGTTTTGAATCAAAAGAAGAAGCAGAAAGTTTTGGCGTACGTCCAGGAGATTCGATTGTACCTCAAGCTGAGACGATTAAAACAGCGAATGGTAAAAATATCATCAGTAAATCATGGGATAACCGCTACGGCTGTACATTAGTTTTAGAAGCGCTGGAAGCTTTGCAAAATGAAAAATTAGGTCATACATTAATTGCTGGAGCGAACGTTCAAGAAGAAGTTGGGCTACGCGGGTCAAAACCTTCTGTGCATAAATTTAAACCAGATCTATTCTTTGCTGTAGACTGTTCAGCAGCAGATGACATTAACACGAAAAAAGGCACATTTGGTCATCTTGGCGAAGGAACATTATTACGAATTTATGATCCAGGGATGATTACGTTACCGCGTGTGCGTGAATATTTATTAGATATTGCGGCGACACATAATATTCCATATCAATATTTTGTTTCGAAAGGCGGAACGGATGCAGGCGCTGCTCATACAACTAATAACGGTGTGCCAAGTACAGTTATCGGCGTTTGCGGACGCTATATCCATACACATCAAACAATGTTTAACATCAAAGACTTTGAAGCAGCTCGCGAAATGTTGATCCAAGTTTTAAGAGGATTAGACCAAACAACAGTAAATACTATCATTTACGGAAAGTAGGTGCTATCAGATGATTATTCCAACGTCTTATGAAGAATTAGCTGGTTATGTTGAAGGGGAAAAAAGTGTGTTCTTCTTCACTGCTGACTGGTGCGGTGATTGCCGTTTTATCAAACCTGTCATGCCTGAAATTGAAGCGGAATTTCCAGAGTTTAAATTTATTGAAGTTGATCGTGATAAGTTCATAGATTTAGCTTCACAATGGACAATCTTTGGTATTCCTAGTTTTGTCGTAACAGATCATGGCAAAGAACTAGGTCGTTTAGTTAATAAAGATCGCAAAACCAAAGAAGAAATCACTGCATTTTTGAAAAGTGTTCGTTAATTTTGGGCATCTAATACGGTAACCGGTTCAAGTGTCAGATTAAATCAATCAGGAGATGAGTGCTATGTTAAACCAAACCTATAAAAATGTATTAGTTGGTGTAGATGGTAGCGATCAAGGGAATTTAGCTTATGAAAAAGCCATTGCGGTAGCCAAAAGAAATAATGGTCGTGTAATTGTGGCTCACGTTATTGAAAATAGAGTCTATGAAATGATGGGTTATTCTTCTTTAAATGATAATTTACTAGATCAGGAAACGGAAAATGCTAAAGAATTATTGGCGGATTGCAAAAAACATGCTGAAAGTCTAGGTTTTACCCAAGTGGAAACTGTTTTGACTTATGGGACTGCTAAAGAAGTTATGTGTAAAGATTTGCCTGAAAAATATGATGTAGATTTAATCATGGTAGGTCAATCGGGTTTAAATGCGGTAGAACGTCTGATGGTCGGTAGTGTCAGCAGCTATATCATTCGTCATGCTCCGTGTGATGTGTTAGTTGTACATCCGGATAACGTAGAAAAATAAATAATGATTAGATATGAGATAGGTGAAGCAAGTCTTAACCGGATTGTTTCACCTGTTTTTTTTGAGATGAAACAAAGTAATCATGAATAAACTGATAGAACATAGTTTTAGGAGGAAGAAAATTGATTTTTGCTTATAATAAAGAACATGTCGGTGATGTTTTACTAGTAATTGTAGGGGACGATAAAGGTCAAGAAAATCGTGTGGAACGTAAAGGAGATGTGGCAAGAGTAACTGTTGCAGACAGCGGTGAAGTTGTCGCTTGGAATATTTTTGACGCATCAACCATTTTAGGAGAAATCACAGGTGTTGGCCAAGTTGAGTTGACTGGTGAACAAATCGAAAAATTAAATCAAGAACTTAAAAAAGCAGGTTTTGCTGAATCGTTAGCTGTGGATACCGTGCCTAAAATTGTTGTAGGCTTTGTTAAGTCTTGTAAAAAACATCCTGATTCAGATCATTTATCTATCACTCAAACAGAAGTAGATAACGGAGAAATTCTTCAAATTGTTTGTGGAGCACCAAATATTAAAGCAGGACAAAAAGTTGTAGTCGCAAAACCTGGTGCAATGATGCCGGATGGTTTATTGATTTGGCCTGGTGTTTTACGCGGAGTTGAAAGTTTTGGAATGATCTGTTCTGCGAGTGAGCTACGTTTGCCCGATGCTCCAGCAAAAAAAGGAATTTTAGAATTACCATTTGATGCAGTTGTAGGAGAAAAATTTGCAGTAGGAAAATAAAAAATAAGAGCCAAAACGAAAATAATCTTTTGTTTTGGCTCTTATTTTTTTGATAATTGAATTAGACTGGATCAATTGCTTCTATTGAGTCTTCTTTTTTCTGAACTTTGGCAATGATGCCAATTAATAAAATTAATCCACCTGTTACCCATAATGATTTTTCAGCAATATGGATGGTTAAGAATGTGCCCATTAGTCCGCCAATGGCAAAACCAAGCAATACGATAAAATAAATTACGCTATCTTTCGCAGCGCCTTTTTTGCCAAATATGGCTTGGATGATATAGTTAAATGCTAACTGAACAACTAAAGTTACCGCAACATTTCCGTATAGCATACCATCAATTTTATGAAAAGCGTTGCCCTGCATACCTGCGATAAAAGAAATAATCATACAAACATAAGCCGCACCAAACGCTGCGTTGATTGAAGAAAAACCAACTGCGAATAAGATAAGAGCCTCTACACTTAAAATCGCAAATGTCCAAGACTTGTGTTCTTTACCAAACTTCAATTGAATGATTCCCGTTGCAATTGAACCTAGCCCAAAACATAGAATGGTTAAAGCGACTGTTGTAAATTTTGCTATATTATTCGTTGCTAAAGTCTGGCCTAATAAAATAATATTCCCAGATTGTACTGTACTAAAAGCTTTAGCTGCAAAGAAGGTATAACCGTCCATCGATCCAGCAGCAATAGCTAGTAAAAAAGCTATAAAAGGTGCTTCCATTAAGGGATATTTCGAGTGTTTAAAATAATCCATTTCGCTCATCTCCTTTAACAGTTTCCTAGAATAAACAATGAGATCAGAAGCAGCAGCTAAACTTCGTTTCGATTAGATTGTCTTGAATCGTGAAGAATATCGAGTAAGTGCCAAGAATCATCAAGAAGGTTGCGAATAGATGATTCTTGGCAATTTTTGTGAATTTCTTCTTATTTCTCAAAGTTTAGTGCTTCTGCCTCATCCACGTTTATTCTATAATCAATAATAATTATTCAGCAGTATCAGGTTTTTTAAACCAAACAACGGGTTGTGGTTTCTCTGGATTTGGTAAAGATTCTGCAAATTGTTTCGTCACATTTAAATGATCTGCTACCATTTGAGATGGGGAAGAACCTAACCATTTGTTTAACGAAATATCAGAATATTCGCCATGTTTAAAGACTTCCACAAAAATTAACGGCTCATCACTAATATTTTGAACATAGTGACCTGCTACGATTGGTACAACACCCACATCACCTGCTTGGAAATCAAAGGTTCTAGAAACACCAGCTGAATTAAACACCGTCATCCGAGCTTTTCCTTGGATATAGTATTGCCATTCAGCGGCTTTTGGATGCCAGTGAAGTTCACGCATCCCGCCAGGTTCCACTTCTACAAAGGCAGCTGAGATCGTTTTAGCTACAGGAAAGAGATTTTGATCGACGATTCGAACACGACCAGCTTCAGATTCAATCGGTTTTAGTGTATCCATATGGAAGGTAAATGGTGAAGGTACGTCACCATTAACATTTGGACGTTCAACTTCTTCAATTGATCCAGGAATATTTGCTTTAAAAATGTATTTTTCCTCAGCAGGGAAGCTATCAATTTCCTCTACTGATTTCTTAAAGTTTGCCGCAACAACTTCAGGTGGTGTATGTGCTAGCCAATCAGATAATAGGAAAGTATTATTTTCAGAAAAATCAGCTTCACTGAAGACTAATAAAAATTCACAGCCTTCATCTAATGCTTGAATTGAATGAGGAACACCTGCTTCAAAGTTCCATAAATCACCAGCTTTAATATCATCAATAAATGAACGGCCGTACTCATCAATACCAGTTACGCGGGCATTTCCATATAACATCAGACCCCACTCAGCTTCTTTATGCCAATGCATTTCACGATAGGCACCAGGTTCTAAGCTCATATCTACACCGGCAACATCTTGTGAAATAGGGAAATCACGATTGGTAATTTCTCTTGTCCAACCGCCTTCTTCTAACCGTTGATGTGAATCAGAATAACTAAATCTTAAGTTTGCCATTGTCCCATGATCGGTAGCTGGTGGAACTAAAATATCCGGATTTTCTTTATCACGACTAAGATTTCTAGGCCCGTGATCGATCCAACCCTTTCCGTCAGTGTGTCTGTAAGGCTCAAGCTTTTTTTCTTCTGTCATAGCAATTCACTCCTTTGGTTTTATTAACTATAGTATCTCAGAAATTTAAATTTTAGTAAAAATAAAACATTCGAAAAAAATATAAAAAAGAATAAAATAACTGTTTTTATATTTATGTAGAGGCTCAATTATCAATTTTAAGGGGGAAGCTAGTGATATAAAATAATTTTTTGTTTTTTAGCTTAATTCAGCTGAATCATGTATTATTGATATAAGGTAAAGGAATAATGTGCTATAAATTAAATGTATGTTTCTCTACATAAAAGTTCCTTTTTGGTCTAAAATTAAATAAAAATGATATTATTAAATTGAAATAAATGTGATTTAGGAAAAAAGAATAGGTTCAATGGAGGTTTGAAATGGTTTATAAAAAGCTGGTATGTTTGCTAGGAATAAGTACATTTTTACTTATGGGATGTAGTGAGATGAATGGTGCTTCTAAGTTGACGACAAGTAGCAGTATGGAAGAGGTAAAAATTCGAACGAATACAAATCCAGCTGTTTACCAAACAACTCAAGACCAAGCAAATGCTATCTATGAATTCCCAAAACTCTACACTTCTGCTGTGGAAGCGCAACAACAAAATAACGAACTTGGAATGTACACTATTCCTGGATTACTCAGTACAGAAACATTGGAAACAGATCAATCAGATACTTTAGTTAATTGTGCTGAAATGACTCCACAAGGGGTGACAGTAGCAGGCGATTATTTATTGATTTCATCTTATTGTCATGATCATGAACATAATTCAGTCGTTTACGTGATTAACAAAGAAACGCATGAATATATTAAGACGATTATTTTACAGGGATATCCTCATGTTGGCGGAATTACCTATGATCCAATTGCAGAAAATATTTGGGTCTGTGCACGCTATGATCAGAAAGCAGAAATCGTTGCATTTCCAATGGCTTCACTTGAAAAATATGATTTAAACACAAACATTCAACCAATTGAATATACGCAGCGAGTAGAGTTGCCTCAATTAAAAAGAGCTTCCGTTATTACCTATGCAAATGAAAATATTTATATTGGTTATTTTGACGATCTAAAAGAAGGCGTTTTGGAAACATATCCAATTGACGAAAAAGGAAATTTATCTGGAGATTTGAGTAATGAGCAAAAAATTCATACGACAATTGATACTGACGAATCTGAAGTGAGCGGTACTATTGTTAGAGAACTGCAAGGAATTACATTTTATGAAGACAAATTTTTAGTAACACAATCATATGGGGCTTTTGAAAATTCTAAATTGTTAATCTTTAATTATGAAAAAGAGAAAGAAGAATTTTTAGATCACGACGTAGATAGAATGGTTGAGTTACCTGCTCACGCAGAACAAATCACTGCTGCGGGTAATCAGTTGTATACAATATTTGAATCGGCTGCGCAGCCATATCGGGATATTGAGAAAGTTTGGGTAGATCGTGTGTTGAGTTTAGATTTGAAAAAGCTTATTTGATGTATAGCGGTTGAAATTGACGAACAGCAGAGAGGAGCAAGCTTGATGGGAAAATATGATGTTATTGTTATAGGAAGTGGGTTAGGAGGACTAACCGTTGCATTTGGTTTAAATAAAAAAGGATTTAAAGTAGCTGTTGTAGAAGAAGACAAATTTGGCGGAATTGTAGCAAATTACGGAAGTACTAGAAAAAAAGAATTAGTAACATTTGCTGAACTAAAATTAGCGACAGAACGTTTAGCAGAAAAGGCTGCGGTTAATGAACTATTTCCAGATTGGCAAGAAGCTATGCAATATATTGATACGCTGGAAGATGTACAATCTGATAATCATAAAGAGGCCTTAAAAAAAGCTGGAATTGATCCAATTGTTGGAACAGCAAAATTTATAGATGAACATAATATTAACGTTAATGGAACAATATATGAGGCGGAGAAATTTGTTTTAGCAACAGGAGCTAAAAGTAGAAAACTTCAAGTTGAAGGTAGCGAGCATTTTAATTACAGTGCTGATTTTTTAACACAAGCAGAATTACCGAAAAATATCACGATAGTTGGGGCAGGAATTATTGCTTTTGCTTTTATGACAATTGCTGAAGCTTTTGATGTAAATGTGAGAGTTCTTCAACATGATGACCGCGCATTGGCTGATTTTGATTCAGAATTAGTAAAAAAATTGATTGAGCTTAACACAAAGCGAGGAATTAAGTATCATTTTGACGAGCAATTATTGTCTATACAAAAAAATCGGGATAATTATTTGATAACTACTTCTACTGGAGACTCTTATGAAACAGATGTTGTATATTGCGTGGCTGGAAGAGTACCAAATATTAGTGATTTAAACTTAGAAGCACTAGGGATGGAATTTTCCAATCATGGAATTAGTGTGGATGAATATTTAACAACAAATTTGGCTAATATTTATGCTTGCGGAGATTGTACCGAGACAGCAGTTCCTAAGTTGGCAACATACGCTGTTTATCAAGCTGATTATCTTGTAGAACATCTAAGTGGTGACGGGTTAAAATCTATTGACTATCCGATTCCTGCAATGTCAACGTTTAGTCAACCTAAGTTAGCACAAGCTGGCATGAGCATAGCTGAAGCACAAACCAAACAAGAGCTTTACCGAATTGAAAGTATAGATATGACTTCGTGGTTGGCGTACAAGCGTACGAATGATGAAACAGCCATCTTAAAAGTAATTTATGCAAATAGTGATGATCGAATAGTCGGTGTAACAAGCTTGAGCAATCAAGCAGATATGTTAATTAACTATTTTACAATGGCTCTGCATGCAGGATGGAAAAAATCAGATTTAAAAAAGATTATCTTTGCATATCCTTCATTAGCAAATGACGTTCTAAGAGCGTTTCATTGATGAACACTAAAAACGGAATGAACGGGACAAACTGAGAGGTGAGTGGGACAAAACTCTCAGTTTTGTTTCACTCACTAGAACCGAATAAACGGCGAGAAAAAAGCAGCTCCTTCGGAAATAAGCCGAAATTCACAAAAATTTGAAGAGCAATTTTCGTGAATCCCTTCTTATTTCTCGGAGCTAAACGCTTTTGTCTCAACCTCTCTCAAAAACTCTATTTCAATTTAAAGATTAGTCACCATTGTACTCGGCATAGCTAGGACCATTTGTACGTACACGATTTTGTTCTTCTTCTTCTAGCTCAGTGAAGATAGTACTATTATTCAAAAATGTATTCCAATCAGCATACATCATTGCATTTAAAGCATCAACTGATCCTTGCCCTAAAACATCAGTATGATCGCCATCGTCATTTACAAAATGACCATTATCATCATGTTTCGCTTTTTTAACTTTTTCAATATCATGTTTCTCTCCAAAAAATTTTTCCCACTCTTCTCGTAATTTATGTGCCATATGAACCCCTGCTTTCTATTTTTATCTGTCTTCATTTTATAACACTATTCAGTTTATTGCATATGTAAAGGCTTAAGTTTATAACGAGAAAATGTGGGAAAATCGTTCGATTGATAGAAAACTAAGGTACACTCCTTTTTGGCTGAGTTTTGTCACTTTAATCTGGCTATCAAGTATGTGTGTTGTGTACCCTTAAATAAAAAAAGTGGGGCAATAATCAGATTTTTTTCTGACTATTGTCCCACACTCTATCATTTTTGAATTCTATGGATTTGTAGATTCGTTAGTATTGGATTTAAGTGCTGTTTGATCGATTGTTAGATCAACGTTGACACTTTGTTCCTTACCATCACGGTAGAAAGTAACTTTCATAGTATCGCCAACTTTTTTCTTGTAAAGGGCACTTTGTAAATCAGAGACTGTTTCGATATCTTCGTCATCAATTTTTGTGATAACGTCGTATCGTTCAAGTCCTGCTTTATCTGCTGGAGTTGCTGATTGAACAGAGCGGATAAGTACACCCATTTGAACTGTATCAGGTAGTTTCAAGATTTCTTTTCTTTGCTGAGTTGAAATATTTGTTAAGTCTTCCATTGTAATACCTAAAGCTGGACGAGTTACTTTTCCGTCTTTTTCTAGTTGGTTGATAATATTTACTACGTCATTACTTGGAATGGCAAAGCCCATTCCTTCAACGCTTACTTGACTTTCAGATTGAACGATTTTAACAGAGTTGATTCCGATAACTTGACCTTCAATATTTACTAAAGGGCCACCAGAGTTACCTGGGTTAATCGCTGCATCTGTTTGGATTGCATTGATATTGATTGTTTGACCGTTGTTTTCATTTTGGATGTTTCTGTTTACCGAAGAGATAATCCCTTGCGTTACAGAGTTTGCATAAGCTGAACCTAATGGGGAACCAATAGCAAGAGCAGGCTCACCGATTTTTAAGTTGTCAGAATTACCAAATTCAGCAACTGCATCAACTTTTTCAGAAGAAATTTTGATCACAGCTAAGTCAGTATAAGCATCTGTTCCGACTAATTCGCCTTCAACTTTAGTGCCATCATGTAAGATAACTTCTAAACCTTTCGCTTGATCTACTACGTGATTATTTGTCACTACATAAGCAGTTTTATCATCTTTCTTGTAGATAACCCCACTACCTTCGCTGGCAGCTTGTAAATCACTTCCGTCAGACTCTGAATTATCTGATTCATTACCGCCGAATAATCCGCCAAAACCACTAGCATCACTAGTTTGACTAGCACTTTGAAGATTAATAACTGAAACCACTGCATCTTGTACTTTTTCAACAGCTTTTGTTACATCACTATTCACATCTAAGTTTACATTTGTAACTTTGGTATCACCACTGTTATTTTTAACAGAATTTGTTGTTGTCGGTGAATTTGAAGTAGAAGAATTAGATCCCGTGATTGCGTAAACACCGCCAAAAGCAAGTGCACCGCCAACTAATCCACCTAATATACCGATACCAAATTTTTTCATAAGCCCGTTTGACTTTTGATCTGAATCAGGCGTAACATCTTTTCTTTGCATACAAGCAACCTCCTAATTTAACTATCATTATTTATTATATTTAGTATAGTCTTTCAAGACAACTTTAGTCTACCGAATAGCTTTGAATTTTTTATGAACAAGTTTAGGAGAAAAACAGATATAAATAATGAAAAAAGAATTTTAAGAATAACTTATACACAGAATGTGTGAAAAACTAAGAGAAAATAGAGGATAATAACTGTTGAAAAGTTATCCACAAAATGTGGATAATGTGGATAAAATGATGGGAATATGTGTTTGTATCTAAAAAAGCTGTAAAATTAGGGATAATAAGCAGTTTTTCTGTGGATAACTCTGTGCATATGTGTATAACTTTGTGGGAAATTGTGTGGAAGCAAAAAAGTATTCATGATAAAATTGTGTACAATTGAAGAAACGAGAAAGTGATGTGACACTTATGAAAATAAAGATTATTACAGTAGGAAAACTGAAAGAGAAATATTTAGTTCAAGGGATTAATGAATATCTTAAGCGCCTACAAAGTTATGCGAAAGTTGAAATTATTGAAGTTTCAGATGAAAAAGCACCGGAAAACTTAAGCGAAGCGGAAATGTTCCAAGTGAAAGGCAAAGAAGGCGAACGGATTTTAGCGAAAATTTCGGATAACGAATATGTATTTGTTTTGGCGATTAATGGTAAACAATATAGCAGTGAAGAATTTTCTAAGGAGATTGAACAACTGGGGATTAATGGAAAAAGCCAGCTAACTTTCGTGATTGGTGGATCGTTAGGGTTAAGTGATGCTGTGATTAAACGTAGTCAAAAACAAATGTCATTTGGAAAATTGACTTATCCACATCAGTTGATGAGATTGGTTTTGGTGGAGCAAGTTTATCGTGGATTTCGGATAATGCGTGGGGAACCGTATCATAAATAGGGGGATTTTTAATAAATAACAGCTAAATAAAGGAGATTGACTATACTGAAAAAAGTGAGGAGTTACTTTAAAATTGTGAGTGTCACGGAACATTCATTACTTTATATAGGAATTGTTGAGTTGCTGAGTTTTATTTTCGTAAGGTTTTACCTATAGAAGTGTATTCAAAGGCTTTTATCGTTTCATTTGTTTCCATAGCATGGGTATATGTATATAACTCAGTACCTTGGAGAGGAAATAAAGATTTTGATATTGATAAAATAACACGAAAAGAAAGAGTAGGGATCTATTTACTCAGTTTTACCCACTTAATACAAGTTATATTTTCTTGTACGATGATATTGATGAGTCTAGGTAAAATCATTAATCAAGAAGAACTAACTAATATTTTATCTCAGCTCATATTGTTAATATATATTTTGAGTTGGTATATAAGCTTAATGGAGTTGTTATCTAGACTTAAAAAAGGTTTTTTCATGAAATTAATACTGTTTTGTGCCTTTTTAGGAGCTTTTAAGTCGGAGTGGTGGACAGGTATCGCTATTATAACGAGCCTCTCAGGAATTGTATTGTCAGATGAGTTTATAAAAAACATTTTAGTATATAACTCAGCTCAGAAAAAAACTAAATTTTGGGTACGCGGAAATATTATAACAAAAAAAGGAGCTAACGAACCTACTCTTAATAAGAAATTGAAAGAAAAAATAATGATTTATAAATTTTTAATTCCTTTTTTAACATGGATAATGTACGTTTCATTAATAGTTCAGAAAGATGTTGTTCCTGAAAAATTAAAATTGAAAATATTTACATTATTGGGTCTTTTAGGAGACTCAAAAGAATTAAGTGATAATGGGATAGCAAAATTCATAATAAATGGAGCATTTATTATGTTGATTTTTTCAATTATTTATATCTTTCTAATTAAGTTTACGATGAGATTCGCTTATATTAGTAAAATTGCTACTCTCATAGAAAATGAAAAAAAAGAAATCGTTGGGAACCTAAAAAAATATGTTTCTAGAGGGGATAATAATTAAGGCTCAATAGAATGTAGAGTGGAAATATTCTGTTTTAGGGATATTATAATCAATGGAATAGTTATTTTTTTGTATAAGATATAAGTTTGTAGCTACAATGCATTTTGATTTCTAGTGATTCGGTCGATAAGGCATGCTTAAAGACACTTGTTTGAGTGTCTTTTTTTATTATGCTCAAACAAACTTTGATGCTAATATTCATTATTATATTTTTTTTACTAAATAGCCTGTATTTTTACACTTTATTCCGTTAAACTATACTTATTGAAAAATAATAAAAGGGGTCGATTCTTTTATGAGTTATATAGTTTCAGATATAGGAGCTGCTACAGGTGCGGTATCTGGTATTAAGTCAGTCGAAGTAAACAAAGGGCAACAGGTTTCTTTAGGAAAAAGTAATGTATCTAGTATGGAGACTGGTATGGAAGTAAATAATCAATTATTGCCAGATTTAGCTAATCTAATTGAGTGTGTGAAAGAACAAGGAAATAAATTTCCAAAAATTGCTGAGTTGATTGCTATTGAAGATAGTAAAATTAAGTTCTAAGGAGAATAAATTGGATAATACGACAAATGATCAAGAACGGTTAAAATATAACCGTTTGATTATGGAAAAAGAAAGTACGCTAGATGATTTAACTAGAGATAAAAGAAAAATTGAAGAATGTATTTTTGAACTAAAGGATAATCTACACAGAGGTTTTCAAGAATTAAATATGTTAAATGAAGAATGTGTTCGGAATGGAAGTAACGAAAATAGACTTATGCAGAGACATAATGAGGAGCAGGAACACTTTTTTCAACAACAATTAAGAGAAGCAGAATATCAAATTATAGATGATTACAATGCAGAATCAAAATCTATCAAGGATGAAACGGAAGTTCTGTATAAGAAAAGGAGTGAAGTTCCTTGGGATTAAAATATTCAAGTTCTGATTCATCTAACTTGATTCAAGCGTTAACTAGTAATTTGAAAAGCGGATTAGAAGCTGTTAATCAATTAAAATCTGGAAGTCAAAAAGTAGTGTCTGCTGTAGATGGTAAAACATTATCAGGAGCAGCTTACACAGCAGGCAAAGGTTTGTTTAGTGATCTAATCATTCCTATAATTGCAAGAGTAACGACAGCTATTGATACGATTGAACAAGAGTTTCAGAAATATCAATCAGCAGATCAAGTTATTTCAAGTGAAGGTTACTTGGATGAAGATAATTTGAATCAACAAATCACTACGAAAAAAGCTATGAAGGCATCAGTAGATGTATCAGCTTCTATTGCGAAAGCATTATCAAGCAGTAACCCTGTAGCAAAAGTGTTAGATTCGTTGTTTGATTTTCAAAGAAACTTGAATAAAATGTCAAATGATTTACAAGAGGACATTCGTGAGTTGGAAAAGAAATTAGAGAAATTGCAACAATTCTCTACCGAAACGAATGGGTTGTTTGATAATAGTTTGAGTGATATGAAATTAGCTATACAAAGTGTTGTAGTGTTAAATGCAACGATTGTTAATAGTGATGGAAGTTATACATTGCCTGCTGGAGTCGATAAGAGTTGGTTTACAAAACTTAAAGATGCAGGTAAAGTCGGTGAAATGGAAGATAAGGCAAAAAATACGGCAATTAAAGAATTAAATGATTTATTTGCAAAAAATCCAGCAGCAGCAATCGAAAAAATCAAAAATAATGACCGACTATTTGGATATATTATTACAGCATTAGATAAATTTCCAGAGGGGGTTCAAGATGCTGCGTTAGGTATATTTATTGCACAAGAAAGCTGGAACCAACTTCCTAAAAATATTGCTAAGAGTATACTAAATAGTCCGGAATTTGGTTTGTATGTAGGCAAGATGTCTTTAGATAATCAAGCTAAAGTGTATGGTAATTTGTTATACTTAAGCGATAAGGGATGGGATGTATTAGCTCCTATTGGTTATGTGACAAGTGTCTTATCTAAGTCATCAGCAGGTGCTAAAGTTATCGCCGGTTCTAAGGTAGGCCTAACTTTGTTTAAAAAAACGGAGGCAGTATCAAAGTTTATAAAGGCACACCCAATAATTAGAAAAAGCTTTTCGTATGGCGGAGATACTTTAACGGTTACTGCTTACGCTTATGATGAATATATAAATCCTAAGAGTCCTGCTTACGGGAATGAAAGCATGGCTCTATACGGAGGAATTAATTCGTTTATGTGGAATGCTGGACCATTAGAAGGAGCCGAGTACGGTGGACCAGCAGGAGCTCTTGCTGGCGCTGCAAATACCTTAATTAAAGGCAATGTAACTGTTTGGCCAGACAAAATATTTGGTTTTGACTTACCTGGAAATGAAATTAAAACACCAGGTATAGGGTCTGAAGAAGCGAAACGTAAGTGGCTAGATGAACAATATAAAAAGTATGGAAAACATGAAGCTAGTCCAACAGATAAGAACTATCGCCCAGGGGTACAACCTGAGAGTGGGAGCTCTAACTTTAATCCGGGTACCCAGTATGTTCCTAATCAAAATAACAATGGTATAAATCCTAATAATTCTCCATATGATAACTGGAGGAACAAATGATGAAAGACTTTTATAATTTAATAGATAAAATATCTTTTTCTAATGCAGTGAAAAAAAATACACTTCATAAAGTATATCAAACTATAAATGATCCTCAAAAAGAGCTATTATCTAAAACATTAAAAGTTTATTTACTTGCAGCTATTTCTTGGAGTATAAGTCTATTTTCAAGTATAAACTGGTTTGTATTTCCTATTATATCTTCATTAATTGTAATATACATTTTACTGTTTTATTTTAAAAGTCCTAATTTTTTTAAAAGTGCGGCTTATAATAGTGTGACATACTTATTTACCCAAAATGCACTCATTTTTTATGTAAGTTCTTTAGAGATTTCGAATAGTGTTCTATTGAACAGAGCCATATCTATGATTTACATTATAGTAGGTTATTCCTTATCTCTTTATATCGTAAAAATAAAATTGATTGAAAATATTCAAGAGACATACCTATCTGAAAATAAACAGATGGTTAAAAAAACTATTATAAAAATTGTGAAGATATTTTCATCAGTACTAATTATTTTTATAGCTATACTAATTGCAGCTATGCAATTTTATAGATTTAATAAATGGTGGTTGCACAATAACAACTATAATTTTCTTTCTGGTCTAAATGGATCTGTTGTAGGAAATATTTTGTCTGTAGTTTCTGTGTTTATAGGTATATCCGTGTTATGTTTAATTACATTACTTCCGACACTTCTTTTAAATTCGAAGATTGTCGTAGACGGTTTTATATTGAAAAAATATTCTGAAGAATTCAGAAAAGAATACGAATTTACAAAAAAAGAATGGTATAGTGATTAATACTGTTAAATGGAGTATGTATCTGTATTCAACTCAAAAACAACCATATATTATATCTACAAAGATCAACCGTCTTAATCGATGGTTGGTCTATTTTTGTATTTCAAGGAGGAAATAAAATATTTAATATCAAAAAAATCTTCATATAGAGATATAGTTTATAAAAAGTTTATTTTTCGTTAATAGTCTATTTATTTCTCTTCTGTAACATAGAATATAACGTTGATAGTATCAGCAAATAAATAGGTTATATAAAAAAATTAGAAATGGAGAGTGTCAAGATGAAGAAGGAAATGAAAAGAAACTCGGTTTATGTTTTTTCACTTACAGCATTGCTACTGACGTTTGTTTTTCTATTTAGTGGAAACATTGTATTTGCTGCAGAGTATGAACCAAATCAAGTTTTAGGATCTACTAATTGGGAAGGAACTTTCGTTTATGATGCACAAGGCAATGATGTAACTAGCCAAAATAGTGGATTTATCGGTAGAGCAAAATATGATGCTGCGACAAATCGCTATGAATTCTTTGATAAACAAACTAATGTCAGTCGTGGAGATAAAGGTGTATTTTTTGTCACTCAAGATGGGAAAAAAAGAGTCTTATTATCGGAACTAGGCTATCGTGTTGTGGTAGATATGGTAAGACTAGATGAGAACATGTTTACTTATCGCAGAACTGGGGTTCAAAAAGATGGCTCTCAAGGTAATGTTTTTGTTGAGCATGTTCCATACAGCGGAGAATTGACCTTTACTTCACAGCCGCCTGTATTATCTAAAGAAACAGGAACGATTATCAAAGATCAACCAGGAAGAACAATTTTAAGTACAACAAAATGGCAAGGAACGAAAGCTTTTGATGAAAACGGTAATGATGTTTCTGACTATAATAGAGGCTATTTAGGTTTAGCTCGTTATGAAAGCAAATCTGGAAGATATGAATTTTTTGATGTACAAGGAAATGCAAGAAATGACTATGGATATTATGATGTTATTAATGGAAATAAAGAAAGAACATTACTTTCACTTGGTTCAAATTATGGAGCTACTTTAGAATTAACAGAATTAAATAATGACCGCTTTACTTATGCTAGAAATGGAAAAGATGCACAAGGCAATGATATTAAAATTACTGTGGAACATGAACCATATACAGGGGAATATCCGTTAGATTTTACCTTTGTACCCGAGGATGAATTAATTGTACAGCCACCAGCTAAAGTTCCCAATCAAGATGACTTAACAAACAGTAACGCTGTTGTAGAAGTTGAAAGTATTATGAATTCCGGAACAGTTAAATTTAGTGAGAATGCAAATACTGAAGCAAGTATTGTTTTTTCAAAAATTAATACAAAAGATAGACAAACACTTGTAGACGAAAAAGAAGCTGGCTTAGCTAAAATCAGTGTTGTTGACACGCGTACAGGAACAGATGAAAAAAATGAATGGAATGTACGAACCAAATTATCTGACGGACCATTTGGTAATAAAGGCTTCCTTTTAAATCAATTAGGTGTAGTGTTAACACCGTCAACACAAGAAAGTTCCATTCAAACGGCTGCTAATGTAACGATGAATGACAACGAAGAACATCAGGCATTTACCGTTGGTTATGAGCAGGGAAGTAACGAAAGAAAAGCAGTTACATTGAATCCCCAATTAACTGTAGCTGATACGAATCTGCTGCAATCAGGTGTTTATGGTGCAAATATTACTTGGACATTAACACCAAAAGTGTAGTTACAAAGTAGAGAAAAAGCACTGTTTCAATTTTAGAAAGCTGCTTTTTCTCTTTACTATATATAAAGGAGTGTAGAAAATGAAAAAAAATAGATGTAGTAAATGGCTCATTAGTTTGATTTTATGTTTACCTTTTCTATTTTTTCTTCCTACAAAAGGATTAGCCAATAACTCTGGTTTTTATGTGACCCCTGTTATACCAGAAAACCAATTGGAAAATACGGTTGATTATTTTAATATAGGTGTTCCAGCAGTGATGGATCAAACATTAGAGGTAGTGATTGCTAACGAATCTTCGGAACCCAAAACGGTACAGTTATCTTTACTCGACGGGATGACAACGAAAGATGGAACGATCAGTTATGATAAAAAACATACATATGACGATAGCCAAAAGTATAGAATCTCAAAAATAGCAGAGTTGGAACAAAATGAAATCACCATTGGACCAAATAACTCAGCTACGGTAAAAATACACTTGAAATATGATATAACCGATTTTTTTGGTACGATTTTAGGTGCGGTTAATGTTACTGAGAAAGAAGCGAGTAACACAGAAGTAGGTGTGAATAATTCTTTTGCCTATAATATTCCAATAAAAATAAGAGTAGCAGAAGAAAGTAAAGAGCATAGACTAAACTATATAGGGCTGACTTTTAACTCAGAAAAAGCGAAGCAATCATTAGATTTGATGTTTCAAAATCCTGATCCCGTTATCCTTAGAAATATAAGCTTATCATTTAATATTTATAAAAAAGATAAACCATCAGATAGTCTTTGGTATAAGGAAATGAAAGAGGTTGAACTAGCACCGAACAGTTTATTTTCACCAGAACTTTCATTGACAGAGGCTAAATTAAAAGCAGGAAAGTATGTTTTAAAAATAGTAGCTAAATCAGATGTGATCGACAGATCTTGGGAAAGTGACTTTACTATTTCTGCATCAGAAGAACGATCGATGAATGGGGGAGTAGAGATTCTTTCGGAAAGCAATCATTGGTGGTTAGCTATATTTGCCGCTATTGTAGTTTTAGGAGGAGCGGGATATGTCTTTTACAAGAAGAAAACTTAAGTATTTAGCTGTTATTGTTTGTACTTGTGGTTTGATAGGTAATCTATTTTTGAAGACAGTTCATGGAGAATCACTTGTAAGTGATGCAACGGTAGAAGTCGTTCAAGACGATACATCAGTAATTCTAGAGGACAATGTGAAACAAGAACAACTCCCGAAAACAAATGAACAAATAAATAGTTTATTTGCGTGCTTAGGAATGTTGCTACTTATTCTTTGGGCGAGGAAAGTATATAATATGCTAAAAATTTTGCGAGCGAGTGCTGATAGATAGTATAGGCATTCAATAAATACGGTTAAAAAAGATCAATCATCCTCATCGATGGTTGTTTTTTTGTATTTAAATAAGGTTATGAGACACCCTAAAGTCTAAAAATTCAAAGTAAATTTCTAAATTGATGTATGAAATATCTATAATTTTATTGTTCAAAGTAAATACGGGAGCGAGAAAAACTGGGAGTATATCGAAGGAAACTCAGAAGGAGGAAACGTTTATTATGAACTACACTTTAAGTAATCAATTAATAAATGTTTAGAAGCTTCGAACAGAATAATTGAGAATACATCAAATGAAGGTAGAGGTAATGAAAATGGCAGTAGAGGGATCAGTTTTAGTTTCAGAAAGTCAATGGTTACAAGGACAGGGAGTTCCGGTTTATTCAAATGGAGGTAATTACAGCACATACTATCAATGTGTGGAATTACCGCAGCAAAGACTATATCCTAAAAAGGGTTGGCCGAGAGTTTTTGCAGCAGGAAATGGCGGGGCACAGTATATTCCGGAAGGTTCACCGGGGTTAACTAGGCACAATGCGGGTTCTAATTACATTCCAGTACCGGGTGATTTAGTTATTGAATATGGTAATAGTTGGAATGCTTATGGACATGTATCTGTTGTGGATTACACAGATTTAGATACAGGAATCATTTATGCAGTAGAACAAAATGCTTCAACAAGTGGTAGAGTCACATATAGTTATAATGGTAGTAATTATACAGGTCTTTCGGCGAGCCGATCTGTTAAATGTATTCTACACGCTCCAGGGAATAATTTGAAAAACCCTTCAACGGCTCCAAAATTACCATCAAAAAATCCAGCCCAAGCAGTTTCAAAAGGAATTAACTATGAAACACATGTAAGTAAAGTTGGCTGGATGAATAATGTGAAAGATGGGGCATTATCAGGATCAACAGGTTTTAAATTACCGGTTGAAGCCGTGAAAATTACATTTGTAAATGGCCAAATCAATGGATCAGTTGAATATCGTGCTCATGTATCTGGTACAGGCTGGATGCCGTGGGTAAAAAGCGGGCAAGTGGCTGGAACTACTGGTCAATCAAAAACAGTTGAAGCAATCCAAGCTCGCCTGACAGGGGAAGCAGCGAATTATTACACGTTAGAATATCAAGCCCATGTTGATGAAAGTGGCTGGTTAAGCTGGGTGAAAGATGGACAAACAGCTGGAACCACAGGACAAAAAAAGCATCTTCAAGCAATTAAAATGAAATTAGTAAGAAAACCAATTGTTCAAGGAACGGCTAAACCGGCAACAGAAGGTGTATCATATCGTATGCATCTAGCTGGAGAAGGTTGGTTAGGCTACGTTACTGACAGTCAACTGGCTGGAACAACAGGCCTAGGTATTGAAAGTCAGTGTCTGGAAGTTTTTGTAGAAGGCAAAAAAGAAAATGTTCAAATTGACGCTCACGTTTCAGAAAAAGGCTGGTTAACTAATTCGGGTGGAACAACAGGTCAGAAACTAGCATTACAAGCGGTGAAAATGAAATTGAACAATGGTTTGGATAAATATTATGATATTTGTTATCAAGTGCATGTATCAGAAAAAGGCTGGATGTCTTGGGTGAAAAATGGTGAAATGGCTGGAACAACAGGTCAGAAACTAGCGATTCAAGCGATTCGAATTAAGCTAGATGGAAAATTTACTAGTGAACCTATAGGATCTATAGTTACAAAATAGAATTAATTTTTAAATAAAGATAATTTAGAAGTGTAATCGAGTGTAGGACACTAAAAACAAGTTTTTGATGTGTATTCGAAAAATTGTTTCCTATTGACAGGTATGAATACGGTATTGGACCGTACTCATACCTGTCAATTTTGTTTTATGAGAGAGTAGTTGGGCTCTGCTTTAACTCTTCAAAACTAGAAGAATTGAATAGATAATAGCTTCCTTTCTTTAGAAATCCAAAAGAGTATTCCATTAAGATTTTGGATATTTATTTTTGAGTCGTAAAGTTTAACTTTACATTCTAATAGGCTGGATAACTTTTCCATTTTGTTTGTAAGCGTTGTGTTTTAGGATTTTTTTCCAAATAAGTAATACATGTGTTTTTAGTTGAAAATTTAAAATTTCGGTAAAAGACTATTATTTTTTACTAATGTTTCTCTAAAGGTTTTTTAAGAGGCTTTTTAAGGATCGTTTTTAGGACAGTTATAACTTAATTACTATTTTATTGTTAAATAAGAGATCCAAAATTCAAAGTAAAAACAGTAAGGAGTATTTCGGGAGATTTTTAAAAGTTTAAACTCAGTAAAATAAATTATACTTAATGTAATCAATTGGTGGTGTTTTAAAAGCTTCGAAGTGAGTCTTACAAAATAAGGTAGAAGAAAAGGAGTGAATAAAATGGCAGTAGAAGGATCAGTTTTAATTTCAGGAAATCAATGGTTACAAGGAAAAGGAGTTCCTGTTTATTCAAATGGAGGTAATTACGGTACATTTTATCAATGTGTCGAATTACCGCAACAAAGATTATATCCTAAAATGGGGTGGCCAAGGGTATACGCAGCTGGAAATGGAGGAGCGCAATATATTCCAGAAGGCTCTCCTGGTTTAATTCGGTATAATCCCGGATCTAAATATATTCCTGTCCCAGGAGACTTAATTATTGAATATGGTAATGATTGGAATCCGTATGGACATGTTTCTGTAGTTGATTACACAGATGTAGATAAAGGAATTATTTACGCGGTGGAACAAAATGCTTCGGCAAATGGTAGAGTAACCTATGCGCACAATGGAAGTAATTATAAAGGACTTTCAGTTAGTCGATCAGTCAAATGTGTTCTCCATGCACCAGGAAATAACTTGAAGAATCCAGTAAAAAAACCGTCACAAGGATCATATATAGCATTTGGCAAGTATGTGACAATTACCAAAAAAGGCTACAATTTATGGAGCAGTTTTGACTGGGTGAAAAAGGATACTACAGATAAACTATTTAATGAAACTTATATAGCTAAAGGCTATTACAATCATTCGAATGGTTCCAGATATTACTCCTTGTGTGATGAGGCAAATGGATGGAAAGGCTATTTGAATGCGGAAGCTGCAAGTATTGCAAAAGAGCGAAATTTTAGTGAGATTCAAGAATACAAAATGTTGCATAAAGACCAAAAATATTCAATTGATACATTGCCTTGGGGAATGATTGGCTACGTAAAGGTAGCGAATTCAAAAGATTATATGGGAAAAGTAATTAAATTGACTCAGCAAGCTGGTCCATATTACTATTCGCCAGACTTAAAAGGTTGGATTGATAATAAAGCACTTGATACAGTAGAAAAAATTAATCAAGCATTAACAATTAAAAATAGTGGTTATCAAATTAATCCACTACCATGGTATCAAGGAGTTCCAGTGTCAGGAAATACTAAAGATCATATAGGTAAAAAAGTAACAGCAACCGGTAAAAAAGGTGGATACTACTATATCTCAAACTTAGGTTGGATTGATCATCGTGCTTTTTAATGATG
>NZ_AMDP01000004.1 GCF_028128615.1 Enterococcus sp. 5H | reverse complement strand
TTAAGCCCCTTTGAAATGTCGACGATATTGAGAAATATTCAGTCGGCTTTTTTTGCGATCAATTATTTTGATCCCACTGAAGGTGGTATGTTAACAAGGGTATTTTATTGTGGTGATCGTACAACGCCTGTCTATTCTTGGCATCCAAAATATGAACAAAATATGTGGGAAAGCCTAGCTGTAAATTTCATAGAACAGTAAGGAGAGGGTGGAATGTTAAAGGTTTCAAAGGATTTTTTAAAGGCTATCGCTGACACCAGACGTACCATGTTCATTCAAATAAAAATTAATGATATTCTCTATACAAATGATAATATTACAAAATTCGAACTGGACTCAGGTAGCATGGGTGG
>NZ_AMDP01000003.1 GCF_028128615.1 Enterococcus sp. 5H | reverse complement strand
CTTTGTATAATGTATGTTATGTTAATTTGAATTGATAAAAAAATGATATTTTTTTAATATTTTACTCATAAAACGAAACGCAAATAAACTAGTTTCATATCCAGCAAATCTGGACATAAAACTAGTTTGATGTTAATGAGTTAATCTATTAAAAATGATAAAAAAATTCTTTTTATTTCTTCACATTACTTATTGATGATAAAATACGATTAAATATAATTATTTTTTAATGTTGTAGAAGTACATAATTATGATTACAAACTAACAGATAAACGGCTATCGTATGCGAATCCTTTTCTTTTAATAAAAATATTAATAAGATCGATAGCTAACATAACATACATTATACAAAG
>NZ_AMDP01000002.1 GCF_028128615.1 Enterococcus sp. 5H | reverse complement strand
AATGAGCCGACCCCCAAAAGTTAGACCTGGAAATCTAACTTTTGGAGGTTTTTTTGTATGGCAAAATACAGTTTTGAATTTAAACTTAAGGTTGTCCATGACTATTTATCTGGTCAAGGAGGTACACGGTTTCTCGCAAAAAAATATGGGTTTAAAAATAGTTCTCAAATAAGGAAATGGATTAATGCCTATAAAGAACTTGGTGAAGAAGGACTACTTCGTAGTCGAAAAAGTAAGAATTACTCTGTTCAATTTAAGTTAGATGCGATAGAGTTGTATTTAACTACAGAGTTCTCCTATCAAGAAGTGGCCAATCTTCTCAAAATGAACAATCCACCATTAATTGCGAATTGGCTTAAAACATATCGGAATCTTGGTATAGATGGACTCTCCAAACAGAAAGGACGTCCACCTATAATGCCTAAGAAAAAACGAAATGAAACCCAGCCATTATTACCCAGTGAACAATCTCAATTAGATAAACTAGAAAAAGAAAATAGAATGTTAAAAATTGAGAATGCCTATTTAAAAGAATTGAGGAGGCTGCGTTTAGAGGACGAACAAAAAATGAAAGAATCGCGCGAACCATTCACAGCCTCCGAGGACACTTTCGATTAAAAGATATTTTGGAAACCCTAAGGTTTCCAAAAGCCACTTACATGTACTGGCAAAAACGCTTCGACAGAACAACTTCAACACAAATGATTGAAGAAGAAATTCAAGCGATTCGTAAGGAACATCAACATTATGGCTATAGAAGAATGACACAGGAATTGAAACGACGTGGATATCAAGTAAATAAAAAGAAAGTACAGAGATTAATTCAAAAGCTACAGTTACAAGTCAAAGCATTTACCAAGAAATCTAGGAAATATAATTCATATAAAGGAACTGTTGGGAAAGTAGCTAAAAACTTGATTCATCGAAGATTCAAAACTTCGGTCTCTCATCAAAAAATTACGACGGATACAACTGAATTTAAATACTATGAAACAGATGATGCGGGCATTCTTCGACAGAAAAAACTATATTTAGATCCGTTTATGGATATGTATAACAGTGAAATTCTAAGTTACAGCTTTTCTACTCAACCAAATGGTAAAACAGTTATGGCAGGGCTAGAAGAAGCAATTTCTCAAACAAATGATTGTCCCTATCGTCGCACCTTCCACTCTGATCAAGGCTGGGCTTATCAAATGAACACCTATATACAAACATTAAAGGATAATCGTATCTTTCAAAGTATGTCTCGGAAAGGAACCTGCTTAGATAATTCTCCTATGGAGAATTTCTTCAGTATTCTAAAGCAAGAATTGTATTATGGAAAAGTTTATCAAAGTCAAAATGAGTTACGACAAGCCATTGAGAACTATATTCATTATTACAATCATTATAGAATCAAAGAAAAACTTAACTGGAAAAGCCCAGTAGAATTTCGACATTTCAATCAAAAAACTGCATAAAAAATAGAGTGGAGAAATCCACTCTACAAAAAGTCTAACTTCTTGGGGTCACTACAAAATAAGAAGTGGGATTTTTTTATTTGCTAAATTAAAGAAAAGTGTTTTAAGGCATGAATGATGCCGCCATCCGTGTTATTTTTGGTGATAAAACTGGCACGTTCTTTTAACTCTGTACGAGCATTTCCCATAGCAATTTTATGGTCACATGCATCAAATAAAGCAAGGTCATTAATACCATCACCGAAAGCAAAAGTAGGGACTTGGGGTAGGTCTAATGATTTAAATAAATTTTGTACGCCTGAACCTTTAGAAACACCTTTTCGAACTGTATCTATGGAAAATGGACCATTTCGATAAAATGTCATTTCCGGGAAATGTTCTAAGTAATGAGCATCACCATCTTCAGAAAGTACTAACATCATATTAACTGTCTTATCTCTTAAATCAGATTGGTCAATAACTGGAAGATCAGAGTGGATATAAGCATAGGCATTTGCTAGGATCTCGCTATGCCCTGAACACCAAATTTGCTGATCATTGTAGTAAGAAATTTCATGACCAAGCCTTTTTGCATGTTCACTCATTTTTAAACATTCTTCGTACGTAAATTCATCTGAATAGATTTTTTTCCCTTCGACTTGGATCAACTGCCCATTCATTACAATAGCGGAATCAATACCGCTGTCTTGCATAATTGGTTCAATTTCTACAATCGTTCGACCTGTCGCAATCATTGGTAAAACATGATTATCTTTTAACATTTTGATTGCTGAAGTAATTTCGGGCGTAATTTTTGATTTTTCATTTAGTAGTGTTCCGTCCAAATCAAAAAAAGCAACTGCTTGAATTGTTTTCATGAATACTCAACGTCCTTTCAGTCTTAATCTTATCAAAGATTGAATAAAAGACAAAGCTTTTTTGAAGAAAGATTGAAGTTATTGGTCCTAAGGTTTTTTTAGAGTATAATAGAGAGGACGATAAACCTATTTAGACTTGAGTCTTAAAAGAAAGAGGCGAGAATATAATGAATGTATTGATGATAGAAGATAATGAGTCCGTTTCAGAAATGATGCAAATGTTTTTCCTAAATGAAGGCTGGGACGCGACATTTAAGTATGATGGAAAAGAAGGGCTGGATGCTTTTTTAGAAAATCCTGATAAATGGGATATGATTACACTTGATTTAAATTTACCGACAATGGATGGTATGTCTGTCTGCAGAGAAGTTCGGAAAATTTCTAATACAGTACCGATTATTATGTTAACAGCTAGAGATTCTGAAAGCGACCAAGTGATTGGCTTGGAAATGGGGGCGGATGATTATGTAACAAAACCATTCAGTCCATTGACGTTAATCGCTAGAATTAAAGCGTTACATCGCCGTTCTGAAATTGGAGACCATACAGCTGATGGAAATGAACGTTCTGATGAACAGTTCGATGTAGAGACAGAACATTTTCGTATGAATACTAAGACCAGAGAAGCTTATTTAGACAATAAGCCAATTGATGGTTTAACACCAAAAGAATTTGATCTGCTTTATACTTTAGCGAAAAAACCGAGACAAGTGTTTTCTAGAGAACAATTATTGGAAATGGTTTGGGATTATCAATATTTTGGTGACGAACGAACAGTCGATGCACATATAAAGAAACTGCGTCAAAAAATTGAAAAAGTCGGACCACAAGTAATTCAAACTGTTTGGGGCGTAGGGTATAAATTTGACGATTCCGGAGTAGCTTAAATGAAATATTTATATCAACAGCTATTAGCCTTTTGGGGTGTAATCATCCTGATTATTTTAATTGTCGGGACATCGTTCACCCAACTGACTAAAAAGACAATCCAAGATACGAATTATGAACAGCTTAGAGGTTACGCTATTTCAGCCTGGCGGAGTAAAGATTCGATTAATCGTTTACCTACAATGACCGATCAAGATGTTTTAAATAACTCATTTCGTTTATTCGAAGGTGTGCTAAGTGAGCAAGATGTTCAGTTTGTTTTCTACGATCAAAATATGGATGTTCAATATCCTGTAGATGGAGAAAAACTGGATGAATCAATTGTTAAAAAGAATTGGGACGCATTGATGCAAGGGCAACAGGTTTATGTTACGACAGATCACGATATTTATGGCAATAAGCATATGTCATCTTATGTTATGATGCCTGTTACTTTGACCAATACACAGTCAAATGAGAATACTATTGTTGGGGCACTAATTATCACGCAGCCAGCTAAAAATGTCTCTGATAGTGTTAATGCTATTACCGGGAATTTATTTAAGGGCTTTATTATATCGAGTATTGTCGGTTTGATCTTGAGCTATTTCTTCGCAAGTTTCCAAGTGAAGCGGATTAATCGCATGAGAAAGGCAACAAAAGAAATAACGAGCGGTAACTTTGATATTAAATTAGTTACTCATGATAAAGATGAGTTTGATGATTTAGCTGAAGACTTCAATAAAATGGCGGAGTCTTTAAAAGAATCAAGAGAAGAAATTGATCGTCAGGAAGATCGTCGTCGTCAATTTATGGCGGATGCATCTCATGAAATGAGAACACCGTTAACTACCATTAATGGGCTGCTTGAAGGCTTGGAATATAATGCTATTCCTGGAGACCAAAGAAAAAATGCAATTAAACTAATGCAGAATGAAACTTCTCGATTAATTCGATTAGTAAATGAAAACTTAGACTACGAAAAAATCCGAACAAACCAAATTAGTATTGTTGTAAAAAAATTCGATGCAACTCAAACCTTAAAAAATATTCTGACACAATTAGAAGCAAAAGCGGAATCTGCAAACGACCAACTAATTTTGGAAGCAGATCAACCGATTGATGTATATGCCGATTATGACCGATTTGTTCAGATTATGGTAAACATTATCCAAAATGCTATTCAGTTCACTCAAGATGGTGAGATCCGAATTGGGTTACAAAAAGGGTACTTAGAAACCATTATTACGATTTCAGATACAGGAATTGGTATGTCAGAAGAACAAGTTCAAAATATTTGGGATCGTTATTATAAAGTGGACCCATCAAGAAAAAATACGAAATATGGTGAATCCGGTTTAGGTCTGTCTATTGTTGAGCAGTTAGTTCGTTTACACAAAGGAAAAATTAGTGTGAGTAGTGAAGAAGGGAAGGGAACAAGTTTTACAATTTCATTTCCTGATGTAGAGATTGAAGGTCCAAACGAAATTTGAAATTTGATCTTTACAATAATAAATACCCGGGAACAAGACTATAATAAGTTTTGGCTCTTTGTCAACTAATGTTGGTAAAGAAAATCCAAAGAATTAAATCGATTCGTATGATTCCTAGAGGAACTTTCCTCTAGGTTTTTTGTTTTCCTGAAAAAAAATGGTGCCAAAACACAAAGAAATTCTTAATTTGAAATTGTAAAAGTTGCGAAATCCGTAAGCATTTCTCTTCAACACTTTAATATGATTATTTAAACATTCTAATGGTCCATTAGAATAAGGCAATTCTAGCGCATGTTTACTTTCATTTTGGTACTTCTTAAAAGTAGAAATAGTCGTTTGATAGTAGGCAGGAAGACAGCGGAAATCTTCGTCTAATAGTGCATAAAACCGAGCGAAATCTCTTGTCTGTACGGCATAAAGAAAGTCCTGATAACAGGTGTAGCCACTTTTCAATTCGTCATCATACGCAAGTAATCGATCAACGACTTCTGTTTCAGTTAAATAAGCGCGGAATGAAGAACGCCAGAGGCGCTTTTCAAAATCAAGCTTTGATTGATTTTTTTGAAGGAGTTTCCAGTATTTCTTCAAGTGTCGATACTTTTTCGCATCTGTATTTCCCTGATGAAGAAAGGTGTTCATTCGTTGAATACGGTGTTTTAAAAAGGTTCGACTGATGAGTTGGACCATATGAAAGCGATCAAGAATAATCTGAGCCCTCGGAAATAATTTTTTGACGAGAGAAAAATAAGGGGCATACATATCGCAAACAATATGTTTTACCTTTTTACGAACAGACAAAGGAAATCGTGAAAAATAACGCTCTAGAAAAGGAAGTTGGCGGTTTTCAACGACATCAATTAACTGCTTTGTTTGACCGTCCATCACGATGAAACTCATAGACGCCGCGACTTGCTTAACGGATTTAAATTCATCAAAACAAAGGACTTCAGGTAAACTCAGCCGATTGATTTTCTTCGGTTCATAAAAGCGTTTCAAGACACGATACACAGAGGAAACGGAAACCTTCTTTTGACGCGCGATTTCACTCATAGACGTGACTTTTCTGAGCCGATCAGCAATGGATAGCTTCACTTTAGTTGAAATCGAACAATGTTTTTCAACAAGGCTCGTCTCAGCAACAAACGATCGATTGCTGGAGTGACAGAAGAAACGACGTTTCTTCAAGCGTAAATAGGTTTGATACTCAGAGACATCATTCAATAAAATCAGACAGCTGGTAAAGCCCCAACGGATAATTGTCCCCTTTTCGTTTCCCTCACAGTGAGGACAAACAGGAGCAGAATAATCAAGCGTACCAGAGAAGACTTGGCAGATTCTTCCTTTAATTCGTTCTTTTTTTAAGCAAATTTCATTAAAAGTGATGTTTAAGTCTAGAATATCTAGCGTTTCTTTGATAAGATTTGTATAGGACATCTTGATTTCCTCCTTTTGATTGGTTTTAGTCGACTTAATTCTAAAGGATATCGAGGTGTCTTTTCTACTATTTTGCATTAAAAAAGATGCCAGTGACTTCTCACCAACATCAGAAAGTATAGAGCCTAAGTTTTGTTCCCGGGTATTTTTAAGCTGATTTAATAATTTTATCCATATATGGACTTTCAGCAATTTGAATGTCATTGGTTAGAACTAAAATAGCTTTTTTCTTTTCTTTCGCTATTTTTTGAAGTAAAGGCAGTAATTCTTGACGTTGACCAATAGAAAGTTCTTGGAAAATGTCATCTATAATAATTAAGTCTTTATTAATGAGCAATAACTGGACTAATTGAAGTTTAATTCGCTCAAAAGAAGTTAAGTCCATTTCGGCTTTGTTTAATACACTTGCTGTAAGCCCAACATAGCTCAAATAATTATTAAGCAACTCTTTCTTATTCTTCTCCTTAATCGAAGTTCCTATAAATAAGTTGTCACTAATTGAAAGATAAGGTAGGAACGTATTTTCAGCTAAAATAAAGCCAATTGCCATTGAATCTTTCATTTGGAAGGTTTTATCAATTAGAAAATAAAAATCAGCTTGAAGAGTCCCTTGATCTTCTAAAACGACGGTCATATGTTGTTCTTGGAACAACTCATTAAAACTATCTTCGGTCCATTTACTTGCTAAAGAATCGCTCATTTACTCACATCCTAAAAACTTGTTTTGATTTTCTTGAAAAAGAATAGGTTAAAAATAAGGTAACTATTGTTGTGGTGGATACTAATATAAGGCAGTTTTTAATGAAGGCTTTAAAAACTGTTGCAACAGGCAATTGAGAAATTTCTAGTGAAAGAAAATGTGTATTGCCGGTAGTATTCATAAATTGATTTGGAATACTTTCTAGAACAACGTTCGAAGAGAAAAAAGCAACCCGTTTAATGCCCATTCCGTTAGCTATTAACGGCTTGATTTGATTCAAAATAAATTCATATGTATGTTGACAGACTAATAAGAATAAAGCTGTAGTGATGATTCCAGCTAAGGCAGGTATCAGAATTTCCCAAATAGATTGTTTTATGACAAAGCGATTTGAAAAGCCCATAATTCGCCATTTAATGATATCTTGTTTTTTCATCTTTAAAGAGATGTAAACGAGAGCGGTGATTAAAATCGTCCAAAGGCAAATAAGTATCAGATATAATACAAAATAGGTTCGTGTAATCTTTTGGTAATTGGTGATGTAATCTGAAATATTAGCTAAGTTACTTACCTGTTTATATAAGTTTTTTTCCATATCTATGAGGTTTAAAATGCTAGTCGATAAAAATAGGAAAAAAGCAGAGCAGACGCCAATACAAAAGGATATTTTTTTATGGTAAGAAACGCTAGCAAAAGCGTAACGAATATTTTTCAACAATGTTCACCTCACTATCCTTAGTATAAAAGAAGAATATGAATTAATTATGAAAAAATATAAAAAAGCTTGAGTAAATTTACTCAAGCTTTCTCGTTGTTCAAATTATTGTCCAGATTTTAAATAATCTTGGAATGTCTCAGTGCGATATTTATCAACGGTTGAAGTGTTATTATTTTTACTATAAACACTTGTTGAATTTTTTCCTTTGTCTTTTTCAATTTTTTCTAATTGTTCCAGCTGATCTTTGTAATTGTAATCGTCTGGATTGACAGGAGTTAATCCACTGTTTGTATAGAATCGTAATAAATCTCCGTTAGAAGTTTGATCGGACATCTGTAACTGAAGGTTTACTTTATCTTTCAAAGCTTGTATTTCTTGGTTTTCTTGTTCTGTGGGTTCAACAATTAAACGACCAGTTGCAGTTTCATAAACACTAGAACCTAGAATTGTATACTTAGGAGAAACAACATTTCCATTTCTAAAGGCAACAACTTGTTCATTTTCTTTAGAGAATAAATCTTGTCCCATTTGAATGTAATTTTTCGTATCAATTCCTAATAAATGTAATAGGGTAGGTAAAGCATCAATTTGACCGCCATAAGTATGGTTGATACCGCCATTACTTTGACCAGGAATATGAATCATGTAAGGCACACGCTGCATAGCAGCATTGTCATATTCAGTCCAAGTTGATTTATCTTTACCAACTAATTCTGCTAAGTTTTTATTTCTAGAGTTAGAAATACCATAATGGTCACCGTAAAGAACAATTACTGAATTTTCGTACAATCCAGAAGCTTTCAAATAGTTAAAGAATTCTTCAACAGATTTATCTAAATAATTGGCAGTTGCAAAATAGCCATTAATCGTTTCATCTGAAGTTTTAGCAATCGGGAATCCAGCTTCGTCATTTGTAAATTGAGAATATGGATAGTGATTGGAAACAGCAATAAATTTAGAGTAAAACGGTTGTTGTAAACGTTCCAAGTACTGCGCTGATTGTTGGAAGAATGGTTTATCATGCAATCCGTATTGGAATGAATTATCTTCATTTACATCATAGTAACTAGCGTCAAAGAAATAATTATAACCAAAATGTTTGTAAGTTTCATTACGATTCCAGAAGTTACCAGTATTTCCATGGAATACGGCACTAGTATAGCCAGCTTCTTGATCTAAAATGGCTGGTGCTGCTTCAAAGGTATTTTTCCCACCCACTTGAGTAAATAAAGAACCTTGATCTAAACCAAATAAAGAATTTTCGAACATTGTTTCAGCATCACTTGTTTTACCTTGACCTACTTGATGGAAGAAATTATCAAAGCTATACGTGCTGTTATTATGATAGATACTATTGATAAAAGGTGTAACTTCATGTTCAACGCCAGTTTCATCTTTTAACTTGTAGTCAATCAAAAATTGTTGGAAACTTTCTAAATGTATATAGATAACATTTTTACCTTTAGCGATACCAAAAGTTTCATCGTTTGGTGCGGCATAATGATTGCTTACATAGTCAGCAACGGTATCCATATCATTCTCACTAGCTTCTGCTCGGACTTGGTTAGTTTGGTAGGTAGTAATACCATCATAAACAGTAAAAGCATTTAAGCCTAAGAATTTAACGATATAATCACGTGAGAATTGACGTCCTAATAACTGAGGACGGGCAGTTTCAGCTAAAGTTAAGTTGGCAGTAAAGAATAGAGCTGACAATAAACTAACAGAAACAGCAACTCTTGCACGTACGGGACGTTCATCCATCTTGATTTTTTTGGCGATTAGTAAGATACCAATAATAATAAAATCAAGCCAGTATAAAACATCATACGGTCTAAACAAGCGTACAGCACTTTCTCCTAAACCACTGGCAACTTTTCCAGCACCAAGCATCGTATTAACGGTAATAAAATCAGTAAATTCTCTGTAATAAGCAACATTTGAAAATAATAGTAGCGTCATCAAGAAATAAATTATCATCATTGTGATATAAGAGGCTTTTTTACGTCTTATATACAAGGCAATCGCCAACAAGAAAACAGTTGAGGCAATCGGGTTAATAAAGAGGATAAAATACTCCAAGGCATTTTCAAGTCGCAAGTGGAAGTCCACTGTGTAAGCAAAAATATTTTTTAGCCAGATTAAAATAGCGACAAAGCCAAACAAACCAAGTCGTGTATTTAAAAAGTCTGGTGTACGTAATTTCTTAAAAATAGTCAAAATAAACGTATCCTTTCCAATTCAAATCTAAAGAAAGCAAATGAAAAATTTCCACAGGCTTTACATATACTTCACTAATTTTACTCTCTCTCAAATTTTATGTCAATTTAAATCAAGTTTTAGTAAGCGAAAGTTAACGAAAATTTACTTTTTCTAAAGAATAACAACGATATTCCCGTTTTTTGGCTAACGACAATCCGTTGTTTTTTTGATATACTGACAAATGAGTGCCATGACTATTCGTAATAATGTCAAATGAGAGCAAAAGGATGTTTAACAATAATGAAGTTAATGATATCAAAAAGAGCCGAGAAAAAATTTAAATCGGGATACCCGTTGATTCAAAAAGAAGATTTACAAAATGTACCAAAATCATTCTCCTATGAGTGGATTGATTTTGTGGATAACCAGAATCAATTTATTGCTTCAGGTTATCTTGGTGAGCAAAATAAAGGGATTGGCTGGTTAGTAAACTGGCAAGGAAGCGTAGATACTGATTTTTTAGAAACTTTATTTACGCAGGCCAAAAGCCATCGGACGTTTTTCGAACAAGACCAAGGAACTACTGCTTATCGACTATTTAATGGTGAAGGGGATGGCTTAGGTGGTTTAACAATCGATCGCTATGACGATTTTGCTGTTTTTTCTTGGTACAATGAGACGTTGTATCATAAAAAAAGTGAAATTATCGCAGCTTTCAAGAAAAGTATGCCGGAAATTATTGGAGCATATGAAAAAGTTCGTTTTTCTAGTAAAGAATTACCTGAATCCCAAAAATTATTTGGTACTGACGCACCTGAACCTCTGTTAATTACTGAAAATGGTGTTACGTATGCGACGTATTTAAATGATGGTTTGATGACTGGGATTTTTCTCGACCAAAAAGAAGTTAGAGGTCGTTTGGTTGAAGGAATTGCTGCTGGAAAATCGGTTTTAAATATGTTTAGCTATACTGGTGCTTTTTCGGTGGCTAGTGCAATGGGTGGATCTGGTATTACGACAAGTGTTGATTTAGCCAAGCGAAGTTTACCGAAAACCAAAGAGCAGTTTGAAGTAAATCATTTAGACTCAGAGACGCAAAAAATCGTTGTAATGGATGTTTTTGACTATTTCAAATATGCCCTTCGCAAACAGTTTACCTATGACGTCATCATCCTTGATCCGCCAAGTTTTGCAAGAAATAAAAAGAAAGTCTTTTCAGTAGCTAAAAATTATGGAGAATTAGTAAAGGATTCTGTCGCTATTTTAAAAGATCAGGGTTTATTGATTGCATCAACGAATGCGGCTAATATTACAATTGAAAAATACAAAAAAATGATTACTCAAGCATTAGACGAAACAAAAGTGTCTTATGTTTTTAAGGAAACATATCAATTACCAGCTGATTTTAAATGGAATAACGCGTTTGAAGAGGGCAACTACTTGAAAGTTTTCTTTATTGAAATAACTAAATAACAAAAGGAGGTTGGGACAGAAGTGTTTAACTCCGAGAACCGGGTAGGTACTGTGCAACATCAACTCGGTTCTCGTTGTGTTTTACAGCAATAAGAAGGAATACACGAAAATTGCTCTTCAAATTTTTGTGAATTTCAGCTTATTTCCGAAGCCTTCAATTCTTAGAGTTTTAGCTCTTAGAAATTGTTGTGATCGGAACGAAGTGTAGTAGTTGCTTCTGTGCCCACCGTTTATTCGGAAACTAAGAGATTGAAACATAACTTTTTGAGTTATGTCCCAATCTCTTTTTTTATTGATAAAACATATTTTGTGCGAATGGAACAATAAATTCTTTAAAACGTAATGCTGCGGGTGTCAAAAAATGATTTTTTTTTGTAGCAAGATAAATATAGCGAGGAAAAAGATTATCTTTAACTGTAATCGTTTTAACATTGTAGGCGGAAATTGAAGGGATTTTTGGGATTAAAGCAATACCATAATTATAGGCGACAAAACCTAGCATGGTGTGATCTTCTTCAACCTCACAAATTATAGTGGGGTTAATAGAAGCAGCCTTTAGTACTTGATCCAAATATGGACGTAACCCACTTCGTTTATTAAAGTAGACAAAGGGATACTCACTCGTTTCTTTTAAAGAAATGCTGTCGTGAATTGCCAAAGGATGATCTACAGGAACTACAAGAACAATTTCTTGCTCAGTCAGAATTTCATAGTTTAATTGATCGTCTTCCTTTAGTTTTGACGTAATAGCAATATCTACATCTTCTTTTAATAATAAATCGGTCATATCAGAAGAATTCCCTTGAAATAAATTAAAACGAATTTGTTCATTGCCGGTCTGATCCGAAAATTGTTTCATTAACATAGGAGCTAAAAATGATCCAGCCGTGTAGATGAAACCAAAATCAATCATGCCTTTTTCAGGACTGACTAATTCTCGTAACGCGCGCTCACCTTTAGTAAGTTCTTCTAAAGCAGTAGAGACATAGGTATAGAAAAATTTTCCATATTTTGTTAATTGAATATTTCGTCCTTTTTTTTCAAAAAGTTGAGCATCTAATTCTTTTTCCAACTCAGACATAGAATGGCTTAAATTGGGTTGAGTGGTATTTAACAACTTAGCAGCATGAGTCATATGTTCTGTATCTGCAAGTGTTCTAAAGAATTCTAATTGTCGTAAATTCATCTGGAAAGCTCCTCACTGAAGATTCATAGCCTTAGTTTATCAATAAATCTGAAAAGTTGCACTCTAAAATATATATAAATAATATTTATTGAAAAGATAAAAAACATTCATTGGAATTTATGGTTTTTCTGAATTAAAATAAACCCATAAGTATTGTGAAAAAAGTAACAATTGAAACAGGGGGTAAACATGGATATCTATCAAGCAATATTTGAACCATTAACAATTAAACGGATGACCTTAAAAAATCGTGTTGTCATGCCGCCGATGGGGACTAATTTCGCCAATATGGATGGAACCTTCAGCATGCAGCACGTGTCTTACTATGAGCAGCGAGCAAAGGGCGGAACTGGATTAATTACTTTAGAAAACGTCTGTATTGATTATCCGATGGGAACAAACGGTGCTCGTCAATTACGAATGGACAACGACCAATACATTTCAGGCTTGTGGAACTTCAATGAGAAGATGCACGCATATGGCGCTTGTACATCAGTTCAAATTAATCATGCAGGAGCTTCAGCTTATGGATTACGCTTAGAAGGTGCACAGCCAGTTTCAGCATCGAATATTCCTTCTAAAAAAGGCAATCCGATTCCTCGTCCACTAACAGAAGACGAGATTTATCAAATTGTAGAACGGTATGCAGATGGAGCCTTAAGAGCGCAAAGGGCTGGTTTTGATTGTGTAGAAATTCACGCAGGGCATTCTTATCTTTTAAGTCAGTTCTTATCTCCTTTATATAATAAAAGAACGGATAAATTTGGCGGAAGTCCAGAGAACCGGGCGCGTTTTACCAAATTAGTCGTTGAAGCGATCAGAAAAGCTGTAGGACCATTTTTTCCAATATCCTTACGATTTAGTGCAGACGAGTTGTTGGAAGGTGGCAATACTCTAGAAGAAACAATCGAGATTTTAAGCTACTTTGCAGAAGAAGTTGATATATTAAATGTTTCAGCAGCACTAAACGACAGTCTTCAATATCAAATAGACAAGATGAACTTAGCTGATGGTTGGCGTGCCTACATGTCAAAGGCGGTTAAAGAACGTTTTCCTGATAAGGTAACCGTGACTTCTGGAAATATTCGCAGTCCTAAACGCGCAGCAGAAATTCTTGAATCAGGTGACGCTGATTTACTAGCAATGGGTCGTGGTTTGATTGCCGAACCAAACTGGGTAAATAAAGTAGCAAATGGACAAGAGAATCTTTTACGGAAATGTATTTCCTGCAACATTGGCTGCGCTGATCATCGAATCGCTAAAGCCCGTCCTATCCGTTGTACGGTTAATCCAGATTTACATTATGAAGATGACTACAAAATGAAGCCAGTTTTACATCCAACAAAAATGGTCGTAATTGGTGGCGGGACAACTGGACTTGAAGCAGCAGCAACTGCGGCAGAAGTGGGCGTTTCTGTAGAACTATTTGAACAAAAGGATTATTTAGGTGGATTAGGGCATGAAATTGCTCGTTTTCCTGATAAAAAACGAATTGATGATTTTATCACATATGAAATCAACCGTTGTAAAGAACTGGATAATTTATCGATTCATCTAAATCAAGCCGCAACATTAGCTGATATCAAAGCAATCGGACCTGATATTATTGTTAATGCTACAGGAGCAAAACCGTTGCTGCCTCCAATCAATGGACTAAAAGAACAACTAGAAAATCCGCAACGAAAAATCTTTTCAATTTTCGATATTTTAGGTGATATGTCAAAATTCCAAGAATTTGAAGGGAAAGAAGTGGTTGTAATCGGTGGTGGAGCCGTAGGGTTGGATGTTGTGGAATACTATGCTGAACGCGGTGCAAAAAAAGTCAGTATCGTTGAGATGCAAGGTGAGCTAGGTAAAGACTTAGATTTAATCACAAAATTAGCGATGATGGAAATTGTTAAAAATTATGGAGTAGAAGTTCATGTAGAAACGAAATTAATGGAAGTGAAAGAAAGTAGTTTCTTAGTAGAAAAAGATGGTGAACAACTAGAACTACCATTTGATTTAGGTTTTGTTTGCTTAGGTATGAGAGCTGAGGCACCAATGATTCGTGAGTTAGATAATTATGCAAGAGAAAACAATGCCATTCTATTAAATATGGGGGATAGTAAAGCAGCTAGACGAATCATGGAAGGAACTAGAGAAGCACGTGATATTTTAAAAACAATCGAAGTTTTAGAAAACACCAGAACACAAAAAATGTTATTCGAGCAAGCGAAAAATCTGCAACAAGCAGCACAAACTATTTAAAGTGAGGGAATTTGACATGACAGAAAGACTTGATGGACACACCTTATTAATCAGCTTAATTGCTACACCAATTCGCCACAGTTTATCACCAACAATGCACAATGAAGCTTTTGCTAAATTAGGTTTAGATTATGCATATTTAGCTTTTGAAGTAGGAAATGAAGAATTAAAAGATGCAGTTCAAGGGATTCGTGCGCTAGGGATTCGCGGTTCTAACGTTTCGATGCCAAACAAACAAGCGATTATTCCTCATCTAGATGAATTATCACCTGCAGCTAAATTAGTTGGGGCTGTCAATACAGTTACCAATAAAGATGGCAAAGGTCATTTAGTTGGGTACAACACTGATGGAACAGGTGCAATGCGTGCTCTAAAAGAAGAAGGGGTAGAAGTCAAAGATCAAATCGTGACAATGACCGGAGCAGGCGGCGCAGGAACTGCAATTGCTATTCAGGCAGCATTGGATGGAGTGAAAGAACTTCGTATTTTCAATATCAATGACCAACATTTTGCAACAGCCCAAGAAACTATGAAGAAAATTAACGAAAACACGGATTGTGTTGCTACGGTAACTGATTTAGCCGACCAAGCAGCATTTAAAAAATCAATTGCGGAAAGTACTATTTATATCGACGCTACTGGAGTTGGGATGAAACCATTACAAGAAGAAAGCTTAATCAATGATCCAGAAGTAATCCGTCCTGATTTAGTGATTTTTGATGTTGTCTATATTCCTAAAGAAACAAAATTATTGAAATTTGCTCGTGAGAATGGTGCTGAAAAAACCATTAATGGACTTGGCATGATGCTGTATCAAGGAGCAGAAGCGTTCAAGCATTTTACTGGAGAAGAGATGCCAGTCGATTATATTCGTGAATTATTGTTTAAAGACTAAAAATGTTTAAATAAGGAGAGAGTAATGAAAAACAAGTATGTACCTACAGCGTTAGGGCTGTATATTAACTATATCGTTCATGGAATGGGCGTTTTAATCATTATGCAAAATAAAGATGCACTAGCTGCACAATGGAACACCAATATTCAAGGCGTTTCAGGTGTTGTTGCGATGTTAGGAATTGGTCGTTTGATCGCAATTTTAATTTCTGGTTGGCTATCTGATAAATTTGGACGTAAACCTTTTGTTTATTTAGGAATGCTGATTTATGCATTATTCTTTGCTGGGATTTTATTTAGCCCAAGTGTACCAGTCGCGATGTTTTTCGGAGTTGTTGCGGGAATTGCCAATTCTTGTTTGGATTCTGGAACATATCCAGCTTTAATGGAATCATTTCCGAAAACGGCTGGAACGGCCAGTGTTTTAATTAAAGCTGCTGTTCAAATCGGTCAATTTGCTTTACCGTTTATTATTGCCTTTTTAGGTAGCAGTGGATTATGGTTCGGTTGGTCATTTATCGTCTGTTTAGTCTTACTATTAGCCAACGCATTGTTTTTGTTCAAATTGCCTTTTCCTGATTCAGATAGTAAAGCTGCTGAAAAAGAAGGTACTGAATTAGAAGCAGCTCCAGTAACGAAATTTAAAAGCAAACCTAAGATGCATATTGAAGGTGTGGCATTTGTTATCTACGGATTTATTTCTCAAGCTACGTTTTATCTAATTAGTCAGTATATTGCTGTGTACGGTCAAGAAGTAGCTGGAATGACAGAAAATTCTGCGAAATTACTTGTTTCTTATTATTCAACTGGTTCACTTGTTTGTGTGGGGGTTACAGCGGTTGTTGCTGCGAAAATTAGACCGGTTAACTTAGTTTTACCATATACATTTGCTTCATTCTTATCTATTACAGCAATGTGGTTATTCCCGACTCCAACAGTTTTGGTCGTGGGTTCTGTATTAGTTGGATTCTTTGCAGCTGGTGGTGTTATGCAGTTAGGATTAACTGTGATGGGAGAAATGTTCCCTGCAGGTAAAGGTACGATTACTGGAATTTTCTATACTTTTGGAAGCATTGCATCCTTTGTTATTCCTGTTGTTTCTGGTAAAATTGCAAGTAGTAATCCTCATGGCATTATGTTGCTGGATACTGTGATTGCTGGTATCGGTTTTGTTTTAGCCGTAATTATTTTTATTCGCTATCGCCAAACAATTGATACATCTAAATAAAATTAAACTAAGGGGCTTATACCAATGAAAACAGTCACTATTAAAAATATTACTTTAGGGACAGGCAGTCCTAAAATTATCGTACCGCTTGTTGGTAAAACAGAAACTGAGTTGCTTGAAGAAGCAAAACATTTATTAACAATCGATTGTGATTTAGTAGAATGGCGAGTTGATTTTTTTGAGCAAGTAGCTGATTTTAAAGCAACAGCTAAAATGTCTCAAAAAATCGCCGAAGTCTTAAATGAAAAACCATTACTTTTAACTTTCCGCACAAAAAAAGAAGGTGGAGAACTTGCTTTTTCAGATAACCAGTATTTTGAATTGTATGAAACAGTGATAAATGAGGGAACAATTGATTTAGTGGACGTTGAACTTTTTATGGATGACAAACGAGTTCAAGAAACAATCGAACTTGCTAATAAAAAAGGAATCAAAATCGTTATGTGCAACCATGATTTCAATCAAACACCTGCTAAAGAAGAAATTATTAGCAGATTGTGCAGTATGCAAGAAAAAAATGCAGACATCTGCAAAATAGCAGTAATGCCACAATCATCTGACGATGTTCTCACTCTTCTAGAAGCAACGAATGAAATGAAAACAAAGTATGCTGATCGACCAATTGTGACAATGTCAATGGGACAATTAGGAATGGTTAGCCGGATGAGCGGAGAAGTCTTTGGCTCAGCGATGACCTTTGGCGCAGCTAAAAAAGCATCAGCACCTGGACAAGTACCAGTATCAGAATTACGTGATATTCTAAATACACTATCGTTATAATAAGAGCTTGGGACATAACTCAAAAAGTTATGTTTCAAGCTCTTAGTTTCCGAATAAACGGTGGGAGCAGAAGCAACTCCTTCGGAAATAAGCTGAAATTCACAAAAATTTGAAAAGCAATTTTCGTGAATTCCTTCTTATTTCTCGGAGTTAAACACTTCTGTCCCAACCTCTTTTCTTGCATCCATGAATTTATTTGCTAAACTTAATAACGAGGTGAGTCGTAATGGCCAAAAAAAAGAAAATACATAAAACCAATGCTATGAGGATAATTGAGCAGCATAAAATTCCATACACAGAATATGAATTTCAATGGAGTGAAGATCATCTAAGCGCAGACAGCGTTGCTGAAAAGCTTGAAATTGATGAGTCAAAAATTTTTAAAACATTGGTAACAGTGGGGAATAAAACAGGTCCAATAGTAGCAGTAATTCCAGGGAATCGAGAACTAGATTTAAAAAAACTGGCACAAGCCAGCGGGAATAAAAAAATAGAAATGCTGCACTTAAAAGATTTGGAAGAAACCACTGGTTATATTCGCGGCGGCTGTTCACCAATAGGCATGAAAAAACTTTTCCCAACATATCTAGCTATTGAAGCAGAAGAACTAGAAACAGTCATTGTGTCGGCAGGAAAACGCGGCATGCAGCTTGAATTACCTGCAAATGCAATTTTAGAGATTACAAAAGGTACGTTTGCTGATTTAACTGTTTAAAAAATAAAATACCGTTTAATTTTTATTGATATTTATGGAGTGCTTGCTTAGCAAGATTATCAGCACCTTTGTTTTGACTTTCGGGAATCCATTTGACTAATAATAACGGAAATTGTTTTTCAATATGTTGAAAATTAAGAAAATAGGGTTTAAATAATGGATTCTTTGCATGTTTTTTTTCAATTGTCTGAACGACAATCTTGCTGTCTGAATGGAGAATGATTGTTTGATCGTTTAGTTTTTTTTCGACTAATAATTGAAGTGCTTGAATCAATACTCTGAACTCAGCTTCATGATTGGAACATTCGCCAAGTTGAACGTGGATTTGTTCGTGCATGGTATCACCAACAATTACAATACCGCCGCCGCTTGGTCCGGGATTTCCTTTTGTTGCAGCATCGACATATATTCGTAACATAAATATCTCCTTATTGTCTTTTTGTTAAAAGTTGAAGTGTGTTACTATTATAACATATCAAATCTTTATTAAGGGGTCGCTACATGAAGAAAAAGATCTATCTTTGGCAACCAGAATTATCAACTACAATCATTTATTGGTCCTGTACGTTTGGGATTTTATTTTTAAGTTTGATTCTATCTTTAGAATATACGCGGCCTTATCGGACAAGTAATATCGTTTTGGCTATTTTTTTCTTATTTGTATTATTGGGTTGTAATCGTTATTTTATAGTCGAACCAGACACTTTAATTATTCATGCATTGTTACCAATAAGACGTAAAAAAATAACACTGACATCTATTGAAACGATTCGTGTAGGACGTAAATCCATTGAAATTTCTTCCCGAGAATTTAAAGAAGGATCCCAGCTTTTTATGATGCCTCAAAAGAGTAAGATGGCCTTCATTGGAAAGATAGCCGATCAAAGTAACTTTACAGCAAAAATTATTAAAGATGATACGCTTAAAATTAGTAAATAAAAGAGGTCAACGCAAGATAGGATTTAAGCTTGCAGCGACCTCTTTTTTATTATATTTTTTTCACGTGTGCGGCTTGTAAGCCTCGCGTACCTTCCATTACTTCAAATTCTACAGCTTGATTTTCTTCTAACGTTTTAAAACCGTCTTCTTCAATCGCGGTGAAATGAACGAAGATTTCCTCGTCTTCATTGTATATAATAAAACCATAACCTTTTCTATTATCAAACCACTTGACGAACCCTTTTGACATTCAAATCACGCTCCTTTATATTCTAAAGTCTAGCATCATTATAAAGTGAAAATATCAAGCCGTCAAACTTTTGGAAAAAAGCGCTATTTTTAATGGAAAAGCATAAAAATAAGCGTTATAATAGAAAATATCTTAACATAGAAATTGTAAAAGTGAAAAAAGTTCGGGAAAAGAGGGTATTAATGAAATCAGATATTGAAATTGCACAAAATGTTGATATTTTGCCAATAAAAAATGTGGCGGAATCAATTGGATTATCAGAAAATGATCTAGAGCTATTTGGGAAATACAAGGCTAAAATCAATTTTTCTACTATTCAAAATCTAGAAAAAAAAGAAGAAGGAAAATTAATTCTAGTAACTTCGATTAACCCAACTCCAGCAGGGGAAGGGAAATCAACAGTGACTATCGGATTAGGGGATGCTCTAAACCGAATTGGCAAAAAAACAGTCATCGCATTGCGTGAACCTTCGTTAGGGCCTGTAATGGGGATTAAAGGTGGTGCAACTGGCGGCGGCTACGCTCAAGTATTGCCAATGGAAGATATTAACCTGCATTTTACAGGAGATATGCATGCTATTACAACTGCAAACAATGCGTTGTCAGCACTATTAGACAATCACATTCAACAAGGAAACGAATTAGGAATAGATGCCAGACGTATAATTTGGAAGCGTGTAGTCGATTTAAATGATCGTGAGTTGCGCCAAATTGTTGTCGGATTAGGTGGACCTATTCAAGGTGTACCCCGGGAAGATGGTTTTGATATTACCGTTGCAAGTGAAATTATGGCAATATTATGTCTAGCCTCTGATCTGGAAGATTTGAAATTCCGTTTGGGAAATATAGTAGTTGCCTATACATTTGAACGTGAGCCGGTAACCGTTAGTGATTTAGGTGTAGAAGGTGCTTTGACTTTACTCTTAAAAGAAGCGATTAAGCCGAATTTAGTTCAGACTATATATGGAACTGCAGCCTTTGTTCACGGCGGTCCGTTTGCGAATATTGCTCATGGTTGTAATAGTATTTTAGCGACAAAAACGGCTTTGAAATTAGGTGATTTTGTTGTAACAGAGGCTGGCTTTGGTGCAGATTTAGGCGGAGAAAAATTTTTAGATATCAAAGTACCGAACTTGAAAAAAGCACCTGATGCAGTTGTTATTGTGGCTACAATTCGCGCATTAAAAATGCATGGCGGTCTAGATAAAACAGAATTGAACACTGAGAATATTTCAGCATTAGTTAAAGGATTTGCTAACCTTCAAAAACATATTGAAAACATGAAAAGCTACGGCTTACCTGTAGTCGTTGCAATCAATGAGTTTGTGAGCGACACGCAAGCCGAAATTACAGCTTTACGTGAATTATGTGAATCAATTCAAGTTCCAGTCGAGTTGACTAGCGTTTGGGAAAAAGGTGCAGAAGGCGGCGAATCATTAGCTAAACGAGTGAGCCAAGTTATAGAAGAACAAAGTGCCGATTTCCGAACAATTTATCAAGTGGGAATGGATTTGGAAGAAAAAATCAAGACTATTGTAACAAAAATTTATGGTGGAAAAGATGTCATATTTTCAAAAAAAGCTAAAACACAATTAGCAACATTTGAAAAATATGGCTGGGATCGCTTACCAGTTTGTATGGCTAAAACCCAGTATTCTCTTTCTGATGACCCACAACAATTAGGTCGTCCAGACGATTTTACGGTGACTATTCGTGAATTAGTTCCGAAAATTGGTGCAGGTTTTATTGTCGCTCTTACAGGAGATGTTATGACAATGCCAGGATTACCCAAAAAACCTGCTGCATTGAATATGGATGTTGATAAAGACGGTAATGCGATAGGATTATTTTAGAGCACAATCAATAAATAAGGACAAAAGTCTTCTTAGCTGGAGATTTTTGTTCTTTTTCTTTGTTCGATAACAACTTCTTTCTTCCAGTCTATTCATTTTTGTTATATACTTTATTATAAAGCTCGAGGAGGGGGAAACATGCAAATTCGATGTACACGGAATACGGGTTTTTATGGAATGGGCAGTCCGATCGAGATTAAAAAAGATAACAAAAAATGGTTCTATTTAAGCCAAAATGAAACAAAGCAAGTTGAAACAGATGAAGCAAGCTGTATACTTCAAGTCAATTTTTTTCTTTTGAAAAGTCCGCCTATTTCCGTAAGTGACAAGGGACAGCAAATTGATTTGGAAATTACAATGAATCCGATGCTGATATGGATTTATGTTATACTTTTTATTGGTATGTTTTTAATTCCGATTTTACGTTTATCAATTGTAGGGATTTTGTTTCTTCTAATTATTTATGCAGTTTTTTTAGTTTCGATGCTAAGCAAAGCTTATCTGATTAAGGAGAAAACATAATGGGAGTAAGAGCTGAGGAGTTTCTTAATAGTTTTAATCGGATTGAAAAATGGTTAAAAGAACAATTAAATAATCCTACGAATATGGGATTTAGTGAAATGGTTCGTCGCTTAAGTCGAAAAAAAGACAGCCAAATCTATTCATTTCAAGATGACTTAATACAAATGGCTCAGTTAAGAAATGCAATTGTTCACGAACGAATTTCAGCAGATTTTGTAATCGCGGAACCCAATGAATGGGCAGTCAAGCGTTTATCTGAAATAGAAGGAGCACTGATTAGTCCAGAAAAAGTCTTGCCGCGTTTTGCTAAAAAAGTAACAGGTTTTGACATTGATATTTCGGTAAAAGATATTTTAAACATTGTAGCACGTAAACAATATTCTCAATTTCCTATTTATGATAACGGAAAATTTAAGGGGCTAATTACGGTCCGTGGTTTGGGAATCTGGCTGGCAATTGAAAGTTCTAAAGGAGATATTCATTTAGAAGGGCGAACAGCATCAGAACTACTTGAAACCAACTACAAACAAAGTAATTATCAATTTGTTAGCGGTGAAACAACCGTTTATCAAGTCGAAAGAATGTTTAGAAATCAAGTTAGATTAGAAGCGATATTAATAACAAAGGACGGCAACCCTAATGGGAATTTAGTGGGGATTATTCGGCCGAGAGATTTATACAATAATTTAGAGAAGGAATGACGCAGTTGTTAATCATTTATTTAATTATTAGTGCTTTGGTAGTTGGATTGGATCAATGGGTCAAATATTTAACTGTCACAAATATTGATTTAGGAGAAACAAAAGATTTTATCCCAGGCTTTTTATCATTTACGAATATTCGTAATACAGGTGCCGCTTGGAGCTTACTTGAAGGGAAAATGTGGTTCTTTTACATTATTACAGTAGTAGTAGTTGTTGTTATCTTGTATATGTTAGTTAAAAATGTTCATGGTAATAAGTGGTTTACGATTGGATTGAGTTTAGTTTTAGCTGGTGCACTGGGGAATTTTATTGATCGCCTGCGCTTTGGCTATGTTGTCGACATGTTCCAAACAGATTTTATCAACTTTCCAATTTTTAATGTTGCTGATACTGCTTTAGTTATCGGTGTTGCATGTATATTTATTTATTTAATTTTAGACGAAAAAGCAGCGAAGGACGGAAAAAATGGAGCAAATTAAGCTAGAAATAAAGCAAGAAAAAGGGCGAATTGACAAAGTCTTAAGTGAACTGTTAAAAGATCATTCACGTTCTCAAGTCCAACAATGGTTAAAAGATAGAAACGTCACAGTTAACGGCGAAGTCACACGTTCAAACTATAAAGTCAAAGAGCATGATGAAATTCAGATAACGATTCCTGAACCTGAAGTTTTAGATGTTTTACCGGAAAATATCCCTCTAGATATTGTTTATGAAGACGATGATGTTCTAGTTGTTAATAAACCTCAAGGAATGGTCGTGCATCCATCGGCCGGACACTCAAGTGGTACGCTAGTAAATGCATTGTTGTATCATATTAAGGATTTATCTTCAATTAATGGTGTAATCAGACCTGGAATTGTTCATCGAATTGATAAAGATACATCAGGTTTATTAATGGTTGCTAAAAATGATAAAGCACATATAGCTTTGGCGGAGCAATTGAAAGATAAAACATCACTTAGAAAATATATAGCTTTAGTTCATGGTGAAATTTCTCATGATAAAGGTGAAATCAATGCACCTATCGGCCGTTCAAAAAATGATCGCAAAATGCAAGCCGTAATTGAAGGTGGCAAACCAGCCGTTACTCATTTTGAAGTGTTGGAGCGTTTTGATGATTTCACATTAGTTCAACTTCAATTAGAAACAGGTCGTACACATCAGATTCGTGTTCATATGAAATATATCGGATTTCCAGTTGCTGGCGATCCACTTTACGGACCAAGAAAAACATTAAAGGGCAATGGACAATTTTTACATGCTGAAATGTTAGGATTCAAGCATCCGACAACAGGTCAGATGATGACCTTCGAAGCACCATTACCAGAGCTTTTTGAAAAAACTTTAGACGATTTAAGAAATAATGATTGATTTATTTTAAAAGAAAAGGTACACTATTTTGAGAAAGAAAATTGAATAAAGTAATCCTTTAAGAGTAGTCCCGTGAGGCTAAGAAGGAAACATGCAGAACCTACTAAGTGCGCTTAGTGAATGGACTGTGTGAGATGCATGGTATCTTTGTATATGTAATCAATCCTCCTACCTAAATACGGGTAGGAGTTTTTTGTTGTGGATCACTACACTTCGTTACGATATCATCAATCTCTAAGAGCTGAGGCTCTTAGAATTGAAGTACTACGATTGGCAGCAAAGCTGACAGAATAGATGATGAACAACTTGAGCAAAGTCACTGAAATACTGAATCACCAACTATAAATTTAGCCTTAGCTATCACAAAGAGCAAACGTACAAGCCTGATACGTTGAAACAGGAAGCTCAACAGGCAAAACTCTTAAAGGAAATTCTTTATCATTAACTATAATTATAGGAGGAAATAAAATGTCAGGAAAAGAAGTCGTTGATGCTGTAACAATGAAAAGAGCACTAACCAGAATTACGTATGAAATCATTGAAAGAAACAAAGGAATCCAAGATATCGTTTTAGTAGGGATCAAAACAAGAGGGATTTACATTGCTCAAAGAATTGCAGAGCGTTTAAAACAATTGGAACAAGTTGATGTGCCAGTTGGTGAGTTAGATATTACTCTGTACCGCGATGATGAGAAAGGGAAATCAATGAAAGAACGTTCTCTAGAAGAACCGGAACTTCATTCTTCTAATATCCCAGTATCAATTGAAGGTAAAGAAGTTATTTTGATCGATGATGTACTCTTTACTGGCAGAACCATTCGAGCTGCAATGGACGCGGTAATGGATCTTGGCAGACCAAGAAAAATTTCATTAGCTGTTTTAGTAGACAGAGGACATAGAGAATTACCGATTCGTGCGGATTATGTGGGGAAAAATATTCCAACATCGATGGCAGAAGAAATTATTGTTGAAGTAGAAGAAAAAGATGGTGCTGACCGTATTTTGATCGCAAGTACGCAAGGATAACTATTAAAGAATAGAAGAGATTGGACAGGTTGACATGACAGAAAAAGAATTTCGCAATACAGAGGCAGTTTTAGATATACATGATAGACCGAAAACAGGTCATTGGATTGGTTTAAGTTTACAGCATTTATTTACCATGTTTGGCGCAACCGTTTTAGTACCGATTTTGGTCGGAATTGATCCGGGAATTGCTTTGGTTAGTTCAGGTTTGGGTACGATTGTTTATCTATTTGTAACGAAAGGAAAAATACCTGCTTATCTAGGTAGTAGTTTTGCGTTTATTGCAGCAATGCAGATGTTAATGAAAAGTGACGGCTACCCAGCAATTGCTCAAGGTGCTGTTACGACAGGTCTGGTTTATCTAATTGTTTCGTTCATTATTAGTAAAATCGGTTCGGCTTGGTTAGATAAAATTTTACCGCCGATTGTCGTTGGACCAGTCGTTATGGTTATCGGATTAGGTTTAGCGGCGAATGCCTCAAATAATGCGATGTTTAACGATGGAGAATATGATTTTAAATTTATTGCAGTAGCACTTATCACTTTGGGTTTAACCATTTTTTATAACATGTTTTTCAAAGGATTTCTTGGCTTGATACCGATTCTTTTGGGGATTGTTAGCGGATATCTAGTAGCATTGCTGTTTGGGATTGTAGACGTAGAACCAATTAAAGCAGCGGCTTGGTTTGCCATGCCAAACTTCGAAATACCATTTGTGCAATATCAACCTAAACTTTATCTAAATGCAATCACTACAATGGCGCCAATTGCCTTTGTGACAATGACAGAGCACATTGGACATTTAATGGTATTAAACAAATTGACTAAACGCAACTTCTTCCAAGATCCCGGACTTTCTAAAACATTAATGGGTGACGGTGCTGCGCAAATTGTCGCCGGCTTAGTAGGTGGACCACCTGTGACAAGTTATGGCGAAAACATTGGAGTTTTAGCTATTACCCGTGTGCACAGTGTGTTCGTTATTGGCGGAGCAGCAGTTTTCGCAGTCGGGTTAGGCTTTGTAGGAAAATTAAGTGCAGTGATCTTAAGTATTCCAGGTCCTGTTATTTCCGGAATTAGTTTTGTCTTATTCGGTGTTATTGCAGCGAGTGGGTTGAAGATTCTAATTGATAATAAAATTGATTTTGATAAGAAAAAAAATCTTTTGATTGCTTCTGTGATTTTAGTAATCGGAATCGGTGGATTAGTTTTCAAACTAGACACATTCGAATTGTCATCAATGGCATTAGCGACAGTTTTAGGCATTATTTTGAACTTAATTTTACCTGATACAGCACGCAGCGAAGAAAAGTAGGAGGAATGGACGTATGATTATCACATCTGAACGTATCAGCTTGAAACATCTTTTAACAGTTGAAGTCCTTAGTGATCAAGAAGTAATGGGGTTGATTCATCGAGCACAAGAGTTTAAACAAGGAGCAACATGGCAGCCGGAAAAACCGCAATATTTTGCGACGAATCTATTTTTTGAAAACAGTACCCGCACACATAAAAGTTTTGATGTTGCGGAGAAAAAATTAGGAATTGAAGTTATTGAGTTTGAAGAAAGTATGAGCTCAGTAAAAAAAGGTGAAACACTTTATGATACGGTGCTGACAATGTCGGCAATCGGAGTAGATGTGGCAGTCATTCGTCATGGTGAAGAGAATTATTATGATGAACTAATTCAAAGTAAAACAATTCAGTGCGCAATTATTAATGGTGGAGATGGCAGCGGGCAGCATCCAACCCAATGTTTGCTCGATTTAATGACTATTTATGAGGAGTTTGGCCGCTTCGAAGGTTTAAAAGTTGCGATCGTTGGGGATATTACCCATTCCCGTGTGGCAAAATCAAATATGCAAATGTTAAAACGACTTGGGGCAACCATCTATTTCTCAGGACCCGAAGAGTGGTATGACAAGCAATTTGAAGCCTATGGACATTATATGCCACTGGATGAAGTCGTTGAAACAGTGGATGTAATGATGATGTTGCGAGTACAGCACGAACGTCATGATGGTTCTGAACTTTTTTCTAAAGAAGAGTATCACCAAGGTTATGGTCTAACGATTGAACGTGCAAAAAAAATGCAGAAACACGCGATTATCATGCATCCTGCTCCGGTTAATCGTGATGTAGAGTTAGCAGATTCGTTGGTAGAGAGTATTCAATCACGAATTATTCAACAAATGAGTAACGGTGTTTATATGAGAATGGCAATTTTAGAAGCTGTATTACAAGGAAAGGCATAGGTGAACCAAATGAAAACACTTATCAAAAATGGAAAGATCGTAAAAAAAGATAATCAATTAATTCCAGCAGCAATTTGGATTGAAAAAGGTAAAATTCATGCAATTGGTGAATCATTTGAAGAAGAGGCTTTTGATCAAGTTTTTGATGCTAAAGGACAATTGATTACACCTGGATTAGTAGATGTTCATGTTCATTTAAGAGAGCCAGGTTTTACGTATAAAGAAACGATCGCATCAGGAAGTAAATCAGCTGCAAGAGGTGGCTTTACAACAGTTTGCGCTATGCCTAACTTAAATCCAGTTCCAGATACTGCTGAAAAATTGAAAGAAATTTACGATATTATCAAAAAAGATGCAGTCGTAAAGGTTTTACAGTATGCTCCGATTACAGAAGAATTACGCAGCGAAACTTTAACGGATCAAAAAGCGTTAAAAGAAGCTGGCGCCTTTGCTTTTACAAACGATGGTGTTGGTGTTCAAACAGCAGGAACAATGTATCTAGCAATGAAAGAGGCAGCCGCAAATGATATGGCGCTAGTTGCTCATACTGAAGATGAATCGCTGCTGTTTGGAGGCGTAATGCATGAAGGTGAAATTTCTAAAAAACTTGGATTACCGGGGATTTTAAGCTCAACGGAAGCTTCTCAAATTGCTAGAGATGTTGTCTTAGCTGGTGAAACTGGTGCACATTATCATGTCTGCCATGTGTCAACTAAAGAAAGTGTTCGGGTAATTCGTGATGCCAAACATGCTGGAATCCATGTAACAGCAGAAGTTTCACCACATCATTTGATTCTTATTGATGAAAATATTCCGGAAGATAACGGTTTTTGGAAAATGAATCCACCCCTACGCGGAAATGCTGACCGAGATGCGTTAATTGAAGGATTGATTGACGGGACAATTGATTGCATCGCAACAGATCATGCACCACATGGATTAGAAGAAAAGAAACAAACATTCTTAAAAGCACCATTTGGAATCGTGGGAAGTGAAACAGCATTCCAATTAATCTATACACATTTTGTTGAGACAGGTCAATTCACACTTGAACAAGTCATTGATTGGATGGCAGTCAAGCCAGCAGCAATTTTTGGACTTGAGGCTGGAACACTTACAATAGGAAGCCCAGCGGATATTGCAGTGTTTGATCTAAAAACAGAAGAAAAAATTGATGATAAAGATTTTGAGTCAATGGCAATTAATACACCATTTGTAGGTTGGAAAGTTAAAGGAAATACATTAATGACTTTTGTTGATGGAACATTAGCATGGTCTAAAGGGGATGCATAGACTTGAAACGATTATTGTTACTTGAAGATGGGACTATTTTTGAAGGAAAAGCCTTTGGTGCTGAACCTGATGTCGTTGGAGAAATTGTTTTTACGACTAGCATGACTGGCTATCAAGAAACGATCACTGATCAAAGTTTTAACGGTCAAATTATTACTTTTACGTATCCAATGGTAGGAAATTACGGAGTCAATCGGGATGATTATGAATCAATTACCCCAACCTGCAAAGGTGTTATTGTTAAAGAACATGCGCGCTTAGCATCAAATTGGCGGAACCAAATGACGCTTGATGAATTCTTAAAAAGAAAAGGTATTCCCGGAATTTCTGGAATTGATACGCGGGCATTGACAAGAAAACTTCGTTCTGTTGGAACAATGAAAGCAGCAATTGTTGATGCTGAAGATGATTTAACTCATGAATTTGATCAATTGAAAGCAACAGTCTTACCAAAAAATCAAGTAGCTCAAGTTTCAACAACAAAAGCTTATCCAAGTCCCGGAATTGGCAAGAATGTAGTTGTAGTTGATTTCGGATTGAAACACAGCATATTAAGAGAACTATCCAAGCGTCATTGTAATTTAACTGTTCTTCCTTATAATACAACGGCAGAAACGATATTAGAACTTTCACCAGATGGAGTTATGTTGACAAATGGACCCGGTGATCCAAAAGATGTACCCGAAGCAATTGAAATGATTCAAAAAATTCAAGGAAAAGTGCCGATTTTCGGTATTTGTTTAGGCCATCAGTTGTTTGCTTTAGCGAATGGTGCAGACACCTATAAAATGAAATTTGGGCATCGCGGTTTGAATCATCCTGTCCGTGAAGTTGCGACTGGAAGAATTGATTTTACCTCTCAAAATCATGGTTTCGCAGTAGACGAATCGACTATTGATCCTGAAAAATTAATGATAACGCATGTAGAAGTCAATGATGAAACGGTTGAAGGTGTCAAGCATCGCCATTTTCCTGCATTTACGGTTCAGTATCACCCAGATGCGGCGCCAGGACCTCATGATGGACTCCACTTATTTGATGAGTTTATGGAATTAATGGATGCATGGAAGGAGCAAAGATAATGCCAAAAAGAACAGATATCAAAAAAATTATGGTTATTGGTTCAGGACCGATCATTATTGGTCAAGCTGCCGAATTTGATTATGCAGGTACACAGGCTTGTCTTGCTTTAAAAGAAGAAGGTTATGAAGTTGTCTTAGTTAATTCCAATCCAGCTACAATTATGACAGATAAGGAAATTGCGGATCAAGTTTATATCGAACCGATTACCTTAGAATTTGTGTCGCGGATTTTAAGAAAAGAACGTCCGGATGCACTTTTACCAACTTTAGGCGGTCAAACAGGTTTAAATATGGCGATGGAGCTTGCGGCTTCCGGAATTTTAGATGAATTAAACGTTGAGTTACTAGGAACAAAATTAAGTGCCATTGACCAAGCAGAAGATCGTGACTTATTTAAACAGTTAATGGAAGAATTGGATCAGCCGATTCCTGAAAGCGATATAGTTACCACCGTGGAACAAGCCGTTGAATTTGCTAATAAAATTGGCTACCCAATCATTGTGCGACCAGCTTTTACTCTAGGTGGAACAGGCGGCGGCATGTGCGACAATGAAACTGAATTACGAATTGTTGCAGAAAATGGTTTGAAATTATCTCCGGCCACTCAATGTCTGATTGAAAAAAGTATTGCTGGTTTTAAAGAAATTGAGTATGAAGTGATGCGGGATTCGGCTGATAATGCCATTGTAGTTTGTAACATGGAAAATTTTGATCCGGTTGGAATTCATACTGGTGATTCAATTGTTTTTGCACCTAGTCAAACGTTGTCTGATTACGAATATCAACTATTGCGAGATGCATCTTTAAAAATTATTCGAGCATTAAAAATCGAGGGTGGCTGTAATGTTCAGTTGGCATTAGATCCTCACAGTTTTAATTATTATGTGATTGAAGTCAATCCACGAGTTTCCCGCTCATCAGCACTAGCAAGTAAAGCAACTGGTTATCCGATTGCTAAATTGGCAGCTAAAATCGCTGTTGGTTTAACCTTAGATGAGATGAAAAATCCTGTTACGGAAACAACCTATGCTGAATTTGAACCTGCGCTGGATTACGTAGTTGCTAAAATTCCTCGTTGGCCATTTGATAAATTCGAAAAAGGTGAACGTCGTTTAGGAACTCAAATGAAAGCAACTGGCGAAGTCATGGCGATTGGCCGTAATATCGAAGAATCTCTCTTGAAAGCGGTACGTTCGCTTGAAATTGGAGCGTATCATAACGAACTAAAAGAATTAGCAGAAGTTAGTGACGAAGAATTAACTGAAAAAATGGTTAAAGCGCAAGATGATCGTTTATTTTACCTATCGGAAGCGATTCGCAGGGGATATGCAATAGAAGAGCTAGCAAGTTTAACGAAAATAGATCTATTCTTCTTAGACAAACTTCTGCATATTTTTGAAATAGAAGAAAGCTTACAAGAGAATATCAATGATAGTTCTACATTAAAAGAAGCGAAGCAAAATGGTTTTACTGATCGGAAAATCGCAGAACTATGGCAGCAAAATGAACAAACCGTCACAGCTTTTCGACACGCGCAAAAGATTTTACCAGTTTATAAAATGGTTGATACTTGCGCAGCGGAATTTGAATCTCAAACACCGTATTTTTATAGTACCTATGAGTTAGAAAATGAAAGCCTACGCTCTGAAAAATCTTCTGTCTTAGTTTTAGGATCAGGTCCAATTAGGATTGGGCAAGGTGTTGAGTTTGACTACGCTACGGTTCATTCGGTAAAAGCCATTCAAGCAGCTGGTTATGAAGCAATTATTATGAATAGTAATCCGGAAACTGTTTCAACTGATTTCTCGATTTCAGATAAACTTTATTTTGAACCATTGACACTTGAAGATGTTATGAATGTGATTGAATTAGAGCAGCCAATTGGTGTAATTGTACAATTTGGCGGACAAACAGCCATTAATTTAGCTGAACCATTAGTGAAGCAAGGAGTCAACATTTTAGGAACAACTATTGAAGATTTAGACCGTGCAGAAAATCGCGATCTATTTGAACAAGCCTTACAAGAATTAGATATTCCTCAACCACCTGGAGCAACAGCGACTAGTACGGTTGAAGCTGTAGCAGTAGCAAACCTAATTGGTTATCCGGTATTGGTCAGACCAAGCTATGTACTTGGCGGACGAGCAATGGAAATTGTTGAGAATCAAAAAGATTTAGAAGATTATATGCGAAATGCAGTGAAAGCTTCTCCTGAGCACCCTGTTTTAGTCGACAGTTATTTACTAGGAAAAGAATGTGAAGTTGATGCCATTTGTGATGGTGAGACAGTTTTGATTCCCGGAATAATGGAACATATTGAGCGGGCAGGTGTTCACTCAGGTGATTCGATGGCAGTTTATCCGCCACAAACTTTATCAAAAGAAATTCAGCAAACGATTGCTGAGTATACAAAAAAATTGGCCCTCGGTTTAAATTGTATCGGGATGATGAATATTCAGTTTGTCATTCATGAGGAGAAAGTTTATGTGATCGAAGTGAATCCTAGAGCAAGTAGAACAGTACCATTCTTAAGTAAAATTACTGGAATCCCAATGGCCCAAGTTGCCACCAAAGCTATTTTAGGAGAAACATTAAGTGAGTTAGGCTTTGAATCTGGTTTATATCCTGAAAGTAAACAAGTTCATGTAAAAGCACCAGTCTTCTCATTTACAAAACTACAAAAAGTCGACACGTACCTAGGTCCGGAAATGAAGTCGACTGGAGAAGTTATGGGCTCAGACTATAGCTTAGAAAAGGCCTTATATAAAGCTTTTGAAGCTTCTGGGTTACATTTACCTAGCTTTGGAGCAGTCTTGTTCACGATTGCGGATGAAACCAAAGAAGAATCGTTAGCATTAGCAAGTCGGTTCAACGCCATCGGCTACAGTTTAATTGCTACAGACGGAACGGCTAAGTTTTTCAAAGAACATGGTTTAGTTGTTCAAACGATTCATAAGCTTAACCATACAGGCGGTGACACTGTTTTAGACTTAATTCGTAAAGGTGAGGCCCAGGTAGTAATAAATACGATGGATAAAAATCGTTCGGATTTAAATGAAGATGGATTTCTAATTAGACGTGAGGCAGTAGAACATGGAGTGCCGCTGTTTACCTCATTAGATACTGCTGAAGCTATTTTAAAAGTATTAGAATCGCGTGCTTTTTCTACAGAACCAATTTAATAAGTCACTCTGTACTATTCTACAAAACGATGCAAAGGAGAAAGTAAATGAAACAGGAAATGATGACGATTGTCTCTCAACATCAACTGGCACCACGAATTTTCCGAATGACATTAACTGGAAAATTAGTCAATGAAATGGGAAAACCCGGGCAGTTTATCCATATAAAAGTACCCAGAGAAGACTTATTATTAAGAAGACCAATTAGCATTAATCAAATTGATCGCATGCAACAAACTTGTACGATTATTTATCGGACAGAAGGTGATGGGACTCAAGTTTTCTCAAAAATGACCGCTGGAGAGCAACTGGATGTTATGGGACCTTTAGGCAATGGTTTTGATGTAGACTGTTTAAATAGTGGAGAAAAAGCGTTTGTTATCGGTGGAGGAATTGGAATTCCGCCGATGTATGAATTGTCTAAACAATTAAAACAAAAAGGCATTAAGGTCGTTCATTTTCTGGGCTATGCATCAAAAGAAGTTGCTTATTTTCAAGACGAATTTATTGCTTTAGGTGATACTCGTTTTGCCACAGATGATGGTTCATTTGGTGTCGAGGGAAATGTGGGTAATCTATTATTAGAGGCAATAAAAAAAGAACAGCCAGATGCTGTGTACGCTTGCGGAGCAAACGGTATGTTAAAAATGATTGCACAAGTATTTTCTGATAATCCGAATGTATTTCTTTCGCTTGAACAAAGAATGGCATGTGGAATGGGTGCTTGTTATGCTTGTGTTTGCCATGTACCTGATGATGAAACTGGTACAAAAAGTGTCAAGGTCTGTGATGAAGGACCAATTTTCAGAGCGAGTGAGGTGGTCTTGTGAGTAAGAATCCTTTAGCTGTTTCAATTCCCGGTTTAAATTTAAAAAATCCAATTATTCCGGCAAGTGGTTGTTTCGGTTTTGGTGAAGAATATGCAAAGTATTATGATTTAAGTAAGCTTGGTTCAATTATGGTTAAAGCAACAACGCCGAAAGCACGTTTTGGTAATCCTACGCCAAGAGTTGCTGAAACACCAAGTGGCATGCTAAATGCGATAGGTCTGCAAAATCCAGGTTTAGATGTTGTGATGGAAACGAAACTACCTTCATTGGAAAAATACGATCTGCCAATTATAGCTAATGTTGCAGGTGCTTGTGAAGAAGATTATGTTGAAGTGTGCGCAAAAATTAGTGAAGCTAAAAACGTTAAAGCAATTGAGCTAAATATCTCGTGTCCAAATGTCAAACATGGCGGAATTGCTTTCGGGACAGATCCAGATGTTGCTTTTCAATTAACGCAAGAAGTAAAAAAAGTTTCAAAAGTTCCTGTCTATGTAAAACTGTCACCAAATGTTACCGACATCATCCCTATCGCCCAAGCAATTGAAGCAGGCGGAGCAGACGGATTTACTATGATTAATACGTTGTTAGGGATGCGAATTGATCTGAAAACACGTCGCCCGATTTTAGCTAATCAGACAGGTGGTTTATCAGGTCCAGCGATTAAACCTGTCGCAATTCGTTTAATCCATCAAGTCTCTCAAATTTCTCAATTACCAATCATTGGGATGGGAGGCGTACAGACCGTTGACGATGTACTAGAAATGTTTATGGCAGGTGCGAGTGCAGTTGGAGTAGGTACAGCTAATTTTTCTGATCCTTATATTTGTCCAAAACTAATTGATGCGCTACCACAAAGAATGGGCGAATTAGGCATCGAATCATTAGAACAATTAATCAAAGAAGTTAGAGAGGAAAAAAATCAATGAGCCAAAGACCAATTATTGCCTTAGATTTTTCTTCTAAAAATCAAGTTGCCGATTTTTTAGCTAAATTTCCCCAAAATGAATCGTTATTTGTTAAAGTCGGAATGGAATTATTTTATCAAGAAGGTCCAGAAATTGTTCGTTGGTTAAAAAGCCTAGGACATTCAGTTTTTCTTGATTTAAAATTACACGATATTCCAAACACAGTCGAAAAATCAATGACTGGATTAGCCAAGTTAGGTGTGGATATTACTAATGTTCACGCTGCTGGCGGGCTAAAAATGATGGAAGCTGCTAAAAATGGTTTGATTAGAGGAACAGAGTCAAATAAGCAAGTCCCCGTTTTGATTGCAGTGACTCAATTAACATCGACAAGTGAAAATGAAATGCACGAGGACCAATTAATTGAGGTTCCTTTGACCGAAAGTGTGCTGCATTATGCAAAAAATGCGGAAAAAGCGGGACTAGACGGAGTAGTTTGTTCTGCCCATGAAGCAGAAATGATCCATCAAGCAACAAACGAAAAATTTGTTTGTTTAACTCCGGGAATTCGTCCAAGTGGTAGTGAAGTTGGCGATCAAAAGCGTGTTGTAACACCCAGTGAGGCTAGAACAATTGGTTCTACTTATATTGTAGTCGGACGCCCGATCACGCAAGCAATATTACCGTACGAAGCTTATCAAACGATAAAAAATGAATGGAATGGAGCAAGTAAATGACAGAATTAGCGAAAAATATTGCCAAGGATCTATTACAAATCGAAGCCGTTTTTTTAAGTCCGAATGAACCATTTACTTGGGCAAGTGGGCTAAAGAGTCCAATATATTGTGATAATCGGATTACGATGAGTTATCCTGTTGTCAGAGCGGATATTGCTAAAGGTTTAGCTGAAAAAATTAAAGAAACTTACCCTGACGTTCAAGTAATCGCAGGTACAGCCACAGCAGGAATTCCACATGCAGCGTGGGTAGCAGATTTATTAAACTTACCAATGGTGTATATTCGTGGTAAAGCAAAAGATCATGGAAAAGGGAAGCAAATCGAAGGTCGAATTTTTAAAGGCCAAAAGATGGTCATTATTGAAGACTTAATTTCTACTGGCGGTAGTGTTCTGGAAGCTGCTGATGCGGCTGAACGTGAGGGGGCGGATGTCCTGGGTGTAGCTGCAATTTTCACTTATGAATTACTAAAAGGAAAAGCTCGATTTGCTGAAAAAAATCGGGAGTTAGTGACCTTAACCAACTATTCGACTTTATTAGAAGCAGCATTAGAGTCTAACTACATCGAAGAATCAGATGTTACTTTATTGCAAAATTGGAAAAAGGATCCTGAAAATTGGTTGAATAAATAATTTGTATAGTTTAGATGTAAGTGTAGTTTTTGAACGAATAATCAAAAACTATGCTTTTTTTATCTAGCGAATAAAGAATATGCTATACTTTATCTATTCTTAAAAATTAGTTAATTATTTCATAACTGTAATTTTAACTAGCTAAGAGTCGGTTTTTTAAAATTGACTGAAAATTATAAATAGGATACATTTATTTAAAATGAAAAAATTAGAAGGTGTGGTTTGATGAAAAATATTCGAAATATGGATGTAGAATGGGGATACACTGGGGATCGTGGTCCTGAGCATTGGCACACATTGTGTGACTGGTTTTCTCAAGGAGCAAAATATCCGTATCAATCACCTGTAAATTTATCAAAGGAAGCAACAATGAGTGAACCTGAAAGTCGAGCAATCACTTTTTGTTATAAAACAGAAGAATTCACTGAAAAAGAATTTAAAAATACATTTCACTTTGTTCCGCCGAATACGGAAAGTTATGTGATATTTGATGAAGAAAAATACTATTTAACGGATATTCATTTTCACACACCAAGTGAACATACATTTGACGGTGAGCATACTCCTGTAGAATTTCATTTAGTTCATATGAATAATACAGGGGAAAACTTAGTGGTGGGCTGTTTGTTTACATTTACCCAAAAAGAGAATAAGTTTTCAGAAAATCAAGGCGCATTTATTTGGAAAACAGAGACACATCAGCAATGGTTTGATCCTAGTGTTTTCTTACCTGAAAAAAAATCTCACTTTCACTATTTAGGTTCGTTAACGACTCCACCAACGAAGGGGCCAGTACATTGGTTTGTTTTTGATACGGTTCAAGAAATGGATCAAGCTTTTTATGAACGAATTCATGAAGGTATGTTACCTTTTAATAATCGTCCAACACAAGCAATGAACGGGCGTAAAATCTATTTTTCCGAATAAGCTGGAGGCGGTCTTATGAATATTCAACAAATGAAATATGTAGTGGCTGTAGCAAATAACGGTAGTTTTCGGGAAGCAGCAAAAAAACTTTTTATTACTCAACCAAGTTTATCTAATGGCATTCGTGAGCTAGAGGAAGAAATTGGTGTCTTGCTTTTTACCCGGACAAATAAGGGCGCGTCTTTGACAGATGAAGGATTAACTTTTTTAGAGCATGCAGAAAAAATTTTGACACAAATGGAGATAATTGAAAATCGCTATCAGGAAACAACAACTAGTGAACACTTTTCAATTTCTTCTCAACACTATGATTTTCTTGGTGAAGTCATGGGCAAAGTTATTCAGCAATTTAAAGATCAATATAAAAATTTCCGAGTGTTTGAAACAACAACATTAAAAGTCATTGAAGATGTAAAAAGTTTTCATAGTGAATTAGGCGTCATATATTTGAATACCCAGAATCAATCAGGGATTAAGCGATACTTAGAGCAAGCTAATTTAACTTATGATGTGGTTGGGAGTTTTAAAACGCATATTTTTCTTGGAAAAGATCATCCGTTAGCTCAACAAAAAGAGATTCATCTGGAACAATTATGCTGTTATCCTCAAGTTCGGTTTACACAAGAAGGTAGTAATTTCGCTTATTTTTCAGAAGATCTGATCGAGAATCAAGAACAAGAAACCGTGATTCATACAAATGATCGTGGGACATTAATGAATCTATTAGTTGAAACAGATGCTTATGCGTCTGGATCAGGTGTTGTTACCGGATTTACTAAAAAAGAAATTCGATTAATTCCGCTAGCGGAAAGTACGACGAATAAAATTTGTGTACTTTATCATAAAAACAAAGCAATCAGTCCGATCGGTCAATATTTTATCAAAGAATTGAAGCAATTATTTTAGAGAATAACTTACATGGAGGAACAAATGAAAGTATTGGGGAAGAGTATTGTTGTGTTGGGGTTAAGTGTACTAATGACAGGATGCACTCCGTTTAATAATGTTAAAATGGACGAGCTGGCAGAAACGCTAAATCAAGAAAATATGGGGAATGAAGAAGTAACGCTGGAGACTGAAAATGGCACTTTTACAGTTTTTTTGTCAGAAGGTTGGCGGGAAATTGATCCTGCAGCTTTAAATGAAGAAGCTGATATAAGCTTGGAAAATGGCAGGAAAACGATGTATGCTGTGATTTTAAGTGAGTCAAGTGAGGATTATGAGGATTTTAATACTTTTAAAAATGCTGTTGATTTCCATGACTGGCTAGACGTAACAGATGAATCTGAACAAGTAATCAATCAAAATGGTTGGAATGGAACTCGCTATTTTATTACAGCAAAAACTGAAGGAATTAATTTGTATTATGTTTATGATATCGTTGAATCAAGCGCAGGTCATTTTGCACAAAAAATTGCTTGGACGACAAGAAGTAAAAAGAATGCAAATGGTGAACTTTTAGAAGAAATACTTGATTCAATCAAAGATGTGTCAAATTAATAAAACAGGAATGTAAAGACGTAAAAGTCTTTTCGTTCCTGTTTTAAATTTAAATATAATCCGTGAACTCTTTAAATAAATTAACGACTGTTTCCATTTCTGCTTGGGTCCCAATTGAAATACGTAAATAATTTTTTAATCGCTCGACCGTTGGGAAATAGCGAACATAAACGTTATGTGAAACTAAATAATTATATAGCTCTTCAATCGCCAAGTTTGGATGTGAAACCAATAAAAAATTTGTTTTAGATGGTAAAAATTGGAAACCCAATGTTTTTAATTGCTCGGAGAACCAATCTCTAGTAGCGCAAATTTTTTGTGTAACACTTTCATAATACTCTGTATCGTCAACAGAAGCGATTGCCAATGTCTCAGCTATTGAATCAACAGAATAGGGATTAAAAGAGGCTTTAATACTTTCCGCTATCCTGATATATTTAGGGTTTCCTATTGCATAACCCACACGTAATCCTGCTAAAGAACTAGATTTTGAAAATGTTCGAATAATAATTAGATTAGGAAATTCAGCCAATAACATGACAGCTGATTCACCACCAAAATCAATATAAGCTTCGTCGACAATCACGATGACATCTTGATTTTGTTTCAACAACTGTTTAATTTCAATTAAAGGCTTAACAATACCTGTGGGCGCATTAGGATTAGCGAATAAAATCCCGCCATTGGACTGTAAGTAATCATTCAGATTAATGTCAAAATCTTTACCCAAAACTATTTCTTTAAAAGGGATCTTAAATAAATCAGCCCAAACTTTATAAAAACCATACGTAATATCAGGAAATAAAATAGGGTCGGAACTGTTAAAAAAAGCTAAAAAGCAAAAAGCTAAAACTTCATCGGAACCATTGCCGATTAGAAAATTTTCTGGTGTAAGATTATGTTTTGCTGCTAAAGCCTGTTTTAAAGCAACATTATCAACAGAACTATATCTCTTTAGTTGATCGGTTTCAAATGCTTTAAGCGCACGTTCAACATTTTTAGAAGGCGGGTACGGATTTTCATTAGTATTTAATTTAATCATAGTAGGATCAGATGGTTGTTCGCCAGGAATATAAGGTGAAATCTTTCGAATGCCTTTCATTAAGTGCTAACCTCCTATATTTTCCTTTAACTATAAAGAAGCGAAACAAGTTTAGCAAGTGTAATCTGTGAATTTAAAGAGAAAAAATATATTTTTTGAAATACAAATTTCATTTTAAGGCGTACTATGATATCATAAGTCCATTAAGAAAAAGTGATTAATTGACTAGAGGAGTGTGTTTCATGGATTTATCGAACAGATTTAATAAACAAGTTTATAAAATTGCTGTTTCAACAATTCGTCAATTTGATGAACAAGTTTCAGGAATAGAAGGGATTATTAAACTAACACTAGGTGAACCAGATTTTAACACACCTGAACATGTAAAGTCTGCTGCTCATGATGCCATCAACGATAATTTTTCCCATTATTCTGGTATGGCTGGTTTGACTGATGTACGTGAAGCGGCAACATTTTTTTTGAAAGAAAAATATGGAGTTAGCTATGAGTCAAATTCGGAAGTTCTAGTGACTGTCGGTGCGACTGAGGCAATTTCAGCTAGCCTATTAGCAATTTTAGAACCGGGTGATAAAGTATTGATGCCAGCGCCAATTTATCCAGGCTATGAACCAATTATTACTTTAGCTCAAGCAGAACCTGTCTATATTGATACACGCCCAAATAATTTCGTTTTAACACCAGAAATGATTGAAGATGCGATGTCTGAACATGGCGATCAAGTCAAAGCAATTATATTAAACTATCCGAGCAACCCGACAGGAGTCACTTACAATCGTGAAGAAGTCAAAGCAATTGCGGATGTTTTGAAAAACTATTCTATTTTTGTAATTAGTGATGAAATTTACAGTGAGCTAACTTATGATGATGAGCACGTTTCAATTGCTGAATTTATTCCAGAACAAACAATTTTAATCAATGGATTATCAAAATCACATGCGATGACAGGCTGGCGGATTGGCTTTATTTTCGGACCGCAGTATTTAGTTTCTGAGATTATCAAGGTTCACCAATATTTAGTGACAGCTGCTTCAACGATCTCACAAAAGGCAGCAGTACGTGCATTAGTAGAGGGAATTAACGATGCCGCTGTGATGAAAGAAGAATATCGTAAAAGACGTGATTTTGTTTACGAACAAATGACATCTTTTGGCTTTGAGGTCGCTAGACCAAACGGTGCCTTTTACATTTTTGCAAAAATACCTGCGAACTTTGAGCAAGATTCAATGAAATTTTGTGTTGATCTAGCTCAGAAGCAAGCTGTTGCGATTATACCAGGAATTGCTTTTGGTCAAGAAGCAGAAGGATATGTACGCATTAGTTATGCCGCGGATATGAAAACACTGGAAGCGGCTATGGAGCGCATTGGCAAATACATGAAATAATAAAATCAAACCTATAGGAAATTCGCGAATTGTGTAATAAACTTTCGTGGATTTTTTATTTTGTCTAAGTTTCATTTATCTCAACAAAAGCTTTACATTCCTTTACCTTTTATTTACATAAATCTGCAAATTAATTAACACAGCATTGTTAAACTAAGCTTGTAACTAATTGAAAAGGACGTGTAAGGATGAAGAAACGTTTGTTTACAGGAATTATTTTAAGTCTAGGACTTGTTATGGCAGGATGCGGTAATCAAGGAGCAGCAACTGATTCAAGTAGTACATCAAAAGAGAGTATTTCAACTCAACCAGTTAAAATCGTAGCAGTAGGTTCAACTGCTTTACAACCATTAGTAGACGCTGCAAAAGATCAATTTGTGGCAGAGCATACCAACTATACTATCTCAGTCCAAGGCGGCGGTAGTGGAACAGGACTTTCTCAAGTCGCTGATGGGGCGGTAACAATCGGGAACTCAGATGTATTTGCTGAAGAAAAATCAGGAATTGATGCTTCAAAACTTGTTGACCATCGTGTAGCAGTTGTCGGCATGGGTCCTGTTGTAAATAAAGACGTTGGTGTTAAAAATATAAGTAAACAGGAATTAATAGATATTTTCACGGGTAAAACAACAAATTGGAAAGATTTAGGCGGTAAAGATCAGGAAATCGCTGTAATCAACCGACCAAGTGGAAGTGGAACAAGAGCGACGTTTGAAAAATGGGGTCTGGATGGAGCAACTGCTGTTCAATCACAGGAACAGGACTCATCAGGAACCGTCCGTCAGATTGTTTCACAAACACCTGGAGCAATTAGTTATCTTGCTTTTTCATACATGGATGATTCAACGACTGCTTTAAGTGTTGATGACGTGAAACCGACTGAAGAAAATGTAGCAGATAATTCTTGGAAAATCTGGTCTTACGAACATATGTATACTAAAGGAGAACCAGATGCAGATGTAAAAGCATTTCTTGATTACATGCTTGAAGATGATGTTCAAAATGGTGTCGTAAAAGAATTAGGCTACTTGCCAATTACTGAAATGAAAGTCGATCGAGACGTTTCAGGCACTATTACCAATAAATAAAACCTTCCCCTAAATGCTAAAAAGCGCCGAGAAAATTTCTTAATGAAGTTTCTCGACGCTTTTTAGTTTACTTACTTTTTGGTAATTTAATAGTAAAGGTAGAACCTAGTCCAAGATGACTGTCAATCAAGACCGTACCACCTAATAGTTCAGTGTAATTATGAACAATTGACAAACCTAAACCAGTTCCGCCTGAATGGCGGCTTCGTGCTTTATCAACACGATAAAAACGCTCGAAAATGCGCTCTTGGTCTTCTAAACTAATCCCAATACCATTATCTTTAACTGTATAAATTAGCGTATCGTGACTACTAAAGTCTATGGTAATTTCACCTTCATTTGGCGAGTACTGAATGGCATTTTCGATCAGATTTTTAATAATTGGATAAAATAACTCATACTTAGTTAAGTAAACATCATTTTTGTCCCCAAGAATGTTGATTGTGAGATTTTTTTCTTTAATTAATTTACGATAAGAACGTAAGATTTCTTCAGTAAAAGCATACAATTCTATTTCTTGATTGTCATAAGCGATGTTTTTACCGTCACGTGAAAGTTGCAAAATTTCTTGAATCAATTGTTGGAGACGAGTGGCATCTTGCTGCATGATTTCTAAAAATTGAGTAAGTGTTTCAGGATCATCTTTGGCACCATCTAGTAGTGTTTCGGTAAAGCCTAATAAAGAGGTGACCGGTGTCTTTAATTCATGCGAGACATTACTAACGAAATCTTTTTGCATTTTTTCCAACTGGCGAACTCGGGTTAAATCATAAGCAATCCCTAACACTTGATAATGGTTGCCAGCTTCTTCTATAAAACGTAAAGAAACATCTAAAATGACTTCATTTGGAGCAGTAGTCAATTTTATTTCTTGATGGAGAGCACTTTTTTCTGTGACTACTTGATGAATTAAATGAATCAATGCAGGTTCTTGGATCACCTCAAAATAGTCTTTACCAGCATCTTCTGCTTGAATGGATAAAATTTCCAGCATTTTTGGATTAATTAGTTCTAATTTGCCGTCAATATCGATAATAAAGACACCGATCATTAATTCATCTAATAATGCATGAAATTGTTCATCCGTAGAAGTATAGGCTAGGTAAGTTTGGCTCATTTGCTGACTTAAAAGATTGACAGTTTGATATAATTCATTCCATTCAGGAGAATCTTGAATAATAGATCGAGCTTCATCTGGATACTTTACAATTTTTTTCAATACAGGTAAAACGGTAACCAGAGGCTCATTTTTCTGATGAAGTAGTAAGAAAACAAATGCAGTGATAATCAAAAATAAAATCCCTAAAGTGAACAAAATATACCGTCTAAAACTTTGAATACTGTTAGAAAACTGTGTTGTTTCTTCTGAAATTCGGATAATTCCGACAAGTTCGTTATTTTGATAAACAGGAAGCGCTAGGTAGAGTAGTTCCTTATGTAAAGTCGCACTTTCTCTTAACGCAGAACCAAAATCCGCTCCTGACAAAATTGCTTTTATTTCAGGACGATTGCTTCTTGAACCATGAAGGTCAGCATCACTAGTGTCATAAAAAATATCTCCATGATTATTCATTAAAGTCAGGCGTTCATTTTCTTCGGTTGCAAAATGAGCGACCAAATTTTTTTGATCTGGCGGAAGTTCATTTTGTTCAAACCAAACCGAAGAAAGTTGTTCCTTTAATAATTGAGCTTTTTTTTGTAAATAGGATTCTTGTTGTATTAATAATTCTTTTTTAAAGAAGTAATTTGTTAAAAAAATACTGCCAATAAATAAAGTAGCCATCATTAAACCGACTAAAATATACTCAAACCGTTGTCTTTTTTTCATTTTTTCGGTTCCTGAAAGCGATAGCCAAATCCTCGAACCGTTACTAAATAAATTGGACGTTTAGGATCTAATTCGATTTTATCCCGCAAATGGCTGACATGAACATCAACAATTCGACTTTGACCTGCAAAATCATAGTTCCAAATACGGTCTAATAAAGTGTCACGATCGATGACACGATCTTTACGCTTCATGAAATAAACCAATAGTTCAAATTCTTTCGGTGTTAATTCAATCTTTTTACCTCGTACAGAGACTTCATAATTCTGTTCATCAACTGCGATCTCACCTAAAATTAACGGTTTAGAAACAGGTTCATTGATTTCCTCTGATGGAGTAGAAGCGGGCTTTAGGCGACGGAAAATAGCTTTCATTCGAGCTAAAACTTCTCTTGGACTAAAAGGTTTTGTTAAATAGTCATCTGCACCAATTTCAAGACCAATAATTTTGTCAACTTGATCATCTTTAGCAGTTAAAATTAGAATAGGGGTGTCAATTTTTTCCCTACGCAACGATTTTGTAATTTCTAGACCGTCCATATTTGGCAGCATGACGTCCAAAATGATAAAATCAAATTGATTAGATAACGCTAACTCAAATCCTTCAGCGCCATCTTCGGCTGAGACAACTTGATAGCCATCTTTTTCTAAATTAAATGTCAACAATGTCACGATTGACGGCTCATCATCGACAACTAGCACTTTTTTCATCTATTTGGCTCCTTTTAGATTGCAAAATAAATACAAAGATATTTTATCACAGATTTCCAAACAGCCAAAACTTTATGGAATGTTTCTAAAACTACTTTCAAAGCAAAAGAAATGGTATAATATAAAAGATTGAAATGAGGGAAGCAAATGATTGGAATCAGTTCATGTCTTGGAGGAATTTGTTGTCGTTATGATGGTCAAGCGAAAGAAGTCGATGCACTAAGAAAACTAGTTGATAATGGTCAGGCAATTCTTGTTTGTCCTGAAGTTTTAGGTGGTATGCCAATTCCCAGAGATCCTGCTGAAATTCAGGGCGGGGATGGATTTGATGTTTGGAAAAACCAATCAATGGTTATTACTGACAAAGGCGAAGATGTGACAGAACAATTTAAACTGGGAGCAATCATTGCCTATCAAAAGTTAATAGAGGCAAATATTTCAACGATTATTTTAAAAGAAAACAGTCCATCCTGCGGTCATGATCAGGTTTATGATGGAAATTTTTCAGGTAGCCGAAAAAATGGTGTTGGGGTAGCAACAGCTTATTTTTTATCAAAAGGACTTCAGGTTATTTCAGAAAACAACTGGAAGACTACTCTTGAGCAAGATTTTAAATAGTATTATATGAATAGTTAAAAGTTTTGGAAACCATTATCTAGCAAGAGCAGCTACTTTATACAACCAGATAAATGAATCCAAAAAAATCCTTGAAAATCGCACAAGAACTATTGACTAATCGACCTGAAATCGGTAACCTAAAAGGGATTGAAGATAGGAGCAGCAAGTATGGAAATTGAGAAAACCAATCGAATGAATGCGTTGTTTGAATTTTACTCCACATTGCTGACAGAAAAGCAAATGAACTATATGGAGATGTATTATGCAGATGATTTCTCATTAGGTGAAATCGCTGAAGAATACGAAGTTAGCAGACAAGCAGTCTATGACAATATCAAGCGAACAGAAAAAATTTTAGAAGAATATGAAAAAAAATTGCATCTGTTTTCTGATTATGTTGTTCGGGGAGAATTATTGGATAAGCTAAGAATTTACGTGAAAGAAACATATCCTAAAGATGAGACAATGATAAATTATATAGAACAAATACAAGAAGTAGAGGAATGAGATTATGGCTTTTGAAAGTTTAACAGACCGCCTGCAACAGGCGATGAGTAAATTACGTCGTAAAGGAAAAGTATCTGAAGCTGACGTAAAAGAAATGATGCGGGAAATCCGTTTAGCCTTATTAGAGGCCGATGTAAATTTACAAGTAGTAAAAGATTTCACGAAACGCGTTCGGGAACGTGCTGTTGGTGTGGAAGTATTAGAAAGCTTGTCACCAGCTCAGCAGATTGTTAAAATTGTTGACGAAGAATTAACGGCAACGTTAGGTTCTGAGACAGTAGGGTTAAATAAATCTGACCGTATTCCAACAGTCATTATGATGGTTGGTTTACAAGGGGCAGGTAAAACAACCTTTGGCGGAAAATTAGCCAACCATTTAATTAAAACTGAAAATGCTCGTCCACTAATGATTGCAGCCGATGTATATCGTCCAGCTGCGATTGACCAGTTAAAAGTTTTGGGACAACAATTAGAAGTTCCTGTTTTTGATATGGGTACGGATACTAATCCAGTTGAGATTGTTCGTCAAGGGATGGCGTTAGCCAAAGAAAAGAAAAATGACTATGTGTTAATTGATACGGCAGGTCGTTTGCATATCGATGAAACTTTGATGGATGAACTAAAGCAGATCAAAGAAGTTGCTCAACCTGACGATATTTTACTTGTAGTTGATGCAATGACTGGGCAAGATGCAGTCAATGTTGCTGATAGCTTTAATCAACAACTTGGGATTACTGGGGTTGTGATTACCAAATTAGACGGTGACACGCGTGGCGGAGCAGCGCTTTCGATTCGTGCGGTTACTGGAGCACCGATTAAATTTATCGGTTCTGGTGAAAAATTAACAGATCTAGAAATTTTCCATCCGGATCGTATGTCTAGCCGTATTTTGGGTATGGGCGATATGCTGACCTTAATAGAAAAAGCGCAACAAGACTACGATGAGCAAAAAGCTGAAGAACTTGCGAAGAAAATGAAAGAAAACAGCTTTGACTTCAATGATTTTATTGAACAATTAGATCAAGTTATGGGCATGGGACCGATTGAAGATTTGTTAAAAATGATTCCGGGTATGAATAATATGCCAGGGCTTGAAAATGTTAAAGTTGATCCGAAAGATGTTGAGAGAAAGCGTGCCATGATTCTTTCGATGACACCGGCTGAAAGAGAAAACCCAGATTTGCTAAATCCTAGCAGACGTCGTAGAATCGCTGCTGGTTCTGGAAATAATGTAGTAGAAGTTAATCGTATGATTAAACAATTTAAAGAGTCGAAAAAAATGATGCAGCAAATGTCAAAAGGCAATATGGACATTCCGGGAATGGATCAAATGCTCGGCGGCGGCATCAAAGGTAAACTTGGTAAAATGGCGATGAATCGCATGGTTAAGAAAAATAAGAAGAAGAAAAAGAAGAAAAAATAAATAAAAAAGCAATTTGCCAGTAGAACAAACTGACAAATTGCTTTTCTTTATTGCCTGACAGAAATCTTTTCTTTGATTTGTTTCTTTTGATGAATCCATCTATCAATTTCTTTTTTAAAGACAATGTAGCTTACAATCAGCGCAGTAATTATTGCATAAATCAGTAGACTAACGATAGAAGATTGGAGACTTTCATCATGAGAAAAGCCTTGTGAAAACACCATAACAATAGGTACATAAATTGTAGTTGCGATAATCACAGGAATTTTAAGTTTATCGAATAATAAATAGTTTCCTTTTTTCTCTAACGTTAAAGCGGGGAATAAAAAGAAACCTGACACAGTTAGCAAAATTGACACAACTAACGCAAAAATAATAGGAAACAACGGAGTAGGATTTTTAGTTATAATGTATTGGAAAAAATCACCCATATAAACTTCTTTTGTATGATCTGTAAAAAAGTATAGTGCATTTGTAAGTGAAGTCATAAAAAACTCAAATGAAAAACAAAAGCCAAATAATGTTAATGGTCCAAGAATCATATGTCCAGTAACCAAACCAATAAATGTAGACACAGAAAAATAAAAGACAATCGGTGACCAAAGTGCTAGGATATTCATGACTATTTGATGCATGTTTAAGTTGACATATTCACTAGGAATTCCTAAAGTTACGATGCCAATAAATAATATTTTAGCAATTAATACACTAAAAAGAAGTGGTAGTGCAATTAATAAATACTTTGTGAAATATATTTTACGCTTAGACACACCTAACGAAAATAAGAACTCGTTGAAAGAAGTTTTTAAGTCAACAAAAAATAGAGAGAAGCCGATTAGCGAAATAAGGGAAATTAATAGCCATGGATTTTCATTGAAATACATTGTAAAATAGGGTCGATTTTCGGAAGTGTCCATATTTCCTTGATCATCAAAAGTGTCTGTTTGGAAAAATAGCATTAAGCTGTCTTTTTTATGTTTTTCTTGTCGTTCTTTTAATGATAAATTTTTGTAACTAGGATTTATCTCTTCAGGATTTTGTTTTAATTCTGTGATAAAATCATCAGAACTGTAATATAGTTCCATTTCTTTCCAACGATTCACATCACTTATACCTAAAAAAACATAAAAACCTACAATAGCGATGCTAGCAATCAGTATAAAAAGACCATAACGTTTTTTTAAAATAGTTAGCAATTGTTTGTTCATAGAATTTCTCCTTGTAATGAATAATCAGTTTTCCCATGTGCAAAATTAGCTTCAAATACATCTTCAAGTGTTAGAGGAAGCTCTTCGAATAACACAGGTTGTTCTGCTTCAATAGCTTGTTTTAGTTCTTCTGTATAGTTTTCAAAAATAGAAGTGACAACCCGACCTTGAAAATGAAGTAGTTGGCTATTTTGTTTAACGATCTGTGGAACTTTTTTTGTTTTAAAAACCATTTGAATTTTGCGGGCATTCTCTCTTAAATCTTCTAAATGATAATCCAGTTGAATGTGTTGATTTTTTAATATTAGCGCGCGATCAATAATGCTTTCAAGTTCACTTAAATTATGTGAAGAGATAACGATTGCACGTTGATTTTCGCTAACATCATCTAAAAGCAACCCTAGAACATTTTTTTTGACAATCAGGTCCAAACCGTCTAAAGGTTCATCTAATAAGAGATAATCTGCATTCGAACAGATAGCTAAAATCATTTTGTATAATCCTTGCATTCCTTTAGACATCGAACGATACTTAGTATTGGGATTTAGATTATTTTTCTTAAGTAAGGATAGATATTTTTCCTTATTAAAACCAGCATAGGCATTTTGATAAAATAGGAGTAGCTTATTTAGCGAATAACTAGAAAGAAAATTATATTGCTCATCAATGTAGAAAATTTGCTGTTTAAGCAGTTTATCAGCTTGAATATCTACATCGTCAATAAATATTTTCCCTTGATCTAGTTCGTAATGTCCAGCAATTGAACGAAAAAAAGTTGTTTTGCCTGAGCCGTTGGTACCAATCAGGCCAGTAATTTCACCTTTTCTTAATGTTAAAGTAAGATCATTTAAAATATCTTTTTGATCAATTGTTTTTACTAATCCTTCAATACGCATTCTTATTCCCCTTTCAGATGTCGATAACTGTCATTTAACCATTGAGACATTTCTTCAATTGACAAATTTAGATAATTCGCTTCAATGACTAAATCATTGAATTCTTTTTTGATCTTTTGTATCTGAAACTCATCTCGTAATTCAGTGTCAATTTTTTTCACATACGTTCCTTTGCCTTTAACAGTCACGATTACTTCTTGCGATTCCAAAAGTTTATAAGCTTTACTTACAGTATTTGGGTTCATCAAGAGCAACCGGGCCATTTCTCTTACAGAAGGTAAACGATCTCCGGGCTGCAGCAATCCATTTAAGATATCTTCTTTGATGCTTAACATTAGCTGTTCATAGTATGGTTTGCTGCTATTTTTATTAATTGAAACCATGCGAATCTCCTTTTTGTAAAGTGATTGTTGTGTACTAGTATACATGGTACAGTTTGCTTTGTAAATATCTTTTTGCTTTTTTTGTTACAATGAATGAACAGAGACAGAATTTAGGAAGGTGGAAGGGATGAAACAAAGATGTACTTGGGCTAAAAGCAGTCCGAATATGAGTGAGTACCATGATAAGGTGTGGGGAGTTCCAGTCTATGAAGATCAGCGTTTATTTAGAAAGTTAGTTTTAGATATTAATCAGGCTGGATTAAGCTGGCAGACAATCTTAAATAAGGAACAGCAGTTTGACGAAGCATATGATTCCTTTGATATTCAGAAAGTAGCAATGTATGATGAAATAAAAATAGATGAGTTAGTAAATAATTCGGGAATTATCCGAAATCGAAGAAAAATAGAAGCAGCTATTCATAATGCTGGAAAAGTAATGGAAATCCAACAAGAGTTTGGCTCATTTTCTAAGTATTTGTGGGGATTCAATCAATATGAGGTAATGAACAATAACTATCAATACCAAGAGGAAATTCCTACAACCAATGAACTTTCAGACAGAATTAGTGCTGATTTAAAGAAAAGAGGATTTAAGTTTATTGGAAGCACCATTATCTATGCATTTTTAGAAGCCGTTGGAATAATCAATGATCATATCGTCTCTTGTTTTCGTCATAATGAAGTAAACTAAAAAATCTTCTCTAAGACAAAATTTGTTTTAGAGAAGACCACTGATTAAATTAGCTATTTTTTTCTAAAAAAGTAATATAAGAATCAACAATTGTTTTAAAGAATCCCATAGTACTTTCAGCAATTGTACCATCTTCATTGATTAAACTAACCACATTGCCAATGTATGCTTCTGGTTGTTGTAATGTAGGGACATTTAAAAAGACAAGTGATTGACGTAAATGATGGTTGGCACCGAATGCACTAATAGCACCAGGCGAAACACTTACAACTAGACCTGGTTTACCATCCCAAACGCTTTGTCCATACGGACGTGAACCAACGTCTAACGCATTTTTTAAAACGGCTGGAACAGAACGATTATATTCTGGAGTAACAAATACGACGCCATCTAGAGGTTTCACTTCTTCTCTAAAAGTTGTCCAAGAAGCAGGAGGTGTTCCTTCGTCATCTAAATCCTGATTATACATAGCCAAATCGTGCAAATTAATAAAGACAGGTTCATAATCTTCAGGAAATAAACTGGAAAGTGCAACTGCTACCGTTTTACTATAAGAACCTTTTCTTAAACTTCCGACAAAAAAACCAATTTTTTTCTTCATAAAACGTTCCTCCATTCTTAAATAACACTACATATTTATCATAAATCGAACATTTTACTTTTGCAAGCAAGAAGCAGGCAATTTCAATTGTTTCGAGGGGGAAACTATACTATAATGATAAAAATGAAAACGAATTAGGAGAGTAAATGACAGGGGAATTATTAATTCAAACACAATTAATCCAACTGGATATTTCAGCAATCATGGCATTAAAGGAAAAACGAGAGCAACAAGGAATAACTTATAAATTAGATCTGAGTTTATTCAAAGTAGCAACTGGAAAAGTCAATCACTTACTTTGTTGGGAAGACAATGAGCTGGTAGGATATGGGGCGTTATGCAATTTTGAGCCGACAGAATTAGAAATTACACTTGTAACTGAACCTGATCGAGCAATCATTCAATCAATAATTGAAGCATGTCTTACTTTTGCAAAAGAACGTAAAATAAAAAGAATATTGCTGATTATTGACCGAAATGATCGTTTTACTAAATCCTATGTAATCGAAACAAACCATTTTGAATATTGCTTTTCTGAATATGGCATGTTTCTATCTGCTCAAAAATTTAAATTCATTCCGCCAGAACTTTACATAGAACCAGCCGGAATGAATGATGGTAGCATTATTGCAAGTTTAGAGAATTCCCAAATTGTTGAAGAACAGAATCCAATTGACCCGGAAGATCTGAAAAATACACTAGTTTATAAGCAAAACAAAGAAATCATTGCATCAATTAGAATCGATTGTGATCAAGACAGATATGGTATTTATGGATTTGTGATAAGGGCGGATTATAGAGGTCAGGGGATAGGTAGAAAAATTCTCAGTCAAGTGATCGAGCAATTGCTAGAAAAACAAGCAAAAGAAATTTATTTAGAAGTAGAGTCGACGAATGCGGCAGCTCTTCATTTATATCAAGCCATTGGTTTTGAAGAAAAAAGCTTATTTGATTACTATCTGTGCGAAGGTGAAACTAAATAACAGAACAATAGACTGGGAACCAAGAAGTAGAACTTCTAAATTCTCAGTCTATTGTTAAGCAATGATGATTGCCCCTGCCAAGGTAAAGATAGTATAGCATAAATTAGTTATAATCAACTATTTTTACTTAAAATACAGGGTGTCAAGAAAAAACTCTTTACAGCTTGCCGGAAATCTGTTAAACTAACATTTGTGATTAAGTTAATGGAGGTGTAATAGATAAATGTCAGTAAAAATTCGTTTAAAACGCATGGGTTCTAAAAAGAGTCCTTTTTACCGTATTGTAGTAGCAGATTCACGTTCTCCTCGTGATGGACGTTTCATCGAAACTGTTGGAACTTACAATCCTTTAAAAGATCCTGCAGAAGTAGTTTTAAAAGAAGATTTAGTTTTAGACTGGTTGTCTAAAGGTGCTCAACCTTCAGATACAGTTCGTAACATCCTTTCAAAAGAAGGCGTTATGAAAAAACACCACGAAGCTAAGCTTAATAAGAAATAAGGTGACCGATTATGACAGATGTGAAAGAGTTAGTCTTAACTATCGTTCGTCCATTAGTCAGTCAACCTGAACAGATCAAGTTAGAGATAGAAGAGTCTGATACTTTTCTAGAATATAATTTGACTGTATCACCAGAAGATATTGGCCGTATTATCGGTAAACAAGGACGAGTTGCAAAAGCAATTCGGACAATTGTTTATAGTGTACGTGTGGATGGACCTAAAAAAGTTCGTTTGAATATCATAGATGGTAAATAGTACGATGTAAACCGTTCAATTTTTGGACGGTTTTTTTGTATTAACGATAAATAAAAAGTCTGAAAGTTAGAATAGAAAGAAGCCGAGATAAATAATTTACTTATAAAAAGTAAGCATAAAAGTTGTGCTTTTAAAAAAAGTGGTTATAATAAAAACATAAAGGTCAGAGATGGTCAATAAAACATCTTTTATCTTTAAACCAAAATAGGAGGTTTGTAAATTATGGCAAAACAACATTATGACAGAAGTAAACCCCATGTAAATATCGGTACGATTGGACATGTCGATCATGGGAAAACAACATTAACCGCTGCAATCACTACAGTATTAGGAAAAAAAGGCCTAGCAAACCCGCAGGACTATGCTAGTATTGATGCAGCACCAGAAGAACGGGAACGTGGTATTACTATTAATACTGCACACGTTGAATATGAAACAGACACAAGACATTATGCTCATATTGATGCACCTGGACACGCAGATTATGTTAAAAATATGATTACAGGTGCGGCTCAAATGGATGGTGCAATTTTAGTAGTATCAGCTACAGATGGACCTATGCCTCAAACAAGAGAACATATTTTGTTATCTCGTCAAGTTGGTGTGAAACATCTAGTGGTTTTCTTAAATAAAACTGACTTAGTTGATGACGAAGAATTAATTGATTTGGTAGAAATGGAAGTTCGTGAGTTATTAAACGAGTATAACTTTCCTGGTGATGATACACCAATTATCAAAGGTTCTGCCTTGAAAGCTTTGCAAGGAGATGAAGTGTCGGAAGCTGCTATTATAGAGTTGATGGATACGGTCGATTCTTATATTCCTACACCAGAAAGAGATACAGATAAACCTTTGTTGTTGCCAGTAGAGGATGTTTTTTCAATTACTGGTCGAGGAACAGTAGCTTCTGGGCGGATTGATCGTGGAAAGGTTAGCGTTGGTGATGAAATTGAAATTGTCGGCATTAAGCCTGAAACACAAAAAGCTGTTGTTACTGGAATCGAAATGTTCCGTAAAACGTTGGATTATGGTGAGGCTGGCGATAATGTCGGTATTTTGTTAAGAGGTGTGACTCGGGACGAAATCGAGCGTGGACAAGTTATTGCCAAACCAGGTTCAATTACGCCACATACAAAATTCATTGCAGAAGTTTATGTTCTAACCAAAGAAGAAGGCGGTCGTCACACGCCATTCTTTACAAACTATCGTCCACAATTTTATTTCCGTACAACTGATGTAACGGGTATTGTGGAACTACCAGATGGTATTGAAATGGTTATGCCAGGTGATAATGTAACAATAGATGTTGAATTAATCCATCCAATTGCAGTAGAACAAGGAACAACTTTTTCTATTCGTGAAGGTGGAAGAACTGTTGGTTCAGGAATTGTGACAACGATAGAAGAATAAAAAAGATACAGGACAATTACTAGATTTAATACTAATGATTGTTCTGTTCTTTTTTTAATGTGGAGATAATTGTGTGATACAGTGAAGCTAGCGATTGGTTGCTATTTAATTTTAAAATAGGACTAATAGAATGTTCCAGTTGATAACTATGTTCCGCATAAGTTCCAATGTCGGAAGGATTTTTCGCTGTATGGTAGGTTTTGCACCATTCTAAAAAATCATTGGTCTGATTTCCTTGTTCATCTAGATTTAATGCAGATTTACCGCCTCGCTCAATTTCTCTTTTTTCCAATCTTTTAAACCGTAATTCTTCGTCTAAATAAAGGAAAATTAGCAGATCTCGATCCGTGAATCCATTTGGGTTCCATGCGAAAACAGAACCAGAAGCAACGAAATCTTTGTTTGTCTTACGGTCATATTGATACATAGTTAAACGCTCATCTATTGCGTAACTTTCAGTGAATCGGTTATCTTTCCAAATGTATGAATCTGTATCAATCCACTTTATTTGCTCCTTTTTGGCGATAAACTCACCCAAAGTACTTTTTCCCGTTCCAGCTGCACCAATTATTTGTATTTTCATAGAATAGTCCTTCCCAATTAAAATTCAGTTCAAAAATTCTGACAAGTCTGATTATACTATTGGTTGGAAGAATAGTTCAAGAAGGATTTTCAGAATAAAACAAGAAGATAGTTAGTCTCTCTATAACGGATCTGTTATACTAATAAAAATGTGGGAGGGAATAATAATGGTTTGTAACGTTTTAAGGATAGATGCCTTTACACGGGTTTCTGGCAAAGGTAATCCAGCAGGAGTTGTTTTGAATGGTGATGATTTTAATACTGAATTGATGCAAGAAATTGCTAAAAAAGTTGGATTTAACGAAACTGTTTTTGTTTGTACAAGTGAAAAAGCAGATATTCAACTCAGATATTTTACACCGGGGTATGAAACACCGCTTTGCGGACATGCTACTATCGGTGCTGTTTTTGCTTTGTATGATGGAAAAGGTGACCAAGAGTTGTTAATCGAAACAGGAGCAGGGATCTTACCAGTTAATTATAACGATCAGCTGAAGCGCATTACCATGAGGCAAGCGACACCACAATTTGTTGATTTTAATGGTGATAAATCAGCTCTTTGTAAAAGTCTAGGAATTAACCTTGAAGATCTTCATCCGAAGCTGCCAATTCAATATGGAAATACTGGTTCATGGACAATGCTAGTTCCTGTAACTAACAAAAGTATTTTAGCTAAGATGGATCCCAGCACTGAGACATTCCCTGATATTTTAAAAGAAATTCCTCGTGCGTCGATCCATCCTTTTGCAGTATTATCTGAGTCAAAAGGAGAGTTTACAGCTCGTCATTTTTCATCACCTTATTCTGGGACTATTGAAGATTCTGTTACTGGAACAGCCTCGGGTGTTATGGGAGCGTACATGCTTAATCAATTATATCCAGAGGCTAATGGAGCAGAATTGACAGTTTTCCAAGGTCAGCACGTTCAAAGCCAAGGTTGTGTAAATGTACATGTAAATAGAAATATTCGAGGCGAATTTGAAGTTAAGATTTCTGGTGAAGCTTGCTTTAATAAATATATTGAAATTATATGAGAATAGGGCGATTTGGATCTAATTCTAATAGTCAACAGAAATTCGGATAAACAATAAATTCACATACTAAATCAAAGCTTTCGAAATAAAAAATCACAAAAATTATTTTTCAAATTTTTGTGATTTTTTATTATTTTTATAAGTTACACATTTTGGTCTAAAGCAATTTTTTACCGTTGATATCTATTTCTAAGAATTCGACGAATACCATGTACTTGTTTTTGTTTTTCAATAGGAGCATTGTCAATAATTAGTAAAGCAATCATTACATAAACAATAAAACTTGTTCTGGAATACAATGTATAGCGTGGAATCCATTCCGCGGCGTATTTTTCTTTGTAGTCTCGTAAGCCTCTAAATGAATAAAAACGTGAACCAAATTCATAAACTAAATAAGCAGCCCGTTCTTGAATGAAACTCTTTTTAGATGTTCCAACATTAGATAAAGGGGCCATCCCAAGGTTGAAGTAACTAAGACCTTCATCTTTCATGTAGCCAAATAAAGAAATAAATAGAAAATCCATAACACCAGAAGGCGCTTCGTGACTATATCGCATCAAATCGATAGTTCCTTCTTCGCTATTATAGGTTGGCATAATATTTGCAAAAGCAACGATCTGATTGTTTTCATTTTTAGCAACAGCAATTTTACTTCGTTGTAAGTAATTTTCTGAGAAGAAACCGAGTGAAAAACCTTTTTCCTTACGACTGCCTAGCCATTCATCTGAAACAGATTTTAGTTCTTGCATTAATTCTGGTGAAAAAGGTGGTTTTAAAACTTCGAACTGATAGTTTGCTTTTGCAAAGCGATTCATTACAGCTCGCTCACTTTTCATTTTTTTACCAGATAATGTAAAGTTTGGTAAATCAACATGTGCTTCTTCGCCCATTTTAATAAAGTCGTAACCATACTCATGTAAAAACATTACGATGTCTTCTGAGGCTTCGTAAAAAACAGGTAAGTAACCCCAAGTGTCACTTTCATTGAGAAATTGTTCAATTGCAGCAGGAAAATCTTCTTTTTTACCAGAAGGATCACCCATGATTATGCATTTATTATTTAAAGTTTTAAATTGTAGTAATACTGTTTCATTTCCTTCGGCATCAGCATACAAATACATATCTTTGTCATCTAGAAAAATTAGCTGGCTGTCAGTATTACCGCCATACGTATTTAAAAGTCCTAATACACGCTCTTCATCTAATGGTGCCCCCATTTTACGACGAGAGCCTTCTAGATAACGGATAAACAAGTAACTAAATAAGACGACTAATAAAAGCCCGATTAAGCCTGAAAACCAAATTTTTTCTGATGGGAATAAAAAGAATTCAATAAAATGATGCCTATGATGTGGAAAGGTAGGTAAATTATAGACACCAATAACAATATAAAAAATGGTTAATGTTAAGAAAATAATTCCATCAATTGTTACCATTTCCCAAGAGTATACCAACTGTTCTCTAAATAATTCTTGTTTAGAAAATATAACAATGATTAATAAAATTAGTAGAAAAAGAATAATTCCCCAATTAAAGTCTTTAGCGAAGGTATAGACTAATGTAAGAGCGATTAATCCGATTGTCGGCAGATATGCTCGTTTTACTCTAGCTGCGATTCCCCGACCCATAATTAACAACAAGAAACCTAGTAAAATAGCAGGCAATTGTGTTATAAGATGGAACGAAAGCGGGTTTAAATGGCTTAACCAAGTGTATTTTGAGAATGCTTCCGGAATAGTTGCAGACAAGACCATCATAATCCCGGAAAAGTACATTAAGAAAACAACAAATTTATGCGCTAACGCCGTAGAAATTTCTCTAGGTATGCCGGAATAACGGCTATTTAAGGTATGGCTCAAGTTTTTCACAAAGAATGTAGCGCCAATAATAAAGGGAACAATGTAATAAAATAAACGATACAATAAAATCCAGGCGACTACAGTTTCCCGATCAATCCCTAAGGCAGACAAACCAATAATCATCATAATATCAAAACTACCAAGTTCGCCAGGAATCATAGAAACAATCCCGATAACTGAAGCAGCAATGAAAAGAGGCATGATCTGAAGCGGATTAAACTGGATATCCATTAAAAGACCGATTAGTAAGAAGCTACCTAAAACGCCTGTCCATTCTAAAAATGATGTTAGTATCAGACCAATCCGCGTCGCATTATCTGTATCACCAATGTATTCATCTTTTTTTACTAAACTAACGATTAAAATAATGGGGAAATATAGACCGCCACCAATTAGCCAGATCCAATATTGTTGTAAATAATCATTAGGATGTCCAAACATTACTAGGAAAAAGGAAATTAAGCTATAAATTGAAAGCCCCGACATCAAAAAAATTAATATTTTTGAAAGTGCTCTAACAACTAATTTACCGTTTTTTTCTTTGCCATAAAACTCTGAGCGTAAACCAATACTAATCAAACCACCGAAACCAGCGATGTTGTTAATTGTATTAATCATCCAACTCGTTTCTAACAAATAAAGCTTATTAGGTTTTTGCTTTAAAATGTTATTCAGAATCAAGTCGTAGCCAACCATCGGTAGAACAGCGATTAAGCCTATCAAAAACATAAGAACGATTTTCCAAGCAGAGATATCTCCAAAAATGTCACCAAGCTGTTGAGCTGAAATAGTTTTACTAATAGAAATAAGTTCTTGAATTACGATAATCACAACAGAAAAAATAAAAATCATTTTGAAATAACTTGCTCGATCTTTGAACCATTGAAATATACTTTTCATCTAATACACCTTCTTTTCTTTTAAAAATGTTAAAACTTCTTTATTAAATAATTTAGGAACTTTTTTCGCAAATGAATGTCCTTGTTTAGGTACTGAAACAAAAGAAGCATTAGGAATTTCTTTTGCAATGTAAAGTGTATGAGAGCGTTTAATCAGATCATATTTTCCGACAATAACTAGTGTTTTAGCAGAAATTTGTCTTAAATCTACAGTAGATACGCCAATATCTTTTAACATTAATTGAACAATTAATTGACGTTTTTTTACTTTTTTACTAAAAAAAGCTGCAAAACTTAAACAAGTGTGTTCAATTTTTGTTAAAACGCGAAATGGCCAAAAAATACCATCAACTTTTGTATTGCCAGCATTCAAAACTAAACGATGGACCATGGTAGGATACTTCTTTGTAAAAACCATAGCCAAATTGGCTCCATCGCTAAAACCAAGGATATCTGCTTTTGAAATGTTTTCCTGTTTCATAATCGCGTAAAGATCATTTGCCATTTGCTCGAAGTAAAGTGAGTCACTTCGATTAGTTGAGCGTCCGTGTCCACGACTATCAACTGTATATACCGTAAAGTACCGGCTAAATTCAGGAACCTGTTTTTCAAAATATTTACCGCTGCCACCATTTCCATGAAGTAAAAATAGCGGTGATCCTTGACCGGTTATTTCATAATAAATTAAACTATTATCTGTGGTTAAAAGTAATTTTTTTTGTTTGTCCATTATGATTACCACCCATCATAGTTAGTATAGCTGTTTTGTGTTTTATTTAAAACTGAAATGTGTATAAAATTGATCTTTGTTTTTATTAAATAATCGTAAAGACTATTTCTTTTTTTCGCTTTTTTTTCTATAATAACGTATGATGATAACTACTTATAAATAGTTTGGATGGTCAGTGAATGAGAATCATAAAGAGAATCGTAGTCTTTTTTTTGTTGTTACTATTGATTGGTTTGGGATATTCTGTTTTTAAAATTAGAGAAAACGTCCAACAAGTAATGACCTATGAATCGCAAGTAGAAGCAGCAGTAGACAGTAATAATATTGCTGATTATAAAAATATAGTTTTAGCAATTATTTATACAGAATCAAAAGGTCGTTCAAACGATTTGATGCAAAGTAGTGAAAGCGCCTATGGAAAACAGCAAATGATTGATACGCCAGAGGAAAGCATTGAGATCGGTGTAGCTTTTTTAGCACAAGCGATTACGAAAGCGCGAGAAGCAGATGTTGATATTTGGACAGCCGTTCAAGCATATAATTTTGGTCTGGATTATATCAATTTCGTCCAAGATCGTGGAGGTAAAAACTCTATAAAATTGGCTGAAGAATATTCAAAAGAGATATTATCACCGCTTTTGGGAAATGATACTGAAAAAACCTATCGTTATTACCGCCCACAAGCTGTTCTGTATAATGGTGGCTATCTTTATAACAATGGCGGCAATATGTTTTATGCTGATTTAGTGAAAATGAATTTACAGTTTATTAAATGGTTAAGCTAACGATATTGTTATTTTTTCATAAAACCTTAAGAAAATCGAGACAGGAGTCTAACGCTGATATATTCAGCATGAAAGCTTCTGTCTCATTATTTTTTTGTGGTAAAACAGCAAAAAAAAGTTAGATTTTAAGGAATTTCTTGAAGTTCTATTGATTTACAAGTAAACTAAGGAAGATGTATTTTATCAAGGGGAAAGTAGGGAATTGAATTTATGATCGATAGGTTTGACATAAAAAAGGGTTTAACTGAATCCGAAGTGGCTGAGCGAAAGCGCCAAGGATTACAAAATAATTATGAAGAAAATGTAGCAAAGTCAAATAAAGATATTATCTATGATAACGTAATGACGCTATTTAATTTTTTGAATTTTGGTATCGCGCTTTGTTTATTATTTGTTGGCGCGTATTCCAACTTAGCCTTTTTAGCAATAATTTTAGTAAATATGGGAATGGGGATTTATCAAGAAATTCATGCAAGAAACCTCGTTCAAAAACTATCTATTGTTGCTAAAGAAAGTGTACATGTGATACGTGATGGTCAAGAACAGGAAATCGACACTAAAGAATTGGTTATGGATGATGTTGTCGTGATCGCTGCTGGCGAGCAAGTTCCATCTGATATGGAAGTTTTATCAGGGAAAGCCGAAGCTAATGAAGCATTGTTAACTGGTGAATCTGATTTAATTGAGAAAACTGAAGGAGCCGTTCTTTTATCGGGTAGTTTTCTAGCAAGCGGGCAAGTTTATGCGAAAGTGATTCATGTGGGTGCTGAAAACTATGCTGTTAAAATAACTGCTGAAGCCAAAGTTCACAAACCAATTCAATCTGAATTAGTTAACTCAATTAGAAAAGTATCAAAATTTACTAGCTTAGTAATTATTCCTATCGGGATTATCTTATTTTTAGAAGGTTTAATGATTCGCGATTCTGGAATGAAAGCTTCAGTAATTGCATCTGCGGCTGCATTATTAGGAATGTTGCCAAAAGGCTTAGTATTGTTGATTAGTATTGCATTGACGACTGGTGTTATTAAATTGGCCAAAAAACGAATCTTAGTTCAAGATATGTATTCGATTGAAACGTTGGCTCATGTTGATACTTTATGTCTAGATAAAACAGGAACAATCACCGAAGGTAAAATGAAGGTTCAAAAAGTCGAAGTCCTTCATGCGAATTATCATGAAAATTTTCCGCAGATTATTGGTAGTTATCTAGCGGAGAGTACTGATAACAATATTACTATGCAAGCGATTCGGGATCATTTTGAATTATCCAATCGTTATGGTGCAGTTAAAACATCTCCATTTTCTTCTGAGCGAAAATGGGGTGCAATTGAATTTAATGAGTTAGGTACAGTTTTTCTAGGAGCTCCTGAAAAATTAGTTTCAGAAGATCGATTACCTAAAGAAGTATTAGAAGCACAAGAAAATGGTTTCCGTGTCCTGATGTTAGGGATCGCCGAGAATACACCATTGGATGAAGAAAAGATGCCTTATTTGGAACCATTAGCTGTTATAGAAATCGATGATCCGATTCGTGAAAATGCTAATGAAACGTTGGCCTATTTACGTGAAGAAGGTATTGATTTAAAAGTTATCTCAGGTGATAATCCTGTAACTGTTTCAAATATTGCTCGTCGCGCTGGATTGTTTGGTTATGAATCTTATATTGATTTATCAACGATGGAAACAGAAGCTGAAGTACGTCAAGCTGTTCATGAGTACACTGTTTTCGGTCGAGTGACGCCGCAGCAAAAACGAACGATTGTGCGAGAACTAAAAGATAATGACCATGTTGTTGCTATGACAGGTGACGGCGTAAATGATGTTCTTGCTTTAAGAGAAGCTGATTGTAGTATTGCGATGGCAGAAGGCGATGGTGCTACAAGACAAATCTCAAATTTAGTTTTATTGGATTCTGATTTTACTACGTTGCCTGATGTTTTATTTGAAGGGCGACGTGTTGTCAATAATGTTACTAAAGTAGCAAGTATTTTCTTTATTAAAACAATCTATTCATTTATATTATCGATGATTTGTATATTCACGGCTGTTGCTTTTCCGTTTATTCCGATTCAAATTACCTTAATTGACTTAGCAATTGAAGGTTATCCGGCATTCTTCTTGTCATTTGAAGGTGATAAAAGAAAAGTCGTTGGGAAGTTTTTACCTACAGCCTTAAGAAATGCTTCAGTCAATGCGGTTTTAGTTGTGTTTAATATTGTTGCTGTGTATTTACTTGCTCAAAATAGAGGCTTTTCTCAAATGGACACGACAACATTAATGTATTATTTATTGATTGGGATTAGCTGTATGGCAGTTGTTCGAGCATGTTTGCCGTTTAACCCGTTGCGAATTTTCCTATCTGTAACGACAATTGGCGGGATATATGTTGCTGCAATGTTGTTCCATCGCATTTTAGAAGTTGGTTTCTTAACGTCACAAACTTTACCGATTTTTGCAGTGATGATGGTCATTAACATTATTATTCGTGTAATTATAGGATTGCTTCAGTTGAAAAAAACTGGTAAGACAATTAAGGATCTTTAGAATAAACAAAGAGAATGGTCGCACATTACTTCTTTCAAATGAACAATTTGAAGGGCGTGACAGTAGTAGATCATTCTCTTTTTATATAAAGAAAATAATATGAAAAGATTGATGCAATTTACTTGAAAATTATGTTGTTTATGATACAATAAAACATGTGTAATTGTGTCTTTTTAAATTCGCGCTGAACTTTTCAGTGCTTTTTTACTGACTGATCACATGAATTAGCGAATAGCTATTTTTTGGAGGTGAGAACAGTGGCACAAAGAATTCCTCAAGAAGTGATCGAGGAAGTAAGACAACGTACGAATATTGTTGATGTCGTTGGACAATATGTTCAACTAAAAAAATCCGGCAAGAATTATATGGGTCTATGTCCGTTTCACGAAGAACGTTCCCCTTCATTTTCAGTAGCAGAAGATAAACAAATTTTTCATTGTTTTGGCTGCGGAAAAGGCGGAACTGTTTTTAATTTTCTGCAGGAAATAGAAGGAATTAGTTTTCCTGAATCTGTTCGCCGAGTTGCTGAATTAGAACAAATTCCTGTGAATGTTGATTGGGCTAACTCTGTTGACTCTGATTCAGCTGAAAGCATGCAAAATCGAAAATTAATCGAACTACATCAAAAAGCTGCGGATCTGTACCATCATGTATTGATGAATACAGAAATCGGTGAACCAGCATTAAATTATTTGTTGGAGCGTGGTTTGACTAAGGAATTGATTGAAACATTCAAAATTGGCTTTGCACCTCAAAAACGTGATTTTTTGACACAAGTATTTCAAAACGATCAAGTAGCTGAGGAACTATTAAAGGAATCAGGATTATTTATTCAAAGAGATAGCGGGGATTTTTTAGACCGTTTTTATCAGCGGGTAATGTTCCCAATTAATGATGATCGCGGTAAAGTCATTGCCTTTTCTGGTAGATTGCTTAAGACTGATGATTTTTCAGGTAAAGATATGCCGAAATATTTAAATAGTCCGGAGACGTTACTTTTTAACAAGCGGGACACTTTATTTAATTTTGATAAGGCTCGTAAAGAAATTCGTAAAGAAAATACGGTTTTCTTATTCGAAGGATTTATGGACGTAATTGCAGCTTGGCAGGCTGGAATTTCAAGCGGAGTTGCTTCGATGGGAACGAGTTTAACCAATGAACAAATCCGAAAGCTTGAGAGAGTCGCCAAGGAATTAGTTGTTTGTTATGATGGAGATTCTGCCGGTGTAGAAGCAACAAATCGTGCAATTTCATTGTTAAGTGAGCATAGCCGTTTTCAATTAAGTATCGTCAGTATCCCTGAAAAATTGGACCCTGATGAATACTTGAGAAAGTACGGAAGCGAATCATTTCGCGAAATTGCTCTTCATGGTCGAGAGACTGTTTTCAGTTTTAAAATGCAGTATCATCGCTTAAATAAAAACATGAATAACGAAAAAGAACAATTAGATTATGTGAATGAATTGCTACAAGAATTAATGCTTGTTCAATCGCCATTAGAACGTGATCGGTATTTAAATCAGCTTGCACAAGAGTTTCAACTATCATTTCAAAGTTTGGAAGATCAACTGAAACAGCTTGAAACAGCACAGCGTTCAGCTAAAAGACGGGAACGACAATCTGAACCCGAGCCACCTCAGTATTTTGAAATGGACGGCATGCAAGAACCACCAGATATGATGGAGCATGCGCATCCTGAAAAAGCCACAGGACAAAACAAACTACCACTTACCCGAGTCGAAAAGGCAGAACGAACTTTATTGTTTCGCTTAATGAACGAACAAGGTGTGAGAAATTTGGTGCAGCAACAAGAGAATTTTAGTTTTGCCCACGATTCTTATCAAGAATTATACTTATTGTTGGATAGTTATATGAGTATTCATGATCAGTTTTTGTTAGCTGACTTTTTAGATTTCATAAAAGAAGAGTCAACAAAAAAATTGGCGATTGATATCTCGTATCAAACAATCTCTGAGGAAAGTTCTGATCGTGAGATTGCCGATGTTCTAAAAGTGATTGAAAATTCAAGCTTAGAGGATCAAATTTCTCAAAAGCAACTGCAGAAAAAAGAAGCAGAACGGCTAGGTAATCGTCAACTTGTAGATGAGTTAGCTATTGAAGTCGTCAGCTTAGTACAACAATTGCAAAAAAGTCGTACAGCACTCTAGAAATTTTTAGACGATGTACTTAGACTATTTTATAGATTTAGCCGAATGGAAAAATGAAGGGGGCCTTCTTTCATGGAAAAAGAAACAGAAAAAAAATATGCAGCTGCAGTGGCAGCCTTTATCAAAGAAAACAAGCCTAAAGGTAATGTTTTTTATGATGATTTAACAAATACTTTAGCAACGCCATATACGTTGAATGCTGACGAAATGGAAAAGTTGATCCAAAAAGTTGAAGATGCAGGAATAAGCGTTGTTGACGAAAATGGTGACCCAAGTGAACACAGTCTTAAAAAAGACGAAAAAGTTGCTGAAAAAGCCCAAATGGAAGATTTATCTGCCCCAACTGGTGTTAAGATTAATGATCCTGTTCGTATGTACTTAAAAGAAATTGGACGTGTTCAATTATTAACAGCGGCTGAAGAAGTTGAATTAGCTTTAAAAATTGAAGAAGGCGATCAAGAAGCAAAACAACGTTTAGCAGAAGCTAACTTGCGTTTAGTTGTATCGATTGCAAAACGTTATGTTGGTCGTGGAATGCAATTTCTTGATCTGATCCAAGAAGGAAATATGGGGCTAATGAAAGCCGTAGAAAAATTTGATTACCGTAAAGGATTTAAATTTTCAACCTATGCAACTTGGTGGATTCGTCAAGCGATTACTCGTGCCATTGCTGACCAAGCTAGAACGATTCGGATTCCAGTGCATATGGTGGAAACAATTAACAAATTAATCCGTATTCAGCGTCAATTATTACAAGATTTAGGTCGGGAACCTACACCAGAAGAAATCGGTGCTGAAATGGATTTGCCAACCGAAAAAGTTCGTGAGATTCTAAAAATTGCTCAAGAGCCTGTTTCTTTAGAAACACCAATTGGTGAAGAAGATGATTCTCACTTAGGCGATTTTATTGAAGATCAGGACGCTACCAGCCCAGCTGAACATGCAGCTTATGAACTTTTAAAAGAACAATTAGAAGATGTATTAGATACATTGACTGACCGCGAAGAAAATGTGCTGCGTTTACGTTTTGGTTTAGATGATGGACGCACACGTACTTTGGAAGAAGTTGGGAAAGTATTTGGTGTTACTCGGGAACGGATTCGTCAAATCGAAGCAAAAGCTTTACGCAAATTGCGCCATCCATCTCGTTCTAAACAATTAAAAGATTTTCTAGAATAGAATGTATAAACTGAATTAATCAAATGTGATTAGTTTACGGTTTTCTTATTACTAGGGAGTGAGGCAAAACTAATTTTACGTTTTGCTCCACTCCCTTTTAAACAATCGTAATGAAAAAGTTAGATAGTACATATTGGAAGAAAAGCGATTTTGTGGTAGATTAGACTTACCTGAATTGAGTAGAATGTGAGGCTGAATAAATGACGAAACAATGTCCAAATTGTGGAACCGAAATAGACAAGCAAGAAGAAGTCTGTCCAAATTGTGGATTTACTTTTAACGACAAGCAGGCAGATAAAACTTCTTCGCAAAAAAATAATGATGATAATCAACCAAAAAAAGAGGAAGACACTTCCAGTTTCCTAAATAAAGAGCAAAATGAAAATATCGAATGGTCTGAATTAAAAGATATGAGTATTGGCCATGTAATGACGATGTTTAATGAACAAGAACCTGAAAAACCTAAAGAAGAGCAAGAACAAGTAGATAATGAAACTGCTTCTGAAAGTAAATTAGATTCTGCTGCTGTTGAAGCTGAAAAAAAATCTGAATCAGATAGTGAAATTACTGAAGAAAAAGCTGATAAAATCATGTTAGATCAGTATATTAACGAACATAAAAACGAAAAGCAAGAGCATACGTCAGAAACAAGTGATAATGACTCAGAAAAAATTTCAGAAACAGAACTTGAGACTGACACAGAAGAGCAAACAAATATTTCAACTGACTCGTTTGATACAACTGAAGAAAAACAAGTTGAAGTTAAGAAGGATGAGCAAGAAGCTACGACTAAAAAAGAAGAAATCAAGCAGTCCTCTGACTCAAAGCAAAAGAATGCAATTGATAAATTTACACCGCCAACTGAAAAATCTGAAAACAAGCAAGTGATGGGTCCTAAAGCATTACCAGCCAAATCACCTGAGATTCCTTCTAAAAGTAAAAAACCAGAAGAAATTGAGATGGACGCTGCCCCGATTTTCTTTAAAGACGGTGAAGATCCGAAAATTCAAAAAAACAAAAGTCAGTTTGACAAACCAGCTTCAAAAAATACTGTGCAAAAAAGCACTTCACCAGATCAAGAGAATAAACCAGTGAAGAAAAACTACAAAAAAATGTCAATTGTTTTAGCTGCTGTTGTTGTTTTAGCAGGCGGAACTTGGTTTGCTTACAGTCAAACACAAAAAACAGATACAGCTGAAACTCAAGTGTCAGAAACGCAAAAAAAATTAGCTGAACAAACTGAGAAAGAGCTAAATGGTTACTTTACAGATGATAAGCAACTTTTCATTAAACCGGAAATGGTCAGTGTCAGTCCCGATTCGATCAAGGGAAATTTAGACAAATTAAAAGACGATGCTCAATATAAAGAGTTAGAAGCACTTTATAAAAAAGTAACAGAAAAACAAGCGGCGATCACTCAGGTCAATGATTTATTCATTGAACCTATTATTGATGGCGCCAAATTAGCTGATGCAAGTCTTAAAGCTGACAAAAAAATTGATATGGTCAAACGCGAAGAAAAAGATGATTTTGATAAGTTAATCAATCAAGCGATTGCACAAGCGACAGAGCAATACGATCAATTACAAAAAGCGAAGGCTGCAATTGATGTTTTCTATAAAAACAATGAATTGACAGCAGCTTTAACAAGAGACACATATACAGCCGCTAAAACAGAAGTTGATAAAGTAAAAAGTGAGACATTACGTAATCCTTTAAATGAAGTTTTAGTAAAAGCCAATACAGCTTTAACAAATGCGGAAACTACAGCGGCTGCACAACAGCAAGCAGCCGTTCAAGCGGCAGCGCAAAATAATGAAACAAGTCAAGCTGCTAATGATTCAACAAGTGCTGCTCAGGCAGTTACTACTAATGGTCAGCAACCAGATGCGAATACATTTTCTGCAGCGAATGCTGATGGCGTTTATACTGATCCTGTTTATTCTGTGAATCCAAGCGATGTAGCTGACATGAGTAATCCAGCTTGGACATGGGCACCGGGTGTTCAAGAAAAAGTTATTGCTACATGTATTGAACGTGGCTATATTGTAGCAGGAGGCTATACTTTACAACCAGCTAGAATTATTAACGGCGAAGGTTACTATAATTTATACGGGTCAGATGGTCAATATCTGGTGACTATTAATGCAAAAACAGGTTGGTTTAAAGGAAATGCTTCAAGAAATGCTGGAAGATAAAAGATAGTTATATTACATTTTAAATGAGGCTGAAACAGGAGCGATTAACTTCAGGAACCAAGCGAGTACTGTGATTTTTGAGAGTATAGTCCAGTATTGAGAATTTTGCAGAATTATTTTTGCAACTTCCGGCTTATCCTCAAAGAAGTTGCTTCTGTTTTTGTTTTATTTTGATACGTCCATAAAAAGATCAATGACGATTGATTGAATTACAAGGAGAAAAGTATGGAAGTAAAAAATTATGCAACATTTAAAGAAGGTGTAAATGCTTGTGTGCCAACTATTTTAGGTTATGTCGGAATCGGGATTGCGGCAGGTGTAGTTGGTAAAAGCGTGGGACTTTCTATATTAGAAATTGCTTTAATGTCAATTTTAGTTTATGCTGGCAGTGCGCAATTTATTATTTGCGGTATGCTGGCGTTACACTCACCAATTTCTGCAATTATTTTTACAACATTTTTAGTTAATTTACGACATTTCTTGATGAGTATGTCTGTTGCACCTTACTTTAAAAAAGAACCCCTCATCACAAGTGTTGGTATCGGAACCCTTTTAACTGATGAGTCATATGGTGTACTTATGACAGCTTTGAGTAATGAGCGTCCTGTGACCTCAGCCTGGACACATGGGTTGAATATCACGGCGTATATAACTTGGATTTTATCAACAGTAGTTGGTGGATTATTAGGTAATTGGATACCTGATCCGCATATGTTAGGGTTAGACTTTGCATTAGTTGCAATGTTTGCAGGTTTATTTATTCTGCAAGTAGATTATCCACTTAGGAAGAAAACGAAAGAAACATTAATTGTGATTGGCACAGTTTGTCTATCCCTATATTTATTTATGGGCTTTTTTACGCCTGAGATTTCTGTAATGTTGGCTACTTTATTAGGTTGTACAGTTGGGGTGGTGAATCATGGTAACTAGTCATTACGTATTATTAACAATTTTAGGTTGTTCATTAGTAACATGGATTCCAAGAATTATGCCATTTTTACTTTCAAAAAAAATTGATTTTCCAGAATGGTTTACCCGTTTTTTATCTTATATACCGATTTGTATTTTAACTGCACTTTTATTTCAAAGTATTTTAGAAGTTCAAACGACTGGTTTTCCAGAGTTAAAGACATTAGAAGCGATTAGTTGTATTCCAACGTTGCTTGTTGCTATTCGTACGAAAGACTTAATGAAAACGGTCATAGTAGGAATTGTAACGATTGCAATTTTACGTATTTTTTTAGGCTAAGTGCCAGAAGGAGAACAAAATGAACGAGTTATTAGCAAAAATATTTACAGCACTAGTGATCGATGAAAACGAAAATTACTACTTTTTACAAAAGAACGGTATTACTTTGAGATTGTCTAAAGAAGAAGGGGAACACGAAATTGGTGAGGCTGTAGAAGGTTTTGGTTATCTTAATCAAAAACAAGAACCAGCAATGACCACAGTAATCCCAACTGCTAAAATAGGTCAATATGCATTTGGAACAGTTACAGGGACTCGCAAAGATTTAGGTGCCTTTGTTGATATCGGTCTTAAGGATAAGGATGTTGTTGTTTCATTGGATGAATTACCGTTAATGCGTGAATTGTGGCCTAAAAAAGGCGATCAATTAATGGTTTCCCTAAGAGTAGATGAAAAAGATCGTATTTGGGGTGAATTGGCAGATGAAAAAATCTTTAAAGCCATGGCACAACCAGGTACTGAAGAATTGAAAAATAAAAATATTAGTGGTATTGTTTATCGTTTAAAAATGGTGGGAACCTTTATTTTAACGGATGATTTTCATATCGGTTTTATTCATCCAGCTGAACGCTATCAAGAACCTCATTTGGGTGAAAAAGTTGATGGGAGAGTAATTGGTGTTCGCCCGGATGGAACATTAAATCTTTCCTTAAAACCACGCGGCTATGAAGTGATAAGTGATGATGCAGCTATGTTGTTGACTTTCTTGGAGCGTGCAGCTGACCACAAAATTCCTTTTACAGATAAATCAAATCCAGATGAAATTAAGCAAACCTTTGGGATTAGTAAAGCTCAATTTAAACGGGCAATCGGCAACTTACTGAAACAAGGGAGAATTACGCAAGAAGATGGCTATACAATTTTAATTGAAGAGAAAAATGAAGATAGTCAAAAATGATGTTTTATATTTCTAATTGAGAATCACTTGCAAAAGATAACTGATTATTTTATACTTATTATAATTTGTTGCTGGAAAAAACTTTCCAGATTAAAATTATTATAATTAAGGGGCTGCATTTATGGATTCTACTGCTGCTTTAAAGAAAACGAAACAACAATTGCATGAATCTGGTTTCAAACTGACGCCGCAACGTGAAGCAACAGTTTTAGTCTTACTAGAGAATGAGAAAGACCATATGTCGGCTGAAGAAATTTATTTCTTAGTTAAACAAAAAAGCCCAGAGATTGGTTTAGCAACTGTTTATCGAACATTAGAAATTTTAACTGACTTAAAAGTTGTAGACAAGGTAAGTTTTAATGATGGATTAGCTCGTTATGATTTACGAAAAGAAGGCGCAAAACATTTTCACCATCATCTTTTATGTTTGGAATGTGGGAATATTGAAGAAGTGGAAGAAGATTTACTTGGAGATGTGGAGCAAGTCATTGAGCAACGCTATCATTTTATGGTGAAAGATCACCGTTTGACTTTTCACGGTATTTGTCAAGAATGCCAACAGAAAAAAAAGAAACAATCAGCTGAATAAGTAGATTCAATCGATTGTTGATTTATTTCTATATCATTTTTAAAAAGAGATTGACAATCCGAGTAGAATCTCATACAATAGCTTCAATAAACAATAAAAGTATTGACAAGAACTAGTAAGATAATGAAGGTCTACAGAAAGCAGCCGGTTGTTGAGAGGCGCACAATCCCGAAGTATCTGAATTCCTCTTTGAACTTCACACCGAATGAAGTAGGCTGTGACGGTTTTGCGCACCCGTTATTGTGCCAGGGTATAAGTGTTTTTGTACCTGTTAAGTCATTAAGTGAAAGCTTATTGTAAACAAAGGTGGTAACACGGATCTTTTCGGTCTCGTCCTTTTCAGAAATGAAAGGACGGGGCTTTTTTATTTTACTAGTTTTACGATTTATTTTATTGTTTGATTATAAGGAAAAAATGAAGGGAAGTTATCGTATGAGTTTTAAAGCATTAAGTCAACCGATTAATTTTGAACAAGTTAAATCTTTATCAAAGTTAAATGAAGCACAAGCTCAAAAGAAAAATGTACGCGATCAAGAACTTAAAAATATTATTGAAGGAAAAAGTCAAAAGATATTATTAGTAATCGGACCTTGTTCTGCTCATAATGAAGATGCTGTTATGGAATACGTCACGCGATTAGCAAAATTGCAAGAAAAAGTTCAAGATAAGATTTTTATGGTTCCGCGTGTTTACACGAATAAACCACGAACAAATGGTGATGGCTACAAAGGTTTATTACATCAGCAAAATCCTGAAGGAGAAAGTAATTTAATTCAAGGGATTGCTGCAGTTCGTCAGCTGCATAATCGAGTTATTTGTGAAACAGGTTTAACTACAGCAGATGAAATGTTATATCCTGAAAATTTGGAATTTGTCCAAGATTTAGTTAGTTACATTGCTGTGGGTGCACGTTCGGTAGAGGATCAGCAGCATCGTTTTGTGGCAAGTGGAATTGATCAGCCGACGGGTATGAAAAATCCTACTAGCGGCAATTTAAACGTTCTGTTTAACTCTTTATATGCGGCTCAGCAAAAACAAGAATTTATCTTTAATGGACTGGAAGTAGAATCCAGTTCTAATCCACTAGCCCATGTTGTACTTAGAGGTGGGTTAAACGAATATGGTGAAAATATTCCAAATTATCACTATGAAGATTTATTAAAAGTGGTTAATCTGTATAAATCAGGAAATTATCAAAATCCATTTATTATGATAGATACAAATCACGATAATTCAGGGAAACAATATAATGAACAAGTTAGAATTGTTAAAGAAACACTGATTAATCGTTCTTGGAATCAAGATATGAAAGAATGGGTTCGAGGATTTATGATTGAAAGCTTCTTAGAAAATGGTCGTCAAGAAGCAGATGGTAAGATTTTTGGGAAGTCCATTACAGATCCTTGCCTAGGCTGGACAGAAACTGAAAGATTAGTTGAGTATATTGCTGAAAATAGCTAGTAAAAAATCTGTTGTTTATCTAAACTTAAAGTGTGAAGCAAAACTAAAATAACAGTTTTGCTTCACACTTTATTTTTTACAAGTTATTAAGCAGTATAGATCCTATAAGTTAGCAAATTTTTCTAGTAAGCGAATCATTTGGCAAGTAAAACCATATTCGTTATCGTACCAGGCAACGGTTTTGACCAATTGAAAATCTCCAGAAGTTGTAATTTCTGTTTGAGTAGGATCAAAAATTGAACCCTCAGTAGTGCCGATAACATCCCCAGAAACAATTTCACGGTCATCATAACCAAAAGAAGGATTATCAACTGTATGTTTTTTCATTGCTTCATTCACTTGATCTGCTGTCACTTTTGTTTTCAAAATAGCTACAAGCTCTGTTAGAGAGCCATCAACTACTGGAACCCGTTGAGCGTGACCTTGTAGTTTCCCATTTAATTCCGGAATAACTAAGCCAATTGCTTTAGCTGCACCAGTTGAATGCGGAATTGTATTATCTGCTGCTGAACGAGCTGCACGTAAATTACCACCTTTGACAGGACCGTCTAAGAGCATTTGAGTGGAAGTATAGGCGTGAACTGTTGTCATTGTCCCAACTTCGATGCCAAATTCATTATTTAAGAAATAAGCCATGGGAGCTAAACAGTTTGTTGTACAAGAGCCAGCTGAAATAATTTTATCTTCTGGGGTTAACGTGTCGTCATTTACGTTATAAACGATTGTTTTCATGTCACCTGCTGGAGCAGAAATAACAACACGCTTAACTCCTGCATCCAGATGTGCTTGGGCTTTGGCTTCTGATGTATAAAAACCAGTGCATTCTAACACGATGTTCACACCATTATCTGCTACCCAAGGCAACTTACTTGCATCAGCTTCTGCGTATACTTTTGTTTCTTGTCCGTCTACAAGAATCCCATCTTCTGTTGCAGTTATTTTTCCCGGATAGGTTCCGTGAGTGGAGTCAAACTGAAGTAATTGTGCTAACATTGTTGGGCTTGTCAAATCATTGATTGCTACAACTTCAATATCATCGGAAACTTCTTTAATACGACGGAATGCTAAACGTCCAATTCGTCCAAAACCATTAATACCTACTTTTACTGTCATGCTAAATTTCCTCCTTTGATAATTAGAGCAAGCAAATGGAGCTAGAACTTACAATCATCATAAGTCTACAGCACTCGCCGACTTTTTTGCGATAGCTGTATATAATTGGTTATATCAAATACCTTCTATATAAGCTATACTATAAGGATGAACGCATCGTTTAATTTTGTCAAAAATCTTGTCTTTGGTTAGGCAAAATAGAGATGATCTAGTTTAATTGCCAATTTTTAAAGATCATTTTGGTCATCTGACAATTATGAAAGAAGAATTTGGCTAGACAAATTCAGCGATAACCTTTACAATAAGAAAGGCTTTTAAACTGCACAGTTTAGGTAGTTAGAATCTGAATAAGACAACGGTGATATAAAAGTTATTTATGCGGATTTTAACTTTACATACACCTTATATAAGATAGGAGGACAAAAAATGTCCATGTTTTTAGATCAGGTAACAATAGATGTCAAAGCCGGTAAAGGCGGAGACGGGATGGTTGCTTTTCGTAGAGAAAAATATGTTCCGGATGGCGGACCTGCAGGCGGTGACGGTGGTCGCGGCGGTGATGTGATTTTAATAGTAGAAGAAGGTTTGCGTACGTTAATGGATTTCCGTTTTAATCGTCATTTCAAAGCCCAACCTGGTGAAAATGGAATGAGTAAAGGAATGCATGGCCGTGGCTCAGAAGATACATTTGTAAAAGTTCCGCCAGGTACAACAGTTCGTGATGCGGATACAGGAACATTAATCGGTGATTTAATTGAAAACGGTCAAACATTGACAGTAGCAAAAGGCGGACGCGGCGGACGCGGAAATATTCGTTTTGCTTCAGCTAAAAACCCTGCTCCAGAAATCGCTGAAAATGGTGAACCAGGGCAAGAACGTAAAATTGAATTAGAATTAAAAGTTTTAGCGGATGTTGGTTTAGTTGGTTTCCCTTCTGTAGGAAAATCGACTTTATTATCTGTTATTTCATCTGCTAGACCGAAGATCGGTGCTTATCATTTTACGACACTAGTTCCTAATTTAGGGATGGTTTCGACGAGTGATGGTCGTAGTTTTGCTGCGGCTGACTTGCCTGGATTGATTGAAGGTGCATCTCAAGGTATTGGTCTTGGAACGCAATTCTTACGTCATATCGAGCGTACAAGAGTTATTCTACATGTAATTGATATGAGTGGAATGGAAGGGCGTGATCCATACGAGGATTATTTAGCGATTAACAAGGAACTAGCTTCTCATAACCTTCGTTTAATGGAACGTCCGCAAATTATTGTTGCGAATAAGATGGATATGCCTGAAGCAGAAGAGAATTTAAAGAAATTTAAAGAACAAATTGAAAAAGAACGAACAGATGAGTACGCAGATCATTTGCCAATTTTTCCAATCTCAGGTGTTGCACGTAAGGGAATCGATCCTTTACTAAATGCAACAGCAGATTTATTGGATGTAACACCGGAATTCCCATTATACGAAGAAGAAATCATTGAAGATACCGTTCATTATGGCTTCCAGCCTGAAGGGCCTGAATATACTATTGATCGTGATCCAGATGCTACATGGGTATTGTCTGGTGAAACATTGGAGCGCTTATTTAAGATGACCAATTTTGAGCATGATGAAAGTGTTATGCGTTTTGCACGTCAATTGCGTGGTATGGGTATCGATGAAGCATTACGTGCGCGTGGAGCTAAAGATGGCGATATTGTTCGGATTGCGGAATATGAATTTGAGTTTGTTGAATAGAATAAGTAATTTGTAGAGGAGAGCTGATGAAAATCGGCTCTTTTTTTGTAGGAACGTTAGTGATCTTATTCACAATAAGTTGCAAATAATTAAAATTTGTTTCCAAGGGTAATTTATTTTTCGTTCACTTAACTATTTAAATCGAAATTTTGCTGATTTTCGATAGCTGTTTCTAGAACAATTGAACTGTTGACGCTGGCAAACAGCATCCATTTTGCTAATAAATCTTTCATTTCACTAGGATTGGCAACAGTCGCTTTTACTAAATAATTGACGTGTCCGCTGACGATGTATACATCATTGACTGCAGGTGTGTTTTTTAATAACTTTAGTACTTTTTCAACTGAAAGAGTGACTTGGCTTAGTTCACTAAAAAAAGTAATGGTCTGGTCAATTTGTTCCAAAGATACTTGAATTGTGAAATTAGTGAGAATTCCTTGCTCAATTAACTTGTCAATTCGTTCTTTAACACTGGGACGGCTTAAATTAATTTTTTGAGATAATTCTACAATAGAGATACGAGAGTTTTCATGCAGAATTTTTAACAGTTTACGGTCTGTTTTATCCACTGGTACACCTCTTTCTTCAATATCCTTAATTAAATCTATTTCGTACATTAATTATAGAGGATATTAAGGTTAGATGCTATAGTAAATTAAATTTTAACAATTTTTCACTAAATAAATGGCTAAAAATCAACCTTTACATCCATTTTTTTCACATTGTAAAAATAAAGCTAAAACATTTTCTAATTCGAAAAGAAAACGCTTACTTTTTATTCGGATTTTTATATACAAAGTTGGGTGAGTTTCGCTATGATTAACGTATCTTAAGACGAACTGATATTTACTGGTAAATATGTTGTTTCTTCAATCTAAAAAGACAGAACCAAAAAAGGAGCAATCTTTATGGTGAGAAACAGATGGATTAAATTTATTTTGTTGTATATTGGCGGAGTTGTCGTTTCACTAAGTCAGCTAAAATTGGTGCCTATCCAAAATGAATTGGTACAAGAATTAGGAATCAGTCTTTCGATGGTATCGTGGTTAATGTCGATTTTTACAGTTTCAGGTATTTTTTTGGCAGTTCCAGGCGGTACTTTGGTTACACGATTTGGTCCTAAAAAATTACTATTGGCATTGATGGGATTTTTGGCATTAGGGAATTTATGGGGGGCTTTTTCTACTAGTTTTTGGTCATTACTTTTATCAAGAGCCGTTGAAGGAATTTCTTTTTCTATGATAATTATGGTAGGAATTGTTTTAATTAATTTTTGGTTTAAAGAGAATCATAGCGGAATTGCGACAGGGCTGTGGGGGACATTCTCAGCGTTAGGTTCTATGTTGGCAATGAATTTATTTAAACCAATCGTACAAAAATACGGACTACATTCATTATGGTATTTGATTGCTGTTTTATCCTTGATTCTGCTGTTTTTGTATCTAATTTTTCTAGATGAACCAGCTAGTCAAGCTATTGCTGAAGGTAGAAAAAAAGAGGGATCAGTCAAAAATGCGATGGAAAATAAAGCAATTTGGCTTTTAGCAGTAGCTCAAGGCTGTATGGCATTCATTTTGTTCGCTTTTATCAATCTCTATCCCGTGATTTATACACAATATTACGGTTTGTCAGAAAATTTAGCTAATAGTTATACAGGATATTTTGGGTTGTTTGGAATTCCATTTGGAGCTCTAGCAGGTTTTTTGATAGACAAACTGAAAAAAGGACAAGTAATTATATTTTGTTCGTTTTTACTAATGTTAGTCGCTACGTTTTGGATGGGGTATTTAAACAGCAATATTACATTTATTGCTCAACTTTTTGCACTATCTGCAGGAGCAAGCTTATCTTCTTCCTGTGTCATGATTCTGGCACCAAAAGTTGTCAAACAAGAGCGATTAATCGGTGCAAGTATTTCGTTTATTAATTTGTTTTATTATATTGGTATTTTTATCGGTACACCTTTAGTGACCAAAGTCAGTGAAATCGGTGACTCTTGGTTGACAGCAATTTATTTGCTGGTCGCAGTTGGAATGATTGCGTTACTTGCTGTGATAGGGTTTATCCGCTTGAATAAACATAAAGTTTTATCCTAGTTAATTAGTTAGTAAGGCAGCTTGCTGCTTTTAATGAAAAAGATTTGGAAGGTGATGTAGAGATGGAAAGAAAATTTCAAACAGATCGGGCTAGTGCACAAGAAATGGACAAATTAGATCCGCTAAGAAAAGTAAGAGATCGCTTTTATGTTCAAGCAGATGAGATTTATATGGATGGGAATTCATTAGGCTTAGCTTCAAAGGATGCTGAAGAGGCGTTACTTCGTATGATGGAAACTTGGAAAAAAGAAGGGATAAAACTATGGGATGCGTTATTCCATTATGCTGGGAAATTAGGGGAGATGTCAGCACCATTAATTAATGCTAATCCAGATGAAGTTGTTATTACTGGAAGTACCACAATTAATATTCATCAATGTATTAGTACGTTATACAAACCGACGAAAGAGCGCTATAAAATCTTGGTAGATGATTTGAATTTTCCGACTGATCGTTACGCTGTAGACAGCCAAGTTCGTCTCCACGGATACGATCCTAAAGATGCGGTTAAAGTAGTGAAAAGCTCAGACGGACGTTTAATTGATGAAGCTGCTGTTATTGAGGCTATGACTGATGATGTTGCTATGATTTTATTGCCGACAGTTCTATATAGAAGTTCTCAAATAGTCGATATGAAACGTGTAACGGATGCTGCTCATCAAAGAGGAATTTTAATCGGCTGGGATTTATGCCATGCAATCGGAGCAATTCCAATGGATTTCAAAGATATTCAACCAGACTTTGCTGTGTGGTGTACGTATAAATATCTATCCGCTGGTCCGGGGTCAATTGCTGGTTTATACATGAATCGCAAACATTTTAAAGAAACACCTGGTTTAGCGGGTTGGTGGGGAAATAAAGATGATACCCAATTTGAGTTAAAACATGAGTTTGAACATCAACACGATGCTAGCGGCTGGCAGATTGGTTCACCAAGTTTCTTGGCTATGGCACCGTTAGAAGGAACCTTGACTATCTTTAACGAGATCGGTATGAGTAAAATCCGTGAAAAATCATTAAACATTACTGCCTATCTTATGTATTTGATTGATGAAAAACTCTCGCAATATGGCTACACAGTTGGAAATCCACGTGAAGATAGTAAACGGGGTGGGCATGTTTGTTTGGAACATGATGAAGCTTACCGCATTTGTAAAGCATTAAAAGAAGCGAATATTATTCCTGATTTTAGAGAACCAAACGTTATTCGTTTAGCACCAATTGCCTTATACAACACATATGAGGAAGTCTACACATTAGTAGAAACACTTGAAAACATCATCGTAAATAAAAAATATGAAAAATTCAGTAACGAACGCACATTAGTCGTTTAAAAAAATAGTGAGGTGAAAAATATGCTTATCGGTATTCCTAAAGAAATCAAAAATAATGAAAATAGAATTGCAATCACACCAGCTGGCGTTGTTAGTTTAGTTAACAATGGTCATCAAGTGATAATTGAAAATAATGCCGGGCTAGGTTCTGGTTTTACAAATCAAGAGTTTGAAGAAGTTGGAGCAGTCGTTGAAGCGGATGTTGCAAAAGTTTGGCAGTCAGAAATGGTTATGAAAGTGAAAGAACCCTTAAAAGAAGAATTTCAGTATTTTCATGATGGTTTGATATTATTTACTTACCTGCATTTAGCGCCTGAACCTGAATTAACAGATGCTTTAATTGAAAATAATGTGACCGCTGTTGCTTATGAAACGATGACCCTAAATCATACACTTCCTTTGTTAACACCAATGAGTGAAGTTGCTGGCAGAATGTCTGTACAAGTTGGTGCACAATTTTTAGAAAAGCCAAAAGGCGGTGAAGGCATCTTACTATTTGGTGTACCTGGAGTAGAAAGAGGAAAAGTAGTCATTATTGGTGGCGGGGTTGCTGGAACGAATGCAGCTAAAATCGCAATTGGTTTAGGAGCAAAAGTAACAATCTTAGATGTCAATCCTAATCGTCTAGCTGAATTAGATGATTTGTTCGGTAATCATGTTCAAACATTAATTTCCAATGCCTATCATATTGAAAGTAAAGTCAAAGAAGCTGACGTAGTTATTGGTGCAGTGCTTATTCCAGGTGCAAAAGCGCCAAAACTAGTTACCGAAAAAATGGTTAAACAGATGAAACCCGGGGCAGTTATTGTTGATATTGCTATCGATCAAGGTGGCATTTTCGAAACAACAGATCAAATTACTACACATGATAATCCCACCTATGTAAAACATGGTGTCGTACACTACGCAGTGGCAAATATGCCGGGAGCTGTTCCTCGAACATCTACATTTGCTTTAACAAACGCAACACTTCCTTACGCAGTAGCAATTGCAAATAAAGGTATTGTTCAAGCAGCTAAAGAAAATGAAACAGTTTCTACGGGAATTAATACCTATAAAAAACATCTTACAATGGCAGCTGTTGCAAAAGATCAAAGTAAAGAATATACACCTATTTATGAATTAATTAGTTAATTAAAGTAAAAGCATCCTATTTCTGAGTAAAATTCTATTCAGAAATAGGATGCTTTTTTATTTTAAGCTTCATTTATGTTTTTAGTTTTATGATTAACTCAGATAAAGGAGGAGTTCAAATGGTTAAATTGAAAAATAGTTTTCAAAGAAAAGAAAAAAAATATCCGTTAGATAGTGTTACATACCAGAAACTAAGAGAAAGACTAATTCCTTTCATGCAGGAAGATGACTATGGATTACATACAATTATGTCGATATATTTTGATACGCCAAGTTACGAAATGATTCGACATTCTATCAGTAAACCAGCCTATAAAGAAAAATTTCGGATTAGAAGTTATGGGATTCCCAATAATGATTCAGATGTTTTTTTAGAAATTAAGAAAAAGGTTAAAGGAGTTGTCTATAAACGAAGGATTGCATTGAACTATCAACTTGCGAAAAAATATATTCAGTATCCTCATTCATTTAAATTAAAGGGCATTAAAGATCAACAAATTAAACAGGAAATAGATTGGGTATTGGCGAGAAAGAAACTTGAACCTAAAGTAATGATTGCTTATGACAGAAGAGCGCTGTTTGCTCATGATAATCAAGATTTTCGGATTACGTTTGACTTTAATATACGGTATTGCAAAATTAACGGGAAAAATGAGCTGAACGATTCCGGTGAGCGAGTAGCCCCTGAAATAGATGTATTGATGGAAGTTAAAGCTTTAGGTGCTTATCCCCTTTGGTTTTCCGAAATTTTAGCTGATCTGGAGATCTATCCATCTTCTTTTTCAAAATATGCCCAAACCTATGAAAGATATTTATATTGTAAGGAGGATTTTAGTTATGTTGTCTAGTTTATTAATTGAAAATACCGAAAGTACGGTAGATTTATCCTATCAGCAATTATTAATTTGTATGCTGGTTTCGATTCTATTAGGACTTTTAGTGGCTATTGTCCATATGTATAGAAATGTTTATAGTAAAAATTTTGTAATTACCTTAGCTGTCTTACCGATCCTTGTTCAATTAGTGATTATGCTGGTAAATGGAAATCTAGGAACAGGTGTTGCTGTGCTAGGTGCGTTTAGTTTAATTCGATTCCGCTCAGTTGCTGGAGGCGCTAGAGAAATTACTAGTATTTTCTGGTCAATGGGAATTGGTTTAGCAACAGGAATGGGCTTTATTGGTTATATAGTTTTATTTTCAGTAATTATTGCGGTCTTTTTATTGCTTTTAAACACAGTTCATTTCGGTGAAAAACAAAGAGTAGCGGAACGGGAAATTAAAGTCACCATTCCTGAAGACCTAGATTATCCGGGACTGTTTGATGATTTATTTCAAACATATACCTATGCTGCTAATTTAGATTCAGTAAAAACAACGAATATGGGCAGCCTTTATGAATTACGCTACCGAGTGACATTAAAAGATAACCAAAATGAGAAGGAGTTGATGGATGCCATGCGTGTTAGAAATGGTAATTTAACGATTGTTTCAGGCAAAGTATCAACAAATAGAGAAGAATTGTAGGTGAATAACTATATGAAAAAAATTAAATTTACTTTAGTATCTTTTACACTTTTACTTATGCTTTTAACCGGTTGTTCGAAAGAAGCAGAAACTACGGTAACTTCAACGACAAAAAATTCCGAACAAACAACTGTAGTTCAGCAAGCCCAAAAATCTTCTGAAAATAAATATGGAAGTTATGACGAAGAGGACTTTGATGAAAGCTACGATGAAACAACTGCAACAAAAATTGAACTAAGTGATTCTGGAAGTACAATTGATGGAGATGGCGCATCAGAAAAAGACAAAACGATTTCAATCACAGCCGGGGGCACTTATGTTATTTCCGGGAATTATCAAGGTCAGATTAAAGTTAGTGCAAATGATGAAACAGTTCATATAGTGCTGAAAAATGCTACAATCACAAACGCTTCTTCTTCAGCGATCTATGTCGAACAAGCAAAAAAAGTGATTACAACATTAGCTGAGGGAACAAAAAATAGTTTATCTGATGGAACAGATTATGTTTTTGCTTCAGCAGATGAAACCGAGCCAGATGCAGCCTTCTTCAGTAAAGATGATCTAACAATTAATGGATCAGGTTCATTAGATGTAAATGGTAATTATAACAACGGGATTCGCAGTAAAGATGATTTAGTTATCGCGAATGGAACCATTAATGTTACTGCCAAAAATAATGCTATTAAAGGAAAAGACTCGATATCAATTGCAGCTGGTACATTCACTTTAAAGACAACGGAAGGTGATGGCATTCAAGCAAATAATAGTACTGATGCGGAAAAAGGTTGGATTGCGATTGATGGCGGTACATTCTCAATTCAATCAGGCAACGATGGTATTCAAGCAGAAACCAATTTATCAATTGCTACAGCAAAAATAAATATTCAGACAGCAGATGGCTACGACGATCAAACCATTGATACGACAGCGAGTTACAAAGGTTTGAAAGCATCAGGAAATATTGTTGTAGATGATGGAACATTTGATCTAAATACTGCTGATGATGCAATTCATTCAAATGCTGCAGTTACCATTAATAATGGTACTTTTTCTTTAGCCAGTGGAGATGATGGTATCCATGCAGATACAGATTTAGTTATTAATAATGGGAAAATTGACGTAACGAACTCCTATGAAGGATTGGAAGGATCCACCATCACAATTAATGATGGCGATATTTCAGTACAAGCATCGGATGATGGAATCAATGCTGCTGGTGGAAGCTCAGGTGAAACGGATCAAGAAGGACAATTCGGTGCTGATTCATTTGGCGGACCCGGAGGCGGTGGTGATAGTAGCAAATTTATTGAGATAAATGGCGGTACAACTTATGTAAATGCTGACGGAGATGGCGTTGACAGCAATGGTGATATTCGAATGACTGCAGGAACATTAATCGTGAACGGACCAACGGATAATGGCAATGGCGCCCTTGATTATGACGGCACATTTACAATGGACGGTGGTACATTTATCGCAAGTGGAAGTTCTGGTATGGCAATGAGTGCCAGCGATGCATCCTCACAAGCAGCTCTTAGTCTGTTTTTCAATGAAACACAAAAGGCAGGTACGATGATAAACCTTAAAAATGAAGCAGGAGAAACAATTGTCTCATTCGCGCCAGAAAAAGACTTTTCGCACATTGCTATTAGTTCACCAGAATTGAAAGTAGGGGAAACAATCACACTTTCAAGTGGTGGGCAAGACTCAGGGTCTGAGAAAAATGGACTATACACTGGTGGAGCCTATACAAATGGGACTGAACTGGCTAAAATTTCAATCAATAATATTTTGACCTCCGTAGATCAAACTGGTGCTGAAGTTGACGGTAGTCAAATGGGTGGTCCAGGAGGGCAAGGACCCAGATAATAGATTTTCATTGCCTTAATGACTAGTTTATTGATAAGATAGACATATAAAATAGATTGAGGTGGTCGTATGTCAAAAAGAGTTATTATTACGCATTTTGAAGTAGAAAGTCAAGCTTATCAAGCATTTTCAGAAATAAAAAAATTGTACGCAGAAAGACAAATTAAAGGGGAACAAATGGCTGTTGTGACACATGTGAACGACGGTGCTCATCAATTTAAAATCGATGATTTCTTGGATTTTACTGGTAACAATCACACGGCTAAAAGTAGTATGATTGGGATGTTAGTCGGTATTTTAGGTGGTCCCTTAGGAATCTTACTTGGCTGGTTTGCCGGCAGTATATTCGGCGCTTCTCAAGATGCAAAAGAAATTCAAGGTGCTCAAACTGTGTTTGAACATGTGACTAAACAAATCGGTGAAGGTGAAACAGGATTAATTTTAATTGCTGAAGAAGACGATAATAGACCCTTAAATCAGTTAATCATGAATGAATTAGGCGGAGAAATCACTCGTTTGGACTTTGATGATGTTGAAAAAGAAATCACAGACGCCAAAGATGTCGAAAAAGAAACGAAAGACTCAGCTGAAAAATCTTGGAAAAATAAAAAACAAGATACTAACGACGCTTCAGAAAATGAATAAAAAAGAATATTGACTATTTTAGAAGACGTGACAAAGAATTTATTTCTGATCGTCTTCTTTTTGATTATAAGGATGGGAAAGCATATGTTAAAAATACTATTAGTAGAAGATGATGAAATATTATCAGACAGTATCCTAGAGATTTTATCTGAAATTGGCGAAGTTGTTCAAGTTTATGATGGAGAAGAAGCATTATATGAAGGCGAGCGTGAAATTTACGATGTCATTGTATTGGATCTAATGCTGCCTTTGATGAACGGAGAACAAGTCTTAATGGCCTTAAGAAAGAAAAATATATTTACACCCGTTTTGATTTTAACGGCTAAAGATGCTTTAGAAGACAAAGTGAATGGATTTAAAAATGGCGGAGATGATTATTTAACAAAGCCATTTCATCGTGAAGAACTAATATTACGTGTCCAAGCACTTGTTCGCCGCTCTTTGGGAATGAAAGGTAAAAATGAACTTGTTGTAAATGATTTATGTGTAGATCTAGACAATCACCAAGTTCGTTTTAAAGAAAATGAAATCAATCTTCAGGGCAAAAAATTTGATCTGCTTTTATACCTGATGCAAAATCAGGGACGAATTATTACTAAAGATCAGTTATTTGATCGGATTTGGGGGTTTCAATCTGACACGACATTAACCGTTGTCGAAGTCTATATGAGTAATCTGAGAAAAAATTTAAAACCATTCGGTGTGGATCGCTGGATTAAAACGTTGAGAAATGTAGGTTATCTATTTGAAATTCCGGAAGGAGGGTCCGATGAATAAACAACTAAGTAAAAAACAACGCTTTAATTATTTTGCTATTAATTTAATCTCATTTGCCAGTATTTTTTTAATTCTTGGACTAATTGTTTTTAAATTGGTGCAAACCTCCATTTACGAATCTGTGGATCATGACTTACAAAGGCTTTCTACTGACGAACAATTTATTCAACGTCAATTATTGAAACCAGAGCGACTTCAGGGAACAAGTCCGCAAATTGGCAAATTCGATTCACCACCACCTAATAATTTTCAGCAGCAAGTAATTCTTTGGTCTGCATCAGGTGAGATTCTCAATGAATCAGAATTGGGTTCACGTTTGTATGATTTCCAAAATTTAAAACTTTCAACTGAAGATTTAAACAAAATTGTCAGTGTTCAAACCAAAGACAGCAATGATCGCTCACTGCAATTTCGTTCAGTAACGATACCTGTTGAGTCTCAGAATAGCGTTGCCTATATTCAAATGCTGATAAACACAGATCCGATCAAGGGTACGGTCAATCAATTTAAACAGATTCTGATTATCTGCATGATGGTTTTTGGCTTACTATCTATTGCACTAAGTTATTTTTTATCGAAATGGTTTATGAAACCTATTTTAGTTTCTTGGAAAAAACAACAAGAATTTGTTGAAAATGCTTCACATGAGCTTAGAACACCGTTAACTATTATTCAAGCAAAATTAGAAAAATTATTTACCAAACCCAACCATACTATTTTAGAAGAATCTGAAACAATTGCTTTATCATTGGATGAAGTACAACGCTTAAGTCAGTTAACAAGTGATTTACTTTTACTAGCTCGTTCGGATTCAAATGCACTAACTTTAGAAAAAGAACCAGTTAAAATCAATGCTTTTTTAAACAATGTTTTAGTGCCTTATCAAGAATTAGCTATTGCTGAAAATAAAGAGTTTGTCATCGATTTAGGTGAAGAACAACAATTAATACTGGACAGAAAAAGAATTCATCAGTTGTTAATTATTTTATTAGATAATGCATTAAAGTATACAGCAACAAATGAAAAAATTATGGTTTTATCAACGGTAAAAAATAGTGAATGGGAACTTAAGATTATTGATACAGGAATTGGAATAGTAGAAGATAAAAAAGCAGCTGTCTTTGAACGATTTTATCGAGGTGAAGGGTCAAGGAATCGAAAGACAGGCGGATATGGTATTGGCTTAGCGATTGCCAAATGGATTGTTGATGAACATCAAGGGAAAATCGAATTGGCAGATACTTCACCGAAAGGAACAACAGTTATTTTACGTTTTCCAATAAAATAATTTATATTTGCTAAAGCAGCCACTTTCTTCTAAAATAAGAAAGAAGATAAAAGAAAGTTAGGTAGCCAATGGAATTACAATTTTTAGGTACAGGTGCTGGGGTTCCAGCAAAACATCGTAACGTGAGCGGGATTGCTCTAAAACTATTAGACGAAAGAAATGCCGTCTGGTTATTTGATTGCGGCGAAGGAACACAATTACAAATTTTGAAAAGTAATATTCGTCCAAGAAAGATTGAAAAAATCTTTATTACCCATTTACATGGTGATCATATTTTTGGTTTACCAGGTTTATTAAGCAGTCGATCTTTTCAAGGCGGCAATGAAAAACTCGAACTTTATGGCCCCGTTGGAATCGCTGATTTTGTCAGAACGTCTTTAAAAGTTTCGCAAACGAAGCTTTCATATGAACTGAAAATTATTGAACTATCACAGCCGGGCATCGTATTTGAAGACAAACAATTTACTGTCTCTTATTTACCGTTAGATCATGGTATTATAAGTTTTGGTTATAGAATTGTAGAAGCGGATCATGAAGGACAGCTGCAAGTTGAAAAATTAGCGGAATTAAATATTCCTTCCGGTCCCATTTATGGAAAAATCAAACGTGGAGAAACTGTTGAATTACCTGATGGGCGTGTTATTGATGGAAAAGAATTTGTGGGTGAGAAAAAAGCTGGTAGAATCGTGACAATTCTTGGTGATACTAGAAAAACCAAAAATAGTGCGAAACTTGCCCAAAATGCGGATGTCTTAGTCCATGAAAGTACATTTAATAAAGATGAAGAGAAGATGGCAAAAGCTTATTATCATTCGACTAGTCATCAGGCAGCTCAAGTTGCGCGGGATGCTAATGTATCAAAACTCATACTCACCCATATTAGTGCTCGTTATTTAACAGGCGATATCATTCATTTAGAAGATGAAGCAAAAGAAATTTTTTCTAATACAAAAGTTGTGAAAGATATGGAAATTATAGATATTCCATTTAAAGTTGAATAGGGGGAAAGAGCTTATGTATCTTAATCAGGATTTAACAGATAAAATTGTGGTAGTAACTGGAGGTTCTGCTGGATTAGGTGAGCAGATTTGTTACGAAGCAGCTAAAAAAGGCGCTATTGTTGTTGTATGTGCTAGACGGATTAATTTAATTGGTAAAGTTAAAGAGAAATGTGAAGAATTAAGCGGGAAGCCAGCATTTTCGTTTCAATTAGATATTGCAGACCCAGAAAATGTTGAACATATTTTTCAGAAAATTTTAGCTGAAGCTGGTCCAATTGATGTATTGGTTAACAATGCAGGCTTTGGGATTTTTGAAAACTTTATTGATACAGATTTATCCGTTGCCAGAAATATGTTTGAAGTGAACGTTTTAGGAATGATGGTTTTCACGCAAAAAGCGGCAATTCAAATGGCAGAACGTGGAACAGGGCACATTATTAATATTGCATCCATGGCTGGCAAAATGGCAACCGCGAAATCTACCGTGTATTCTGCAACTAAATTTGCGGTATTAGGTTTTTCAAATGCTTTACGTTTAGAGCTAAAACCATTAGGAATTTCCGTAACAACGGTTAACCCCGGTCCAATTAAAACGGAATTCTTTGATAAAGCAGATCCTTCCGGCGAATATTTAGCATCGGTTGATTTATTAGTCTTAGAGCCAAATAAATTAGCAAAAGAAATTGTTAATGCTATGGGAACTTTTAAAAGAGAAATTAATCGTCCGCTAATTATGGAAGGTGCGTACCGATTGTATACACTATTTCCGCATTTAGGCGATTTGTTGGCTGGCGGATTATTGAATAAAAAATAAGGAGGGAAAATAAGAATGAAAAATCAATGGCGAGTTATTTTAGGACTTGTTTTAGTGCTAATAATCGTGCTTTTTGCGGTGCTAAACAGTCAAGCTGTACCTGTTAATTTCGGTTTCACTCAAATATCAGGTCCGTTAATCCTTATTATTTTAGGTTCTGCTATTTTAGGGGCTCTAATTGGCTTATTGACATCGACAACAACGATTTGGAAACAAAAAAAGCAAATAAAAGAATTAGCGTCATATAAAGAAGATACAGACAAATCAGCTCAAGAAGAAATAGAAAAAGTTAAACAAAACTATGAAACTAAGTTGACAGAATTACAGGCAAAATACGATGCTCTTGCGCCAATGCCCGAAGTTTCAGAAGAAGAACCTGTCGGCAGTCGCGTGGATCATTTTACTAAGCCAAGGAACGATTAATAACTTTTTCTTTGATTGAGATTATAAAAAAAGCAGATCTAAGATTCGTTGGATTTTAGATTTGTTTTTTTGTTTGGTTTCTTTTAAGATACTTTCTTTAGTTTTTCCCTGTCATTTGATATAATTACTTGGTTAGGAGTGACGTCGTGAAAAAAGCAAAATATACTTGGCAATTACGTGAGAAAACGGAATTATCAGGAGAATTCTCTGAACTATTAACGAATGAAAAGATTAATCCTTTGATTGGACAAATTTTGTGGCATCGTGGAATTCAATCCAATGAAGCACTAGAAACCTTTTTACGTCCAACAATCGATAATTTATACGATCCATATTTAATGCATGATATGGAAAAAGTTGTAACTAGAATTCAAGATGCTATCGCCAATGGTGAAAAAATATTGGTCTATGGAGACTATGATGCGGACGGTATCACCAGTACTACTGTAATGAAAGAAGCGATTGAGTTAATTGGCGGTGAAGTGGAATACTTCTTGCCAAATCGCTTCATTCATGGTTATGGGCCTAATTTAGCGGTTTTTAAAGAACAGATCGAAAATGGTGTACAGCTGATTGTCACAGTAGACAATGGCGTAGCTGGGCACGAAGCAATTGATTTTGCAGCAAAACAAGGAATTGATGTTATTGTAACGGATCATCACGAGTTACCGCCGGAATTGCCAAACGCTTTTGCGATTATTCATCCAAAGCATCCAAAAGGGCAGTATCCTTTTGGCGATTTAGCTGGTGTTGGCGTTGCTTTCAAAGTTGCAACCGCATTGTTAGGTGAGCTGCCAGTTGAATTTCTTGATTTAGTTGCTATTGGTACAATTGCAGATTTAGTTTCACTTACTGATGAAAACAGAATACTAGTTAAAATGGGCTTGGAAATGATTCAAACGGGTGAACGTATCGGTTTAGATATGCTAATTCATTTGGCTGAATTAAAAAAAGAATCCGTTAGCGAAGAAAACATTGCCTTTACGATTGGGCCTAGATTGAATGCTTTAGGCAGGTTAGGTGATGCTTCTCCAGGGGTCGAACTAATGACAACTTTTGATGAAGAAGAAGCCGAGAAAATCGCAAAATATATTAATACTCAAAACGATGAGCGAAAAGAAATTGTTGCGACTATAACCAAAGAAGCATTTGACTTAATAAATACTAGTGATTCAGTTCATATAATTGCTAAACAAGGTTGGCATGAAGGTGTTCTGGGAATAGTAGCTGGTCGAATTATGCAAGATACTGGAAAACCAACGATTATATTGACTATTGATGAAAATAATGAACTTGCCAAAGGTTCTGGTCGAAGTGTTTCTGCGTTAAACTTGTTCGAAGCTTTAAGTGAAATTCGTGAAGACTTTACCCATTTTGGCGGTCATCACATGGCTGCAGGGATGACGTTACCTGTTGAGAATATCGAAAAAATTAAGCTGCATTTAGTTGACTATCTTGAAAAAAATCAAATTGATCTCTCTCAAGGTCAAGAACTACAAATCGATGAATCGCTTTCAGTTTCCGAGGCAACTTTACCATTTATTCAGCAATTAAAAATTCTAGCTCCTTTTGGAACAGATAATCCTGTCCCAAACTTTCTGTTTGAAGATGTAACGGTTGAACAGTGTCGGCAAATCGGAGCTGACAAAAGCCATTTAAAGTTTCAATTAGCTCAAGCTGGCGCTAATTTAGATGCGATTGCTTTTCAAATGGGCAGCCAGGCAGATGAATTGGGGCAAGGGACGACTAGCGTGTGTGGACAACTATCGATTAATGAATGGAACGGTAATAAAAAACCACAGTTAATGGTAAACGATTTTTCAGTAGAAGGTGTTCAATTGTTTGACCTTCGTGGGAAAAATGCACGCCAAAAAGAAATACCAACGTCTAACACATTGTATATTTACTTTAATCCAGACAGTCTAAAATTGATTGAAGATCAAAGTGACAATAAATTACTGTTTAAAGACGTAATTGAGGCTGTTTCCATGATTGAGGCGAGAAAGGTTCAGCAAGTAGTCTTTGTAGATTGTCCAGAAGAGATTGATGTGCTCAGAGAAATTACACAACAAGGCAAGCTAGAACGAATTTATATGATGGGAATTTCTCAAGAAGAAGCTTATTTGAATGGGGCTGGAACGAGAGAACAATTTGCTCAACTATACAAATTTGTGAGACAACAAGAGCAAGTAGATGTCCGGTATAAGCTAAATGCAGTAGCGCAGCATTTAAAGATTCAAGAAAAATTATTAATTTTTATGATTCAGGTGTTTTTTGACTTAGGATTTGTTACAATAGAAAACGGTATTTTAAGAAAAGTTGAAAGTCCAGAAAATCACCCTTTAACGACAAGTAAGATTTATCAAGCTCGTTTGAAAAGAATCAAGACGGAAGAATTTTTGCTTTACAGTGATCGTGAGACTCTGCAACAATGGTTGTGGAATGAGGAGGAAGTAACAAAATGAATTTAAAAGATTATATTGCTAGTATTCCAGATTATCCTGAAAAAGGCATCGTTTTTCGAGATATCTCACCATTGATGGCAAATGGTGATGCTTACCGTGAAGCAACAAAACAGATTGTTGACTATGCAAAAGAAAAAAGAATTGATATGGTTGTAGGACCTGAAGCGCGTGGGTTTATCGTAGGATGCCCAGTTGCTTATGAATTAGGTGTTGGTTTTGCTCCTGTTCGCAAAAAAGGCAAATTACCTCGTGAAACAATCGAAGTGACTTACGATTTAGAATATGGTACAGATACATTAACCTTACACAAAGATGCTATTCAACCAGGACAACGTGTCTTGATCTGTGATGATCTACTAGCAACTGGTGGTACAATTAAAGCTACAATAGAATTGATTGAATCATTAGGCGGTATTGTTGTCGGCTGTGCATTTCTAATTGAATTGATGGACTTACATGGTCGCGATAAAATTAAAGGTTATGAGATTGTAACTTTAATGGAATATTAAAAAAACGACAAGAGCAGGAAATTAAATTCCTGTATCTTGTCGTTTTTTTTAACTTATGGATATTTCCGATAAACATACTGATGATGTTCATTTTTTTTTCTAGTTTGGGTGTATCTTTTTTCATCCCAGAGCATAAACCATATTATAAAAAGAGGGCTAACAATAAGTAAAGCAGATCGTAACCCTAAAGTTCCCAAGAAAATACCAATAATCAAAACAAAAAATAATAAACCGCCACGACGAATAGCTTTCATTCTCATCACCTCATAATTTTTATCGAACAAACGTTTGTATATCTATTATACGAATGTTTGTTCGGTTTGTAAAGAGAAAAAATAAAAAAACCTCCATCTTTTTTTATTTTGCAAAAAGATAGGGGCTCAATTAGTAGCTTTATTGATTTAAGTTAATTTAAGTATAGAACAAAATTGAAAAGAACATTAGCCCGGCACCTAACATAACAAACAAATGCCAAACGACATGCATAAAGCGAACACTTTTTAGGCTGTAAAATGCAGCGCCTAAAGTATAAGAAACACCACCAGCAACCAACAAAGCAGTTCCAGTAAATCCGAGTGAATCATATAAAGGTTTAGCAGCAATCAAGCAAAGCCAGCCCATTATGATATAGATAACTGTCGATACATTTTTGACTGTTTCTTGTTTATGTAAAGTCAATGATTTGTAAACAACTCCGCTAATAGCCATTACCCAGATAAGGACAAACAGCACCCAGCCGAGCCAACCTTTAATACTTAATAAACAAAACGGTGTATAACTTCCCGCAATCAATAAAAATATAGTGCTATGATCAAAAACTTGAAATACTTTTTTTGCCTTGGTAAAAATTAAACTGTGGAATAAAGTGGAAGACAAAAACAAAAGAATTAGCGTCGATCCATATAGCGCATAAGAAACGACATGGACTGCTGAACCAAGTCTAGCTCCTTTTACAAGTAAAATTACCAATCCGGCAATACTTAAGCCGGCACCAATCCCATGCGTGACTGCATTGAGAACTTCATTTAAGATCATATATTTTCTCGAGAATTTTACTTTTTCCAAGAAATCAACTTCCTTCATTTTAATTTGGTGAAAAATAATTCTTTGTCTGTTATACTGTAAACAGACATTTAAGCCTCAAAGATATTTTACCATGAATTGAGGTTGTTTTAAAAGGAAGAGTGATAAAATTATGACAAACGTTAAAATTGTAACCGATTCTTCATGCACGATGGTTAAAAGTGTACGCGATGATTTAAATATTCATATGATGCCTTTATCTGTGATGATTGACGGAGTTGTCTATACTGACGACGATCATTTAGAAGGTGAGCAATTCATGGAGTTGATGAGTAAAGCAAAGGCTTTGCCTAAGACTAGTCAGCCGCCGATTGGAGAGTTCGTTGAACTTTACGATCAATTAGGGGCAGATGGTAGTGAAGTCATTTCTATTCATATGACTAAAGGACTGAGTGGTACTGTTGAAGCCGCTAGACAAGCTGGTAACCTTAGTTCAAGCAATGTTACTGTGATAGATAGTGATTTTACTGACCAAGGTTTATCTTTCCAAGTCATCCAAGCAGCGAAATTAGCTAAAAATGGTGCAAGTGTTGCTGAAATTTTGGCAGAAATTAACCATGTCAAAGAAAATACAAAATTATATATTGGGATTTCTACACTAGATAATTTAGTTAAAGGTGGTCGCATTAGCCGAACGACTGGTTTATTGTCCAATATTTTTAATATGAAAGTAGTTATGGATTTCGACCACACAGAATTAATTCCGATTGCTAAAGGACGTGGGATAAAAACGTTCAATAATTGGTTTGAAGATTTAAAAACTGAATTAAGTAACTTATCAAATGTACGCCAAATTGGTATTTCTCATGCGGATGGTCTAGAAATCGCTAATGGGTTTAAAGAAGGTCTTCAAGCATTGTTCCCAGATATGGATATCCCCGTTTTGCATACAAATCCTGTCATTGCTACACATACAGGTAAGGGCGCATTCGCCATCATGTATTATACAGATTAAGCTTTTTAGCAGATCAACCTGATCTGCTTTTTTAATTTTGTTAAAAATTCTCTGTACAAATGCTGATAAAATTGGCATAATCATACTTATTAAATGTTTATATCCGATTTTATCCAAAATAAAACATAGATTTATCAAATCACCAAGTGCACGTGATTTTAATGAAGTAAAAAGTCTGCAATTGAGACAATGAACTATTTGATTAAGTCATTGTTGTGCTTTGTGATTTTTTTGTAAAGGAAGGGATTTAATGAAAAAATTTTTTCAAAAAAACTGGTCTAGTTTTGCATTATTTTTGCTTACACTTATTGGCATATTCTTCATTTTAATGATTGCTATTCCAAAGGCAAAGCCAATTTTAGGTCCGGGAACGAAACCAGCGACTAAAGTTGAAACGAAAGAGGTCATTCATTACACTGCTATTGGAGATTCGCTGACAGAAGGAATCGGTGATTCCACTAACTCAGGTGGTTTTGTTCCCTTAGTTGCGCGAGATTTACAAGAGCAATATAATTTAAATGGTGTACAAACGGATAATTTTGGCAAAAATGGCGACCGTAGTGACCAAATTTTGAGTCGTATTAAAAAAAATAAAGATATCCAAGAAGGTTTAGCTTCAGCAGATCTTATCACCTTAACTGTGGGTGGAAATGATTTAATGAAAGTTATCAAAGGTGATGTTTTCCATTTAACGAAAGACTCCTTTACAAAACCACTAGCTAGTTATCAAAAACAAGTTGAAAAATTATTAACAGAAATTCGCAAATATAATGCAGATGCACCAATCTATGTGTTAGGTATTTATAATCCCTTTTATCTGTATTTCCCTGAAATTACTGATATGCAGGAAATCGTAAACAGCTGGAATGCAGGAACAGAAGAAGTTGTTGAAGCTGAACATAATGCTTATTTTATTCCAATCAATGATTTACTATATAAAGGTTCTGGTGATGAGGTAGGAATTGTCAGCAGTGAGGGTACGAGTAGCTCTAGTGAGGATCAGAGTATTAAAAATAATGCATTATACGAAGAAGATCATTTTCATCCGAATAATTTAGGCTATCAAATTATGGCGAGTACAGTACGGGATAAAATGGTTGAAACGCAAGATAAGTGGTTAAAAAAAGGAAGTGAGTGAAAAAATGACGAATGAGCCAAATGAAAAAACAGAAATAGAGCAAACGAGTAGAAAAAAACAAAAAGCACCTAAGGATAAAACGCCAACTAATCGGTGGAAAATAGCCTTTCTTATATTAATCGCCGTGATTATTGGAAGTACAGCTTTTGTTTTTATGCGAATTACACAGGTTAGAGAACCCAATTTTAAACCAGTACCAGAGCTTGTTGAAGCGGATGGAACACCAGTAATCGCAGTACAATCAACAAAAAAACAAGTCAATGCCTTAATTGATTTTTATCTTAGTGATTTTCAACAAGGATCAGATATTACCTACAAGTTTTATTTAGAAAATGAAGCAATGCTGAATGGTACTTTTGAAGTCTTAGGGTTTCCAATTCAATTTTATTTATACTTTGATCCCTATGTAATGGACAATGGTAATATTCAATTAAAGGCAAAAAGTTTATCAATTGGCACTTTAAGCTTGCCAATAAAGGAAATTTTGAAGTTTGTTCAAAGAGACTACAAGTTACCAAGCTGGGTAGAAGTAAATCCGGATGAAAGTACAATCTTGTTACGTTTGGATCAATTTAGAATGCAGAATGGTTTATTTATCCGAGCTGAAAAAATTAATTTAGTAGATGATGATATTCGAATGAATGTTTATTTACCAAAGGATAAAGAAGAGACAACAACTAACAGTGAGGAGGGAACGAATTGAGTGAAAAAGCTATTTTTGCAGGTGGTTGTTTTTGGTGTATGATTCAGCCTTTTGATACGCAACCAGGGATTCTCTCAATCATTTCTGGATATACTGGAGGACATGTAGCGAATCCAACCTACGAACAAGTTTTGAGTCATACTACTGGACATACAGAAGCGGTAGAAATTGAATTTGATCCTGAAATTATGGCATATGAAAAATTAGTTGAAATTTATTGGCAGCAAACTGATCCGACAGATGCGCTTGGACAATTTGAAGATCGTGGAGATAATTATCGTCCAGTAATTTTTTACACAAATGATAAGCAGCAGATAATTGCTGAAAAAAGTAAAGACAATTTACAAAATAGTGGACGTTTTACTGAACCAATAGTTACAACGATTGAACCGGCAACTATTTTTTATCCAGCAGAAGACTATCATCAAGATTTTTATCAAAAAGAACCAGAACGTTACGAGCAAGCACATGTGAATCGAGCAAATTTTTTAGAGGAGAATTGGTGAGTTAATGAGAAGAAGTTTTTACCATTACCTAATGACATTGAGAACACCGATAAAAACAACCGAAAGTCAATTTGCCAACGATGCGGCAAAAGATATCCAGTTTCCTAAGCAATCAGAAGATTATCATGAATTGTCTACTTATTTGGAAATGAACGTTGATTATTTACCGAACATGCTTATTTTTGATGAAGTCTGGGAAAAATATCTTGAAAATAATAAATAAAATGGAGTAGGAAAGGCAAAGAAAGCTTTTCCTTCTTTTTTATTCATGGTAAACTGGAACCTACGCAATGATATTTTAAAAGGAAAGAGATGACACTTATGAAAGATAAACGACAAGTGCCTTTTTACCAATACATAGTTTCAATTATTTGTGTTGCATTTTTAGCTGGTGGTAGTTTTTATATCTATTTTGATTATCGCTATAAGCAGCAATTAGCCAATCAACCAATTCAAAGTAGTAACTTAAAAAAAGTTGATGAGCTTTACAACGAAATCGTATCGAACTATGTTGGTGATGTTGACGAAAATAAATTAGTAGAAGGTGCCTTAAAAGGAATGGCAGAAGCCTTGGATGATCCTTATTCTAGCTATTTAAACGAACCAGAAGCAGATGAGCTAGATCAAAGTTTAGCTGGAAGTTTCGAAGGAATTGGCGCAACTCTTACAATGAAAGATGATTTACCCACTGTGGCACAAGCTCCAATTGAAGGCTCACCGGCAGCAAAAGCTGGTATGAAAACAGATGATGTGATCTTAAAAGTTGATAACGAAGAAACACAAGGTAAAACACTTTCCCAAGTTGTTAGTAAAATTCGTGGAAAAAAAGGATCAGAAGTCCGTTTGACTATTCTTCGAGGAACAGAAACTTTCGAGCTAAAACTGATTCGTGATGAAATTCCAATTGAGACAGTTAAAGGTAGTTTGGCTAAACAAGATCCTTCTATCGGCGCAATTACGATTACCTCTTTTGGTCAGAAAACGTATGAAGAACTTCAAGAAACCATTAAGTCTTTAAGAAAAGAAGGAGCAACTTCGTTTATTATTGATGTAAGACAAAATCCGGGTGGGTTATTAAATCAAGTTGAGCAAATGGCTAGTATGTTCCTAGAAGATGGACAGACCATCCTTAAATTCGAAGACAAAAATGGACATACAAGTAAGGCTGTTGCTGGACCCGAGCTAGATGGTGGCTTTAAAGTGACTGAACCAACTGTAGTTTTAGTTGATAAAGATAGTGCTAGTGCCTCTGAAATTTTCGCGGCTGCATTGAAAGAATCTGGTGATAAAAAAATAATTGGTACAACAACTTTCGGTAAAGGAACTGTTCAAACAGTTAAAAACTTAAACGACAAAAGTGAAATTAAATTAACAGTTTTAAAATGGTTAACTCCTAATGGGGAATGGATACATGAAAAAGGTCTAGAGCCTAGCATTGAAGCCGATTATCCAGATTATGCGTACTTTTCACCAATCTCTAGAGAAAAAGTTTTAAAAGAAGGTGATTCGTCAGCTGTTGTGAAAAATGTCAATGCAATATTGAGTGCACTTGGCTACGACGTGAATGCTGACAGTAGTGATTATACAAAGCAGACTAAAACAGCAGTAACAACAATTCAGGCAGCGAATAACTTGCCAGCGAATGGAGAACTAGATAACGAAACTGCGACAGCTATCGAACGAGAAATCGGGAAAAAAATTCAAGAAAATGATCGTGCATACGATACTGCTGTCAAAGAACTACAAAAATAAAAAACAATTATATTTTGCGCTAATTTTACTTTAATTAATATGATGTATTAGTCGCTTTTTCCAATGTTTTTAACTTATAATAGAACTAGAAACTTAAAAAGGGAGAGAACAGGAGTGGAAAAACAGAAAACTTATATCGGCTACTTTATGTTTTTCATGAAAATGCTCATTCCTTCCTTAGTATTATTGTTTATACTAAGAGGTTTTATCTTAATTCCTGTGCCGGTTGACGGCAATTCAATGGAAAAAACACTTAGTCAAGGCGATATGATTTTGATGGAAAAATTTTCGTCTATCAAGCGTTTCGATGTAGTAGTTTTCAAGTTGCCAAATGGAGAAATTTATATTAAACGAGTGATCGGTTTGCCAGGTGATGCCGTGCGTTACGAAGATGATCAGTTATATATAAATGATAAACCAATTGAAGAGCCGTTTTTAGAGAAAAATTTAAAAAAAGATCATGAATCTGTACCTTATACGACGAATTTTAATTTAAGTGATCTAACTACGGAAGAAGTTTTGCCGGAAGATAGTTATTTCGTCTTAGGTGATAATCGTAGAATGTCAAAAGACAGCCGTTCTTTTGGAGCAGTAGAAAGTAAATATATAATAGGCAAAGCACAATTTGTTTATTATCCAATAACTCATATGAAATTTATACCAAGATAGGTGATAGAATGACAATACAATGGTTTCCGGGACACATGGCTAAAGCCAGAAGAGAAGTATCTGAAAAAATTAAATATGTTGATATCGTTTTTGAATTAATTGATGCACGATTACCGCTTTCATCTAGAAATCCGATGATGGATCAAATTGTACAACAAAAACCTCGTTTGATTTTATTAAACAAAGGTGACCTAGCGGATAAAGATCAAAATCAAAAATGGCAGCACTATTTTCAGCAAAAAGGTTACCATACCTTAGTTATTAATGCCCAACAAAATAAAGGCGTTAACAAAATAGTTCCTGAAGCAAAGAAAGCCTTGAAGGAAAAGCTAGATCGTGAACGTTCTAAAGGCTTGAAACCACGAGCAATCCGTGCAATGTGTATCGGGATACCGAATGTCGGAAAATCAACTTTAATGAATCGTCTGGTGGGCAAAAAAATTGCGCAAACCGGCAATAAACCTGGAGTTACCAAAGGACAACAATGGCTTCGTTCAGGAACTGATTTAGAGCTTTTAGATACCCCGGGAATTTTATGGCCCAAATTTGAAGATCAAGAAATCGGTAAAAAATTAGCTTTAACAGGAGCAATTAAAGACCAACTGCTTCATTTGGATGATTTGGCGATTTATGGCTTAAGTTTCTTTGCTCGTTTTTATCCAGAACGATTAATTGAACGTTACCAAGTCACTGAAGAAGATACTTTTTTACCTGCAGCTGAATTGTTAATGCTAATTAGTCAAAAACGAGGCTACCGGGATGATTATGCTCGAGCTAGTGAAATGATTATCCAAGAGATACGTAGTAGCAAATTAGGTCCGTATACACTAGATCGTTGGGAAGAACTAGGAGCACTAAAAGATGAAAACTGAATCAATTCAACAAATTAAGGCAGCATTAGCAACAATAGATATTCGTGAAGATAAACGAATTGAAGACTGGAAAAAAGATGAACGTAGTGGTGTTCAACAAGCCTTGGCTCAGTGGAATCGGAGACTTCAACGTCATGAAAAAGATCTCGCCCTCTTTGAAGAAATGCAGCAATTTGAAAAAAATGCTCGTTCCAAAGGGCATCGACTAATTGTCGGAATTGATGAAGTTGGCCGTGGACCGTTGGCTGGACCAGTAGTGGCTGCGGCAGTCATTCTACCGGAAAATTTTCAATTATTAGGAGTAAATGATTCGAAAAAGCTATCTGCCAAAAAAAGAGATGAGCTCTATGATGAAATCCAAAATCAAGCGATATCGATTGGTATTGGTATGGTAGATCACAATATGATTGATAAAATTAATATCTATCAGGCTTCAAAACTGGCGATGGGGATTGCTTTAGAAGACCTGTGTTTCGTGCCGGATTATTTATTAATTGATGCAATGACCTTAGACGTATCAATTCCGCAAGAAAATATTATTAAAGGTGATGCACGTTCAATTTCTATTGCGGCAGCAAGTATTGTAGCAAAAGTTATTCGTGATAGATTAATGGAAGAATATGCAGTTATGTATCCCGGATATGCTTTTGAAAAAAATGCTGGCTATGGCACAAAAGAGCATTTATTAGGAATTGAAAATCAAGGAATTTGTACTATTCATAGAAAAACATTTGCGCCAATTAAAGATTTGTATTAAAAAATGAAATCGGCCTTTTTTTGCGAATACTTATTCAAACAAGTATTTGCGAAAGAAGGTTTTTATTGTGGAAGAAAAACAACGAGATTTACTTTTTAAACTAGCAGTATGTAATGGTATTGGTAATCTAGGTATGCTTAAAGTCTTAGACTTTTCAATTAGATATAACGATAGCACAGATTTTTCCAAGGAAGAGATTATTCACATAGCAGAAATTACTACGTATCAAAAAATATTCTCTGATTCGTGGGACTATTGGACCAACGCTGATGAAAAATTAATACATTATCAAAAGCAGCATAATTTTATCACAGTAATGGATTCAACTTATCCAGATTATTTGAAGCAAATATATAATTGCCCAGCTTTACTATTCTATAAAGGTAATATTGATTTGTTAAAAAACAAATGCTTGTCATTTATCGGAGCAAGAGCTGCCTCTGTTTATGGTATCAAAGTAGTTCGGCAATTAATCCCAGAGATGATTAAAAATGATTTTACTATTGTTAGCGGCTTGGCAAAAGGGATTGATAGCGTGAGTCATCAGGTTGCTATGCAAAACGGTGGTCAAACAATTGGAGTGGTTGGGACAGGTTTAGATATCTGTTACCCTAAGGAAACAGCACATGTTCAACGAACAATGATGGAAGAACAGCTGGTTGTTAGTGAATATTTAAACGGAACAGGACCTAGAAAATTTCATTTTCCAATGAGAAATCGGATTATTGCTGGTATCAGCTTAGGTACTTGCGTTGTTGAAGCAAAAATAAACAGTGGTTCTTTGATTACGGCTCAAGCAGCCCTTGAATATGGTAGAGAAATTTTTGCTGTACCGGGAAATTTATTTGAAACGCGATCTGACGGTTGTCATAAACTGATTCAAGATGGAGCAAAATGTACAATTTCATCTCAAGATATTTTAGAAGAAGTTCAGTTTTTTTCAATTTAGCTATATCAATCCTTGACAAACTATCAATGAATAGATATGATGAAGTACGATTTGTGAGTTCTCTACATTTTGACATATATAATAGAAGAAACACAAAAACCGAAAGGAGCCACACGTTGAATGGCGTATAAATATCTAGTTATTGTAGAATCACCTGCAAAAGCCAAAACGATTGAAAAATATTTAGGAAAAAATTATAAGGTTGTAGCCAGTGTTGGGCATATTAGAGATTTGCCTAAAAGTAAAATGGGTATTGATATTGAAAATAACTATGAGCCACATTATATATCAATTCGGGGTAAAGGCGATGTTATTAAAAGTTTAAAAACTGCAGCAAAAAAAGCAGACAAAGTTTATCTCGCAGCCGATCCGGATCGCGAGGGAGAGGCGATTGCTTGGCATCTGTCTTTCCTACTTGGGTTAGATTTAAACGATAAAAACCGTGTTGTATTTAATGAAATTACGAAAGAAGCTGTAAAAGCAGCATTTAAAGAACCACGCACAATTAATCTTGATTTAGTTGATGCACAGCAAGCTCGTCGGATTTTAGACCGTTTAGTAGGTTACTCTTTAAGTCCAATTTTATGGAGAAAAGTCAAAAAAGGTTTAAGTGCCGGGCGTGTTCAATCAGTTGCATTGAAGATTATTATTGATCGCGAAAATGATATTCGTAAATTTATTCCTGAAGAGTATTGGAGTATTGACGGCAATTTCCAGAAAGCAAAGAAAAAATTTAAAGCTAATTTCTGGGGACTTGACGGTAAAAAGAAAAAATTACCAAATGCAGAAGCTGTAAAGGAAGTCACTTCTCGTATTGACGGTAAGGAATACGATGTCACAAAAGTTGAGAAAAAAGAACGCAAACGAAATCCAGCATTACCGTTTACTACAAGTAGTTTGCAACAAGAAGCAGCTAGAAAATTAAACTTCCGAACTCGTAAAACAATGATGGTAGCACAACAGCTTTATGAAGGAATCGCATTAGGAAAACAAGGTACAGTTGGTTTGATTACGTATATGCGTACAGACTCGACTAGAATTGCGGATTCTGCTAAAGGTGAGGCAGCTGAGTATATTGAAAAAAACTTTGGATCTGAATTTTCTGCTCACGGGAGCCGCAAAACTAAAAATGCGCAAGGTGCACAAGATGCCCATGAAGCGATTCGTCCATCAAGTGTGTTACGAGCGCCTAATGAAATTAAGCAATATTTAGATAAAGATCAGTTAAAATTGTATTCTTTAATTTGGTCGCGTTTTGTGGCTAGTCAGATGACCCCAGCAGTTTTAGATACTATGAAAGTTACCTTAGAACAAAATGGAGTGATCTTCATTGCTAATGGTGCTAAAGTTAAGTTTAAAGGATTTATGCAAGTTTATGTTGAAGGTCGTGATGATGGTAAAGAAGATAAAGAAAATATTTTACCTGATTTAGTAGAAGGCGATAAAGTTAATGCCTTGGATATCGAGCCGAAACAACATTTCACTCAGCCACCAGCAAGATTTAGTGAAGCAACTTTGATTCGTGCGTTAGAAGAAAATGGCGTAGGACGTCCTTCAACCTATGCACCAACACTTGAAACGATTCAAAGACGTTATTATGTTAAACTAACAAATAAACGTTTTGAGCCAACTGAATTAGGTGAAATTGTCAACTCACTAATCGTTGAATTTTTCCCTCAGATTGTAGATGTTCACTTTACAGCATCTATGGAAGGAGATTTGGATAAAATTGGCGATGGTCAAGAGAAATGGGTAGAAGTCGTTGATCGATTCTACCAACCTTTTGAAAAAGAATTAACTAATGCTGAAGAAAAAATTGAAAAAATCCAAATTAAAGACGAACCTGCTGGCTTTGATTGTGATCTTTGTGGCCATCCTATGGTAATTAAATTAGGTCGTTATGGTAAGTTTTATGCCTGCAGTAATTTTCCGGAATGTCGGAATACGAAAGCAATTGTCAAAGAGATTGGCGTAACTTGTCCAGTTTGTAATGAAGGTCAAGTTATTGAGCGAAAATCCAAAAAGAACCGTCTGTTTTACGGATGTAGCCGTTATCCAGACTGTGACTTTACTTCTTGGGATAAACCAATTGGTCGTCCATGTCCAAAATGTGGTCAATACTTGGTCGAAAAGAAAGTTAAAGGCGGAAAACAAGTAGTCTGTATTAATGGTGACTACGAAGAGAACATTCAAAAATAAAAAAGTAAAAAACCAACGGCTAAGTCCGTTGGTTTTTTAAAGAAAAGAGGAAACAAATTGACTACACCTGTAACAGTTATTGGCGCTGGTTTAGCTGGAAGTGAAGCAGCATGGCAAGTTGCACAAGCTGGCGTCCCTGTAACACTATATGAAATGCGTCCCGTAAAAAAAACACCTGCTCACCAAACAGAAAACTTTGCTGAATTAGTATGTTCTAACTCGCTAAGAGGAAACACATTAACAAATGCAGTAGGTGTATTAAAAGAAGAAATGCGCCGCTTGGATTCAATCATTATTTCTAGCGCAGACAATACCGCGGTTCCTGCTGGTGGAGCTCTTGCAGTAGACCGCGATACTTTTTCTGAAGAAATCACTGAAAGAATTAAGAATCATCCATTAATTACGGTTAAAACTGAAGAAATTACAGATATCCCTGAAGGAATCGTTATTGTAGCAACAGGACCTTTGACATCAGAAGGATTAGCAGAAAAAATCAAAGAATTTAATGGATCAGAAGGTTTTTATTTTTATGATGCTGCAGCACCGATTGTTGATAAGTCAACTATCAATATGGATAAAGTTTATCTAAAATCTCGCTACGATAAAGGTGAAGCTGCCTACTTGAACTGTCCGATGACAGAAGAAGAGTTTACAGCGTTTTATGAAGCTTTGATTGCAGCCGAAGTAGTACCTTTAAAAACATTCGAAAAAGAAAAATTCTTTGAAGGTTGCATGCCAATTGAAGTAATGGCTAAAAGAGGGATTAAAACAATGCTGTTTGGTCCGTTAAAACCAGTTGGTCTAGAAGATCCTAAAACAGGCAAACGTCCGTATGCAGTAATTCAATTGCGTCAAGATAATGCAGCGGCTTCTCTGTACAATTTAGTTGGATTCCAAACGCATTTAAAATGGGGCGAACAAAAACGAGTTTTCCAAATGATTCCGGGACTAGAGAACGCTGAATTTGTCCGTTATGGTGTAATGCATCGAAATAGTTTTATGAACTCTCCAGAATTATTAAAACCAACCTATCAATCTCAAAAAAGAGATAATCTGTTCTTTGCTGGTCAAATGACTGGTGTTGAAGGATATGTAGAAAGCGCGGCAAGTGGTTTGTTAGCGGGGATTAACGCTGCTCGATTAGCGAAAGGCGAAGAACCTGTTGTATTACCGAGAGAAACAGCTCTTGGCAGTATGGCGTATTATATTACACACGCTGAAGGCAAACATTTCCAACCAATGAATGCGAATTTTGGCCTTTTCCCTGAAATGCCGGAAAGAATTCGTGATAAAAAAGAACGTTATCAAGCAATTGCAGATAGAGCATTGACTAAACTAGCTGAAGTAACTAGTGAATGGGAACTTAAGCTCAATAAATAGATCAAAACGAATTTGAACAGAGTGTTCTTTTCCACTCTGTTCATCTGAATTTTAGAGAGGCTGAGACAAAAAGCGTTTAGCTCCGAGAAATAAGAAGAAGCTGCTTTTTTCTCGCCGTTTATTCGGATCTAGTGAGTGTAAGGCAAAACTAAAAATTAGTTTTGCCTTACACTTTTTTTCAGTTATAAAATATAAATACGTTTCCAGTAATATTAAATTTTGCTTATAGAAAATGAATCTTTAAAGTCAAATATGAATAAATTGTTACTAAATTTGAAAATATTAATTAAATTCTGACAATTCATTTGTCTTTTCAAATTTGTTATGCTAAAGTTACTTTGTAAATTAGCAGAGGAGGATATAAATGCAGCAGAAAAACTGGCTGGACTTATTTTTAAAGTACTTGATTGTTGAACGAGGTTATTCTGATAAGACAAAAATTGCTTATGAAGAGGACATCCTCAACTATTTTGATTTTCTAAAAACTTCTGGAGATCCTGACTATTTAAGTGTAGATCATTTGGATATCCGAACTTACTTAAGTTTCCTTTATGATCAACAATACAGTCGAAATTCGATTAGTCGCAAAGTAGCTAGTTTACGTTCTTTTTATCAGTTTTTACTAAAAAACGAAGTAATTAATGAAAATCCTTTTTCATATGTTCACATGAAGAAAAAGCAATTACGTTTACCACGTTTTTTTTATGAAAAAGAAATGGATGCGTTGTTTGAAAGCGCTAAAGGTTCAAAACCTTTAGAATTACGTAATCAGGCATTGTTAGAAATTCTTTACGGAACAGGTATACGTGTCAGCGAATGTGCGAATCTAACACTTCAATCCGTTGATTTTACTGCAAATGTATTGTTAATTAATGGTAAAGGAAATAAAGATCGCTATGTTCCATTTGGATCATTTGCTCAAGACACACTCAAAGAGTATCTAGAAAACGGACGTTCAGTCCTAATGCAAAAATATCAACAGGAACATCCCTATGTCTTTATAAATCACCATGGTGAGCGGATCACACCTACTGGGATTGAGTATGTACTAAATCAACTAATTAAAAAAAGTACTTTGAATAGTGATATTCACCCTCATATGTTACGGCATACTTTTGCCACACATTTATTGAATAACGGTGCTGACATGCGCACAGTTCAAGAATTATTAGGTCACTCAAATTTGTCCACAACCCAGATTTATGCTCATGTGACAAAAGAAAGTTTACAAAAAAATTATCGATCATTTCATCCGCGTGCATAGAGAATGAAATGATTTAGGAGGAAATAGAATGGTCGAATCACAATTTCATTCAACAACAATTTGTGCAGTAGAAAAAGATGGAAAATTTGCTATGGCAGGAGACGGTCAGGTAACAATGGGTGAATCTGTTGTTATGAAAGGTACAGCAAAAAAAGTCCGCCGTATTTATAATGATGAAGTCGTTGTTGGATTTGCTGGTAGTGTTGCTGATGCTTTTACCTTGGAAGAAAAATTTGAAGGTAAGTTAAACGAATATAACGGTAACCTAACTCGTGCAGCAGTTGAATTAGCCCAGGAATGGCGCACGCAGCAATCTATGCAAAAGTTAGAAGCTATGTTAATAGTAATGAATGAGAAAGAAATGTTGCTCGTTTCCGGTACAGGAGAAGTTATTACACCAGATGACGGAATCTTAGCGATTGGTTCAGGCGGTAATTTTTCTTTGTCTGCTGCGCGTGCGATGAAACGCTATGGAGACAAGGAAATGTCAGCTAAAGAAATAGCACAAAATGCCTTGAACATCGCGGCAGATATCTGTGTCTTCACAAATCACAATATTATCGTAGAAGAATTATAGATAGGAGCAGACATATATGAATGAATTAAATAAAACCCCAAAAGAAATTGTAAAAGAATTAGACGAATACATTATTGGACAAGAAACAGCTAAGAAGTCTGTAGCAGTAGCGCTAAGAAATCGTTACCGTCGATTACAGCTTGAAGAAAAGATGCAGCAAGATATCACACCTAAAAATATGTTGATGATTGGTCCCACAGGTGTGGGTAAGACTGAAATTGCCCGTCGTTTAGCCAAAATTGTAAATGCTCCTTTTATTAAAGTCGAAGCAACTAAGTTTACAGAAGTTGGTTATGTAGGTCGTGATGTCGAATCGATGGTTCGTGACCTTGTGGAAAATGCCATTCAAATTGTTGAAAAGAAACAATATAGCCGTGTATATTCACAAGCATTGAAAAAAGCGAATAATCGTTTAGTAAAAGTACTGGTACCAGGTATTAAAAAAGAACAAAAACAAACCTCTACCAATCAATTTGAACAAATGATGCAAATGTTTAGTGCAGGACAGCAACCACAGGAAGCGCAAGAAGAAGTTACTGAGGAAATCAAAGTTAACCGTAAAACAATTCTTGAACAACTAGAAAAAGGGTTGTTGGATAATCGTGAAGTTACAATTGAAATCGAGGAACCTAAAAAGACAATGCCTTCGATGAATGCTGGTATGGAACAGATGGGAATTGACTTGAATGAAACTTTAGGTGCATTATCACCTAAGAAAAAAGTTGAGCGGACAGTCACCGTTAAAGAAGCACAAGAATTATTGGTAAAAGAAGAATCTGCAAAAATCGTAAACGATGCAGATATTCATAGTGAAGCCATTCAATTAGCCCAAAGCAGCGGAATTATTTTTATCGATGAATTTGATAAAATTACATCAAAAAGTCAGCAAAATTCTGGAGAAGTTTCCAGAGAAGGCGTTCAACGCGATATTTTACCAATCGTTGAAGGTTCTCAAGTCAATACAAAATATGGTTCAATTCAAACGGATCACATTTTATTTATTGCATCTGGAGCGTTCCATTTGTCCAAACCTAGTGATTTAATTCCTGAACTGCAAGGTCGTTTCCCAATTCGTGTAGAGCTAGATGATTTAACTGCTGAAGACTTTGTTCGAATTTTAACTGAACCAAATAATGCGTTAATTAAACAATATATTGCATTAATTGGAACTGAGAATGTTACTGTAATTTTCACGAAAGAAGCGATTGAACGTATCGCAAATATTGCTTTTGATGTCAATCGTGATACAGATAATATCGGTGCTCGTCGTTTACACACAATTTTAGAACGTTTATTGGAAGATCTTTTATTTGAAGCACCAGATATGCAAATGGGTGAAATTACGATTACGGAAGCATATGTGGATGAAAAATTAAATAGCATCGTTCAAAATGAAGACTTAAGCCGTTACATTCTTTAAAAACTGGAGGAGTAAAAATGACTACTTTATTAGAAAAAACACGTCAAATTAACAAACTATTACAACAAAAGAACACTTTTGATCTTCAATCTGAACTACCCTATGACAAAATGGCGATGATTTTGGGTGATGTACTAGAAAGCAATGCGTATATTATTAGTAATAATGGGGTTTTATTGGGATATAACGAAAAATTAGATGTAAATAATGCGCGTGTGAAACACATGTTCGAAGAAAAAAGATTTCCGCAAAGCTATACGGATGCTGCAGACAATCTTATGAAAACTGAAGCCAACATTTCAATTACAAGCGACTTAACTGCTTTTCCAATTGAGTTACGTGAAAAATATCCATTTGGTTTAACGACAATTGTTCCGATGTATGGTGCTGGTGAACGTTTAGGTACAATTATCTTGGCAAGAGTGGAAAAATCGTTTGATGATAACGATCTTGTTTTAGCGGAATATAGTGCAACAGTAGTCGGTATGCAAATTTTGTATCAACAATCAAGAAATATAGAAGCAGAAGTTCGTAGTGCTACAGCTGTCCAAATGGCGATCAATACATTGTCATATAGCGAGTTAAAAGCTGTACAGGCGATTTTTAAAGCGTTGGATGGGGAAGAAGGACGTTTAACTGCCTCAAGTATTGCAGATGAAATAGGTATCACTCGTTCAGTGATCGTTAATGCACTAAGAAAGTTAGAATCTGCTGGAATCATCGAATCTCGCTCTTTAGGGATGAAAGGAACATATTTGAAAGTTTTAAATAAACAATTTATCAAAGAATTAGAAAAAGATAACAACTAGGAGGTTTGAAATGACTGTACAAATTGAAAATGACTTTCTGATCGCTACAATTGCTGAAGAAGGTGCTGAATTAATTAGTTTAAAATCAAAAAAACATCAGATTGAATATCTTTGGCAAGGTGATCCTAAATTTTGGGGGCGTCATGCGCCAGTTTTGTTTCCGATCGTTGGACGTTTAAAAAACGATCAATATACTTTTGAAAATCAAACATTTTCAATGAGTCAGCATGGATTTGCTCGGGATAGTCTATTCGAAGTAATTGAGCATGCTCCTGAATTAGCTTCTTTTTCTTTGAAAAGTGATAAAGAAACAAAACAAAAATATCCATTCGATTTTGAATTGATTCTTTCCTACGAATTAGAAGAAGACCAATTAATTGTTAAATACCAAGTAGAAAACACTGGTAATAAAGAAATGTATTTCTCAATCGGCGGACATCCAGCATTTAATGTTCCTTTAGAACAACACTTAACTTTTGATGATTATTTTTTAGGGTTTTCACCGCAAAAATCAAGAATTCAAATTCCTTTAAGTGGTCCTTATGCGGATTTTGAACACAAGACCTTGGGGCAGACTAATACTAGTCTTGATTTACGCCGAGAGTTATTCAAAAATGACGCTGTGATCTTCGAGACAAAAGGCGTCAATACCTTTACCATTGAAACTGACGAGAGTCCACACAGCATTAGCTTAAGCTATACAGATATGCCTTATGTTGGGATTTGGTCGCCATATGATAAAGAAGCACCGTTTGTCTGTATTGAGCCTTGGTGTGGAATTGCTGATGAAGTGAATACTAGTGGCAAGCTTGTTGATAAAAAAGGGATCAATCGTTTAGCAGCCGCTGATATCTTTAAAACGCAGTATACATTGACAGCAAAATAAAGTAAAACAAGGATACGCAGTCAAATGACGACATATCCTTGTTTTTACTTATCTGTAGTATTATTTCTTTTTGCACCTAACCCAAATGAGACCCGACTCTCAGTACCATCTTTAATCCGTTTAATATTATCTTTATGACGGACAAAGATAAAAATGGTTAATGCGATCGCGATTGTTGTCAATAGCCAGTCGAAATTTGGCAAAATTGCTGGAATTGCAAACGGCAAAATAACTGTCGAAAGAGTAATCAATACAGCACTTATCATGCTAGTTAAACTTACCATACTTGTGATATACAACATAATAATAAAAATAAGAGCGGAATAGACAAAAAATGTCGGATTGTAAGCTAACAACATACCTGCGCTAGTAGCAACAGCTTTACCTCCCTTGAAATTAGCAAAAATCGGAAATGTGTGTCCTAAAACGGCAACTACACCAAAAACTAAAGGATTAATATCTAAAGAAAAGATAAGAGGCAAGCAAGTTGCCAAGGTTCCTTTTAAAATATCCATCATTAAAACTGCAATACCAGCTTTTTTCCCTAAAACACGAAACGTATTGGTTGTACCAGTATTGCCACTGCCAAATTGTCGAATATCTTTTTTGAAAAAAAGTTTTCCTACCCAAACACCTGAAGGAATAGATCCTAATAAATAGGCTATAATTAATAGCACAAAAATTTCCATTGAGAAACCTCTTTCTGTTCAAACTAGCATTTATTTTATCATGAATACAAACAGCTAACAATAAATAAATATTCGTTGTATAATAAGAGAGAAGAGAAATTGGAAAGGATGACAGAAATGACAGTAGAAAATCCATCACAAGAACAGATTTTTAATTACTTAAAAGAAGCTAAACGAATCGCTGTAGTCGGTCTAAGCGCAAAAGAAGAGCGTACCAGCTATAAAATTGCAAAACTACTACAAGAACATGGCTATGAAATAATTCCAGTCAATCCTATTTTAGCAGGACAAGAGATTCTAGGTGAAAAAGTTTATGAAAAGCTTCAAGATGTTCCTGGGCATATTGATATTGTGGACATCTTCCGTCGTAGCGAATTTTTACCGGAGGTAGCAGCGGACTTTATTGAAACTGATGCAAAAGTATTTTGGGCGCAATTAGGTTTAGAAAGTGAAGAAGCAGCTAAAATATTGAAAAAGGCTGGTAAGAATGATATTATAATGAATCGCTGCATTAAAATCGAATTAGCTGAAATGTCTAAATAGATTGAAATTATGTAAAAAAAGAGTTGCCGAAACGGAAAGCTCTTTTTTTTTGAGAGCTTTTAGAGTATGATTGTAATGATGTGGCGAAAAGCCCTATAATTCACGTGTAAGGAGTTTTTTCTTTGGCGAAAAAAGTAAATAATGAATACAATGACGCCTCCATCCAAGTTTTAGAGGGATTGGAAGCAGTAAGAAAAAGACCCGGTATGTATATTGGTTCAACTGATAGCCGTGGTTTACATCATTTAGTTTATGAAATTGTTGATAACGCAGTCGACGAGGCCTTATCTGGTTATGGTAATGAAATTAGTGTAACCATTCAAAAAGACAATAGCATTAAAATTACCGACTCAGGACGGGGAATGCCTGTCGGAATGCATGCTTCTGGAATTCCTACGGTTGAAGTAATCTTCACAGTTCTTCATGCTGGGGGGAAATTTGGTCAAGGCGGTTATAAAACCTCTGGCGGACTGCATGGTGTAGGTGCTAGTGTGGTAAATGCCTTATCCAAGTGGCTGGAAGTTCGTATTGTTCGTGACGGTGTCGAATATATGGAACGTTTTGAGAATGGCGGAAAACCAGTAGGTACACTTAAAAAAGTCGGGAAAACTACGAAGAAAAATGGAACATCCGTAAGCTTTTTACCTGATGATACTATTTTCTCAACCATCCATTTTTCTTATGAAACATTGGCGGAACGTTTAAGAGAATCTGCCTTTCTTTTAAAAGGTGTAAAAATATCACTAACCGACCTTCGCGTGGAAGAAGCAAAAGAAGAAACTTTTCATTATGAAGAAGGAATCAAAGAATTTGTTTCATATTTAAATGAAGAAAAAGATACGCTGACCCCCGTGGTTTATTTTTCCGGCGAAAAAGACGGAATAGAAGTTGAACTGGCGTATCAATACAATGATGGCTACTCTGAAAACGTACTTTCTTTTGTAAATAATGTTCGCACAAAAGATGGCGGTACTCATGAAGTTGGGATGAAAACATCCATGACTAAAGCATATAATGAATATGCTAGAAAAGTTGGTCTTTTAAAAGAAAAAGATAAAAACCTAGAAGGAAGCGACTTCCGCGAAGGTTTGGCAGCTGTTTTATCTATCCGAGTACCAGAGAATTTACTTCAATTTGAAGGTCAAACAAAAGAAAAACTGGGAACACCGATGGCACGTAATGCGGTTGACAATGTTGTTGGGGAGCAAATGGGTTATTATTTACTCGAAAATAGCGAAATGAGCCAACAGTTGGTACGTAAAGCAATCAAAGCCCGTGAAGCCCGTGAAGCTGCCCGCAAAGCCCGTGAAGAAAGTCGTAATGGTAAAAAAAGGAAAAAAGGGGAATCTCTTTTATCCGGAAAATTAACACCCGCTCAATCACGAAATCCTAAGAAGAATGAATTATACCTGGTCGAAGGAGACTCTGCCGGCGGTTCTGCCAAACAAGGTCGAGATAGAAAATTCCAAGCTATTTTACCGTTACGTGGAAAAGTCTTAAATACTGAAAAAGCGAAGATGCAGGATATTTTAAAAAACGAAGAAATTAACACAATGATTTATACAATCGGTGCTGGAGTTGGTCCAGAATTTACCGTTGATGATTGCAACTACGATAAAGTTATTATCATGACCGATGCAGATACCGATGGGGCTCATATTCAAGTTTTACTACTGACATTCTTTTATCGTTACATGAAGCCATTGATTGAAGCTGGCAAAGTCTATATTGCTTTACCGCCTTTATACAAAGTCTCAAAAGGGACTGGGAAAAAAGCTGTCCTTGAATATGCATGGACAGATGAAGAACTTGCTCAAGTCACTGAACAGGTTGGTAAAGGTTATATGCTGCAACGCTATAAAGGTTTGGGTGAAATGAACGCCGATCAATTGTGGGAGACGACAATGGACCCTGAGACACGTACATTGATCCGGGTTAGAATTGATGATGCTGCTCAAGCAGAACGTCGGGTAACTACCTTAATGGGCGATAAAGTGGAACCTAGAAGAAAATGGATTGAGCGTCATGTTCAATTTACCTTAGAAGAAGATGGTAGTATTCTAGATCGAAAAGACGAAGAAACTGAAATTGCACCATCTATTTCAAATGAACTTTTAGACGAAGAAAAACACGAAGAAAATAAAAATACAGATACAGAAGAAATCAGCTTATTTGATTTAGAGTAGGGAGTGACAAATTTGGAAAAGCGCCAAGAAATTCAAGAGTTAACACTTGAAGAAGTAATGGGCGATCGTTTTGGAAGATATTCCAAATATATCATTCAAGAACGGGCCCTACCAGATATTCGTGACGGATTAAAACCGGTACAACGAAGAATTCTTTTTTCAATGAATAAAGATGGCAATACTTTTGATAAGAGTTTTAGAAAATCTGCGAAATCAGTCGGAAATATCATGGGGAATTATCATCCCCATGGTGATAGCAGTATTTACGAAGCGATGGTTCGTTTAAGTCAAGATTGGAAATTGCGTGAGGTCTTGATTGAAATGCATGGAAATAACGGAAGTATGGATGGTGATCCACCTGCCGCGATGCGTTATACTGAAGCACGATTATCTAAACTTAGCGGAGAATTGCTAAAAGACATCGAGAAAGAAACTGTTGATTTTGTTTGGAACTTTGATGATACAGAAAAAGAACCAACTGTTTTACCAGCGAAATACCCTAACTTATTAGTTAACGGCTCTACAGGGATTTCAGCTGGATATGCTACGGAAATCCCTACCCATAATTTATCAGAAATTATTGATGGGACAATTTATTTAATCGATCATCCAAATGCTTCATTAGATAAATTGATGGAATTTATTCCTGGACCTGATTTCCCGACAGGTGGTATTTTACAAGGAAAAGAAGAAATCAAGAAAGCCTATGAAACCGGGCGAGGCAAAGTTATTCTACGCTCTAAAACAAGGATCGAACCGTTAAAAGGTGGTAAACAGCAAATAGTTGTTACTGAAATTCCTTATGAAGTCAATAAAGCGACGTTAGTTAAAAAGATCGATGAAGTTCGTTTAAATAAAAAAGTTGATGGTATCGCTGAAGTTCGTGACGAAAGTGACCGTACTGGTTTACAAATCGCAATAGAACTGAAAAAAGATACAAATGCTGAAGGAATTCTAAACTATCTTTTCAAAAATACAGAACTACAAATCAATTACAACTTTAATATGGTAGCAATTGATAACATGACTCCGCAGCAAGTAGGCTTGAAACGCATTTTAGATAGCTATGTTGCTCACCGTAAAGAAGTGATTACTAACCGTAGCCGTTATGAACTAAACAAAGCGCAAGCCCGTCAGCATATCGTTGCGGGGTTAATTAAAGCATTATCTATTTTAGATCAAGTAATTGAGACGATCCGTGGCAGTAAAGACAAAAAAGATGCCAAAATGAATTTAGTAAAAGAATACGCATTTACTGAAGAACAAGCTGAAGCCATTGTGACATTGCAATTATACCGTTTAACGAATACTGATATTACGCAATTAGAAAAAGAAGCAGAAGAATTGAATCAATCTATTGCTGAATTAACAACTATTTTGAATGATGAAAAAGAACTATTTAACGTCATGAAAAAAGAACTGCGTGAAGTCAAGAAACAATATGGAAATGACCGTCTAACGCAAATTGAAAATGAAATCCAAGAGATTAAAATTGAAACAGAAGTGTTAGTAGCCCAAGAAGATGTTGTGGTAACAGTTACACACGAAGGTTATATTAAACGCAGTAGTTTACGTTCTTATAGTGCTTCCAAACCAGAAGAGGTTGGCATGAAAGACGGAGACTTCTTACTGTACTCAGGCGAAGCGAATACATTGGATCATTTATTGTTAATTACCAATAAAGCCAATGTGATTTATCGTCCAATACATGAACTACCTGATTTACGATGGAAAGAAATTGGTGAACATATTTCACAAACTATTTTGAATCTATCGATAGACGAATCAATAATCGCTGTTTATCCGTACAAAGAGCTTTCACCAACTAAAACATTTGTCTTCATGACAAAAGAGGGCATGGTTAAACAAACCAAAATGTCCGACTTTGAACCTTGGCGCACATATAAGAGCAGGCCAACTAGTTGTATGAAGTTAAAATCTGAATCAGATGAAATTGTTAATGTCTATTTAACGAACGAACAAAAGGCTTTAGACGTTTTCCTAGTCAGCCACAGAGGTTTTGGTTTACGTTATCCATTAGAAGAAGTACCAGTGGTAGGGGCGAAAGCTGCTGGTGTAAAAGCGATGAACTTAAAAGAAGAAGACTATGTTGTTAATGGGTTACTTGTTTATCAAGAAGGCGATACGCCAATAGTCATGCTAACACAACGTGGTAGTATCAAACGAATGCTGGCTCAAGAGTTAACTCAATTAGGTAGAGCTAAACGCGGTTTAATGGTACTGCGAGAATTGAAGAAAAATCCACATCGAGTAATTTTTATGGCTGAAAGTAGTCCACTAGAATTACTGGTTACGACACAAACAGGTAGACAATTTACAATAGAGTCGGAAAAATATCCAATTAATGATCGCACATCCAACGGATCATTTATGTTAGATGAAAAACAGGATGGAGAAATTTTGGAAGTTCATGAGATGCATTCAGCGGAATTGGCAGAAAAGAGCGATCCAGAATCAATTTAGACGGAAATTCTGTTCTATATAATTTATAAAAACCGGAAACTGTATTAGTACAGTTTCCGGTTTTTATATTACAGAAAATACAGATTTCATATTATAATAAAGTTAATTAGTTAATTAAATCACAAAAATAAAAAGCTGTTATATAAGCATTTTAGCTTAAATTAAGATGAAAAAGTTCTAATTTGCTCAAAACATAGTAAGAAAAGGCTTGCATAAAAACGATCGTGTGTTATACTAATCACATAAAGCTGTTACATAGATTTCAGCATACTAAGGAGGCCCACAATGGAGCAATGGAAAGGCTTTAAAGGCGACAAATGGAAAACATCAGTAGACACGCGTGATTTTATTCAAAGAAACTACACTGAATACACAGGTGACGATTCTTTCCTAGAACCAATCGCACCAAGCACAGACAAATTATGGACTAAATTACAGGAATTATTTGAAGTACAACACGAAAAAAATGGTGTTTACGACATGGACAGCAACATTCCTGCAACAATCACATCTCATGAACCTGGATATTTAATTAAAGAAGAAGAAACAATCGTCGGTTTACAAACAGATGTACCATTGAAACAAGCATTCATGCCATTTGGCGGTATCAACATGGCAAACAATTCTTTAACTTCAAATGGTTACGAAGTAGACGCTGAAATGTCTAAAATCTTTACTGAGTGGAGAAAAACACATAACCAAGGTGTATTCGATGCTTACACGCCTGAAATGAGATCAGCTCGCAAAAACAAAATTATTACTGGTTTACCAGATGCTTATGGCCGCGGTCGTATTATCGGTGATTACCGTCGTATTGCATTATATGGTATGGATTTCTTGATTGCTGAAAAGAAAAAAGATTTAAGCAATACTGGTAATAAAGTAATGACTGACGATGTTATTCGTCTAAGAGAAGAAATTTCTGAACAAATTAGAGCAATGGCTGACCTTAAAGAAATGGCTTCAACTTATGGCTTTGATATTTCAAAACCAGCTGAAAATTCAAAAGAAGCTATCCAATGGTTATACTTTGGTTACCTTGGTGCGATCAAATCTCAAAACGGTGCTGCAATGTCTATTGGTCGTATCTCAGCATTCTTAGATATCTATATCCAACGTGATTTAGAAGCAGGCGCAATTACTGAATTTGATGCACAAGAAATGATCGATCACTTAATCATGAAATTACGTATGGTTAAATTTGCTCGTACACCAGAATATAACCAATTATTTTCTGGGTACCCAATTTGGGCTACATTGTCAATCGCTGGGATGGGCTTAGATGGCCGTTCATTAGTGACTAAGAGTGATTTCCGTATCTTACACACGTTAACAAATATGGGACCATCTCCAGAACCTAACTTAACTGTGCTATATTCTTCACATTTACCAGTAGGTTTCAGAACATTTGCGTCTAAGATTGCCAAACAAAGTTCATCTATCCAATTTGAAAATGATGACTTATTACGTTCAAACTGGGGATCAGACGACTGTGCTATCGCTTGTTGTGTATCTGCAACTGTTATGGGTAAAGATATGCAATTCTTCGGTGCTCGTGCTAACTTAGCGAAAGCTGTGCTTTATGCAATCAATGGTGGAGTAGACGAGAAAACGAAGATGCAAGTTGCGCCTAAATTCCGTCCGATGACTGGCGATACTTTAGACTACAACGAATTTATCGATCGTTACAAAGATATTATGGATTGGTTAGCAGAATTGTATGTAAATACTCTAAACGTTATCCACTACATGCATGATAAATATTCATATGAAGCAGCTCAATTAGCCTTCATGGAAAGCAACTTACAACGTACATTTGCAACTGGTATTGCAGGAATTTCACATGCTGCTGACTCAGTAATGGCGATCAAACATGGTAATGTACAAGTAATCCGTGATGAAGACGGCTTAGCAATTGATTATGTTCCTCAAAATGAGTTCCCAACTTATGGTAACGATAATGAAGAAGCAGATGCAGCAGCTAACTGGATTCTTGAGTACTTCATGACTCAAATCAGACGTCAACATACGTACCGTAATGCTAAACCAACAACATCATTATTAACAATCACTTCAAACGTTGTTTACGGTAAAGCAACAGGTAACACACCTGATGGACGACGTGCTGGTAAACCATTAGCACCAGGTGCTAACCCAAGTTACCAAGATGGTAAATTCTTAGGTGAGAAAAATGGTCTTTTAGCATCACTTAACTCAACTGCTAGATTAGAATATACAAGTGCGTTAGATGGAATCTCTAATACACAAACAATCAATCCTAATGGTTTAGGTAAAGATGATGATACAAGAATTGATAACTTACGTAACGTAATGGATGGATACTTCGATAAAGGTGGTTACCACTTGAACGTTAACGTATTCACAAATGAATTATTATTAGACGCTCAAGCACATCCTGAAAAATACCCTAACTTAACTATCCGTGTATCTGGATATGCTGTGAAATTCCGTGATTTAACTCCTGAACAACAAGCAGATGTTATTTCAAGAACTTCACACGATAGACTGTAATAAATAAACAATTGAAGGGGTGACTTCTCGGTCATCCCTTTTTTTAAAAGAAAAACCGAGCAAACTTGATTTACTCTTACACTACATAAAGAGCTCGTTTGTTAAATCAGACATGAAGAAATGAGGAATTTAGAATGACAGCTCCTGTAATTGGTAGAATCCATTCTACAGAAAATTTTGGAACCGTAGATGGTCCTGGTGTTCGTTTTATCGTATTTACCCAAGGTTGCCGGATGCGTTGCCAATTTTGTCATAATCCCGATACTTGGAAAATCGGTTCCGGCGGGCGTGAAGTTACAACAGATGAAGTTTTGGACGAGGCAATAAAATATCGTTCTTATTGGGGTGACAAAGGCGGGATCACGGTCAGCGGTGGAGAACCTTTACTTCAGTTAGAATTCTTAACAGACTTGTTCAAAAAGGCCAAAGAAAAAGGAATCCATACAACGATTGATACGTGTGGGAAACCTTTCACTAGAGAAGAGCCGTTCTTCAGTCAATTCGAAGAGTTAATGAATTATACAGACCTGTTATTATTTGATATTAAACATATTGATAATGAACAACACAAGCTCTTAACTTCTTTAGGGAATGAAAATATTTTGGAGATGGCACAGTACTTATCAGAAATTGGTAAGCCAGTCTGGATTCGTCATGTATTAGTGCCAGAACGTAGCGATTATGATGAATATCTTATTCGTTTAGATAGTTTTATCAAAACACTAAAAAATGTTGATAAAGTAGAGGTTTTACCGTATCACACGATGGGTAAGTATAAATGGGATGAATTAGGATTAACTTATCCGCTAGATGGCATTGAGCCTCCGACTGAAGATCGTGTAACAAACGCGAAGAAACTGCTACACGTCAATGATTATCAAAAATATGCCACAAGATAGTCAATAAAAATAGAAAAGAGCGACAATTATTGTTGTTTCTTTTCTATTTTTTGTTATTATTAATAATGAAGAAGATAGAAGGAGTGAATTATTTTTATGTCAAAAATTCTTGTTTTTGGACACCGAAATCCTGATACAGATGCCATTGGAGCAGCAATCAGTTTCGCTTATTTACAAAAAGAACTAGGTAAGGACACTGAACCTGTTGCTTTAGGAACACCGAGCGAAGAAACGCAATATGCACTTGATTATTTTAACGTTGATGCACCAAGAGTGGTAGAGAGCGCTGCTGGTGAAACAACTCAAGTGATGTTAGTGGATCATAACGAATTCCAACAAAGTATTTCTGATATTGCTGATTTAAATATCTTAGCTGTGGTCGATCATCACCGTATCGCAAATTTTGAAACAGCAGATCCGTTGTACTATCGTGCAGAACCGCTAGGATGTACAAGTACAATCATTTTTAAGATGTTTAAAGAAAACAATGTGACTGTTCCTAAGCAAATTGCTGGAATGATGGTTTCTGCAATTATTTCTGATACTTTATTGTTTAAATCACCAACGTGCACTCAAGAAGATATAGATGCTGCCAATGAATTAGCAGACATTGCAGAAATTAATTTAAATGGCTACGGTTTAGACATGTTAAAAGCTGGTACAAATTTAAGTGATAAACCTGCAGATATATTACTAGATTTAGATGCAAAAAGCTTCCCAATGGGAGACAAAAATGTACGAATTGCCCAAGTCAATACAGTTGATTTGAATGAAGTGTTAGATCGTCAGGATGAGCTAGAAGCTGCGATGAACAATGAGATTAAAGCAAATGGCTATGATTTATTCGTTTTGATCATTACTGATATTTTAAATAGTAACTCTGAACTTTTAGTAATTGGCGATTCAATTGATAAAGTGGAAGCTGCTTTTGGAGTTACTTTAGACAACAATCGTGCATTCTTAAATGGTGTTGTTTCTCGCAAAAAACAAGTTGTTCCTCAGTTAACAGAAGTATTTAGCTAAACACATATACATTATTAAATAAAACTGCAGAAAGCCTCAATTGCTTTAACTGCAGTTTTATTGCTTTAGAAAAGAGTGAATATATTTTGGAAGCTATTACCTATTTTTTTGATAATAACAATCAGTCAAAAGATATTACAAAAGTGGTCAACGATCCATTATTTCAAACAATTGTTGATTATTTTATCAAGCACTGCAATCAAGAAATTATTCTAAGGAAACTAAAAACAGATATTCATACAGATACAAACTTAGAACTATTTTTGGATAAATTAATCAAATATAAGCTTATTCAGCGTAAAGATAGAAGATATTCTTTATTATTTCCTATATTTCAACCTGAACCTCCAATTCAAATTTCAGAAACAATTATTGATAGCTTAAAAATAATAATTGGAGAAAATGCTGAGACTGCTTGCTATCTATTTGGAGAATGGTTTTGGAGCTTGCTTTTTTCAGAAGAGCGTAATCCATATTTCTTCGGTGTCAGAGAAGCAGATTTTTTTATTAAGAGGGAAGTAGGCAATGATACATGGAAAATGGTTTCAATTTGTTTGAAAAGACAGCAGCCGTTAGATCTAGCAAACTTTTTTACTTTGTTATCTGCTCAAACAAAGCTGCCAGACCAATTCAAACCTCTGCAAGATTTAGTTGGTGATGTTGATATTAATTACTTCATTCCACAACTTCAGAAAGTTATCCGATCTGCTAAAAGACAAAAAGTAGCCAAAACGAAACGGGATATTTTCCGTGAGACATTACTTTTAACAGGTGACCTGATTCAAAATGAAGTAGGGGAAGAGATCATTGTAACACCTATTTTGGAAAATTTGTCTCCTCCAATAGAATTAGAACCTGTTTTAGAAGAGTTGGCGCTGGAATTATCTGAATCATGGAAGTTGATAGAGGATGTGAATCAACGAGTCTTTTTTAAACTACAATTATTTCGTTCTTTATTTAAAGAATGTTTTCCTCAAAATAAATCCTTACACTATTTCAAAAATGTTAAATAGACCATAATTATATTATGTAAACTAAAATACCTAAAACCAGTATCAACTGATTTTAGGTATTTCTTTTACGAACTTTTTTGGTCCAAAATCCACCTGATATATACTTGGGTTCATACGAGATCATAAAAGCTCGCGGTTCTAGTTCGTTAATTAATTTATATAGGTTTCGTTCATTTTTTCTTGGCGAAAGAATTTCTAGAATTATCCGTTCACCTTCACGTCCTTGTCCAAAACTTTGGGTAACACCATATCCGTGTTCTCTTAACATTTCAGCAAGATTCAATTGTTCTGTCGATGAAGGTAGAATAGCCGTAACCATGATATAACCTAAAGCTAAATAATCTTCAATTTTTATCCCGACACTAATTCCAACCGCGTAGCCAAGGGCATAAACAACTAAGTTTATAGGATTGTCCAACCGATTCAATACCATGCTTAAACCTAATACATAAATAGTAATCTCAGCCATGCTAACTAATGGGGCAATCACCCGATAACCTTTCATTGTCAGCATAAAACGGATTGTATTTAACGTAATATACGAAAAATTAATGACAAAAATTGTAACCAACATCTTGATATCCATGATAAATGATTCCTCTTTTCAATTAAACATATTCGCACATTATAGTACAATATCGTAAAAATATAAAGTGTTTATTTCGAAGGTATTCAAAAAATATAAAGTTTTTATGTTTCTTTTATAAATGATTGGAATTTAACTAGAATGAACTAATTGTTGGATGAATCGTTAGTTTTTGCTATAATCAATATATTACTTAATTTGAGGGAGAAATGAAAAAGATGAACATTTTTATCATCATACTTGTGGGTTTGTTATTACTAAATACAGCAGCAGCATTGATTACAGTTTTTAGAAAACCACGGAATATTTCCAGTGTTTTAGCATGGATTTTAACTTTATTATTTTTACCAGGTCTTGGTTTTGTGATCTATCTATTTTGTGGAAGGGGAATCGATGGTCAAAAGGTTTTTAATTTAAGTTCTGATGATAAGGCAAAGATTGCTGAGATTAAGGAAATGGTCGATCAAGACAATTTAAAAGCCAATGGGACTTTAGATATCAATTTGTTAACGGATGCACGTGTTTTAAATAAATATTTCAGAAATATGGATGCCTCTCCTTTAAGTAAACGTAATAGTTTAGCTATTTATACAGACGGTAAAGAAAAGTTCGAAGCTTTATTTGAGGATATTCGTAAGGCAGAAGAAACTGTTCATGTAGAGTATTATTCATTTTTTAATGACTGTATTGGCAATCGTTTTTTAAGTTTACTGTGTGAGAAATTAAAAGAGGGTGTTGCTGTTCATTTAATTTACGATCCATGGGGGTCTCCTGGCGCAAATAAGAAGTTTTTTAAAGATTTTGTTGCATTAAGTGGTAAAGTTACACCATTTATCACTTCTAAAGATATGATTAGAAAGACACGTTTGAACTACCATTTACATCGGAAAATTGTCGTTATTGATGGCAAAATAGGGTGGACAGGGGGCTTCAATGTTGGGGATCAGTATCTAGGTGAGAGTAAAAAATTTGGCTATTGGAGAGATACCCATATTCGTTTAGTTGGTACCTCAGTATTTTCGCTGCAGGAAATTTTTATTATGGATTGGAATGCGTCAGTACAACATCCGTCAGACAAAATGGATTATTCAGAAAATTATTTCCGAATTGCCAGTGATGAAGAACTAGGAAATTTAGCTTTGCAAGTTGTTTCAGATGGACCTGATACTGAAGAAGAAATTCTCAAAAGTGGTTTTATCAAAATGATATTATCAGCTGAAAAATCTGTTTGGATCCAGACGCCTTATTTAATTCCGGACGAAAGTATGATTAACGCGCTATTAATCGCTGTCAGATCAGGAATTGACGTAAGAATTATGATTCCATGTATGCCGGATCATCCGTTTATTTATCGTGCGACGCAATATTTTGCGAATTATCTACATATGCGCGGAGTGAAAATTTATATGTATCAAAATGGTTTTTTACATGCTAAGACAATGATTATTGATAATGAGATTTGTATGGTCGGAACAACAAATCAGGATATCCGTAGTTATGCTTTAAATTTTGAAGTGAGTACGTTTATATACGACGCACAAATCGCTTCAAAATTAACTGAGATCTTTAAACATGATATTACTCAAAGTATTTTGTTAACAGATGAAATAATGAGTAATCAAACTCACTGGTTACGATTTAAACAAAACTTCTCAAGGTTATTATCACCGATTTTATAGCTGCGTTTAGCAGAAGAGATAGGGACGAAACTAATATAAGTTTCGTCCTAAAATAATATTTTATTTTAGTTAACATAATATACATTATACAAAGTTCTTTTGTTTTTAGTGAGATCTGTTGGTTCATCTAGTTTCATCCTCTATCTGACTCATGCAATTAATTTTTATCTATTTTAAGTTCATTTTTTGTAGATTAGATATGATTCGGTCACCGTATATCAACTTTAATATTATATTGTATAGTTTATAAATCTTGTCCTGATCCTCAACTAGATTTGCATTTATCATAAATCAGATTTCGATTTCTTTCTATAATAGCCCATACTTCTAATCTCCTTTTAAAATTATCGAATAATCCGGTGTATATTACTTGAATTAAAGAGAAATGCTTCTATACTTATCAGAGTATACACATTAGTTAAAGGAGGTTTGTTTTTTAGATGAATAAAGTTGCGAGCATCACTCACGCTTCTAAATCCTTTGGCAAACTCGACGTATTAAAAGATGTATCTGTTCAACTACCTTCCGGCACAATTTTGGGTTTAATCGGACCTAGCGGCGCAGGGAAAACAACTTTGATTAAATGTTTATTGGGGATGGAAAAATTAGATAATGGTTCTGTAGAAATATTTAATACAACAATGCCCAACCGAAAAATTTTAGCTAAAATTGGTTATATGGGACAAAGCGATGCATTATATGAAGATTTGAGTGCCAAAGAAAACTTAACTTTTTTTGGCAATCTCATGAATATCAAAGGAAACGAACTTGATAGCGCAATTGAAAAGTACTTGAATCTAGTGGATTTGCAAGACTTTAAGAATCAGTTAGTTACTACCTATTCTGGCGGAATGAAACGTCGTCTATCCTTAGCTATTACCCTACTTTCAAATCCTGATTTATTAGTTTTAGATGAACCGACTGTTGGGATTGATCCGAGTTTACGTGTCGATATTTGGCAACAATTACGTGATTTAGCCAACGAACAGAAAGCTATCATTGTAACAACCCATGTTATGGATGAGGCTGAAAAATGTGACCAAGTCGCACTGATTATTAATGGTGGAATTCTAGCTCTAGGAACCCCTGACCAACTAAAAGAACAATTTAAGGCTGCTTCTATTGAAGAAGTTTTCTTGAAAACTGAGGTAAAAAGAAAATGACACGATTTAAAGCAATTGTAAACAGAGTAGTTAAAGAGTTGCTTCGTGATAAAAGAACGCTGGCTTTGATGTTAATAGCGCCCATCATAATTCTTGCTTTGATGAACGTTGTTTTTAATTCTAATTCAGAGGCACATATAAAAATCGGTTATAATTCAACTGTTCCTTCTGAAATTATAGATTCACTCTCTTCTGATAAAGTCAAAGTAAAAAAATATAATGGTCAAGAAAATATAAAACAAACCATGAGTGATGATGATTTAGATGCATTTATTACATTAGAAGGTTCAACATTTAAAATTATTTATGAAAACGAAGATCCCAGCATTTCCACACAAACCAAAGCGATATTTAATAGTACATTAATGGAAAATCAATTAAAAGAATTAACTGCTGAAGTACAAAAATTTGCTGTACAAACAGGACAAACTTTACCAATTGAAGCCTTTTCAATTAAAGAATCATACGTTTATGGAAACAAAGATAGTACATTTTTTGATAAGATCCTACCGATTCTTATTGGTTTTTTTGTTTTCTTTTTTGTTTTTTTAGTATCAGGAATCGCACTGTTGAAAGAAAGAACTGCAGATACATTAGAGCGTTTGTTGGCAACACCTGTTAAAAGAAGTGAAATTATCTTTGGCTATTTAGCTGGATATGGTTTATTTGCTATACTTCAGACCTTAATAATCATTTTCTACTCAATTTTTCTGTTAAATTTGGAGATAGCCGGTAGTCTCGGTTGGGTACTAATTACAAATCTCCTTTTAGCTTTGGTTGCTTTATCAATGGGTCTTTTTGTGTCTACATTTGCGCATTCTGAATTTCAAATGGTTCAATTTATCCCATTGATTATTATTCCGCAAATCTTTTTCTCTGGTCTTATTCCGCTGGATACGATGGCCGACTGGGTTAAAACAGTTAGTTATATTTTCCCATTAAGTTACGCAGCAAATACTCTTTCGGCGGTCATGATCAAAGGACAAGGTTTTAGTTATATCTGGCCTGATTTGGCGATTCTCGCTCTTTTTGGAATAGTATTTACATTTCTAAATATAGTCGGACTTAAAAAATATAGAAAAGTCTAAACAAAAACGCTTCAGCCTGATGACTGAGGCGTTTTTATAGCTTATTTCCTTTTTATTAACTTAACCAAATCATACCAACAAACAGAAATCATACCTAATCCAGCGCATATTAAAAGCTGTGTAACTGTCAACGGAGCTAAATCTAAAAATCCATTTAGTGGTGAATAAATTAAAGCAAGTAACACTAAAATCGTACCACCTAAAATAATCCAAATTACTTTATCAAAAATTAGCTTAGCGAAGGTTTGGATACCTAATAAGCGATCAGAACTATTCACTTGAACTAGAAATAAGTTTGCAACAACCAAAACGGCTAATCCCATCGTTCTCGCCTTTTCATCATTGGCTAAATCTTGTTGAAGCGTCAAATAATAAGTTGCAAATGAAATGATAAAAATCACTGACCCTTGAGCTAGACTTTTAAACAACAGCTTTTTAGTTAAAATACTTTCTTTGGCGTTTCTTGGCGGTCGCTCCATAATTCCCGGCTCGCTAGGTTGTCTTTCTAATACAACTGAACAAGTCGGATCAATCACTAATTCAAGCAAAACAACATGGACTGGTAAAAGAAATAACGACATTTGCGGAATTCCTAACAAAGGTCCGACTAAAGCGGTTAAGGCAATGGGGATATGGATAATAAAGATATAGCTAATCGCTTTTTTTATATTATCATAGATTCGGCGGCCATCTTTAATTGTATTTACGATGGTTGAAAAATTATCATCTAGTAAAATTAAATCAGCTGCTTCTCTAGAAACTTCTGATCCCCGTTGTCCCATGGCAATACCTATATCAGCATATTTTAAAGCTGGTGCATCATTCACTCCATCTCCAGTCATTGCTACTACCTCCCCACTTTCCTTAAAGGCACGAACAATACGCATTTTATGCTCAGGAGTAACTCTTGAAAACACATTAACGGTTGAAACAATATTCATTAAATCTTCATCAGTCATACTGTCGATTTCTATTCCTGTTAAATAATGATCGGCATTCGATATACCGACTTTTTTTGCTATAGCTCCAGCGGTAATACCATTGTCTCCGGTTATCATAACAACTTTTATACCTGCTTCTCGGCAATGTTCAATGTCAGCTGCTATTCCTTTTCTAGGTGGATCAGAAAGTCCAATCAAGCCCAAGAATGTCAATTGGCAGCTTTCAATATTTTTGGGGATGTCTTCTACTGTCTGAATAATTTGTTCTCCTACAGCAATCATCCGTAAGCCCTTTTTAGCGAATTCATCGACAATGGACAGAATTTCTTGTTTCTTCTCTAGTGCTAAGTTTGAGATTGTAAGAATCCTTTCAGGAGATCCTTTGACTGCTACTTCAATTTTCTCGTTTCTTTTCCAAACGTGTCCCATCATTTTGAGTTCATCTGTAAAAGGATACTCCGTTATTAATTCGCCATTGAATAATTTTTCTTTATCCCACCCATGTGCCCGGTCATACTCCAGCATAGCAATTTCCATTGGGTCATATGGATCTATTTCACTTGCTAGCCCCATAACTTCAATTAAGCGTTCTTCTAAATCGACATCGATTGGCCAAACTTCGGTAACTGACATTTTATTTTCAGTTATTGTTCCAGTTTTATCAACAGCTAAAACAGATACTGCTCCCATTGTTTCGACTGCCGGTAATTTTCGAATCAAAGAATTTTTTTTAGCTAGTCTCCAGGCACCCATTGAAAGAAAAACAGTTAAAACAACAGGAAATTCTTCGGGTATCATCGCCATTGCAATCGTAATCCCTGATAAAATGCTTTCAATAATACGACTTTTTAAAGGTGCATCAGCAGAACTAAAGAAAGTAACTAGTGTAACCAGTGATAGAAAAATAAAAGCAATAATTGCGCAAATCTTAACTAGTTTTCCAATTTGTCGGTCTAATAATGTCGGTTTTTCTTTGACGGTTGCTAAATGATTGCCGATTTTTCCATATTCTGTTTTTGATCCAGTTTTATCGACAAGAATTGTTGCACTTCCTGTAGTTACCAAGGTTCCTGTATAAACATAATCTTCACGCCAATAGTCCTCAGTTGTTGTTGTCTTTGAATCCGCAATCGTTTTCCAAACAGCTTCTGCTTCCCCTGTTAGTGAAGATTCATTTATCCTTAGATCATTTGCTCGAATCACAAAACCATCAGCAGGAACTTTCACGCCTTCTTCAATCAACATTAGATCGTTGGGAACTAAATATTGGCTCAAGATTTCTTCTGATTTACCATTTCGGATCACTCTTATTTTAGGTGCTGAAAGATCTTTTAACGCATTCAAGGTTTGATCCGTTTTCCATTCTTGGATTACTTCAATGGCTATAATAACAAGAACAAAAGTAATCATCATCAATCCATCTCCTGGTTCTCCCAAGAAAAAATAAATTAATGCAGCAACTATCAGAAGCAAAAACATCGGCTCCATGATAATGTGGAGTATTTTTATGTAAAAAGGTTCCTTCTTTTTTTGTTCTAGCTGATTTAAACCAACCTGTTCTAATGTTTGATTAACCTGTTCATCATTAAGGCCATTCCAGTTAATGTTTTTCAAATCGATTTCTTCCCTTCATTTTTGATCGATTTACTAATCATACTGGTTTGTTTATTTTTTATCGAGTGAAAACAGGCAGTTTTTAGTATATTTTTATTGTTTAGCGACTGCTTAATTGAAAAAGTATCTATCCTTAAAATTTAAAATAGGGGTATCCCTAAAAATAAAATAAGTATAGTTGATTCTTGATTTCGTGCACCCATTTATGTTTAGGGACAAAATCTACTAGATCTTATAGTGATTTATTTAAAAACACAAAAAGACTTTTCGGAAGACGCAGGATTTCTCTCACGTCTCTGAAAAGTCTTTTTCGAGGTAGTTCAAATTTGTTTTGACATACTAATATCAGTTGGAATAAAACCAACTTTTTCGTACAAATGAATCGCACCTTTGTTATGAGCGAAGACATGTAAATCAATTTGCGAAACGTTCATCTCATTTGCTATTTCGTCTAAACAAGCTAAAGTTCTTGTTCCATAACCTGAATTTCTAAATGATTCAAATATGATAAAATCATAGATAAAAAACTTAGAAAGTTCTTTTGATTTATCTAAGTGAACCCATAGAAATCCAATGTTCTCATCGATTTCCTCATCGACTATTGCATATAAAAATTCTTTAGGGGTATTTATTCCCTCTGGCAAAAGTCTTTGGAAACTTTCCTCGGCAAGGCGTAAGGCATCATTTTTCCCCCATGTTCCAGCAGCTATTTTATCTTTAGCATAGTCTTTTACTGCAACTGACAAATAACTCTCATATTCACTTTCTAACATTGTTCTTAATTTAACAGTCATTAATTTATCACCTATTTCTATTTATTATTTTTATCATACCATTGATTATCATTTAAAAATAGCTGTTATAGTAAAAGTTTTTTACGCTAAAAAAACACGACTCAATTTCCGCAAGTTTTGCGTATTATTGAGTCGTGATTAAAAAACTTATATTATAGATTACTGTTCATTTTTTAGAGCTTCTAAAGCGGCTGTATTAATAATATTCCATGGTTTATCAAATGATGGTTGGAAGAAGAAATCTGCATAGGCTAAATCTTCTATCGTCATTTTAGCTTTAATAGCTAATGAAATTGCATTAATATTAGCAGTTAGGTCAGCTTTTGATAGTAATTGAGCACCTAAAATTTGTGTTGTTTCAGGATCATACACAAGTTTAAACCAAGCTTTTTCTTTATCTGGGTTAAAGTCCATTAGGTAGTCTTCAACAACTAAAGTTGATTTAGTTTGTTTGTTTAACTTTTTAGCCATTTCTTCGTTAATACCAGTTGAAGCAAATTTGTAATCAAAAACAGCTAAGCCTGAAGAGCCTTGAACACCTGGGAATGGTTTCACAGGAGCTTCTAAATTTTTAACAGCAAAACGTCCTTGTTTTCTTGCATTAGTAGCTAACGCAATATTAACATCTGTTTCACCTGGATTATATTTAATCAATGTTGCATCACCCACTGCAAATATATCAGCTGCACTCGTCCGCATATACTCATCAGTCTTAATTAAGCCATTAGGATGTAATTCTAACGTATCTTTTAACCAAGCTGTATTTGGACGAACCCCTACTGCTACAACAACTAAGTCAGCATCATATTCGCCTTTATCCGTTACAACTTTTTGCACATGTCTATCACCTTTGTAGCTTTGAACAGTTTCATTCGTTACAACTTTTACATTATTAGCTTCCATTTCTTCAGTTAAAACGTCTGTAAATTCTTTATCTAAATAAACACCTAAAGGACGATCTAAAATATCGATTACAGTAACATTTTTACCAGCTTTTGCAAAAGATTCTGCTGCTTCGATACCAATGTAGCCACTACCAATAACTACAACATTATCAATATCAGGATCAATTGTTTTTTGTTTTAATTTAATGGCCCATTTTCTGCCGCGCATTAAATAAATATTTTCTAAGTCTTTTCCTGGTAAATTTAATTCAATTGGAACTGCTCCTGGGCTGATAATTAGTTTATCATACTCTTCCACACGTTCTGTATCTGTTAATAGATCTTTTACAACTACTTGGTGTTGCTCTGGTTTGATTGCAGTGATCTCAGTATTTGAAAAAACATTAACGCCTCGTTTTTCCATTTTTTCACCAGTCATATAACGAACTGAATTAACATCTTTAACTTTACCTTCTAAATATAATTGCATCCCACAAGACAAGAAAGAAATAAAATCTCCTTTTTCATACCATTGAATTTCAGCATTAGGGTGAGAAATTAATAATTCTTCAACTGCCTCATATCCGCCATGTGATGAACCTAAAACGATAACTTTCATTTCATAAACCTCCAATATTATTTATTACATAATAAAGAGTATCATATAATTACTGAACATTTCAAGTATTTAGCTGAAAATATTCTCAATTAGATATATTAATTGAGAATTAAGCTGTTTTATTAAGATGACATAATATAATTATTGTAACTTTCAAGCTATGAGAACAGCGAGATAATAGTAAATTATCCAAAATAAAAGATGTTACGTTGACATAATATAATTATGCTCAACTAAACATCTTTTAAACACCTATCTAAAAATTTTAACTTCTTTTTTCACTTCCACAGTAATTCTACCATCTTTAATAACATAGTTTCTTTCAGGTAAATCGATGATAGCATCAGCTTTTACTTTTGTATCTAGCAGTACTACATCCGCTTTGTTACCAACCTGAATCCCATAGTTCTGTAGTTTCAATGCTTTAGCAGGATTCTCAGTAATCATTGGCAAAACTGTTGGAAGATCACTAGCACCTCCTAAATGAGCAACAGGAATTGCCAACATGGCTATCTGCATCAAATCACCATTTCCATATGGCGTAAAAGCATTTCGAATGTTATTTGTAGCCAAGCAAACATTAACACCAGCATCACGTAACTTCCTAATTGGCGTTACCGCTCTTCTAACATTATATTTATCATTTCTCGCACCTAAATGTAGATCGGTAGCCGGCAAAGCCATTACACTAATTTGAGCTTGCGCAATCAAATCAATAACTTGGTTAAGTCTCTCTGGTTCCATAGCATGAAGTGCCGTTAAATGTCCTACTGAAACTCTGCCCTGATAATTTTCTTGGATCGTTTTCTTACAAAGATACTCAATTGATGTATCTGTTGCTTCATCACTGAAATCTTGGTGAAGATCAATATCTTTATCGTATTTTTTGGCAATGTCAAAAATTAAATCAATGTGTTCGTTTGCTGGTGCATCATTATAAGGAATTCCTCCAACTACATCAGCGCCCATATCCATGGCCTCATACATCATTTTTTCAGTGCCCGGTGCTTTAAAAATTCCTTCTTGTGGGAAAGCAACTACTTGCATATCAATCAAATCACGGTATTCTTCTTTCAGCTTTAAAATCGTTTTAAAACCAGAGAAGCCTTGCGCTGGATCAAATTCTGAATGTGTTCGTACTGCAGTCACTCCATGAGCAATAATCATTTCCAATGCTTTTTTTGCCCGTTCGTAAATATCTTCCTCGGTAAACGTAGGTTTCAATTCTGCAGTTACATCTATAGCTTCATGCAATGTACCAGACATATTCGGTTTTCTATCTGCTATCAATGCTTTGTCTAAATGTATATGGCTTTCAACTAAGCCAGGAATCAATACTCGACCATCCGCATTAATGACTTGAGTAGCGTTTTCCGAAATATACTCAGAGATAGCTATAATTTTTCCATCTTTAATACCAATATCTTGTAAAGCTTCCCCATCGTTTAGCCGTGCCTGTTTAATTAGAATATCCATCATAAAAATTCCTCCCTTTCTAGTTTAAATAAAGAATCCGATTGCAATTAAGATAACTGAAGCAATACTAATCCATTTCACATTCCCTTTAACTACTTCTAAAATCGGAATTTGAAAACCAGATGATAAAGCTTGCATCGTGATGTTTACAAAGCTCATCTGACTTCCTAATCCAACGCCAACAGCTACTAATCCCAGTTCTACTGATGAAAAACCCAATGAGACTGCAACTGGTAAAACTAAGGTTAAAACAGAGCCCACATAAGCTCCAGCTGGGATACCAATTAAAATGCCGGTTAAAATTGCAACTGGGACCATAATCATAATTGGCGCAGCGCTTGCAACTCCAGCGATAACAGCAAAAGTCCCGGTTTCCGCAATAATATTAATAAAAGCTAGAAAAATTCCAACTTGGAATAAACGAGTTAAGATATAAGTTGAACCATCTACCATCGCTTCAACAGATTGGTTTAAGGTAAATGTTGAACATAGGAAAATTAAAAATAGAGTTAAAACCATGTAAACTAACGGTGTTAATAGAGGAAAACCAACAAGATCATTTACGACTGGACCGAAAATTACTGAAAAAAGTAAAAAAATTGCTGGTAAAGTTAATTTAAATAGTTTTCGATTACTCATTGTCGCATATTCATCTTCCTCGCTTTCTTTAAACCCAAGGTTTCGTCGTTTTGTTCCCCAGAATGCTAGGATAATTGCTAAAGCACAAAAAATCAGCCAAATTGGTCGCATATCTGAAACGTATTTAGCAACACTAAAGTCACCTAATTTAGAAACAATACTGGATTCTAAAGAAGCTGGTGAAGTTGTAAAGGATACGGCTGCAGCTAAAGACATAGCGGCAATTAATTCTGGGACAACCCCTACTGCTACAAATGCTAATGGCGCAATAACCATCGCACTTCCGCCCCCAATTCCAGACATATACGTCGCAGCAGCTAAAAGAATTACAATAAATGCCGATACATATTCAACTTTCCCCTTGGTTCCGCGTTTAGCTAGTGTTAAAGCGGCTGAGTAGCCTCCCGATTTGAAAACAGCCATTGCAATTGCAGAATTAATAATAGGTACCGTAATTCCTAACATTGTGGGCACGGTCTCCAACAATTGAGTGTTCGCTTGTTCTAAACCAATCCCCCCAATAATCATTGCAAGAACACCGCCAACAAAACCAGCAATAATCATATCAACCTTTTTAAAAAGTAAAACTAAAACCACAATCAATGGAATAATCACAATAATTGCTTGAATCCCAGTTGGTGCAACTATCTCATCTATCTCTTGTGCAAATGCTGGAACAAATGAAAATAGTAATAAAACTGAGAACAATAAACCGCCTAAGAACCTTTTTGGTGTTTTCATAATTAATCCCCTTATCATCAAAATTTTATAATAAATTCTCTTTGTCATACTAACAGCGTCATGAACTAATTAACCTCCTCTATATAGTGAATATACGTTATTTTACTGATAAACATATCCTCCTTTAATATTTATAATACGTTTATTTTATTTAAAAAGAAATAAGTTTGCTCTCATAACTAGAAAAAAAGAGAGCGGTTGCATTTTCTTGTAAAAAAAGAATGAATCGGCTAAAATATTTAGCTGAATTCACTCTTTTATTCATTCAGTAGGTCTATAGGTTTAATAAATCATGTAGGTGATAAGGAGTATTTTGATAAACGGCATAATTTAACCAATTGGTAAATAATAGCGATGCTGCCATGTGCCAACGTAGTTGTGGAAATTCAGCTGGATTGTTATTAGGAAAATAATCTTCTGGCAGGTCAGGCTGGATCCCCTTTTTTTGATCGCGTTCAAATTCTTGTTGCAACGTTTTTCGATCATATTCTAAGTGCCCCATTGCATAAAATGCTCGATTATTTTTATTGCCCACTAAGAAAATGCCAGCTTGCTCTGATTCAACTAAAATTTCTAATTCGTTGATCTTCTGTATATCTGTTCTTTTAACTTCTGTATATCGTGAATGAGGTGCAGAAAAAATATCATCAAACCCTTTTAAAATACTCCAAGTTGGTGACAAAACAGTATGAGAATAAATACCTGTAAGTTTTTTGTCGAGCTTATATTTCGGGATATTATGATGGTAGTAAAGCCCTGCTTGTGCGCCCCAACAAATATGGAACGTTGAAAAAACATGGGTCTTGCTCCATAAAAAAATTTCCTGAAGTTCATGCCAATAATCAACTTCTTCAAATGGCAATTGTTCAATCGGAGCACCAGTAATAATCATTCCATCGTAAAATTTGTTTTTGACTTTTTCGAATTGATTGTAAAATCGCTTCAAATGGTCACTAGAAGTATTTTTGGCTTCATGACTACTCATATGTAAAAGCTCTACATTTATTTGTAACGGAGTATTACTTAAAAGTCTCAGTAATTGGACCTCAGTCTCATCTTTTTTTGGCATTAAATTTAAAATTAGTATTTCTAAAGGGCGAATATCTTGCCGCATGGCGCGATCTTCGTCCATTACAAATATTTTTTCTTTTTCTAAAACTTTTATTGCAGGTAGTTCTTTTGGTACACGAATCGGCATGCTATTATTCCTCCCTTTTTATTTGAATACTTCTATTTTACGCTATATGGCTCTATAAAGAAAGCTTGTTTCTTTGTGAAAAATAAAATAAAATAAAAAAATGAGACAGGTCATTCAACCTATCTCATTTTTTATTGAAGTTCGTAAAAACAAATGACTTATTCTTCTTCTTTTTTGTTTTTACGTTTAATTGCGAAAATACCTAAGGCGCCAAGTAATAGTGATCCAATTAAGCTCCAATTACTAACTACTTCACCATTATTAGGTAGATTTTTTTGTGATCCGCCGAGACTTTGTGAACCGGAAGTTGTTCCGTTATTTGTTCCAGTTCCAGTAGTATTAGTTCCTGTGCTGGTACCATTGCCATTTGTACCATTATTGCCATTCCCATTATTACCTGTTCCTGGATCAGACGGTATTACAAATGAGGTTGATTCGCTATGATTTCCATTATTATCCCTTGAAACAGCCGTAGCTTCTTCATTCGGTTTAACCATTCCAGGTAAAATGTTAGCATCAAAATCACCATTTTCATCTACATTACTAGAACCTACTTTATTTCCATCTGTATTATAGATGTCAACAATTGTTCCAGGATCTGCCGTACCGCTAACATTATATCCAGTTGTTGAACTACCTGTTACGTTTTCTACAATTGGTGCAGATATTGTCACACTAGTTTGATCATCCGGTAAATTAAAGTTAGCTGGAGAACTTTGATTCTCCTCTGGGTCTAAAGCAATTGCTGAAAGCAGTTCTTTTGCATGAGCAAAGCCAATTGGAAGCTTGATAGTAAATGTGCCTGATTCATTAACAATTGCTTGACCTAGAAGGAAACCGTCAGTATCATAAATTTTTACTGTGTTTCCAGGTGTTTCTTTACCAAATATAGTATAACCAGTTAAAGAGTTTCCTGTTATTTTAGTAATTATTGGAGTGGCAACAATAACATCTGGATCAGCTGGAGTAACAAATGAAGTTCCAGGGCTTGTATTTCCATCGCCATCTTTGGCTACTGCAGTTAGTTGTTCGTTTTCTCCTGCTGAACCAGCTGGAATAACAACTGTGTAGTTACCGTTTTGATCTGCTGTACCTGTTCCGATCACTGTTCCATTCGTATTTCTTACTTCAACTGTACTTCCAGCTGGAGCTGTCCCTGTTACCGTATAACCTGATTCAGAATTACCAGTTACACTATCAACCGTTGGAGCTGTAATTGAAACTGGATCGGCTGGAGTAGCGAATGGTGTAGCTGTACTTTGATTTCCATCGCCATCTTTGGCTGCTGCATTCAATTGTTGACTAGCTGTTGTTGTTCCAACTGAAAGTGCAACAACAAAGTTTCCGCCTTCATCAACTGTCGTTGTTCCAAGTAATGTTCCTCCGGTGTTTCTAATCTCAACCGTATGACCTGCAGTTGCAGTACCTGTCACTGTATGACCTGTCGATGAGGTACCTGTAACATTAGTAACCACTGGTGCGTTGACATGTACTGGATCTGCAGGGGTGGTGAATGGTGTAGCTGTACTTTGATTGCCATCACCATCTTTCGCTACTGCGCTTAGTTGTTGATTTGGTGTAGCTAAACCAGTTGGAATTGTAATTGTAAAATTACCACTTGGATCAACTACTGCTGTACCAATAACTGTCCCACCAGTGTTTTTAACATCAACTGTATTACCTACAGTAGTAGTACCTGTTACTGTGTATCCTGTAGCTGCTGTTCCTGTAACATTTTCAATTGTCGGAGCAGCAATTATTACTGGATCAGCCGGGGTTGTAAATGATGTTTCAGGACTAGTATTACCATTATTATCTTTAGCAGAAGCTGTTAACTCTTCATTCGGAGTCGCAGAACCGGCTGGAATTGTCACTGTGAAATTACCACTACCATCCGCAGTACCAGAACCGATCACTGTTCCACCAGTATTTTTTATTTCTACAGTGCTGCCAGCTGGTGCAGTACCAGTTACTGTATAGCCTGTTGTTGAATTGCCAGATACATTATCTACTGTAGGAGCTGTAATTACTACTGGATCTGCTGGTGTTGTAAATGGTGTCGCTGGACTAGTGTTCCCATCGCCATCTTTTGCAACTACTGTTAATTGCTCGTTTGGATTTGCAGAACCAGCAGGAATTGTCACAGTATAATTACCACTGCCATCTGCAACGCCAGAACCAATGACTGTTCCGCCTGTATTTCTGATCTCAATAGAGCTGTCAGCTGGAGCAGCAGTACCTGTTACTGTATAACCAGATGTCGAGTTACCCGTTACACTATCTACTGTAGGGGCTGCAATTACTACTGGGTCTGCTGGTGTTGTAAATGGTGTTGCTGGACTTTGATTACCATCGCCATCTTTCGCTACTGCGCTTAATTGTTGATTTGGTGTTGCAGAACCGGCTGGAATTATAACTGTGTAGTTTCCATCACCATCTGCAATGCTAGAGCCAATGACAGTACCACCAGTATTTCTAATTTCAACTGTATTTCCAGCAGTTGCAGTACCTGTTACTGTATAACCGGTCGTTGAATTTCCTGTTACATTTGTTACGGTAGGTGAGGTTACAACTACTGGGTCAGCAGGGGTAACAAATGGAGTAGCTGAGCTTTGATTACCGTCGCCATCTTTCGCTACTGCATTTAATTGTTGGTTAGGTGTCGCAGTTCCTGTAGGTAAAATAATCGTATAGTTGCCACTACCATCAGCGATTGCTGAGCCTAAAACTGTGCCACCAGTATTTCTAACTTCGACAGTATTTCCTGCAGCTGCTGTACCAGTTACTGTATAGCCTGTTGTTGAATTACCCGTTACACTATCTACTGTAGGTGAAGTAATAGTTACTGGATCAGCAGGTGTTGTAAATGGTGTTGCCGGACTTTGATTTCCGTCACCATCTTTGGCTACTGCGTTAAGTTGTTGATTTGGTGTTGCTAACCCTGCCGGAATAGTAACGGTATAATTACCACTTGGGTCAACTACTGCTGTACCAATCACTGTTCCGCCTGTATTTTTGATATCAACTGTATTTCCTGGTGTTGCGGTGCCTGTCACAGTATAACCAGTTGTTGAGTTACCACTTACGTTATTGACCGTTGGAGATGAAATCACTACTGGGTCAGCAGGCGTAACAAATGTAGTTCCAGGACTTGTATTTCCATCCTCATCTTTAGCTGTTGCTGTTAATTGTTGATTTGGTGTTGCTGTTCCTGCAGGAAGTGTAATCGTATAATTACCATCACCATCAGCCACACCAGAGCCAATCACTGTGCCTCCTGTATTTTTGATTTCTACAGTACTACCTTCAGGTGCAGTACCAGTTACTGTGTAACCAGAAGTAGAATTTCCTGTTACGCTATCGACTGTAGGCGCAGTAACTACTACTGGATCAGTCGGTGTTGTAAATGGTGTTGCTGGACTTTGATTGCCATCACCATCTTTAGCTATTGCATTTAATTGCTGATTTGGAGATGCTAGTCCAACTGGGATTGTAACTGTATAGTTTCCACTTGGATCAGCAATAGTTGTACCAATAACTGTACCTCCTGTATTTCTCACCTCAACAGTATTTCCAGCAGTTGCTGTACCTGTTACTGTATAACCAGAAGTAGAATTTCCTGTTACGCTGTTTACTGTTGGTGCACTAACTACTACTGGATCAGCTGGGGTTGTAAATGGTGTAGCTGGACTTTGATTGCCATCACCATCTTTGGCCACTGCGCTTAATTGTTGATTTGGTGTTGCTAATCCAACAGGGATCATAACTGTATAGTTTCCACTTGGATCAGCTATTGTAGTACCGATTACAGTACCGCCTGTATTTTTAATTTCAACTGTGTTTCCAGCAGTTGCTGTACCGGTCACCGTGTAACCAGAAGTAGAATTTCCTGTTACGCTACTAACTGTTGGTGCATTTACAATTACTGGGTCAGCTGGTGTTGTGAACGGTGTTGCAGGACTAGTGTTTCCATCGCCATCTTTAGCAATTGCGTTTAATTGTTGATTTGGCGTTGCTGTTCCAATAGGTAAAGTAACAGTAAAGTTGCCGCTGCCATCAGCAATACCAGAACCAATAATTGTACCGCCTGTATTTCTAATTTCAACTGTGTTTCCAGCAGTTGCTGTACCGGTTACTGTATAGCCGGAAGTAGAATTTCCTGTTACGCTATTTACTGATGGTGCGTTAACTACTACTGGATCTGCTGGTGTTGTAAATGGAGTAGCCGGGCTAGTATTTCCATCCCCATCTTTAGCTACCGCATTTAACTGTTGACTTGGTGTTGCACTGCCAATAGGTAATGTTACTGTAAAGTTGCCACTTGGATCAGCAATACCAGAACCAATTACTGTGCCGCCAGTATTTCTAATTTCAACCGTATTTCCAGCAGTTGCTGTACCTGTTACTGTATAGCCGGTTGTTGAGCTTCCGATGACTGTTTTTACAGTCGGTGCAGTAATTTCTACCGGATCGGCAGGTGTTGTGAATGATGTTGCTGGACTTTGATTTCCATTGCCATCTTTAGCAATTGCATTTAATTGTTGATTTGGAGTCGCACTTCCAATAGGTAAGATCACAGTGTAGTTACCACTACCATCAACAATTGTTGAACCAATTACTGTGCCGCCTGTGTTTTTGATTTCAACTGTATTTCCAGCAGTTGCTGTACCTGTCACGGTATAACCAGAAGTAGAATTTCCAGCTACGTTATCTACAGTTGGCGCAACGACTGCTACTGGATCTGCTGGTGTTGTAAATGATGTTTCAGGACTTTGATTATTATTTTCATCAATCGCTATTGCCAATAAGTTTTGATTTGCTGTTGTTAATCCGATAGGAAGTACAATCTCAAAATTCCCATCGTTATCAGTTGCAGTTGTTCCGATAACTGTACCACCTGTATTGCGGATCTGTACTTGTGTACCTACAGGTGCATTACCTTTAACCGTATGACCAGTCAAAGAAGTACCAGTGACTGAGTCGATAGTTGGTGCATCAACCGTTACTGGGTCAGCAGGTGTAGTGAATGATGTTGGTGTACTTTCAACTGCTCCAACTTTTGCAACTGCATGTAATGACTGATTTGCTGTTGCTTGCCCTTCAGGAATGGTAATAGTGAAATTGCCACTGCCATCAGCAATACCAGTACCGATTGTTGGTCCATTTGCATTACGAATATCCACTGTATCATTAGCAGCAGCAGTTCCGGTTACTGTATAACCAGTCTGAGAAGTACCAGTTGTATTGGTTACTACTGGTGGTGCTACGACTATTGGATCTGCAGGCGTTGTAAAAGCAGTTGCAGTACTTTCTGTTGCTCCGTCTTTTGCGATGGCATTAAGAGCTTGACTTGCTCCAGCCTGGCCTTGAGGAATGGTAATACTAAAAATGCCGCTTCCATTTGCAACACCAGTACCGATTGTTGTTCCGCCAGCGTTTCGGATATCGACTGTGTTGCCAGCAGTAGCTGTACCGGTTACTGTATATCCAGTTTGAGAAGTACCAGTTGTATTGGTTACTACTGGTGGTGCTACGACTATTGGATCTACAGGCGTTGTAAAAGCAGTTGCAGTACTTTCTGTTGCTCCGTCTTTTGCGATGGCATTAAGAGCTTGACTTGCTCCAGCCTGGCCTTGAGGAATGGTAATACTAAAAATGCCGCTTCCATTTGCAACACCAGTACCGATTGTTGTTCCGCCAGCGTTTCGGATATCGACTGTGTTGCCAGCAGTAGCTGTACCGGTTACTGTATATCCAGTTTGAGAAGTACCAGTTGTGTTGGTTACTACTGGTGGCGCTACAACTGCAGCTGTACCAGCATAATAAATATTCGAAACACCATTTGCTGTGGTAATTAACCCGATATCAATAACATCAGCTTTAACCACAGTACCAACAAATCGAGCATTTAAGTTTTGAGTCAAACTTTGTGGACTAGTTACAGTTGTTGGTAAATTAACAGTTGTTGAACCTAAAACCGAAGCATCAGCTAACTGATTAACACCTGCACCTCCAACACCCACAAGAGGAATTGCAATGTCAAGAGCAGCATTTGTAGCCAGTTTTACTGGAGACAAGGCAACATTAATTGCACCTGCAACTATATTTGTAGGAATGTTTGTGCCTGTAGCATTTAATGCATTTACTGCCGATTTTAAATCTTGTAGTATCGTTGTCACATTTTGCGCTAGTACTAAACCTAACCCATCATCGATATTTGCGCTAATATATGATCCGTCAGTAGATAGGACAGGTGTAGAATTGAATGTCGCACTTCCGAAATTAGATAAGTTGTTTAACGCTGCGATTTTTTGGTTAACAGTTGTCAAATTGATATTAACTCCTGTTAAACTACCAAAAACACCATCTGCAACTTGAGTTAATACATTTGATAAATTATTGACTGCGGTCAATGTTGCAGATAAAAAGGCTAGTTGACTTACCGTTATAGTAACATTTGTATTAATTTGTGCTGCTCCATTTAGAGAAACACGTCCTTTAAGTTCATTTGGAATAGCTAATACTGCTTGTTTTCTCCCGCTTGTGATAACAGAACCGCCAACTAATTCTCCTCCAGAAATAGTGAAATTAACATTCTTTGAAGTACCATCAGCTGTCCAACGATTTGCAGTTGTTGTCCCACTATTGTTCGAACTTGTAATGTTTGAGAGGATTTCTGCGTCTAAAATAGCAGCTGAAGCAGTAATTCCTCCTGGTAAGTAAAACGATAATGGGACAGTTAATGGCGCAATAACTAACGTACTTGTCAATACTAAAGATAACGCACGATACTTATTTTGCTTTTTTGAAGATTTAACACTTTTCTTTTTTTGCTTATCATTTTTCATGATTATCCTCCTCTTACATTTAACTGATATCACATAACAAACAGAAGCTTATTTGAACAAAACAGACACACTCTCCTTTCGTAGAACACGAGCAACAGACAAAAAATAAAAAATTAAGCTTCTACCTTCGGATTTTATAACCTTTATAATATTTTTGGAAATAAAATGATTCAAAAATCACTCTTTTTTTGATTTACACTAGATTTATATTTAAAAAATACCTGTATTATACAGTTTCTAAGGGTTGATAACAATCTTTTAGAATGTTATTCCACTCATATTGACGTTTATTTGACAAATAAAAAAAATACAATAATTATTATTAAGTTAATATTACAAGGTTTAGGATTTCATTATTTTCATCCGTTTTCTTAAATAAACTAAAAAATCTAGAGTTGAACGAAGAATCATTCAACTCTAGATTTTTTAGTTTATTTATTGTTAATATCCTTTAATGCTGCTTGAGCTAATAAGTTCAAGTAATTCCAAGGGCGGTCAAAGTGCGGTTGGAAGAAGAAATCAGATATAGCTAAATCTTCTACTGTCATTTCATTCTGAACTGCTAATGATAATGTATTTGCAGACTGAGTAATATCATATTTAGACATTAATTGTCCACCAACAATTCGGTTTGTTCCTTGTTCATAAACAAGTTCCATCATTACATTTTCAGTTGTTGGCATAAATTCAGGACGATAGTTATCCTCAAAAACAGTAGCTGCTACATCTAAATTGTTCATTTTTGCACTTTCAACAGTAACACCTGTCGAACCAATTTTCCAACCAAATAAATATAAACCTGAAGTTCCTTGGGTGCCACGATATGCTAATTTTTCTTCTTCTAGATTGTATCCAACTAACATTCCTTGACGAACGGCATTTGTAGCTAATGGGATATAATTTGTAGTATTACTTGGATTGTAGTGTACTACTGCACTATCTCCAGCAGCCAAAATATCTGGATTGCTTGATCGCATAAATTTATCAACTACGATAGCTCCGTTTGGCAACATTTCTACTTTGTCTTTAAGCAATACAGTATTTGGTGTGAAACCAACACACATAATAACCATATCCGCTTCAAACTCTTGACTTGGTGTAATTACTTTATTCACATGACCATGTTCATCAGCTTTGAACTCTTGAACATTTTCACCTAAAGCCAAATTAACACCACGCTCAACTAATTCTTTTTCTAAAACATCTGTAAAAGGTTTGTCTAAATATTTATTTAAAATACGGTCAAGTCCATCAATTAAAGTAACTTCCTTACCAGATTCCACAAAAGCTTCCACTAATTCAATTCCGATGTAGCCGCCACCGACAACAACGACTTTTTTCGCGTCTTTTGCTCGCTCAATAATTACATTGGCTTGATTATAGTTTTTACATAATAAAATATTTTCTGATTCAATTCCTTTGATTGGCGGAATGATTGGCCAAGAACCAGTGGTCATAACTAACTTATCATATGAAACAGTTTCTTCTTTTCCTGTTAGTAAGTTTTTAGCAGTTACAGTTTTATGATCAACATCGATTGTTTCGACTTCATGTTCCATTTTGACAGTAGCACCAAGAGACGCTAGTTCTTCAGGACTTGAATAGAATAAGCTGCTAGCTTCTTTCACCACGCCTCCGACATAAAGAGCAATACCGCAAGATAAAAATGATACATTATCATTTCGTTCATAAACGGTTACCTCCGCATTTGGGTGATTTGTTAAAATACTTTTGACTGCAGCTGTTCCTGCATGCGTACATCCTACGACTACGACTTTCATATTGTAAATCCCTTCTTTCAAGTTAAATTTTTCACCAATTAGATTAGAATAATTCTATTGGTCTATTAAAAATATAACAAACTGGAAACCCATATTCGAGTTCTTTGCTTGTGAATTATAAAAATATTTTTTCACAAACTTTGTTAAATTTAACTAGATCCTCATTGATATATTCTTATTTCCAAATATAAACACTGTGTTTACAAGAAAAAAAGCTGAGAAAATTTAATTTCTCAGCTTGTGAAAATATTTAGCTAGTTATTAACTGTTGCGATAATTTCTATCTCAACCAGAACATTTTTTGGTAATCGGGCTACTTCTACAGCTGAACGAGCTGGCAAATTGTTTGTAAATGCAGTCGCATATACTTCATTAAATGCAGCAAAATCGTTCATGTCTTTCAAAAAACAAGTTGTTTTAACCACATGATCGAAGTCACTTTCAACTGTTTCCAGAATTGCCGAAATATTTTTTAGAACTTGTTCAGTCTGTTCTTTAATTGTAGTTCCAACTACTTCTCCTGTCTCAGGACTTAAAGGAACTTGACCTGAAGCAAATAATAAGCCATTCACAATATTTCCCTGTACATAAGGTCCGATTGCTTTAGGTGCTTTATCTGTATGAATTGATTTCATCGTTTCCCTCACTTCATTTTTTTTCTGCGTTTTGACAATCTGGACATAATCCGTATAATTCTAAACGGTGTTCGTTGATCTCAAAACCAGTTAATTTACTTGCAGCCATTTCAACATCCTCTAAGCCTGGATAATGAAAGTCAACAATTTTCCCGCAATTTTGACAAATAGCATGGTAATGTTTTTTTGAACTAAAATCAAAACGACTTGATGCATCACCGTAGTTCATTTCTTGTACAAAACCGATATCCGTAAATAAACGTAAATTATTATATACAGTTGCCACACTCATATTAGGAAAACGAGCTTCCAATGAACGATAAATTTCATCAGCAGTTGGATGGCTATGATTTTCAATTAAATATTCTAAAATAGCATATCTTTGAGGAGTAATACGAATATTGGCTTCTTTTAATTCTTCAAGTGCATTTTTTACCAATATATTATCCATTTGGTTTCCCTCCCAGTTTATCTTTCTTAAATAATACTATTTCTAAACTATATTGACAACAAAAAATACTGAATATATCAATAATATCACTGTTTTTTTAAGAAAAGATGCAAATGACAACATTTTGGCTGATTTATATACAAATACAACCCAAAGAAAATAAACTTTTCTTTGGGTTGTGAGAATTTATTCAGGCAAATTATACAAGGCAGTTGATAAGTACCTTTCTCCATTATCTGGGATTACTGTTAGGACTTTCTTGCCCTTTCCTAACGTTTTTGCTACTTCTATTGCAGCATTTACAGCAGCACCTGCTGAAATTCCAACTAAAAGACCTTCTTTTTCAGCTAATTGACGTGCAGTTTCCATTGCCGCTTCACTTGGAACACCCATGACTTTTTCATAGATTGCAGTATCTAATACTTTTGGAACAAATCCTGCGCCAATTCCTTGGATTTTATGAGGACCAGGTTGTCCACCTTCTAACACAGGTGATTCAGTTGGTTCAACTGCAATGATAGAAATTTTAGGATATACTCGTTTTAGTTCTTTGCCAACGCCAGTTATTGTCCCACCTGTTCCGACACCTGCAACAAAAGCATCTAATCCAGCTTGTCCAAAAGCTTGCTGGATTTCTTTACCTGTCGTTTTTTCATGAGCTTCAGCATTTGCGGGATTTTCAAATTGCATCGGCATAAAGTAACCATCTTGCTCAGCAAGTTCAGAAGCTTTAGCAATGGCACCTTTCATCCCTTCAGCACCTGGTGTTAATAGTAACTCAGCACCGTATGCTTGCATTAGTTTGCGACGTTCAATGCTCATTGTATCAGGCATAACAATTACCACTTTATAACCTTTAGCTGCGCCAACCATTGCCAAACCGATCCCTGTATTGCCACTAGTCGGTTCAACGATTGTATCCCCAGCTTTTAACTGACCATTTTTCTCAGCTTGTTCAATCATATTTAAAGCGATTCGATCTTTTACGCTACCGCCTGGGTTAAAAAATTCAAGTTTAACATAAACATCAGCAGCTCCATCTGGAACAACGTTTCTTAGTTTTACAATCGGTGTTTTACCGATCAATTCTGTTACTGAATTAAAAATTTGAGTCATATTTTTTTCCTCCATTTTCATATTCCTTACAGTTAAAAACTTTCTTGTGTTTATAATAGCTCAAAACCTTCATTCTGGCTATTATTTTGCAATGTTGTCTACTCTTTAATTTTTTTTAAATAAAGTGTAGTATAGTTAATGAGATTTTAAAATTTCAATTAGGAGATATTGAAAAAATGGAAATTATAAATATTAGTCCCCGAGGCTATTGCTATGGAGTTGTTGATGCAATGGTCATCGCTAGAAATGCTTCATTAGATGAAAGCTTGCCTCGACCTATCTATATTTTAGGTATGATTGTTCATAATCAGCATGTCACTGATGCTTTTGAAAGTATTGGTATTCACACTTTAGATGGGGAAAATCGAGAATCTATCTTAGCACAAGTAGAACATGGAACGGTCATTTTCACAGCACATGGTACCTCTCCAAAGGTAAAGAAGTTAGCTAAGGAAAAAGGCCTGACAGTACTAGATGCTACTTGCCCTGACGTGATGATTACTCATGAATTGATTGCGGAAAAAGTTGCAGAAGGATTTGAGATCATATACATTGGTAAAAAAAATCACCCTGAACCTGAAAGTGCATTAGGTGTTTCACCCAATCACGTTCATTTAGTCTCAAATCTAGATGATATTACAAATTTAAACTTGTCTGTTGAAAAAATTTTTGTCACTAATCAAACCACTATGAGCCAATGGGATGTGAATGATTTGATGCTGGCAATCCAGGCTGAATATCCTACAGTTGTAATCCATAAAGATATTTGCAAAGCGACGCAGGTACGGCAAGAAGCTGTAGTTGAACAAGCACAAGGCTGCGATTTAACTCTAGTTGTCGGTGATCCTAAAAGTAACAACAGCAACCGATTAGCTCAAGTTTCCATCGAACAAGCTGGTGTAAATGCGTATAGAATTTCTGATGTCTCAAAAATTGATGTAAATTGGTTGACTAATGTAAAAAAAGTAGCAGTAACTGCTGGAGCCTCAACCCCTACTCAAATTGTTCGTGAAGTCATAGAATATCTGCAAGAATTTGATATAACTAATCCTGAAACACATACTAAAAATTCTACAACAACTGCTGAAGCAATTCTTCCAAGATCACGATTTAAGGATTTAACCAAAAATCGTCAACGACGTTTAGAAGAATTGCGTTCTGGAAAAAGATAAAAAAACAAAGATTGTCCACTCAGACAATCTTTGTTTTTTTACGCAACTTGTAATACTTGACCTACTGTGATTAATTCAGCAGATATTCCGTTCAATGACATCAATTGATCTACTGACATTCCAGATTTTTCAGCAATTCCCCATAAAGTGTCTCCAGAAACTACTGTGTAAGATTGGCTAGAAGAAACAGTAGTAGCACTACTTTGACCAACTGTTGATTGATCCGTCACTGAAGTATCAGTTGTTCCCCAATCATAAGCTGTTAAATTATAGGTCGATATTAACCAATTTAATTTACTACTATAATTCGGATCGGTAGCATATCTGCCAGCTAAAGCTGCTGTAGCATCAGCATAACTGGTTGTATTGTTTTTCCAAACGCCTGAATAATGATAATCACCGCTAGAAGCTAAAGTTGTCCTTAAAACATTGGCATGATCTTGAAATGAATCAGCATATGAAGGATAACTTCTAAATGGTTCGGTCAATGTTACCCATTCTCCATTTAAATATTCAGAAGTTGGCATATATACGGTTTGTCCATTATAACTTCCTTTTACACCAAACAAATTATAATTTGGTGCTGCCGCTAAACCAGAAGTACCATAGCTACTTTCTAAAAGAGCTTGCGCAATCATTACAGATGCGTATAAATCATTTGCACTAGCAACAGAAGCAGCTGAATAACCAATAGAATCAATAAATGCTTGTTGAGAAGCTGCTCCTTGTTGTTCGACTTCGTTTGCCTGCGCGCTTAAAGGAGACAAGCTACCTGCGACTGGCATAACAACTAACGACGTACCAATAACTGCTGCCAATTGCTTTCCACTCACTTTATATCCTTTTGTTTTGTGCTGGTGTCTACTACTTCTCGTACTTTTATTCATTCTTTTGTTCCTCCTCAATAGAACATCATAAAGTCATTTTACTAGTGTCTATTTTTATAAACAATAATTAAGTCCTATAATTTGAAGATTTAAAAGTAGCGTAATCTAGCTGAAATGTTTGATTTATTGGTAATTAAAATTTTGTTTTGTATTTTTTACACAGCGTTGGTAATTTATGTTTCCTAAAATTTGTAGATCCTACAAATAATGATTTTGGGAAAATATTAAAAACAAAAATACCGCATTATGTCATATTTGTTTTAATTTATTAGTATTACAAAAATATTTCCTATTTATTTCATTTAATTAAAACAAAAAAGTGAGTGGAACAAAACTAAAAATCCGTTTTGTTTCACTCACTAGATCCGAATAAACGGCGAGAAAAAAGCAGCTCCTTCGGAAATAAGCCGAAATTCACAAAAATTTGAAGAACAATTTTCGTGAATTCCTTCTTATTTCTCGGAGCTAAACACTTTTGTCTCAGCCTCTTAAAAATTATAAGTTGTTAAATGTTGCAACTACATTTTCGACAGTAAAACCAAATTCTTTCAATACTAAATCGCCTGGTGCTGATGCTCCAAAATGGTTAATTGTCACTGTAGATCCTGCTGAACCTACATAACGTTCCCAACCAAATGGTGATGCTGCTTCAATTGCTACACGTTTAGTAATTTCTTTTGGTAGAACTGATTCTTTATAATCTGCTGATTGTTTTTCAAAAAGATCAAAGCTTGGCATAGAAACAACAGATACATCTTTGCCTTGCTCAGCTAATGCTTTTTGAGCGTCAATTGCTAAGTTCACTTCTGAACCAGTAGCAATCAAAATCCCTTGAGGCTTATCACCTTTTTGTGGTGAGATTACATAAGCACCTTTTTGAACAAACTCAGTCGCTTTTTCTTTAGTACCTTCAATTACAGGTAAATTTTGTCGACTTAATACCAAAACAGTTGGAGCATCTTTTGTAGTCATCGCAATTTTCCACGCTGCTACAGTCTCATTTCCATCTGCTGGGCGGATTACTTGAACTCCTGGTATGCAACGTACACTTGCAAGTTGTTCAACAGGTTCATGCGTAGGACCGTCTTCGCCAACAGCTACTGAATCATGAGTTAAAACATAAGTAACCGGAGTATTTTGAATAGCCGCTAAACGGACTGCTGGACGTAGGTAATCTGTAAATACGAAGAATGTTCCTCCATAGATACGGCTTCCTCCATGCAATTGTATTCCATTCATAGCTGCCGCCATAGCAAATTCACGAACGCCAAACCAAATATTACGTCCTTCGTATTGTCCAGGTTCAAAATCTTTTTCAGCTGTAACCATTGTATTATTGGAAGCAGATAAATCAGCAGAACCACCCCAGAAACTAGGCACAGATTTAGAAATAGCTTGAATTGTTTCTTTGCTAGTCACACGACTTGCAGCACTAGTCCCAACTTCATATGTTGGTAATTCAGCATCCCAATTTTCTGGTAATTTGTCCGCAAAAGCTTGTTTAAATTGTTTTGCCAACTGTGGATGTTCTTTCTCGTAGTTTCCAAACATTTTATTCCATTGATTTTCAGCTTTTTCGCCTCCATCAACAATTGATTCTTTAAAGCGAACAGCTACTTCTTCCGGAACTGTAAAATCAGGATATTCCCAACCATAAACAGCTTTTGCTGCAGTGATGCCATCAGCTCCAATTGGGGCACCATGAACAGATGAAGTACCCTCTTTAGGTGCGCCATAACCAATCACAGTTTTGACTTCAATCAATGTTGGTTTATCAGTTTCAGCTTTTGCTTTCTCAATTGCAGCAGAAATTGCTTCTAAATCATTACCGTCTTTAACTAAAATGTGTTGCCATCCGTAAGCTTCGTAGCGCGCACCAACATTTTCGGTGAATGCTTTTGAAGTCGGTCCATCTAGTGAGATATCATTTGAATCATATAAAACAATTAATTTGCCTAGCTTCATATGACCAGCCATTGAACTTGCTTCTTGTGAAACGCCTTCCATCAAATCACCATCTCCACATAATGCGTAAGTATAATGATCAATAACAGGGAAACTATCACGATTATATGTTGCAGCAGTATGTGCTTCAGCCATCGCCATTCCAACAGCCATAGCAATCCCTTGGCCTAAAGGACCTGTTGTAGCTTCTACTCCATCTGTATGATGAACCTCAGGATGTCCTGGTGTTTTACTGTTCCATTGACGGAAACTCTTAAGATCATCTATGGTAACGTTATATCCAGCTAAATGTAATAAGCTATAAAGCATTGCAGATCCATGCCCGGCAGATAAAATAAAACGATCTCTGTCAGCCCAATTGGTTGATGTTTTAGGATTTACTTTTAAGTGTTTTGTCCAAAGTGCATATGCCATCGGAGCAGCTCCCATAGGTAATCCAGGATGACCTGAGTTAGCCTTTTGGACTGCTTCAATACTTAATGTGCGAATAGTGTTAACGCCTAACTGATCGGTGTTGTCGAACAAAAAAATCATCTCCTATTTAGGTTTTTTTTACCTTTATTAACTATATTTTAGCTTATTTCTATTATGAAAGCAATTACTTTTAGTAAAAATAACCAAAATTATTTTCGATTATGTAGTCCTTTAGCTTTTTGAATTTCCTTTAATTTTTCAGGAGTTACATCTTTTCCTTCAGGATCAACAACTTTCATTCCTTCAATATGATGACGCATACCACTTCTAAATGTTGCAAGATATTCTTGACGAAGTACTTGTTGTTCTTCTTTTTCAGCTGCAGTCAATTCACTTTCTTTAGCTTTTTTTGCAAGCTCATTAATTCGATTCATTTTTTCCTGCGATAACATGGTTCTCTCCTCCTTTAAATAGTTTTTAATAACTATACTTCAATGTCTATCTTATAAGAAGCACTAGAAAAATACAACTAAATTATTAATGAAAAAATTCGGTTTTCCATCGCAAAAGATTAATTATTATGTCTTAAAATAATCGTGGCAGTACAAACTTTCGAAAAACACGAACGCTTGTTTGATTCCTGCTTTAATCTATGGTACACTAAAACTATAAATTGAAAGAAGGTGCGGGTTTTGGTTAAACGTACAGACACAAGACAAATTGAAGTACTAAAATATATATACGAACAAGTTGAACTTAAAGGCTATCCGCCAACCGTAAGGGAGATCGGAAAAGCAGTTGATTTGTCATCCACTTCGACTGTTCATGGCCATTTAGCCCGTTTAGAAAAAAAAGGCATGATTCTAAGAGATCCTACTAAACCGAGAGCTATCGAACTAACAGCGGAAGGTTTGGAAAAAATCGGTGTTCAGCCAACAGTTATTCCGATGCTTGGCGTAGTTACTGCCGGTGAACCTATTTTGGCTGTTGAGGAAGCTTCTGATTTCTTCCCGATTCCTCCTGATTTACAATCAGAAGAGAATGCCTTGTTTATGCTGACAATTCGTGGAGAAAGTATGATTAACGCCGGTATATTAGATGGCGATCAAGTTATCGTTCGAAAACAGGGTGACGCTTCTAATGGCGATATAGTGATTGCTATGACTGATGAAGATGAAGCAACTTGTAAAAGATTTTTTAAAGAATCAGATCATATTAGGTTACAGCCTGAAAATGATGCACTGGAACCGATAATTTTAAGTAACGTCAGTATTTTAGGTAAAGTTGTCGGTTTATACCGTAACCACATATAGACAGAAAAAAACATACTAACTTAAGTATGTTTTTTTTGTCTATATTCAAATTATTCTGCTGAAACTTTTCTTTGATAAGTTTCGAACTGATAAGGATAAAGATTTTTTTCATCCTGCTCGCCTTCACTTAAATTAATCCTAGTCCAATCATCCCAATTTATTGAAGGAAACTTTGTGTCTCCATCAAAAGTATGACTGATTACAGTTCGATACAGCACATTACAAAATGGTAAAAACTCTTCGTAAATTGCTGAACCGCCAGAAATAAAGATTATTCCTGAAAAAGATTCTGCATAGTTAAGAACTTCTTGAACTGTATGGAGTACGATCACACCATTGGCTTGATAGTTTTTATCTCTTGTCATAACAATTGTTTGACGATTTGGCAATGGACGGCTGCCCATTCCTTCAAATGTTTTTCTACCCATTACAATCGTGTTATTTTCTGTCATTTGTTTAAAGAATTTTAAATCATTTGGCATGTGCCATGGTAAATGATTATTTTTTCCAATTGTTCCCTTTTCATCTTGCGCCCATATAGCTGCTAACATTGTAGACTCCTTTCAACTTAAACGGCAATCGGTGCTTTAATCGCCGGATGCGGATCATAACCTTCAATCACAATATCTTCCATATCAAAATCAAAAACAGATTTTTTTTCTTGATTCAATTTAATCGTTGGAAATGAGCGAATGTCGCGTGAAAGTTGTTCTTTCATTTGATCGATATGATTCGTATATAAGTGTGCATCACCTAATGTATGCACGAAGTCACCAACTTCAAGTCCCGTTTCATGTGCAATTAAATGTGTTAGCAAAGCGTAACTTGCTATATTAAATGGAACACCCAGAAAAACATCCCCACTACGTTGATACAATTGACAACTTAGTTTTCCATCATTCACGTAAAATTGAAACATTGTATGACAAGGAGGCAAAGCCATGGAAGGTACATCTTCTGGATTCCAAGCTGATACAATCAATCGACGAGAATCAGGTGTATTTTTAATCATCTCAATAACATTTTTAATTTGATCAATAAATCCGCCATCTTTCGTTTCCCAGTGGCGCCATTGAGCACCGTAAATATTACCTAATTCACCATATTTAGCGGCAAATGCATCGTCAGTTAAAATCTTTTCGCAAAATTTTTTATGTTCCAGCTCATAGTTTTCTTTAAAAGTCTCATCTATCAATACACGACGGCCAAAATCAGTCATATCAGGTCCTTGATAGTCTTCACTTTTTATATATCGTTCGAATGCCCATTCATCCCAAATATGGTTGTTATGTTGTAATAAATAGCGAATATTCGTATCACCATTTAAAAACCACAGTAATTCACTTTTAATCAAGCCAAAAGGAACCCGTTTAGTAGTTAATAGCGGAAATCCTTCAGCTAGGTCAAAACGCATTTGATAACCAAAAATACTACGAGTTCCTGTACCCGTACGATCTTCTTTCACATGACCTTCTTCTAAAATTTTACGCCCTAACGCTAAATATGTTTCTTCCATATTTACTGCCTCCTAGTTGTTTGCAAATTCACTTAAATATTCCCAACGTTCCATTTTATCTTCTAACTCTTTTTCTGCAATAGTCAACTCGTTTTGAAGCTGCTGCAATTTTGTGAAGTCGTCCCCTTGATGGTTCATTTCTTCAGCGAGTTGTGTAGTGGTTTCTTCAAGAACTTCAATCTCTGCTTCAATCGTTTCCCACTCTTTTTGTTCCATATAAGTTAGTTTGATTTTTTCTTTTTTATCACTCGTTTTTTTAAGTGGCTTGTTTTCAATTTTAGCTATTTTTTTCGATTGTTCTTTTGCGATAGTGACATATTCACTCATTGATCCAAAGTAGCTATCAATTTGACCTGATCCTTGGAAGATTAAAAGTTTGTCCATTGTTTTATCAAGAAAATAGCGATCATGTGAAACGGCAACCACTGCACCTTTAAACGATTGAATATAGTCTTCTAAAATTGTTAGAGTATCAATATCCAAATCATTAGTTGGTTCGTCCAATAATAACACATTTGGCTGAGTTATTAATAGTTTTAGTAAATAAAGTCGACGTTTTTCACCACCAGAAAGTTTTCCGATGATTGTTCCATGCATAAAACGCGGGAAAAGAAATCGTTCTAGTAATTCAGCAACGCTGATTGTTGTTCCGTCGTTTCGTTGAACTTGCTCAGCAGCTTCTTGTAAATAAGCAATCATGCGTTTATTGGGATCCATTGCTTCATTTTGTTGTGTGTAATAAGCTAAATGGACGGTTTCTCCAATAGAATAAACACCGCTCATTAAAGGAATTCTGCCAGCCAAGATATTTAATAATGTTGATTTTCCAGCACCGTTTTTTCCAGTAATACCTATTCGATCTTTCGCTTGAATTAACAAATTAAAGTCATTCAGAATTACTTTATCTTCAATCTCGTAACAACCACCTTGAATTTCTAAAACTTTTTTGCCTAGTCTTTGAGTCCCGACATCAATTTCTAGTTGATCTTTATGGTTCACTTGATTAAGGTTTTCTTTCAGATCATGAAATCGATCTTGTCGTGCCTGCTGTTTTGTGCCTCTAGCTTGTACACCCGCACGCATCCATTCCAATTCTTGTTTATATAATTGTTTTCTTTTTTCTTCTTGCTCAACTTCTACACGTTCTCGCTCGGCTTTCGCTAAAAGATAGGCTTCATAATTCCCTTTATATTCATATAATTTACCGAAAGATAATTCAAAAATTCGGTTCGTTACCCGATCTAAAAAATAACGATCATGAGTTACCATTAATATTGCTCCTCGATAGCTATTGAGGAAACTTTCAAGCCAACTAATTGCTTCATAATCAAGGTGGTTTGTTGGTTCATCCAATAAGAGCAAGTCAGGTGATTCAATCAAGACTTGTGCTAAACTGACACGTTTTTTTTGTCCACCTGAAAGTTCACCAATTTTTTTGTGCAAGGTTTCAATACCTAATTTTTGTAAAATAATCTTGGCATCTGTGTCTGCTGTCCACGCATCTTCTTTATTCATGCGTTCTTCAGCTTGAGCGTATTTTTTCTGTGCCGCTTCACTACTACCGTCTTCTGCTAATGCAAGTAATGCTAATTCATAATTTTTTACAGCTTTAATAATCGGTGTATCGCCTTGGAAAACAGCTTCTACTACGGTTAAGTTAGGATCGAATGTTTGATCTTGAGATAAATAGCCAATTTGGTATTCATTTGGTTGCTGGATCGAATTTACATCTCCATCCCCGCTGTCTTTACCTGCTAAAATATTTAACAAACTTGTTTTACCAGTACCGTTAGTACCAATTAACCCGATGCGATCTTTGTCACGGATACTGAAAGATATATGATCAAATAGTGTTTTTTCGCCGTACGTTTTAGTTAATTCGGCTATTTTTAATTCTTTCATCTGTTCACGCCCTTTTCATCCTGCTTATTGTATCAAAAATTTGTGAAAAAAAGAAGCCAGTTTTACCGACCAGCTTCTTTTTTTAAATCTCTTGACAATTTTGTTAACGGAATAGCATTCGGAATATCGTTTATTGAATAAGATTCTAATAAATTAACATTTTTGCGGTACTCGTTTGCTTCAAATGAGCTTATCTTATCCGAGATTTCGTATTCATCAATAATCTTCCGTTCTTCGTGATAGCCAATTAATAATTCCTTTACATAGTTTGATTGAGAACGAACAATAAAGGAGTCAATAAACGTTCCATCTTCCAGTCTATGGGCGAGCTGCAATCGGCTTTCGATAAAGAACCGAATAATTTCATCATCATAAACACCTTTTAAATTATCTAAACTTTTCAAAACAACTTCTGTGTTTTGTAAGAATACTTGCCGAACATTTTCAAGTTCTTCTTTTTGAAATTCTTTCCGATGTTCTTCATCTCTTTTGGTAGAAAATAGCTTAGGATGAATAAAAAATGCAATGATTTGGCGAACGAATAAGAGCCAAAATCCAATAATTGAAAGTAGTTGTCTAGCAATTGATTTTTCCATTCGTGAAATTAAACGTTCATATAAACGATAACCTTCAATACCGATTTCTTTTTGTCTAAAGCTTTCTTCCAAACCATCACGTTCAATGGAAACTATCAACGCTCTCAATTCTTGAACCTCTTGTCGTTGCTCTGATGGTAATTGCTCAGTGTATAGTTCCTTTACACGGTCTTGATAATTCTCTATCACAACGTTCATTTCAACTTGCGGATCTTCGTCATTAATTTTTTCTAACTGCTTAATAACCTCTTTCAACAGTTCAATTCCTTGAGCATTGGAACTTTCGCTCTCATCAGATTCTGTCAAAAATGGTAAAACAACAATACCGCCGATTAACGTAACCAAAATGACGCAAGCAGTAATAAATAACAGTAATGAACGTTCTGGAAATGCATCTCCATTCAAAGTAAGCGGCAAAATAAAGATAGTTGCTAAACTGACTGTTCCCTTTACACCGCCAAAAGTTAAAATCAACATTTCATTCATAGATTCCCAAAGATTTTTTATTCCATTTTTCACACTATAAATCAAGACAATAGATAAAAATCTAGCCACGAACAGCGTGACACTTAAGATCAAAATAACCAATAGTAAAAAGCTGTTTGAGTACGTTTCACTATTCCAAATAGGAGAAAAAACTTGTGACAATTCGATACCTAAAAATAAAAAAACTAACGCGTTTAAAGTAAATGTAATTGTTCCCCACGTACTCTCAGAAACACTTGACAATTCGGCTTCAAATAGTGACACTTTTTTTAAACTAGCAGCTTGCATTACACCTGCTACAACAGCTGCAATAATACCAGAAACGTGAAACAGTTCAGCAACCATATAAGCTAAAAACGGTAGTAATAACTCTAATAAAAGATAACCTGTTACATCTCTAGCCGAAGCTTTTTCTAGAATCAATACAACTTGACGTTTAATCATCACTAAAAGGGCACCGATTAAGGCTCCGCCAATACTCGAAACGACTAAACTAATTCCTGCATCAGCGATTGAAAAACTTCCAGTAAGTAAAGCTGCTAAAGCAAACTGAAAGGCTGTAACGCCAGAAGCATCATTAATCAATCCCTCACCTTCTAAAATATGCATGGCTTTTGGAGGTATTTGAATTTTACCAGACAATGAGCCCACAGCGACTGCATCTGTAGGACCTAAAGCTGCACCTAAAGCAAAACAGGCTGCAATCGGTAACGCTGGGATAATCATATGTAAGGCCCAACCAACACTAACTAGAGTGATTATGACGCCAATAAAAGCTAAAAATAATATGACACTGAAATTTTTTAGCGTTGAAGATATATCATTTCGTTCACCTTCACGAAATAGTAAAGGTGCAATAATCATTACTAAAAATATTTCCGGCTCAAAAGTAATTTCCCTACCAATTGATGTAACTCCGATAATAACACCTACGACAATTTGAACAATTGGTAGAGGAATGATTGGAACAATTCGATTGAAAACGTTAGAAAAAGTTATAGCAAATACAAATACAATTATTAAATTAACAAATTCCATCTTGTGTCCCCCTTACGAATCATTGATGTATTTGTTTGCCCAAATAGCGCAATAATTTTTCTTTTTTACAGTTGATTTTTTTTTCAATGTGATCAAGTTCTTTTTCTTTATCACATAGCTCAAGTTGTGCACGACGGGCTTCCAAGCGTAATAATTCCAATTTAACTAATTCAATTTTCTTATAGTTAAGAAAATTTCTTTTTTTGATATGCTTCTCCCATTCTGCTTTTTTCTCAGGAGAGATATTTTGATATTTTTCACGCAATTCAGCAATCCGTTGCTCTACATCTTTATTCACAACATTACTTCCTTTCAGAATTTCTGTGACAATTATAGCAAACAGAATAGGAAATACCAACATAAATTGACTATTTTATGAAAATAATTCTAAATCTGAGAAAATAGCTAATAATTACAGATAAAAACAAGATAATACTCAATAAAATCAAGTACTATCTTGTTAGATATTAATTTTCTTCATCAACTAAAATATTAATTTCTGCATTTTCATTCAAACGTTCAGAAAAGAATGCTAGTAAATCTTCTAATGGGATCGTAAATTTCATCATCGGTCCTCTATAACCATTTTTAAAATAGTTCAAACGAATTTCGTTGTTTTTAAGCAAAAGAGCTACCTTATCTATATCTTGATACATGATCCCTCTATTATCAAACGGTCCTGAAATAATTCGATCATCACAAAGTCCTTTAGCATCTAACAAAAAACTCAATAAAAGTAAAGCTGATAGAATGCTGCGGATTCTTTGATCAATCGTTTGTTCTACTAGAAAAGTAAAAGCTAACAATAGCAAACTTCCGATAATAATCAAGAAAATATAAAATTGTTTTTTTATGCTTTTAATGAGAATACTTTTCCTTACTAAAATTAGGTAAACGTACATAATTACTACAAAAATAGTAAGTAACACTGTAAATAGATTTATCCCCAAAACGCTCTCCTTTTATAGAATTGATTTGTCCTATTGTTCTTTTAAAATCTATCATTATTTTTTATTTAATTCAGTTAACTGCTGATTTATTTTTTTTATTTTATCCTTGCAAGCCAGTATATCGCGAATCATCTGATCTCGCTTATCACCAAGAGGTAATCGGTTGACCACTTGATAGTATGCTGCGAGCAGTTGAACTTGTTTCATTTTATCTTTTTGTAAGCGTTCTTCAGTTAGATTCATCCACTCGCCTCCTTTTCTTTAAGTATACCTTACTTTTAAAGGAAAATGACCACTGAAATTATTTCTTTTTAACTTTAGTTGTTATTGTAACACAGTCTTTGTATTCTAGTGAACGATATGAATATTAAACGTTTGAATTATCCTTACCTACTTTATCAAAATAAAAAAGGAACGAAACTGCTTATACAGCTTGGTTCCTTTTGATTTACTGAGCAGAGATGGCAATTCCGATTGCCTTTTCACCTAAATGAGTGCCGATAACTGGACCAAAATGGCCTATTTCAATAATTGCATCTGGATATTTTTTTTGTAATTTTTCTTTTTCTTCCTCTGCTACAGCCAAATTATTGGCATGGATCACGTAAAATTTGACCGGTCGATCAATTTCTTTAGCTCTTTTACCGATAATTTCTTCCGCACGTGCAAAAGCTTTTTTGGTTGAACGAATTTTCTCAAATAAAATAATTTTTCCATCCTCAAATGTTAAGATCGGTTTGATCTTTAACAATCCCGCTATTAACGCAGCACCGTTAGTTAAACGACCGCCACGAACTAAATTATTTAAATCTTCAACAATTAAGTAAGCATAAGTATTATCTCTAATGATATCCAATTTAGTAAATATTGATTCTAGACTAGCATTTTCTGAGACTAAGTCAAGTGCTGCTTCAACCATATGTCCCATGGGTACACTAGTAATTTTTGAGTCATAAGGATATAATGTCACACCATTAATCGAATCAGTTAAAGAAAATAATGTATTAACAAATCCGGAGATACCTGCAGATAAATGAATGCTGATAATGGTATCGTAGCCTTTTGCTGCAATACTTTCATACATTTCAATCACTTCACCTAAAGCTGGCTGAGATGTTGTAGGAAACTCCTGACTATTATTCAATAAGCCGTAATACTCATCAGCTTCAATATCAATTCCTTCATTATATATTTTTCCGTCCAAGATTACTGGTATTGGAATAACAAACAAATTCGATGCATTTTTAATCCGCTCAGGTAAGTAAGCTGTACTATCTGTCACAATAGCAATTTTCATTTTGTAACCTCGTTTCACTAATTTTACACAGCACTATTAATATAGCACAATTCACTTAATAATTAAATAAATACTTATTGTCCTAAAAATTTTTGAATCGCTTCTTGATTCATTTGTAAATCGATTTGAAGCACACTTCCAGCGTAATGAACTTCATCATTGTACCAAGAATTATCGACAGGAACAGTTAAACGTTCGATCCCTCCAGCACCTTTCAAGACCAATGAAGGACCATTTTTCAACATGAATGATGTCGGAACGTCTGTAGACATATAGCCAACTAAACGTCCTAAAGATTCTGGTGTACGAATTAATGCTAATGGGTTTTTCAATTGTCCCATAACAGCTGACATTACTTGCTGCTGGCGTCTGACACGACCAAAGTCTCCTTCTTCATCCATTCTAAAACGAGCGTACTGAAGCAACGTATGACCATCCATTTTCTGACTGCCTTTAGTAATATCTACTCCATCTAAATTCAAATCTTTTTCTGCATCAAGTTTCACTCCGCTAGGAAACATAGAATCAATAATTTTTTCAAAAGATTGAAAATCGACTTTCGCATAATAACGGCATTGGATATTGAAATTTTCTGCTAAGGTTTGACGGACTAATTCCGCTCCTCCCAGTGCATAAGAGGCATTAATTTTATTCGCATCATAGCCGGGAATGTCAACAAATGTATCACGCATAAATGAAATTAATTTTGGTTTTTTTGACGGTCCATCTAATTGTAATACCATAATAGTATCTGCTCGACCAGCATCTTCACCGCGAGTATCACTACCCAAAATTAAGATATTATTCGCACCATTTGCACTTGTAACGCCATTGAATGTTTCAACTTCTTCTTTTGGCAACGACTTATCATTCTCCGCAAAAAACTTACCTTTAAAAAAGAATCCTACTGCTAATGCTATAAGAATAATAAAAAATAGAAAGATTCGTTTGAGCCAGCTAACCCGTCTTTTCTTTTTGGGTTTCTTCTCTTTTTTTGAAGAACCTTTTTGTTTCTTTTTAGAGTCGGAATGAACAGGTTCTTGTCTTAAATTTTCATTAAAAGTTGCCTGTTCTTGATAATTATTTTGATCTTCATAATTACTTTGTTCATAAAAATCTGTTTGATTTTTTTCTTTTCTAGGATTAAAGCCTTTTTTTTCTTCAACAGGTTTAGCTTTATCATGTATATGTTTATAACGATCCACACGGCTCATTATTTCCACCTCACTTCAATTAACAACACTAATAAGCATACCTTATCTTTAGGAAAAATCCTATTAGTTAATGAAAAAATTAAAAAAAAATAAAAAGATCTTTGCAGATCTTTATACTCCGTCTATTAAATGAATGGCGTAGTTACCAAATATTTTTACAGTTCCACCCATTAGACGTAACTCTTCAATTGCATTTTCCAATAACTCTTGTGACTTTTCAACGTTAATATCAATTAGGAAAAAATATTCACCTAAGGTTGTTTTTAATGGACGTGACTCGATTTTACTTAAGTCTATTTCTCGCCAACTAAACACAGATAAAGCTTTATGTAACGCTCCTGGCATATTATTTGGCATAGTTACAGCTATCGTAAGTTTATGGGCTTCTACTTTAATCGGTAGATTAACTTTTTCCGCACCTAAAACCCAAAAACGTGTTTGATTGATTGCAACATCTTGGATGTCTTTTCCAACAATGTCAAGCCCATAAGTATCTGCTGACAGCTTCGGCGCAATTGCAGCAATTTTTTCTGCCGGGTGTTGAGCGACAAAATTTGCCGCATACGCAGTTGATGGTGTCGCTTCTAATTCTGCCATCGGAAAATGATTATGAATAAATTCTTGTGATTGTGCTAAAGCTTGCGGATGGGACAAAATTTTTGTAATGTCCCGCCATGAATCTGTATTATTTTTCGTTACCATGAGTTGCTGATAGATCGGTAGAACAATCTCAGCACCGACAGGTATGCTTGTTTGATGAAAAAGATAATCCACGGTAGTATTGACAGAGCCTTCAATTGTGTTTTCAATCGGTACAACCCCTAAGTCGACCTCACCAAATTCAACTGCTTTAATACATGCAGGAATAGAATGATACGAAACTAACGTTTCATTAGGGAATGCCGTTTTGCTTGCTGTATGTGTGAAAGAAGCTTCTGGACCTAAAAATCCGACTTTCATTGGCTCACCTACCTATATTTTATTTAATATTTCATCAACAATTTCTTCTGGTGTCCGTTCATCTGTATCTACCACCATACTGGCACTCTCTTCGTAAAAAGGTATTCTAGGTTCAAAAACTTGTTTGATTTCATCAGCAGATTTTGAGACAACTAAGGGTCTAACTGTTGTATGGTCATGTTTTAATCTAGAAATAAAGATTTCTGGTTTTGTTTGTAAATACACAACTGGAGCCATTTGTTTTAAGAGTTCACGATTTTCAGAGCGCATAACTATGCCACCACCAGTTGAAACAACTTGATTATGATCTAAATAGCGTTTTAAGACTGCAGTTTCTTTTTCTCTGAACGCTTCTTCGCCATACAAATCAAAGTATTCTTGAATAGTCATGCCAATCTCTTCAACGATTTTATCGTCAAAATCTATGTGTTTCATTCCAGTTTTTTGAGATAGAAGTTTTCCTACCGTTGTTTTTCCTGCTCCCATAAATCCAATCAAAATAATTCCCTTCATGATCTTGCCTCCGCTTATTGGTATAATTTGTTTAAGTCTTCAAAAAATGCTGGATAGGAAACTGAGATTGCTTCTGCTTTTTCTAGTTCAACCGTTCCAGATTTCACTAAAAGAGCTGCAATCTGAAGCATCATCCCAATCCGATGATCGCCGTAGCTAGTCACTTGAGCTTCATGTAAATTTGTTTTACCATGAATAATTAGCCCGTCTTCTGTCGGTTCGATATTTGCCCCCATTTTAGCTAACTCATTTGCTACAGCATCAATCCGGTTCGTTTCTTTAACTTTTAATTCTTCTGCATCACGGATGATTGTTTTACCTTGCGCTTGAGTTGCCAGTAGTGCAATAATCGGTAATTCGTCAATTAATCTTGGAATAATTTCGCCACTAATTTCAATACCTTTAAGCGTACTAGTTTCAACAGTGATTGTACCCGCTTTATTTTGTTTATTGCCCGTTTCTTGAATCGTTAATTTCCCACCCATTTGCTCGATAACATCTAAAATACCTGTTCGAGTCGGATTTAATCCAACATTTGTCAGAGTGATTTTGCTGTTTGGAATGATTAAACCTGCCACAAGGAAAAAAGCCGCTGAAGATATATCTCCAGGCACATAAACTTCTTGACCCGTCAATTTTTGAGGACCCTTGATCCGAATTTCTTTTCCTGAAACAGTAATTTCGCCGCCAAATTGACGAATCATATCTTCGGTATGATCTCTCGTTCTTTCTTTTTCAATGATAGTTGATTCACCTTGAGCTTGTAGTGCAGCAAAAAGAATTGCTGATTTCACTTGAGCACTAGCTACTGGCATTTGATAGTGGATTGGTTGCAATTGCTCTGTTCCGCAAACAGTCAGCGGTGGAAATTCTGTACCGTCATGTCCTGAACAAGTCGCTCCCATTTGATTAATAGGCAGCATTACTCGGTTCATTGGTCTTTTCGCAATCGAATGATCTCCAAAAAGCTCAGTTGCAAAAGGACGGCCTGCTAAAATCCCCATAATTAATCGAATAGTTGTACCAGAATTTCCTACATCAATCGCTTGTTTGGCTTGTTTGATTCCAGAGAAGCCTGTTCCGTGAACAATAATGGTTGTCCCATCATCTTCAATCTTCACACCTAAATCTTGAAATGCTTTTAAAGTACTTAAACAATCATCCCCTCGTAAAAAATTTTTGATTGTTGTTTTTCCTTGTGCTATCGCCCCAAACATAATACTTCTATGTGATATTGATTTATCGCTTGGCACCTCAATCTGTCCTTCTAGCCCTGTTTTATTTATTGCTAATTCCAAAATATCCCTCCTAATTTATTCCTACTCCTATAAGAAAAAGAATTTATTTTTCGTAACATAAATAATCCGTCTCTGTTTCAATCGCTTTTTTGGCTAGAATTAAATCTTCTGCCCGCTTAAAGGTCAATTGTAAAATACCATAAATATCTTCCCGCGTTTCAAGAATTTTCAAATTAATCAAAGAAAGATTCGCTTTGCCTAATAAACCAGTGATCTCAGCGATTACACCTGGAACATCAGGCACATCGACAAACAAGTCATGAAATGCTGGTATTGCGCCTTCTTTGTGAATCGGCATTTGATTTCTCGTTTCTTTCGCATCAAAAAAGAATTGGAAAATAGCAGCTTTATCCTCAGTTTGAATCCAATGATAGACTTGTTGCATTTCTTTTTCCCAACCAGTCATTAACTGCATTAACGCTTCTTTGTTGCTAAGCAGAATGTCTGTCCACATTTGCGGATCAGACGAGGCAATCCTCGTAATATCTCGAAATCCCCCTGCAGCTAGTTGTCTGGAACGAGGATGTTCTTCGTTAAAGACCTTACTTTGATTGACTAAACCAGCAGCGATAATATGTGGTAAATGACTTAACATTCCAGTAATTTGGTCATGCTCTTTTGCAGATAAAATTACAAATTTGGCCCTTGTTCCTTTTAATAATTCTTTTAATCGGTCTATAGAACTTTGTTCGTTTGAAGATGAACTCGTTAAAATATAGTACGCATTTTCAAATAAATTTTCGTCAGCAGCTGTTACTCCTGATTTATGAGAACCAGCCATGGGATGTCCACCGATAAATCTATTTAAGCCAGCTTGTTTAGCTGTATTTAAAATCTCTTCTTTGGTACTGCCGACATCTGTGACAATAACTGATTTTTTAAGTGAAAGCTGACCTAATTGTTTTAATTGTTCTAAGGTACTTTTGACAGGTGAACACAAGAAAATAACATCTGCATTTGTAGCTTCTTGTTCAAAAGTTGTTGCTCGCCGATCGATAAATTTTCGTTTCAATGCAAATTCTTCTGAAGATTTTTGTTTATCAAATCCGATAATTGTCGTATTTGGGTGTTCCTTTTTTATACACAATGCTAATGAACTGCCGATCAATCCAAGTCCAATGATAAGTACTTGTTTTTCCATCCCGCTTCACTCTCCATTTTTTATTTCTTTAAAATGCTTGTGAATAACGGCGATAAGCTGCAACGTCTTCTTTCATCTGATCGAACGCATCGCTATGAAATTTTTCCAACATCGCTTGTGCTACTTCGGTTGCAACAACAGCTTCACAAACGACGCTGGCTGCTGGAACAGCTGTACTATCAGAACGTTCAACACTGGCTTTATATGGTTCTTTGGTATCGATATTTACGCTTTGAAGAGGTTTGTATAGTGTGGGAATTGGTTTCATCACGCCTCGTACGATAATTGGCATACCGTTAGTCATACCACCTTCAAATCCACCTAAATTATTTGACGTACGTGTGTAACCTGTTGCTTCATCCCATACAATTTCATCCATTACTTGGCTACCTGGTTTAAAGCCCATTTCAAAGCCGATTCCAAACTCTACTCCTTTAAATGCATTAATGCTAGTTACTGCTTGAGCAATTTTTGCATCTAATTTACGATCCCACTGAACATAGCTACCCAGTCCAATTGGAACACCGCCAACGATAACTTCAACAACACCACCAATAGTGTCACCATTTTTCTTAGTTTGGTCAATTAATTGACGCATATCTTCTTCAACATTTGAATCTAGCACACGCACGTCAGAATTTTCGGAGCGTTCTTGTATTTCTTTGACTGTCAAATTATTTGGTATTTCTGCTTTAATTCCGCCTAAAACTGCTACATGTCCAGCTACATCAATATCTAATTCCTTCAGTAATTTTTTCGCAACTGCGCCGATTGCTACACGCATTGCTGTTTCACGAGCAGAAGAGCGTTCTAGAACATTTCTAAGATCATCATGTTGATATTTAATACCACCAACTAGATCTGCATGCCCTGGCCGAGGTTTGTTCACTCTACGAATTTTTTTCTCTTTTTCTGAAACTTCTTCAATTGACATAACTGAAGTCCAGTTTTTCCAGTCTTTATTTTCGACAATTAGTGTAACTGGTGAACCAAGTGTTTTACCATGACGAATTCCAGATGTAATTTTGACTTGATCTTTTTCAATCAACATTCTTCCACCACGTCCGTAACCAACTTGTCTTCTAGCTAGTTCCAGATTAATATCTTCTGGAGACAACGGCATACCAGCCGGTAAACCTTCAATAATAGCTGTTAATTCTGGTCCGTGTGATTCTCCCGCTGTAATAAATCGCATTCCAATTCCTCCTAGTCTAAATAACTCTTCATTTCTTCAATAGGAATCCGAACAATTTTTGCTTGTCCAATTGATTCCAATAAGATGATATTAATTTTACCGCCACGTGTTTTTTTATCATGGGTCAGTGCCGCATACAGCGCTTCTTTTTCCCATTTATCTGTCGTAATCGGTAAATTAAACTTTTGAATTAATTCATTAAGTTGCTGGGTTGTTCCTAAAGGTGTAAGTGCCTTTTCTTCAGCAACTCTAGTAATTTGACTCATCCCGATTGCCACACCTTCTCCATGAGTCAGCACTCCATAACCAGCTGTATTTTCTAATGCATGACCAATTGTGTGTCCAAAATTTAAAAGTAAACGAACGCCATTATCTAACTCGTCTTCTTCTACTACTTTTCGTTTAATTTTACAACATGCTGTAATAATATCGACAGAGTGTGTCAATAAATCCTGTTCATCTTTTAAAGCCAGCAATTGTTGCCATAATTCTTTATCTGCAATAGCGGCAGATTTAATAATTTCTGAAATACCTTCTCTAACTCGTCTGATTTCCAGTGTATTTAGCGTATCAGGATCAATCAAAACACCATCAGGCTGGGCAAAAGTTCCTACTAAATTTTTGGCTTTAGTTGTGTTAACTGCTGTTTTTCCACCAATACTGCTATCTACTTGGGCTAATAATGTTGTTGGTACTTGTAGAAAATGCAGCCCACGCATATAGGTCGATGCAACAAAACCTGCTAAGTCACCAACCACACCGCCACCTAAAGCGATAATCCCGTCACTGCGCGTTAGTCCTTCATCAGCCAAAAAATCATAAATTTGTGCTGCTACGGTCAAACTTTTACTTTGTTCACCAGCTTCAACCACAAAGATTGATGGCTGAAACCCAGCTTCTTTTAAACTATTCTGAACTTGTTCTGCATAAAGTTTTTGAACATTCGTATCTGTAATGATAACAACTTTTTGCGGTGTCCATAATTGTTTTGTCCAATTGCCAATTTCTGCTAATAAACCTTTTTCGATCGTTAAATCGTAAGAATGATTTGGTAACGTCACCGTGAGTTTCATTTTTTCAACTCCTATACTTAGGCCAATGCTGCTATTTCTTTCATCGCTTTTTCCATGATATGAACTTCTTGCATCATACGTAGGTATGTTTTCTCGTTTAATGATTGTGGTCCATCTGACCAAGCATTGATTGGATCTGGATGGATTTCAACAATTAGTCCGTCAGCTCCAGCTGCTACTCCAGCTCGTGCCATTGGGGGAACTAGATCCCAAATACCAACTCCATGACTTGGATCAACAATAATTGGAAAATGACTTAGTTTTTTGATTAATGGAACGGCGCTTAAATCAAGAGTATTTCTTGTTGCTGTTTCGTAAGTACGAATACCACGTTCAATGAAAATAACATTAAAGTTACCTTGCGCTGCAATATATTCAGCAGCATTTAACCACTCATCAATTGTACCTGAGATGCCGCGTTTTAAGCCAATTGGTTTGCCTGTTTTTCCTACAGCTTCTAAAAGTTTGAAGTTCTGCATATTTCTTGCACCAATTTGTAAAATATCACTGTATTGAGCTACCATATCAATATGAGCTTCATCCATAACTTCTGTAATAACTTTCATATCTAGTTCATCCGCAGCTTGACGAATGTATTTCAAACCTTCTTCTTCTAAACCTTGGAAAGCGTAAGGTGATGTTCTTGGTTTAAAAGCTCCGCCGCGTAAAATAGTTGCTCCACCAGCTTTAGCGATTCTTGCACATTCACGAATTTGATCTAAACCTTCGATTGAACAAGGTCCGGCCATCATAGTCATACTGCCATCACCAATTTTAACACCATCAACATCGACAACTGTATTTTCTGGATGAAATTCACGGCTTGTTAATTTGTAGGTCAATGAGATTCTAACGGCATTTTCTACCCCTTCGTAACTATTGAAAGCTACATCTTGCATTTTTCTTGTGTCTCCAACTAAGCCAATAATTGTTTGTTCTTTGCCTTCACTCAAATGAACTTCTAAACCTTCTTTTTTTACTCGTTCGATTACCGATTTAATTTGTGCTTTTGTTGCTTCTGATTTCATAATTACGATCATGGTATTTTCTCTCCTCAATAAATTCTATATTAGTTGTTTTCAATAATAGGTTTTACAATATCTATTGGCATTTCTTGTCCCGTCCATTTTTCAAATGCCGCCGCACCTTGATAAAGCAGCATGCCTAATCCGTTGTTTGTTTTGGCTCCGCGTAAGCGGGCTTGTTTTAAAAATTCTGTTTCTTTTGGTGTATAAATTACGTCACAAACCGCTAGATCTGGTCGGATAATTGAAAAATCTTGAATTGGTGTTTGGTTTTCTAAAGGCTTCATTCCAACGCCTGTAGCATTTAATAGTAACCTACTTTCAGCTACATCTTTTGCTAAAGTTTGCTCATCTGCTAAATCTTTTAATGAAATAAGACAGTCAGTATTATTAGAAATAAATGCTAATTTTTCTTTGATTTTTTCATAAAATTCATCTTTACGATTGTAGACTGTAATTTCTTTCACACCATCTAGTGCTGCTTGAACAATAATTGCTGTAGCTGCCCCACCTGCACCAATGATCGTCATTTTCTTACCGATGATATCGACTTCAATATCTTGCAGGCTCCGCATAAACCCTGTTCCATCTGTATTATGACCAGTTAACTTTCCATTATCATTTGTAATTGTATTCACCGCACCAATTAAGCGGGCTGCTTCACTTAATTCATCCATAAATTCAACAGCTAAAATCTTGTTAGGCATTGATAAATTGGCACCTATCATATCCAAATTCCTGATTGAAGCAATTGCTTGTTCTAACCCTTCAGTACCTACTTCAAATGCAAGATAAACTGCGTCAATATTTAACGCTTGAAACGCTGTATTATGGATCATGGGTGAAACACTATGACGAATAGGTGTTGCAAATAATGCCGTTAGTCTGGTATGACCTGTGATTTTGTTATCCATTTTTTCCTCCTCAAGCAATTTATTTAATCTAAACAAAAAAGGTGTTCACGTAAATTTTTAGAAAAATCTACAGTGAACACCTCACAAAAATAGGTAAAATAAAAGCCACTATAGATTTCTCATCTACGCGGCTGAAAGTCATCTCAAAATCCCCTAGCCATCATAGATACAAACTTGCTAGTCTGCATCCATAATGTTTATGAATACAAACTCATCTAAAATAGCTAAAGTAATAATTATTCAGTTGTAATTGGTTATGCTTCATGGTTGTCATATGAATCACTCCGTAACTGATTATTTAAGAATTGTTCTTAGTATATACCTATTCAATCTTAGTGTCAACACATTTTCCTATTTATTGCTAATTTACCTAAAAGTGGTGCTGTATCTGATTATATTTTATTGACTGTTAAAATAATCTTTCCTTTATTTTTATTACTTTCCATATATTCGTGAGCCGCATCTACTTCATCAAGAGAGAAAGTAGAATCTACAATAGGCTTTAAGTGACCTGATGTAAAAAGTTGACTTGTTTTTTCTATAAATTCTTTAGTTAAATCTGATTTATAAGCATCGCTTCTTGGGGTAAGTAAAGTTCCTGTAATTGTCACTCTTTTTTCTAGCAACTGCATTAAGTTTACCTCATTAACCATACTGCCTCCTAAAATACCAATCAGAATCATGCGACCATCATATGCCAAACTATTCAAGTTTTGTTTCCAGTAAGATGCACCGACAAAATCTAAAATAACATCTACACCTTCTCCAGCAGTTGCTTTTTCAATTCGTCGATCAAAATCTTCTTCATGATAATTAATCAGAACGTCGGCACCAAGTTTTTGACACAATGCAAGTTTTTCTACGCTCCCAGCTGTGACAAAAATTTTGGCAGATGTTAATTGTTTTACCAATTGGATGGCAGCAGTACCTACCCCGCTTGCACCCGCATGTATTAAGACCTTTTCGTTGTTCTTCAATTGACCTAACCAAAATAACGTTTGATAGGCCGTAAGAAATACCTCAGGGATGGCTGCTCCTTCTTCAAAATCTAAGCTATCAGGTAGCAGCATAGCGTTACCAGCATTCATCACAGCAAACTCTGCGTAACCGCCGCCATTGACTAAACCCATCACGCGTGTGCCTACTTGGAAGCTATCGCTATCACTCTCAACAACTATTCCTGATACCTCTACTCCTAATATCGAATTTCCTTGTGGCAAATTTCCTGTTTTTTTAGCAATCAAGTCTGTACGGTTTATCGCTGCTGCACCAACTTTTACTAAGAGTTGACCGGCTTTACGTTCCGGTATATCAATATTTTCACATAGCTGTAAATGAGCTTGATTATTCTCGCTGATTCTTTTGATAGCTTTCATTAGATGCTCCTTTTATTCATTTTATGGATACAAAAAACCGTAGAACTTCAATAGAAGTCCACGGTCTACTTTTAAAATTATAATTCTTCACCATATACATCATCAACTGTTTGTTTTGGATCGATAACAATGTATAAGCTTTTTGTTTTTTCACTAACTTTAGTAGATTGGTAAACGTTATCCAATCCTTCGTCTGTTTTGTCTTTGTATGGGAAATACACTAAATCTGGTGTGCCAGTTTTGTATAAAATTTCCATACGTTCAATATCTTCATATTTTAAAGCGCGGGCAAACATACCTAATTCTAAACCGCCAAGATTGATATCATGTGTTTGTACATGATCACCTTCTTGGAAAATTTCGATTTTAAAACCTTCACATGGGTGGATTTCCATAAATTCACTGCCATGGATACGGCCAAAGCTAGTTGTGATTTGTTTAATCCATAAATCTCCAATAAAACGACGACCAATTGTCCAAGTTTCGCCATTTCTAAAATAAAATTTTAAGCCTGTCATTTCTCTACTCATAATAAAAATCTCCTTACTAAAATAATTTCTACACTACCAAGTTTAGCATAACTTCATTTGTCGGTCACACTATTAGCTTGTTTGTTCTGAAAGTCCTAATTTTTTTAAAAACGGCTCTGATAAGATAACAGCTCGTTGATGATTTCCAGTAGCAACAACCTGATCGTTATCAAAAACATCAAAAGAAAAATTTATTTTTGTTTTTTCTTGTGACTCCACTTTGACTTTTACTTGAATGTTAGCTCCAACTTTAGAAGGTCGTAAGTGTCTCGCGTTAATTACCGAACCAACACTTGTTTCTTCTGGTGCAAGAGCTTTATTCAAATATTCTTTCGCCGTGTATTCTACCATTGCCAACATTACTGGTGTAGCTAAAACTTCTAAATCACCTGAACCAATTTCCTTTGCAGTATCTTGAGACCCAACAACAAAATTTTTCGAAAACTCCTCCACTTTTTATCACTCCTTATTGATTGTATCCTTTGCAAATGAAAGTAAGTCTTTTTTTGTATTAGCTACTTGACTATTTATCACTGCTGATTCGAGTGTTTCAAGCAGATCACCCAACCATTTTCCTGGTTTTTTATCAAAATAATTTAATAGATCATTACCTGATACAAGAAGCTGCTTTCGATCATGAATCGGCAAGCGTAAATATTGTTCTTTAACTTCTTCAAGTGTACTCTTTTTATCAAAATAAAACAATAATTTTTCAACAGATAACGCTGTTTCTAAACCTAACTGAAATAAATCTTGCGAACACCAGTTACCAGATAATCGTCTGTTTAAACCATAAAGTAATTGTTGTACTTCATGAATTAAGTGATTAGACAATTTCCATGCTTTCAAAAAGTCACGAACTTCTTTCTCTGATAAATTTAGTAATTTTAATAACAATGCCCATGCTTGACTCTCAGTTTCTAATTGCTTGTTTGGTAAGTCAGAAAAACGTAATAATTCTTCACCATAATTTCTTAATCCAGGACAATATTGATAGCATTCGGTTTTGATAAAAGGCAATAACGCTTTTTTTCTGTTTTTACCTAAAAGAAGTTTACTAAATTCGACTGAAATTCGTTCAACTGAAATTTTTTCTAATAATGGATGAAATTCTTGGATTGCACCTAATGTTTCTGATTCGATTGTAAAACTCAGCTGGCTAGCAAAACGTAACCCACGCATCATTCGTAAGGCATCTTCATGAAATCGTTCTTTAGGATTGCCGACAGCTCGAATAATTTGCTGCTGTAAATCTGCCATTCCGTCGAATAAATCAATAATTTCCCCTGACACATCCATGGCCAGTGCGTTAATCGTAAAATCACGCCGTTTCAAATCTTCTTTTAACGATCGAACAAACGTAACTTTATCTGGTCGTCTGAAATCTTGATAAGTAGATTCAGTTCGAAAGGTGGTTATTTCATATTGTTCATCATTGGACAAGACTAATACCGTGCCATGATCGATACCAACATCAATGGTTCGTGGAAAGATTTGCTTGATCTCTTCTGGATAAGCGCTGGTAGCTATATCCACATCATGGATTGGTTTATTTAATAAGGCATCACGAACGCTGCCACCGACAAAATAAGCTTCGAATCCGTTTGCCTGAATTTCTTCTAATACTCCAATCGCTTTTGTAAATTCATCTGGAATGATGTCTAGCTTCATAATAGATTTTCCAATCCATAAACAAGTTTTTCTAAGTTCACAACTTTTTCACAACCTAAAGCAACTCCTGTCATAAATGAACTGCGATCATACGAATCATGCCTGATTGTCAAGCCTTCTCCTACTCCGCCAAATTGGACTTGTTGATGAGCAATTAAACCAGGTAAACGAACACTATGAATCTTCATACCATCAAAATCTGCGCCACGTGCACCTTCAATTAACTCCTCTTCTTCAAGATGTCCTTGTTTTTTAGCCGTACGGACTTCACTCATCATCTCAGCTGTTTTTAAAGCTGTTCCGCTCGGCGCATCCAATTTATTGTCATGGTGTAATTCGATAATCTCTACATCAGGAAAATATTCCGCTGCTTTTTGAGCAAATTGCATCATTAAAACCGCGCCTACAGCAAAATTAGGAGCAATCAAACCACCCACTTTTAATTCTTGTGAACGTTCAGTCAATTTTTTTAATTGATCTTCTGTCAATCCAGTTGTGCCAACTACAGGCGAAATCTTATGCTCAATAGCAAAACGAGTATTTTCATATGCAACAGCTGGAATTGTAAAATCAATCCACACATCCGGCTGAACTGAAAGAACGTCTTCTTTCGTTTTAAAAATGGGTATATCAATTCCTGGGTAATCCACTATTTCATTCAAATTCACTTTATCTTCAAATGGGTCCAAAACACCAACTAATTCAAAATTTTCACGTTCTAAAACCATTTTAGTAGCGGTAGCTCCCATTTTACCTTTAAAACCTGCAACTAGTATTTTAATCATTTGTTTGCCCGTCCTTTCGTTCAAAACGATATTTATCCCGTTGATTGAATTTCTCCATATTTTTTTGAAAAGCTTGCGTTAAATCTATATCTAGCGAATTCGCCATAATCATGGTGACAAATAGTACATCGCCTAATTCTTCAGAAACAGTTTTTGGTTTTTCATCCATTTTTTTAGGTTTTTCACCATAATAATGATTAATTTCCCGAGCCAGTTCACCCACTTCTTCTGTTAGACGAGCCATTTGACTTAATGGAGAAAAATAACCTGTTTTGAATTGTTGGATATAGTCATCCACCTCTTGCTGCATGGAATGTAAGGATTGATTTGTGTCTGTCATTTTACCCCAACCTTTCTTACTCTTTATCTTATCAAAAAGTCTGCAATCTGGAAAGGTTCTACTTGTTGTTTTATCTTTAGAATGATAAAGTGATTACTGGGTAAGGGATAGCTCGAATTAGAGTAAAAAGCCCTTGACATTGGGAGTGAACAAGATGATTGAAGAAAAAAAATTTTATGTAAAAGATGTTCTTTTAATTTTAGCTGGAACGTGTCTTTATGCATTTGGTTTGGTAACTTTTAACATTGCTAATGATCTAGCCGAAGGTGGTGTAACAGGGATTACGCTGATTTTACGTGCACTTTTTCATATTGATCCAGCCTATTCAACTTTAATTATCAATATTCCGCTAATTTTGATTGGAGGAAAAGTTTTAGGGAAACATTCTTTCTACTACACGATTTTAGGGACAGTTTCTCTCTCTGTTTTTTTATGGTTATGGCAGCGATTCCCGATAGAAGTTAATTTGGATCATGATTTATTAATTGCATCATTGCTGGCCGGGCTTGCGGCTGGAATCGGCAGTGGTTTTGTTTATCGGGTTGGTGGTACAACAGGAGGTACTGATGTTATTGCCCGGATTTTAGAAAAAAATTACGGGATAAGTATGGGACGATCTCTGCTTATTTTTGATATCTTCGTGTTAGTCCTTTCTTTAAGTTATATTGATGTTAAACGGATGATGTATACATTAATTGTTTCATTTGTTTTCAGTAAAGTTGTTGATTCTGTAATTGATGGCGCTTATGCTGCTAAAGGAGTTCTGATTATTTCCGATTATACTGAAGATATTGGAGAAGTCATTATGGCCTTATTAGAACGTGGAGTGACTTATTTAAACGGTCAAGGCGGGTATTCTCAACAAGATAAAAAAGTCTTGTATATCGTTGTCAGTCCAAGTGAAATCATGGAAATTAAGCGGATTGCTCATGAGCTGGACCCTAAAGCATTTCTTTCGGTCATTAACGTCCATGAAGCTGTTGGCGAAGGTTTTACTTATTCCCGTCCAACAAGAGCCGTTTTCAGAAAACGCAAAACTGTCGCATAATAAAAAACAAGCCCAGAACAAGTAAACGGATGTTCTGAGCTGTTTTTTAAGTATTTTGAAGTCTATTCAATTCATCAGTTAATTCTAAAAAAGCTTCATAATTGTTGTCTTCTAACGCTAAATCAATTTGCTTGTATAAAAGATCCATTTTCGCTTGTTTCTCTTCCTCTACAAAAAATGCATTGATATTTTCAACAATTTCTTCGCTGATCTGCTCATTCCATCGTGCATATGGATTGTCTTCTAAAATAGATAGATATTGACTATTCTGCCAAGATGCATCAAAGATACACTCAAGATACAAAGCGTCTTTCCAATTCATTCGAATTTCATGAAAAATTTGATCGGTATCAGTAAATTCTTTTCCCGATAGAAATAACTTAATCGGTTCACCATCAATCTCGTTTGATGTAACTTTCAATCCGCGCGTCGCTTTATCTGCTTTTTCAACAAAATGGACATTATTTAAAATAGCTTCATGATTGATTAGATAATTTAAAATCCACAAAACTTCTCTTTGGCTAAATGAAATATTATTAACTAACCAAACTAAGAATTCTTTTTTATCTGAGACATTGACAAACATGTTGACCACCTATCTTTCTTCAATATCATCCAACAATGATTGTGCTTCATTATCGCCTGGTTCATGCTGTAGGTAGTGCGTTAATAATTCTTTGGCCTTTTCCAACTGTCCCTCTTCACGAAGAAAAACAGCATATTCTTTCAGAAATTCAGGCTCGTGACTCAATTCTTGATAGGCTTGTTCGAAATGAACTTTGGCTAAATCAAATTCTTCGAGTTCATTATAGGCGTGTGCTAAATTCCATTCACCATACGGATGCCCTTGTTCTTCCATTTGCTTGACTGTTTCGATTACTTCATCAAATCGTTGTTCGTTTAAATATAAATTACTCAGAGTAAGTCTTGTTTCATCCGCCTTTTCACCAAGTTCAAGAGCTTGTTTTAATAATACCTCTGCTTGAGCAGTATCATGTAAACGATAAGCATTTTCAGAAGCTAACTGATATAAATCAACTTGGAATGGATTTTCCTTGATTCCTTCAGCTAACACTTCACGAGCTTCTTCCAATTGTTCCTCTTCCTGTAACGCTTCACCTAATGATAAATAAAGGGATTGATAATGTGGATTTAGCGCCTTAAGTTGCTGTAAAAGTGCGATCGCCTTTTGATTTTCGTGTAACTGTAAATAAGTGAAAGCTAATTGGAATAAACGATCATCTGTCTGGTCTTCATTAATAGCTTTTTCTAAAAATGGAATGGCTTCCTCAAATTCTCCCAGCATGCTAAAACTTGAACCAATTCGCTCATTCATAGAAACACTAGAGATTTCAGTTACTTGAGCTTCTAATAATTCCTGATACATCTCCGCTGCTTCACGAAATTGACCATTAACAAAATACAACTCACCTAAAGCAAATTGGATCAATGGTTCATCTGGTAAAATACGCTGTGCTTCCTTTAATTTTGCTTCACTAACTTCCGGAATACCAATAACTTGATACAAATCTGCTGTCACAAGTAAACTTTGAACATAGCTATCACTTTCTTTACTAACTTTTTCTAAATAGGCAAATGCTTCGTCAACCAAATTATTTTCAATTGCAATTTCTGCTAACGGAATATTCAAGCCGTCCACATTTGGAAATAGTTCTACTAAATGTTCAAATACTTCTTTTGCTTCTTCTAAAAAACCTAGAGACAATAGTTCCTCACCTAAATCAGCCAGTGTATCATCATCGTCTTTTCTAATGGCTTCTTGAAGAAATAATTGGGCTTGAGCTAAATCTTCATCATGCAAAGCATGTAACATTTTTTCACTATACGTTGTCATTTATATGTCCTCTAATCTCTAATAATGTTGTTTTATACTTTTCTACGGTCATCAATAACTCTTCTGTTGTAGGTAACTGAATACTATCAATCTCCCCTATTTCTTTTAAACATAGTGCTGTTTGACCTCGATCTATGCATTTTAACACACCTTCTACATAATCGCTCACTAATATTTGTTCAGGAAAATCTACTGGAAATCCCAAACGAATCAGCCAGATAATAAAATTTTTATAATGAAACGAAAATTGGTTCTTTTCTTGTGACCAAAGTAATTGTAACAAACAACCTAGAAGGCGTTTCATATGACTGGATAAAAGAGAACCATTCACTGATTCTGAAAATCCTTGTTCAAATAGTTTACCAAACTGATCGATTTCGTTTCCTGATTGTTCGTAATAACGAATCATTTCATCCAGCATACCATTAAACGACTGTTGATTTAATCGGGTTTGAGTACTGTAGTTTTTAAAAAGCATTCTTAGAAATTCATGACTAGACACTAACCCACACCGGATAAAAACAAGAAAATCAACCAGTTTGCCTTCTCCTTGGTCCGTCGTTAACGTCCGATCATAAATAATCTTTTCTGCTAAAACTGGTATTTGTAAAACAGGTCGGTTTTTCAACTCAATTTGAGCACTTCCAATTAAACTTTTGCTGAAGGAACGAATCGAGAGCGGTAGTAACCAACATGTTGATTTTAACACAGCTGATTGATGTAAAAAATTAGTTAGTTGAATAACGCCTTCATTTCCAACACCTAAAAATAAATACTCTTCCTGTAAATTAAAGTCCGCTAAAAAAGCTAATAAATTTTCCAACTCATTCAAATTATTACAACGAGCGTCGTTTTTACAAATATACCAGTCGAGTGCTTGCTTATTTTCAAACAACTGCACCAGCTTTTCAGAAAACAAATCATAGTAACGTTGATTCGTGATTAAAAAAATGTGCTTTCCGTTAGTTGAATTGTGCTTAATCTGAGATGCAAAAGTTTCACCATAGATAATGGTTGATTGAAACCGACTTTTCTTATAGATTTTTTCCATCACGAACCTCCCTCTTCTATATTTTACCATTACTTACTACAAAACCAAAAGAGGTAGAGTCCCTATTTTAAAATAAATCGTTTAAGCAATAAAATATCGATACTTTATTTTTTCTTAACCAAATACATGATTTATTCATTAAAAAATCGAATCTCTTCAAGCATTATTATTAAAATAACCTTATTTTATTGTTATAATAAATTTATTCTGTTAGAGTACTTAATAAAAAACATAGCGCACTTTTTTATCAAACTACTTTAATCAGAATAAAGAGTGATTCGGTCAGATACAAATAATTAGTATTTAAATGTATACTGCTTTAAACATAACTAATTATTTCTTATCCTTTAAGAGGTTTGACAAAAGTCGTTTAGACTTGAGCAAACGGACTAGAACCCGCACAATGCGTTTTAAGCATTGTGCGGGTTTTACGAAATTGTCGAAGCCTTGAAATGGAGTGCCTAACTTTTCACACCGTTTATTCGGATTTTTGTTGATTCCAATAGATACTAAAAAAGCTTGGAATATAAAATTTCCAAACCTTTTTTGCTTTCTAAATACTAAAATCACCAATATCATTATGAAAAGTTTTTGTCTGAGAATGAACTTTTACAGTATAGACTTCAAAAGACAGAATGACTGGATTCTGATGATTTAATTCTTTTTGATAAATATTTAAACGATCTTCAATAAGCTTGAAATCTTCAATCATCTCAACGCTAAAAACACCTTTTAATAATAGGCTTTCACGACCTGATTCACTGTAGCAGCAGATATTTCCTTTATTATTTCGCCCGATATTATCTACTGTTTGGCCACTTCCGTCAACGTAAAACTTTAAACTATGAAAACTGGCCCTCACAATAGGTTTAGATACAACAATTGTGTTGGGAAATCCATTTCTATCATTTGTAGTAAGTAAAAATGATTCACTTAAATCTAGCAATTCCTTTGCATGTTCGATCACCTTTTTATCCACAATGTATCTCCTCCCTATTTCCTTATTAATATACCATGAAGTTTAAATAAAAAATAGAGATTTCAAATAAAAAAGAAAAATTCAAGTGCATTCTAACAGACTATATCCAAAATAAAGAAAGAACCCTTGAATAATCAAGGGTTCTTAGAACTGTCTTATTTAACAGCATCTTTCAACGCTTTACCTGGTTTGAACGCAGGTACTTTACTTGCAGCGATTTGAATTTCTTTACCAGTTTGTGGGTTACGTCCTTTACGAGCAGCGCGTTCGCGTACTTCAAAGTTACCAAAACCGATTAATTGAACTTTTTCACCTTTAGCAAGAGATTCTTGGATTGTTGAAAATACAGCATCCACTGCTGCAGTTGCGTCTTTTTTAGTTAAACCAGTTGAAGATGCAACGTTTTCGATTAATTCTGCTTTATTTGCCATGGATTATTTCACCTCCTCAACAAGGGATAGGATATCTAATAGATACCTTAAATACGCTTATTTTTGAGTGGTCCAAAAACGACGTATAAATATTGAATTGGTTCAATATTCTGTTATCACGATATCATAGGAAGCTTGTAATAGCAAGGTTTTTGATGCTTTTTAACCACTTTTTTCTAAAAATGTCATTTTTTTTTATAACTTGAAGAATTTATTTGTACATTTGAAAAAAGTGTGGTAAAATGCGCTATTTACGCCTTCTTGGAATAATTTTAATTGGTGTTCCTTCAAAAGTAAAAGCTTTACGAATTTGATTTTCTAAAAATCTTGCATAAGAAAAATGCATTAATTCTTCCTCATTTACGAAAATAACAAATGTTGGGGGTTTAATCGCTACTTGTGTCGCATAAAATACTTTCAAACGTTTACCTTTGTCTGTTGGCGTTGGGTTGATCGCGATCGCATCCATTACTACATCATTTAATAATGCTGAAGGAATTCGTAAATTTTGATTCATGCTGACTGTTTCAATCAAGTCAGGTAATTTATTTAAGCGTTGTTTTGTCAGAGCTGAAACAAAAATAATTGGTGCATAATCTAAATATTGGAACTCATCACGAATTTCTTCTTCAAAATCACGCATAGTATTCGTTTCTTTTTCAACAGTATCCCACTTATTAACGACGATAATAATACCTCGTCCTGCCTCATGAGCGTATCCAGCAACTTTCTTATCTTGCTCCCGAATACCTTCTTCTGCGTTTAACACCATTAGAACAATGTCTGAGCGCTCAATAGCACGCATTGCACGCATTACACTATATTTTTCTGTACTTTCGTAGACCTTCCCACGTTTGCGCATTCCCGCAGTATCAATCATTAAGAATTTTTGACCATCTTCTGATTCAAAATACGTATCAATCGCGTCACGTGTTGTACCTTCAATCTCAGAAACAATCACTCGTTCTTCTCCAAGGATCGCATTAATTAATGAAGATTTCCCTACATTCGGGCGACCGATCAAACTAAATTTGATTGTATCTTCATCATCTTCCTCAATTTCAGTCGAAAAGTGTTTCACTGCTTCATCCAGTACATCTCCAAGGCCTAAGCCATGACTTCCCGAAACTGGGAATGGATCACCTAATCCTAAAGAATAAAATTCATAAATTTCATTTCTCATTTCTGGATTGTCTACTTTATTTACAGCTAAAATAACTGGTTTTTTGCTGCGGTACAAAATTTTAGCAACTAATTCATCGGCATCTGTAACACCTTCTCTACCACTAGCGACGAAAATGATTACATCTGCTTCTTCAATTGCGATTTCTGCTTGATACTTAATTTGATCCATAAAAGGCTCGTCACCTAAATCAATTCCACCTGTATCAATAATACTAAATTCGCGTCCTAACCACTCTCCTGTGGTATAAATGCGATCTCTGGTTACTCCTGGTGTGTCCTCTACAATAGAGATTCTTTCACCAGCTATCCGGTTAAAAATTGTCGACTTCCCAACATTTGGGCGACCGACAATTGCAATTGTTGGATTTGCCATTCAAACTACCTCCTTGACAGCTTTCAATCCTTACTAGTTTACCTAAAGCGCGTCTAAGATGCAAGAAAAACTGATAAAATATGTGAAATTAGACACTCAAAATCGTCATTTCTCACAGATATATAAACAACCTACGATTACAGTTATTAAATGACTGCAATCATAGGTCAGTAGAAATCAAATGTTTAATTCTTATTTATTCAACACCATAAGCAATTCGTTTCACATTCATTAAATGATGAGCTGTAATATTATCTGTTGTACTGCTGCCTCCCATGGCGCCACAGCCCAATGTCATTGACGGAGCTAATCCTGTTGTTGCACCAATCGCTCCCAAAGCTCCTAAAGTGTTTACCAAAATACGGGAAGCTCTCATTTCCAAACCAAATTGTTCAGCATTAGCATCTGTCGTTGTATGGATGACTGCTGTGTGACCAGTTCCTTCATTTGCCAGTAGAGCTTTACACGTTGCAATCCCTTGTTCAAATGAGTCAACGGTATAAAGTCCAAGAATTGGTGTTAATTTTTCTCTTGAATATGGATTGTGTGAACTAATTTCCGTTTGTTCAGAAATTAAAATAGTAGTCGTTTCCGGTACATTTAGTCCAACTAATTTTGCTACATCAAAAGCACTTTTTCCAACGATTTCAGGATTCAGAGTACCTGTTTCTCTTAAAATAAATTGACTTATCTTTTGAGATTCTTCTGAATTCATAAAATATGCTTGTTTTTCTTTTAATTCTTTTATGACGGATGCTTTTACTGATGCATCAACAACTAGAGCTTGTTCAGAAGCACAAATTATGCCATTATCAAATGTTTTACTACTTATAACACAGTCAATTGCATGCTTAAGATCTGCTGTTTCATCAATTAAGACAGGAACGTTACCTGGTCCGACACCAATTGCAGGATTTCCTGAACTATAGGCTGCTTGAACCATTGCTTTTCCTCCAGTTGCAAGAATCAACGCAATATTTTCGTGTTTCATTAGTGCACTGGTTGCATCTAATGTTGGATTCTGGATTACTTGAACCAATCCCGAGGGCGCTCCCGCTTCAACAGCAGCTTGTTCAATAATCTCAACAGCTGTTAAAATAGATTTTAAGGCTTTAGGATGTGGCGAAAAAACAATTGCATTTCTAGTTTTTAGTGCAATCAATGATTTAAAAATAGTTGTTGCAGTTGGGTTTGTTGATGGAATTAACCCTGCAACAACACCTAAAGGAATCCCAATTTCTATCATTTTTTTGTCTTCAATTCGATTAATAATTCCTACAGTAGGAACATCCTTAATACTTTGATATACTTGCTCACTAGCAAAAGTATTTTTGATTACCTTATCTGACACTTTCCCAAAACCAGTTTCTTCATTTGCTAATACTGCAAGTTTTTCGGCATTAGCTAGTGTTTGCTGATACACATTTTTAACAATCTTGTCCACTTGTTGTTGAGTAAAAGTTTCATATTCCGCTTGGGCTTGTTTAGCCTTTTCTACCAATACTTCAATTTCTTCTACCTTGATTTTTTCTATCATTTTTTATTCTCCCCTTCCGCTGTATAACGCTTACAAACTAATGTTAATTCATTTAGCCAAATTTGTTAGGGAGATTTTTATGAAAATTATGGACAAAATCTACTTCTTTGAATGTATTTTTTTCACAAATATTCGGTATTGAAAGCGCTGTTTATTAATAGTATGATAGAGTCATAAAGTAATATTCACAAACGACAATAATTATTTATATATATGAAATGGAGGACTTTTTATGTGCCGATTACTAATTGCCAGTAATGACTCAAGTGAACAAAATTTACTTCAACAGACCATCCATGATTCTTTTATGAATATTAAAATTTTACCTTTTGCCAGCACACAAGCGGAAGCATTAATGATTGCCGAAAAATATGTTCCAGAAATTTTGCTAATTGCGATCGATCATTTGGATGTAGATGGTTTTCTTGTTAAACGAGAAATTGTACAACAATTTCCGAATATCAAAGTAATCATTTTAACAGCATGTACTGATTTCCAAAGTGTTCATCAAGCGTTACGATGCAGCGTAATTGATTACTTACTTACACCGATTGACTCTAATGAATTAAAATTTGCCATTGACCGTAGTGTTAAATCTTTAAACCAAGTTTCATTAATGGATGTATTGAACAACAAACCTACAGTTTTGGCAAAAGAACAAATTAATACCATACTTGACTACATACACGATCACTACAATGAAGAAATTAATCTAGCTACTTTAGCAGATATTATGCATCTAAATCGACATTATACTAGTCGCTTTTTTAAAGAAACTGTCGGAATGAACTTTATTGATTATTTGACTACTTATCGGATTGAAAAAGCTAAACAATTGTTAATGAGAACTGAAGAATCCATCACTGAAATTTCTGGTACAGTTGGTTATATCGATTCTACCTATTTCAGTAAGCTATTCAAGAAAAAAGTCGGTCAGTCACCACATCAATTTCGTAAATTATACCAAGGAGCTCACACACCAGCTGATTTAAGAGTAGTTTATCATTAAGTATGAGAAAAAAGTAGCGCATCACATTTTTGTGCCTACGCTACTTTTTTGATTTTCTGGTTTGAACTAAAAAGCGAGATAAAACCATAAATCAGTCTTATCTCGCTTTGAAATATTTATTTATTCAGAATCTGTATCATGATCTTTTAAAGCATCACCTAAAATATCGCCCATTGTAAAACCAGTATTTTCTTCTGGCAATTCATATTCTTGGACATCTTTTGGTTCTTCCTGAGATTCAGGTTTCGCTTCTAATGCTTTAATACTTAAGGCTATACGGTGTTCATCCGGATTAACTTCTAATACTTTCACTTTAACTGCTTCACCTTCTTGTAAGACTTCATGAGGTGTTGCAATATGTTTATGTGAAATTTGAGAAATGTGAACTAAGCCTTCAACACCTGGGAATACTTCAACAAAAGCACCAAAACTAGTTAAGCGTTTTACTGTACCATCAAGAACAGAGCCAACTGCTGCCTTAGTTTCAATATCCTCCCACGGTCCTGCTAAAGTTTCTTTAATTGATAAAGAAACACGTTCTTCGTCAGGATTAATTGATAAGATCTTAACTTTTACATCGTCACCGACAGTCAACACATCACTTGGTTTGCCAACATGTTGATGCGCAATTTCAGAAACGTGAACTAAACCGTCAATACCGCCTAAATCAATAAATGCTCCAAAGTCTGTTAAACGAGCAACTTTACCTTCAACGATATCTCCATCATGAAGTTGAGCAAGAATGTCTTTTTTCTTGGAACTTTTCTCAGCTTCAACGACTGCTTTATGAGACAAAATCAACCGGTTTTCAGATGGTTCAATTTCAATAATTTTAAATGCTAATGTTTGACCTTTGTATTCTGAAAAATCAGCTACAAAATGATCTTCTACCATTGATGCTGGCACAAACCCACGTACACCGACATCAACAACTAAGCCGCCTTTAACTACGTTGGTAACAGGCGCTTCAATAATTTTTCCAGATTGGAAATCTTGTTCGATTTCTTCCCAGATTTTTTTAGCATCCAAACGGCGTTTAGAAAGTAAATAACTGCCATTTTCTTTGTCTTTGCCAATTGATGTGATTACAACTAAATCCAAAGTATCACCGACTTTTACTAGTTCGTTGATATCTTCTACTTGAGTTGTAGATAATTCTTTTGCTGGTACAACACCTTCAACTCCAGCACCTTCAATACCTACAATCACTTGTTTGTCTTCAACAGCAAGCACTTCACCTTTAACGATGTCACCGACGCTTACTTCTTGAAAACTGTTCAATGCAGCTTCCATTGTTTCGTTGTTGTTTTCCACTTGTTTGTCTTCTGTCATGAATACTTATCCTCCTATGCCACCAAAAAATTCGTAAAAACTGACCTACTCCCTTTATAGTAAGGGATTTTATCAAAAAAATAAAGCGATTTCTCTTATTTTCTAGTTTTTCTTCAAAATAAGAAGTACTTTTCTATCTTAAAGACAAATAAAGTGTCATTTCAATTTCTATAAATCGAGTTAGATAGCGTGTAACCATGGGAATTTAGTTGATATTCTTCTGCTGTATAACGGATTCTATAGCTTGAACGACTTCAGTAATGTTCATCCCTGTCGTATCAATTTTAACAGCATCAATTGCTTGTTTTAGCGGTGATACTTCACGTGTTGAATCCAAATAATCACGGTGTTCAATTTCTTTTTTTAATGTTTCAAAATCTGTTTGAATCCCTTTTTCCTGATTTTCTTTGTAACGCCGTTGCGCTCTTTCTTCTACACTTGCAACTAAAAAAATTTTCACTTCTGCATCAGGCAGAACTGCCGTACCAATATCACGTCCGTCCATTACTACTCCGCCAGCTTCACCAATTTTTTGTTGTAATTGCACCAATTTTTCACGAACAAGCGCGTGTTTTGCCACTATTGAAACAGAATTTGTCACATCAGGTTGTCTAATTTCTTTCGTTACTTCCCTATCATCGATAAAAACTAGTTGTTCTGCCTCGGTTTGCTTAAATGAAATAGTATGAGCTAAACATAGTTCAACAAGACCCGACTCATTTTCAAAATCAACATTTTCTTTAATTGCCAAATAAGTCAGCGCTCGATACATAGCTCCTGTGTCACAATAAATATAATTTAATTGCTTAGCTAAAATCTTAGCTACCGTACTTTTCCCAGATGATGCTGGACCATCAATTGCTATACTAATTTTTTTCATAATAAACTCCTTTAGTGACTACATAGTAAAAGAGTCTGGTACAAAACATGATTCGTTTTGCTTCAGACCCCCGATTAACAAGGCAAAGAAGTTAACAGAAGCAACTGTTAACTTTTACCTAATTTATTTAACACGTAAAGATTGACCTGGCTGTAAAACAGAATCTAAGCTTAAACCATTTAATTGCAATAGCTCTTCCGTTGTAATTCCATTTCTTGTCGCAACCTGATTGGGACCTTCGCCGCTAAGTACTTCTGTATAGACCGCTGCTTCGTCAGCTTGAGTAGTTGGCGTAGTTTCCGCTGGTGTTTCAGCTTCTGCAGTTGATTGCTCTTGTGCTTCACTAGACGCAGCAGTTGATTCTGAGCTACTTTCTTTTGTTGAAGATTGAACAACGACAGATGATGAAGGTTGGCTCGCATTTTTATTATCGCTAGAATTATCTCTCATTACATAAAGATAGGTACCTACTGGTAAAGCAATAATCAATAGTAGCAAGATAACTAAAATAGTCAGAAATACCGTATTTCCTTTTTTTTGTTGACGTTTCTCTGAACGGGAACTGCCAGTATCTTTATCAGTATCATAGATTGATTGCTCCCAAGGTTCACGTGCTCCTGATGTTTTTTTCTTATCTCTTTTACTCACGTATTGTTCCTCCTAAAATTCTCTCGTTTGTTATTATACCACAGCTTTTTGTGAACTGCAGTTTAAAAAAAGATTATTTTCATTCTTTAAATAATCTTAGTAAAATGTCCTCCCATTGTTCAGAGATTTCTTTTTCTTCTGGTGATTGTACTATTTGAGCTTGATAATTGTCAAAGAATAAGCCACAGCAGTCACAGCAATTTTTCTGCGTTTTTTTACTAATTTTTTCTGAAAAATAATGCTGAATAAACTCACGACGGCATTTAGCTTCGTTGATATAGTTTAACATACTACTTAACTGTCGATAACGATCTTTCTCTTTTCTTAATAATCTTTGTTCTAATTCTTCAAAAGTATATTCTTTTTCTAGAAAACCCTGAACCCATTTTTGCTGAATTTCATTCAAATTTGTTAAAACTTCTTCTCGGATTTCCGTTTTATCAGTGAATAGTTGATTTAAGACTTCTCGATCTTGACGAGTTTCTGTTTGAAAATAGTAATGAATGGATTCATCCCCTTTTTGATAGAGTAAAATAGCTACGCTTGGCTGTCCATCTCTGCCAGCTCTACCAAATTCTTGGACATAATTTTCCAAACTATCAGGACAATCATAGTGAATAACAAAACGGACATCAGGCTTATCAATTCCCATACCAAAAGCATTTGTTGCACATAAAACATCTAATTGATTCGAAACAAATTGTTGTTGAAGTAAACTTCGTTCATTTGCCGTTAAACCACCATGATAAAACGCCGATTTCAAATCTGTTTGCTCTTTTATTAGACGATCCAGTTTTTCAGCGGTTTTTCTAGTTGCACAATAAATAATTCCTTTATTTTTTAATTGACTTAAATAATTTAACAACTTTGCTGCTTTTTCATCGGTTTTATCCACAATTAATGCTATATTTGGCCGATTCACTGAATAAATAATTTCTTTGATATTTTCACTTTTAGAAAAAACTTGTTGAAGAATGTCTTGTTTTACATCAGCTGTAGCGGTTGCCGTTAATGCCAATGTTAATGGGTTTCCGCATTCTTTTTGAATTTGAGCTAATTTTGTATATTCCGGACGGAAATCTACGCCCCATTGCGAAACACAATGAGCTTCATCCACAACAAATAAAGCAATATTTAAACGAGAAATTTGTTGTCGCACTTCTTTTTGCGTTAACGTTTCCGGACTTATCAATATATACTTGTAACTGCTTAAATTGGCTAAGACGTATTGTTTTTCCATAAATGACAAACTACTATTAAGTGCAATTACACGTGTTTCGCCTTTTTTTTGCAGCTGTATTACTTGATCTTCCATTAGCGATAACAGCGGTGAAACAATCAGGACTGTTCCCACAAGTAATTTCCCCACCATTTGATAGCACAGTGATTTCCCTGTTCCGGTTGGCAAAACAGCTAGTGTATCCTGTTTATTCAAAAGTGCTTGGATAACTTCCTTTTGTCCTGGCTTGAATGTTTGGAATCCAAAATTTTGATATAAAGCTTCTTCCAAAATCATTTGTCCGCTTCTCTTTCTTCTTTAAGTTTTTTTATTTGATACAGCCGAAACTCAAAATAATCAAGTTGTGGCTGTTTTTGTTTTTCTTCCTGATAAATCCAGTTTTGATAGGGAGTTACTAACTTGTTCAAGGAGATCTCACTTTCTTCAGACAAATATTGTTCAAAAGGAAAATCACTAGCTAAGGCTAATTCTAATAGATGATCTTGAACCGTACTCTTTTTTAAATTTCTCTGTTTCGCTAACTCATCTAATGAAAGATTATACTTTAGGTATTGACTCGTTTCATTCATACTTTGATTTTCATTTTGCTTTATATACGGCAGAATAAGCTTTCGTAACAAACTATTTTCTTCCAATGATAAAATAAGTGCTAATAACTGATGCAATGCATCTTTTACAGTTAAAAATCGTTCAAGCTTGTTAAGCTCAGGTTCTAATAATTGAGCAGAAGTTTTACCAATTGTGTGATATCCTGAAAATTGTCGAGCAAAAAAATTGGCTTGTTCTTTTGGTAAAAAAGAAAATATTTGCTGCCATTCTTGTTTTGAAGCTTTAATTAACTGCGCTTTTGGTAATGATCTAAGCAAAGATTTTACTTGTTGTTGGTATAGCGGTGATTGTTCCAGTGGAATATAGTTTTTGTCAGTATAAGATAAATGGGACACAACTTGAACCGTGAATTGCAACAAACGCCAAATAGCTACATCAGTTTTGCCGAAACGGTAATTATCAAGATGTTCATAAAAATAGGATATTTGTCTAAACACCTGTAATCCTTGATCGGTTATTTGGGCTTCACTTCCCCCATCTAATTGGAGTAACTTCTGTTCGAATAATTGATTCAACATCTTATTAAATTGTCTTTCAGTTAGTTCGGGTGTCAATTGAAAAAAGCGTAAATTATCATATAAGAAACCATAGAGTAATACTGACGTTGTCCGCTTGCCTTTTAAAAGATGGTACAAAGTTGATGTTCTTGCCTTGTATCCATGTCCAAATAAAGCTAAAATAAAGTAAGGTTCCATCTCAATACCCCTTTAAGGTTAGAATAGGATGTGTACATATGTTATGTAAAATAATTCCTGAAAAATGCATTGCTTGCGGTTTATGCCAAGTGTATGCACCAGAAATTTTTGATTATAATGATGACGGAATTGTTCTTTTAACAAAAGATCATGAAGCTCTTCAAGAATTTATTCCTGAAAATCAAAAGGATCATGCGTTATTAGCGTACCGCAAATGTCCGGTTCGTGCAATAGAGATTAATGAAAAATAGTTTTTATAACTAAAAAATAGGATAACAAAACAAAGGTTGATCTTTGATTTTGTCATCCTATTTTTTACTCAATTGTATTTAACCACTGAATTAGTTTTTCTGCTACTTCACTTTGTTGTTCATCATTGTTGATTGCAGCAGAGTCGTCACCTTTTTGTTCACCGTAACTGCCAAATCCGGCATGATTTCCGCCTTTTATTTCCTCAAAAACTGTTTGTTTTGGTAAATATTCTTTTGCTTGTTCATAAGCATCCCAGTTTAATACGCCATCATTCGAGCCAGTCAAAGATAAAACCTGACCATTGAAATTTGCTAAACTTCCTTTTTCATCAGGATAACTTGCTAAAAAGAAAACGCCTTTCAAGTTGTCTTGATCTTCGTGAGCAGCAGCAAATCGACTGGCCATAACACCGCCTAGTGAATGTCCACCAATTACATAATCAGTTACTTGATTTGCTTCAATAATTTTTTCTGCTTTATTTTGTCCTAAAACAGCTAAATTAAGCGGCTCTTTCGCTAAATAAACTGTATAGCCAGCATCTGCTACTTTTTGAGCCCAAATGCTGTAACTAGAATTCTCTACTAAAGCACCTTGATAAAATATTAAAGACGGATGATCCTTATCTCCTTCAAAGACTAGTGTATCATTCTTAAGCTCCGCATTTTTTGAAATATCCAGTGCTTGTGTAGTCGGTTGGTAGGTAATCGTCTTTACATAAATAAACCCAACAATTAATAAGCTAATAATGATTCCTAAAGCTATTACTAAAAAACGTGTGCGTTTCTTCTGCATTATGCCCCTCCTTATCAAGTGATAAACAGTATACCATAATTTTATTCTTATCAGCAATTACTTTTCATTAGATAAAAATAAGTCCGAGAGATAACAATAATTGTTATCTCTCGGACTTTAATCTATTTAGGTTGCGTTATTTTGGTATTAAATTGATTTTCTTTTCGAATCAGCCAAGGTAATAATTTGGCATGTAAGACTAAGAAAACAGCACTCACAAGTGCACCTTTAATCAGGTTGAACGGAATTATTCCGATTGCTACATACTTAGCTAAAGACATTCCTAAAAATTCACCAGCTGAAACACCAAATATTTTTAAATACAATGGTGTAACGATAAAGTAGTTTGCCACACTCATAAAGAACGTCAGCGCAAGAATGCCGGTAGTAATACCTAAAACTTTATTCACTAGTTTATGGCTGCCTTGTTTAAAAAAGTAATACATCGGTAATGTAAACGCTATGCTTGCAAAAAATACAGTAACATCTCCAACCAAGTTTTGTGGTGATGCACCCGTCATAAATAAATGCAACACAGATCGGATAAAGGCTGTACTAATACCAGCCAATGGACCAAATAAAAACATACTAAGTAATATCGGAATATCACTAAAGTCAATTTTTAAAAAACTGAATGCCGGTATGACTGGAAACGCCACGAACTGTAGAACCACACCGATTGCCGCTAACATTGCTACACTTACCATTTTTTGTACCTTGTTGTTTCGCATATGAAATCCTCCTGTTTAAGGACCCATCTTCAAACGAACTTTTCCAAATTAAATTTTTCAGTGATTTCTCTTTATTGACTATGAATGAGCTAGTAAAAATGTTCCCTTATATTGACTGATGTTTGACTCAATAAGACTTTTGTCTAATCTATCTTGCATCTTTAAGGGCATTAGCTTTTAGAGATTGATGATATTATGTTACTCTTTTCTTTTGCCACATACTGCTATCATCTACTCTGTTTTCCGACCAATCGTAGCCCTTCAAATCTTAGAGCTTCAGCCCTTAGAATTTGATGTGATCGGAACGAAGTGTAGTGATTCAATATTTGGGTAACTTCGCTCTCTTCGCTCGCCAAGTACTGTTCATCATCTACTCTGTTCTTCGACCAATCGTAGTCCTTCAAATCTTAGAGCTTCAGCTCTTAGAATTTGATGTGATCGGAACGAAGTGTAGTGATTCACAGCAAAAACTCTATTTTCCTGCAGGGAAAATAGAGTAGAGTTATCTTATCTGAAAAATGCCAATTCAAATAAGCCCTATCTTCTTTATCCAGACTTTACTGTCGGTATTGGAATTACACCAATTCAGCCACCTCAAATGAAGTAGGTCGTGGACTATAACCACCGGTCGGGAATTTCACCCTGCCCCTGAAGACGAACCTTTATTAAATTTTTAGTACACAATCATTATACAATGAAAATTTGAAAATGCAATCTTTATGTTCAGCGTGTCACACAGAAACAAACGGTGCGGTAAAAAGGAGCAATTAGACTAAAACCTGCACAATGCATAAAACGCATTGTGCAGGTTTTAGAAGTGCTTGGCTTTTTCATACCAATTATTTGGATTTTAGTTGACATAGATATAACTCAAATATTTATGTCACAGCCGCTTTTAACGTTTTTTCCAAAATGATTATTTCGCTTGATTTAACAAACTGCTAATCTCTTTTTTGTTTAAATTACGATATTCACCGGGTCTTAATCCTTTAAGAGTTAAGTCACCATATTTTTCTCTTTTTAATTTTTGAACTGGATAACCAACCGCTTGAAGCATTTTTTTCACTTGATGATTGCGGCCTTCATGGATTGTTAGTTCAATGATACTTGTATTGGTTTTTAGATCTACAGAAATAATTTGGAACGAAGCTGGTGCTGTTTTGTACCCTTCAATCTTCATTCCTTTTGTTAAAGGTAGTAAATCATGCTTTTTGGCAAGACCTTTTACTTTGGCTACATAAACTTTATCGACTTCATGACTTGGATGTGTTAATTTTTGTGAAAAGGTTCCATCATTTGTTAAAAGTAACAGTCCCGATGTATCATAATCTAAGCGACCCACTGGATAAATTCGTTCTTTTATATGGGTAAAATAATCGGTTACAACTTTTCTTCCTTTATCATCAGATACTGCAGAAATTACACCTTTTGGTTTATAAAATAGATAGTAGCCATATTCTTCTTGATAAATTGGAACGTTGTCAACTTCGACTTGATCGTTTTTACCAACTTGTGTCCCCAATTCTTTAACAATTTTACCGTTAACTTTGACACGACCGTTAACAATATACTCTTCAGCTTTTCTACGCGAAGTGACACCTGCGTGAGCAATCACTTTTTGAAGTCTTTCCATTTATTTTTCTTCCTCCGATTCATTTAACTCTATTGTTGTTTCTGCAACGTCTTCATTTAATTCTTTATAGCGGTCAAAGAATAGATCTAAAGGCAATTCTTCAGCGATTTCTTCTTCCATTTGATGAATGTCGGGAAGTTCATCGAGTGATCTCAAACCAAAATAATCCATAAAATAAGCTGTTGTACCATATAAAATAGCTCTTCCTGGACCATCCACTCGACCTTTTTCTTCGATCAACTGCCGTGCTACCAATTTTTGCATCGAGCCCGCTGATTGCACCCCTCTAATTTCATCCACTTCTACTCTTGAAATTGGTTGTTTATAGGCTACAATTGATAAGGTTTCCAGAGCTGCTTGAGATAATGAATTAGAAATTGGTGACTGTGCATATTTTTTTAATAAAGGGGCAAATGTTTTTTTAGTAGATAAAACAAAATGATTACCGACCTCTAGAATATTTAATGCTGACTGTGTATCTGAATCATACCGCTCTTTTAAATTTGTCAACGCTTCGTATGTTTTAGCTGTTGATATCTCTAATAAATAAGATAATTCTTCTAAGCCGATTCCTTCTTCACCAACTACAAATAGAATCGCTTCAATTTGACTTACTGTGGTCACACTGTTTCCTCCGTACTTGCTTCAATTTCATCAGATCTGTTATACAAAAGTATAGTACCATAATTGTCTTCTTGTTCTACATGAACGCTTCCTTTTTTCATTAACTCTAATAACGCCATAAACGTTGTAACAACTTCTTGTTTGGAAAAGGAGGTGAAAAAAGAGTCAAAACGCATCGGTGTATTTCGATCAATTTGGCACATTTTTTTTGAGATTTCTGAAATTTTTTCTTCAATAGATACGTCATCACCTGCAACCGTAGTTTCAATTGGCTGACGACTTTTTTTCTTTTCCAACATAGCATGGAACGCTAAAAATAAATCAATTGTATTAATTTGGTTGGGTTCCAAAAATGGATTATCTTCTTTATACTCATCTATATCCATAGGTTCTTTGGTATAATACAGACTACGTTCAGATTCTTTTTCGTGTAGAAGCCCTGCAGCGTATTTGAATTTTCGATATTCTAATAATTGGGCAACTAAGGCATCTCGCGGATCGTCGCCTTCTAAACTCTCGTCATCATCAGATATTTCCAATTCTTGTTTCGGCAACAGCATTTTACTTTTGATAGCCATCAGTGTGGCCGCCATCACTAAATATTCACCAGCAATTTCTAATTCTAGTGTTTTCATAGTGTGAATATAATTCATGTATTGTTCAGTTACTGCAGCAATTGGAATATCGTAAATGTCAATTTCTAACTTTTGAATTAAATGCAAGAGCAAATCTAAAGGACCTTCAAAAACATCTAATTTTACATTAATTTCCTGCAAGATCATCCAACTTTCTTTTTCGACTCTCTAGTTTACCATAAAAATTATGATTTGTATTCTTTCCATTTAGACAGATAGGAAGATGTAGCTAATGTACCTAAAAATTGTGCATTTGGATAAACCGTTGTCATTTCGTCTAACAGCATAAACCCTAATTTTTCTCCTCTAAACGAAGGGTTGATTGAGATATCATGAACGATTATCATATCGGGTATTTGTTTTTCAATCCCAATGATTCCTTGAATATTATTTTCTCCTTCAGGTATCCAAAAGAATAACTGTAAATTTTCGTCACCTTCATACGTATCAATTTCTTTCAGTAAGGAGTGATACTCCGTTAATTTTTGATGAAAACTTAACAGTCCCATTGCAATTTTCCGTTGCTCTTTTCGATAATCGTTTAACATGATTTCACCTTCTCATATATTATTTTTAAGCCCTTGGGAAATGCTGTTTGTATACATCTGCCATCCGTTGTTTAGTAATGTGTGTGTAAATCTGTGTCGTTGAAATATCAGCATGTCCTAAAAGTTCTTGAACAATTCTTAAATCAGCACCGTTTTCTAATAAATGTGTTGCAAAACTATGTCGTAAGGTATGGGGAGTTATATTTTTATCGATCCCAGCTTCTCTCACAATTTGCTTTAAGTTCTTCCAAACCCCTTGGCGTGATAGCGGTTTACCATGATTGTTTACGAATAAACGAATTTCATTTTGATTTTTCCTAGTTAAAAACGGTCGTGCTTCTTCCAAATATTTTTCAATCCATTGAATGGCATAATCGCCTAATGGAATAATTCGTTCTTTATCACCTTTTCCAAGTGTTTGCAAAAGTCCCATTGCTAAATGTAAATCACCAATTTTAAGATCAACCAATTCGCTTACTCGTAAACCTGTCGCATACATCACTTCTAAAATTGTACGGTTGCGTATACCTAGTGGCTTTGATGTATCGGGTGTTTCAATTAGTAGAGTTACTTCATCAATGGACAATGTGTTAGGAAGCTTTTGAGCTTTTTTAGGTGAATCAATGTGCTGCATAGGATCATGATCGGTCAGCCGCTCTTGTCTTAAAAACTGATGAAAACCTCTTAGAGTAGAAATCATTCGGATAATAGTAGCAGATGAATTTTGTTCACTATGTAACCTTTGTAGATATTCCATAATTATGTATCGATCAATTTCTTGCCAAGAATCAATCTTTTGTTCTTCTACAAATGCTAAATATTTATATAAATCTCGCTCATAACTTTTTCTTGTATTTAAAGACAACCCACGTTCTATTTGTAAATAATGAAGATAATCCCTAACTTGTTCTTCCATTCATTTTACCTCATTTCTTTTTATTATCATATCAAAGAATTCCAGCATATGTATAGTAAAATTAAAAAAATCGTTAAAACAGATATACATTTAGTTCAAACAGTAAAAAATCGCCTCCAGCATTATATCTGGATGACGATAATTTTATTATTTTACATATTTCGTTAAAAAGCTGTTAACTTTATCTTTATACGCTTCTGGATCTACATTGTAAGCTTGAGCATGTTCTGCCCCTTTAACAACAAATTTTTCTTTTGGTGCATTTGTTGCATCATAAACCTCTGCCAACATTTCAAACGGCACGAATTTGTCTGCATCACCATGAATAAATAAAATCGGTGTTTTATTTTTTTTCAATTGGGCAACGGAACTTGCTTCTCCGAAAAAGTACCCTGCTCGAATTTTAGTAATAACGCTGGTAACGGGAATAAGCGGAAACGATGGTAAATTGAACATATCTTTCAATTGATAGGATAACTCACCATTAACAGTCGAATAACCACAGTCTTCTACGATTGCTTTGACATTTTCCGGTAGTTGTTCGCCACTTGTCATCATTACAGTCGCGCCACCCATGCTAATGCCATATAAAGTGATTTGAGCATTTTTTCCATTTTCATTAATCAGCTTATCAATCCATTTAACGTAATCTTTTCTTTCGGGCCAGCCAAATCCGATATAATCTCCCTCACTCTCGCCATGTCCGCGTGCATCAGGAACAAGTACATTATAGCCCCAATCATGATACATTTTAGCAAAGCTTGCCATTGTTTCGGCAGTCCCCATATATCCATGAGCCATGATAACATTTTTATCTGTTTTTTCTTCAGCGGGTAAATAGATTGCCTTTAACTTTAATCCATCTTCAGAAGTTAAATCCCAGTATTCCCGATTAGATTCGTCTTTAAACCACTTTTCTTCCGGCTTTTTAGACTCCACATCAGTTCCCGGTGTGTCTCCAGCTAGAAAGTCTTTTTCAGAAGGAACCACTGCATAATTATAAAAATACATGCCTGCTCCGATCAAAATTACTACGATTAATAGTGCTAGTGCTATTAAAATTTTTACTAAACGATTCATCCTTTTACTCCTTGTTCTAACCAACAACTCTCATTGGCAAATTTGTCACTATACTTTTTCAAATCCTTAAATAGTATAATGTTTTCAAAGTATTTTCGCAATGCTAATCACAAATCAATGTATCTTTTTTATTATGATAGTCGTTAAAAATCATTTCAATATTTTCCATTATTACTCGTTCTTCTGACAATATTAGCATAGAAATTTCTGGTAAGGAGAAAAATTGAGCATCCTCAGTTTCAACTCCTGTTTTAAGTTGTTCATTGAGTGGTTCACAACGAATAAAAAATTTATAAACATAGGTTAAGGCTGCTGGATAATCATGCTTGGCTTTGTCCAAAACAGCAATTAAGTACTGCGCTTTCACTAATATCCCAGCTTCTTCAAATGTCTCTTTTTCAGCAATTTCTTTTGGGGAATAACCAATATCTGCCCAACCACCTGGCAAAGACCAAGCATTATCACTTTTTTCCTTTACAAGCAATAATTTCCCAGCTGAATTAAAAACAACAGCCCGAATATCAACCTTAGGTGTTGCATAGCCTTCGTCTTTGTCGATAATAATCGATAATTTTTGATCTGATATTGCTGGATAAATAATTTTAGTCAATTCCTTAGTAATTTGAGCCAATTCTTCATAACGTTCTAGATCAAAAATATCATTTCCATATTTTTTACCTGTTTGTGCAATACCTTGAAGTTTGGCTAATAGAATGCTTAACTCTTTTTCCATATTAATCACCTCAATTATCATTTTACTCTAAACTAATTTTGTTTGTGTAGTTTAGCTCTAAATGAAAAAAAATAATAAAAAGAGACTAGGCGAATATTTATCTTCAGCCTAATCTCTTTCTCTGTTATTTGTTGTTTTCAATTAATTTGAAGCTGGACCATGGTTTTAAGAAATCTAATAAGAATAGCTCATCTTCTGAAATACGGCCGACTACGTTAACGCGCCCATCATTTTTCATTTCTTTTAACGCAATCTGGGTTTCACCTTTATATTGACCATAGCCAACATTATCGATTAAAACATCCCCTTTTTGCATATCATTAGTATTATGTGCTGGGAAAGCACGATCTTTAAAGTGAATACGTGTCATTGTCGAACGTAAAATATATTCTGAGCGATCACCGCGATAACTATGCAGGCTAGTAAATAGTACTTCTTTTTCATCAGCTGTGATATCTTCAGCCACGTCGACTTTAACTGAAGGATATTCCGCTGTAAAAGCTTCAGCCATTGCTTTTAATTCAGCTTCTGACGCATATGCATTTCCAACTAAAATATCATCAATTAATCCAGTTAAGACTAAATGTTTTACCTGTGTGGCGATTTCTAAATCACGATGATCTTCCAATGAACAAAGTCCATCTTGCGTTGGCCAAGGACCAAATGTTGCATCATGTGAGTTAACAAAAGCCATCGTATTTAAATTATATTTTCTAAATTTTTCAGAACAGAAAACAAAATGGTCATACCCTAAACCAGAATAACGATGGGGATAGAAGTTATGTGAACCTAATAAATTATCTGTATTTGGTGAATAGCTCATGATATTGTCAACATAGCTAGTACCAGTACTCATGTTGATTTCAATTTTAATGCCATAAGGATTTCGAGTCATTTTGGCTTCTTCAGCGCCTGTAAATCCAACATCTAAACGAACACCATAGGCACCCATTTCATCGAAGAAAGATAGATCATCATATGAAATGCACAACTGCTCAAATAAAGCAGGATTGATGTCAACCATGACTTCCATACCAAGACTGTTTGCATAGTCAACCACTTGTTTGAATTCTGCTAATACTTTGTCTTTATCTTCAGTAATTTGAAGCAGACTAGTAAAAACACGTTTAAATCCATATTTGTGTGCTAAGTCTAAATATGCTTTGTCTTTTTCAAATGTTGAGCGTTCTGGATAGATTGAAATACCTAATTTTCCCATTATTGCTGCCTCCTAAAAGTTGCGTTGATTATAATGTATCCACTTTCATTATAACAGAACTAAAAAAAGTGGTCTACACCTTTTATGATTCTTAAATTTTTTTTGTTTAGACTGGTAGTTCCTATGAGGATTTGTTATTATTGATAAGTAACCATATTTGAAAGGAAGACTTAACTTTATGAAAACAAAAAAATTCATGGCTGCAACAATTTTATTAGCATCACTAGTTGCATTTGCGGCATGTGGAACTAAAACTGAAAAAAGTGCAGACTCGTCAGCTGACTCTTCTGCTGAAACAAAATCTTCTGAATCAGCTGTAGATCTAAATGCATTGGATTTACCACAACTTTCTGATGAAGTTACAGAAGATGAAGATCTAGTTGAGTTAGTGACAACTGAAGGTTCTATTGAAATCAAACTATTTCCAAAATATGCACCAAAAGCTGTTGAAAACTTTATGACTCATGCAAAAGACGGCTACTACGACAATGTTACTTTCCATCGCATCATTAAAGATTTCATGATCCAAAGTGGAGATCCTAAAGGTGATGGAACTGGCGGCGAAAGTATTTGGAATGATGAATTTGCACCAGAAATTTCTCCTAACCTTTATCATTTAAACGGAGCGTTAGCAATGGCTCGAACAGGCGGTGATGTATCAGAGAAGACTCAAGGCAGTCAATTCTATATCGTTCAAAATGACGAAGATGTGTCTGATGGCCTGCTAAAATCTGAATATCCTGAAAAAATTATTGAAGCCTATAAAAATGGCGGAACTCCGTTTTTGGATTTTCAATACTCAGTCTTTGGACAAGTAGTTAAAGGAATGGATGTTGTAAATAAAATTGCTAATACTGAAACAAAAGCAAGTGCTAGTGGTGAAAGTAGTACTCCAGTAAATGAAGTTCGTATTGAAAAAATCAACATTTTACAAGAAGCTAAATAATATTTTCTAAGAATGGCGCGCTAGTGTCATTCTTTTTTCTTGGGAGAATAATTTATGAAAAAAATTATGATTGTAGGCCCTGTTGGTAGCGGCAAAACAACCTTAGCTAGGCAACTGGCTAAAGAACATGGTCTTCCTTTTTACGAATTGGATAATCTTATTTGGAATCGGCTTCCAGAAGGAGATCAACGCTTCACGAAAAAGGAATCCACACAAAAACTTAAAGATATTTTAAACAAAGATACTTGGATCATAGAAGGAACAACTACCCAATCTTGGATAAAACCAGCGCTGATGGAAGCTGAAATAATTTTATTACTTCTACCAGCTTACCATGTTCGTGTTACTAGAATTTTCACCCGATTTTTAAAACAACTTATTCATTTAGAACCCTCACATTATCAACCATCACTAAAATTGTTGTTAAATCTATTTGCATGGAATCATCATTACGAAAAAAAGAATCTTTATGAATTACAAAAACTAATCGAACAAAATTCTGATAAAATTAAAACAATAAAAAATCCTCAAGCTTTTTCTGAACTAAAAATAACTGGAGTATAACTCTCTTAGTTATATTTACATCAACAAAAATTCGAATAACCAGTGCGAAAAAACTAGATTAAGCGACTTCTGTCATAACCTCTATTCAACAATTCTAATTATCAAAAAAACTGTCCGAATTAAAATTTACTAAAAGTAAATTTTTTAAATCAGACAGTTTTTTGATTAATTACCTAATTTCGCTAATGCTTTTTCAGGAACATCTACTTGCGAAACTTCTTCGTAAGTTTCTACATGTGCCCCCTTATTAAAAATTTTTAAATAGCGTTCTTCTTTCAACTCATGATCTGCTGTAAAAACAAGTTCTTTGCCTTGTCCACTTTCATCAAATGCAGTTTGCTTATAAGTTGTAATTCCGTAATCATTTACGCTATCAGCCTTTTTCGTTTTTATATAGACTTCACCACTACTAACAAGCGGATTAAGCTGATCAATCGTACCTGATAATTCATCTGATTGGTTTTTTGTATAAAATTTAGCCCCTAAAAGAACTCCGGCTCCAAATAAGGTTAGTACAACAAGTGTTTTAATAAGTTTCATAATCGTTCCTCCAAATTTCATTTGATAATCACATTTTAGCAGTGATTCACACAATTGAAATCGGTCGGATTTACGAATTCTATTTCAGACTTCTGACCTAGAATGTTCTAAGCCTTTCAAAGAAGTTACTTCTACTCCCACTCTTTATTCACTTATTAGGTGCTTGATTGATAACTCAATACGTTTATACTAACATCTGACTTCATCCTAGCTTGCTTTGTTCAACTCTTTGTAAACTGGTGATTATTTTATTTTCTGAGAATTCCATCATACCTGACGCAGTTAATGAAGAGATGCCTGTAGCAACAATCCAAAGACTCATATGTAATGCTTTGCGATCCTCCAGTGTTAGATCAGCAATTTTTTCATCATCTTTAGTCACTCTTTCAAATAAGTCGAATGATAGATCCTGAAGTTCTTGCCCAAATGAATGTGGTCTTACATATAAAGATAAATACAAAGCACTATCTTCTTTGGCAAATTTAATGTAGTTTAAACCGAAGTTTATTACAGTATCCATCGTTGGATTTTCATAAAAATATTTTTTTTCTATTAATTCATGTGTTGTTTTTAATAGTGTTATTTTCAAGTCTTCCATATCCTTGAACTCAAGGTAGATAGGTTGCGTTGAAATACCCATATGCTCTGCCACATTTCGTGCCGTTATACTAGAAAAACCTTTTTTTATCAATAAATCTTGAGCATCAGCTAAAATATGTTGTTTTGTATATACTTTTTTTCTGACCAAATCCATTCCCTCCATATGTTTTAATGTTACAAAAAAATAATTCAGTTTTTCACTATTTTATCCTTTTATTTTACACTCTTTAAACCACTTATTTTTTCAATAATTGTGAATATTTCTTAAAAAGATGATAATTTATATAAGAAATTTTTATTGACTATAATTGACTTAACGCGCTATAGTTAGCCTATTGACTAAAAATTGGAGGTATTAATATGGCTAACACTCATGGCCAAACACTTTTTTTACATACAGATAAAAAACTTCCTGAAAAAAATCAAACAAATAGAAGTTATTATTTACTTATTGGGTATTGTATATTGTTATTAATTATTGGTTTCTTGAGTGAACCTTTCACCACACTTTTGGCTGGAATGATTCTTATCTTGACTTCTCCAAGTAATTTATTAACTGATTACATTGAATTAGGTACATTGGGCAGTGCATTTGTAAATAGCGGGCTACTAACCTTAATTAGTGTCTTACTTGCAAAAAAGGAAAAAGTTCCCATTAATGGTGCAATTATTGCAGCTCTCTTTACCGTATCTGGCTGTTCTTTTTTTGGAAAAAATTTATATAATTCTATTCCTATTATTATCGGCGGGCTTTGTTACGCCCGTTTGGTAAAAAAACCATTTTCACAGTTTATTGTTGTTAGTTTATTCGGCAGTGCTCTTTCACCGATTATTAGTTATTTAACTTTTGGTCTTTCATTACCATTTGCTTTTTCAGTTCCCTTAGGCTGTATTGTCGGGATCTTGATTGGTATGATTTTACCGCCTCTAGCCTCTCATGTGCTAACGTTTCATCAAGGTTTTTCATTATATAACGTTGGTTTCACCTCTGGGTTGATTGCGATGATCTTTACAGGGATTTTGAGGATGTTTGGTTGGAAAATTGAAGGAAAAAATTTAATCTCAACAGCTTATCACAAAGAACTGCTTCTTTTCTTAATTTTTTTATTTTTACTAATGTTTTTAGTTGGTTTTATACTAAATCATTTTTCACTCAAAGGATTTAAAGCGATCAGTAAAACTTCAGGTAAACTGATTACTGACTTTATTTCAATTGCCGGTATTGGAGCAACAATGATGAATATGGCAATTATTGGTTTGTTGCTTGTAGGCTACACGCAGCTTAGTCATTCTACCTTGAATGGTCCGATTGTTGGTGCAATTTTATCAGCTGTTGGTTTTAGTGCCTTTGGTAATCATTTGCTGAATAGTCTACCGTTATTAGTAAGCGTTTATTTAACCGCACAGTTATCTTCTGTTTTTGAAATTGATCAGACGACTGTGGTATTAGCCGGTATTTTTGGAACTGGTCTAGCTCCAATTGCTGGTTATTACGGCATAACTTTCGGTTTGCTCGCCGGCTTTTTGCATATGTCCATTGTAACTAATGTCAGTTACCTTCATGGTGGTTTGAATCTTTATAATAATGGATTTTCTACTGGTTTTGTGGCTGCCGTCATGGTACCATTACTTGATAATATTTTACAGATCAGAAAGGTGAAACAACATGCAAGAAAGAGAAAAAGCTAAGCGGATTGTAGATGAACTTTTAACATATTTCTTTTCTAACAATATCGAAGAAATCCGCATCGCAATGGATTTTACATCTGAAGGATTTTACATTGATATGCAAGGAAAAACAGAACAAGAGCCTGAAAATCTGCTTCATTTATTGGAATTGTTAAATACACCACGAGACTTAAGTATTGAAGGATATTATGAAGAATTGCTGGGGATTACCCATCATGAAGAAGAGGATTACCATTTACTGGGATTGATGATTGATGAGGCTGAAATTAGTTTTGATGCTCCTGACTTTGATATTAAAGTATTTCGAAGAAAATAATTTCTAGCTCTGAAAGTTATGAGCGGAGCAAAACTAAAGATCAGTTTCGCTTCGCTCAACACATCCGAACAAAAGACGAGAAAAAGTAGCTGCCACACCTCGCTCCGATCACATTAACTTCTCGGAGCTAAACACTTTTATCTCGACCTCTCAAGGTTATTTCTTATAATATTGATCCATTTTCTCTTCAACAGTAGCACCACAAACATTAGCAAATTCTGCTGACAATCGTCTTAATTCGATCGCTTCTTCTAAAGAAAGTTCTTCTATTTGAAATTTTTCGATCAAACCAACTAATTTTTTCATATTCTCCTTCATCCAACTACCCACCTTAATTATCTTTCTATGACACAATCAACTTTGTCTTCATATACAGTCAAAACAAACTTTTCCTGATGTGATGCAGCAAGTTCACGTAATGGTTCCACTAAGTGAGCCTCACAATCGATATACAAAATAATCGCTTCGTAACGACCTTTTATTTTGCTCAAAAAATCAGTCAAATTAGTTAGCATATTTTGTTTCGTCATCGTTTCATATGCAGATATTTGTTTGGCCCGGATAAAATTATGTGGAACCTCACCTGAATAACTTATAACCGCAATTTTCTTTCCTGTGTGTTCCCGCTTTACTAATTCCCAAATTTTTTCAATTTTTCTCGGATTGTTTCCCTTAACAATAATCATGTATTTTGCTCCTTCATATCTATCATATTTGTTAGTATATGACACAAAGAAACCTATGATTATCCACTGGCACTTCTTTGTGTCCAGCTTCATTCATGCAAGATAATCTCCTCCTAAAAATTAAAGATACTCCTTTACCATATCATACAAAGAAAATAAAGCAACTCGAAAACAGAGAAAAAAGACTTGTCGATTCTACTTCAATAGTTAATCAGATTTAAAGAAGAGACTGAGAATAACTCGATAAGTTATGTCCCAGTCTCGTATTAGCTTATTTTACTGTAACTTGCCCAATTACATCATTAGCTTTAGCTTCTTGATTTGCTTTAGCTAAATCATAATTTGCAACAACGTCTTGATTCGTGAAGACAACGATTAAATCTGATTTTTTGCCTGCTGATTCTAATGCAGCTAAATCGATTGTTGCGATTTTATCACCTTGTTTTAAAACTTGTCCTTCTTCAACATGAAGAGTAAATGGTTCACCTTTTAATTCAACAGTATCTAAGCCCATGTGTAATAAAACTTCAATACCTGAATCTGTTTGGATACCTAGAGCATGTTTTGTAGGGAATATACTTGTGATCTTTCCGGCAACTGGTGTTGAAACTTCACCATCTGTTGGAATTACAGCAAAACCGTCACCCATCATTTTAGCTGAGAAAACATCATCTTGTACATCTGAAACCGGAACTACTTTTCCATTTGCAACTGCAAATAATTCAGTTTCTTTTGTTTCGGTTTCAGTTGATTCCTGTTTTACTTCAGGCTTTTTTTCTGGTTCACTTGCTACTACCACTGTTGATGCGCCATTGCGGATTTTATTCATTTCATCAGCAACGAATTGAACTTCTGTACCAACGATTACTTGAATATTTGTATCATCAATAACTTTCACACCTGGAACGCCTGTAGCTTTGATTTTAGCTTGGTCAACTTTACTTGTATCAGCAACCGTTAAACGTAAACGAGTCGTACAGTTATCAATTGAAGTAACGTTAGCATCGCCGCCAAGACCTTGGTAAATTTTACCAGCTAAAACAGCAAATTTATTGTCACCAGTTGTATCAATATCTGGAGTTACCTCGTCTTCACCTTCTTCACGACCTGGAGTCATCAAGTTAAATTTCTTGATTGCAAAATCAAATACAAAGAAGTATAGAGCTGCCATTACTAAACCTTGAACGATCAACATGTATGGTTGGTTAGCAATTGGATTACGTAAACTTAAAACAAAATCGACTAAACCAGCACTAAATGCAAATCCTGCTGTCCAATGGAAGAATGCAGAAATAAATAGCGAAATACCAGTTAAAATTGCATGTAATACATATAGAGGCCACGCAACAAACATAAATGAAAACTCTAATGGTTCAGTAATCCCAGTAAAGAATGATGCAAAAGCTGCCGCAATCATCAATGAAGCAGTGGCTTTTTTCTTTTCAGGACGTGCATTACGGTAAATTGCATAAGCACCTGCTGGTAAACCAAACATCATCATCGGGAAGAAACCAGCTTGGTACATACCAGTGATTCCTTTTTCACCTGTACCAGATAAGAAATTACCAATATCATTAATCCCCGCCACGTCAAACCAGAACACTGAATTCAAAGCGTGATGTAACCCTGTTGGAATTAATAACCGGTTAAAGAATCCATAAAGACCGGCACCTAAAGCGCCTAATTGAGAGATTGCTTCACCGAAAGCAACTAAACCAGAGAAAACAACTGGCCATAAGAAGAATAATACCCCTGAAGCAACTAACATTGCTAAAGCTGTCATAATTGGAACCAATCGCTTCCCACTAAAGAAAGATAATGCCATTGGTAATTTTACTTGACTAAATCGATTGTACATTGACGCTGCTATTAAACCGGATAAAATACCAATAAATGCATTTCCGATTTTAGCAAATGATGGATCAACTTCCTCAATTGGAATTCCTTTCATTGCGCCAACTGCTGCTGTTGAAAGTAGTGTTGTAACTACTAAGAAAGCAACTAACCCACTAAGCGCTGCTGCACCATCTTTATCTTTAGACATTCCTAATGCTAAACCAACAGCAAATAATACAGGTAAATTATCAATAATTGCTCCGCCGGCTTTAACTAAGAAAACAGATAAGAAGTTTGGATCTCCAAGTCCAGTCATTACGTTAGGATCAATCCAATACCCAATACCCATTAAAATTGCTGCAGCAGGCAATACTGCTACAGGAAGCATTAATGAGCGTCCCATTCTTTGCATATAAGCTTTCATTTTTGTCTCTCCTCTTACTTTTATTTGGTCATTCTCAGCCGTTCAATATGAATAGCTAAATAACCTAATTCTTCGTTTGGAACTTGATAGTGAAAGTTCCTCATTAACAAAACTTGAACTTTTTTCGAAATCTCGTAGCTTTCAGCATATTTTTTTCTAACTACATCTAAAATTTCATCATCTAATACTGCGTACTGATTTTGTTGAAAACGATGAATAAACAACCGTAAATGATTAACCAAACGTGAATAACTTAAACTCATTTTTTCGTCATGAATATCAATTCCTAATTCTTGCTCAATTAAATGAATGATTTCTGAAACGATTGTGACTTCACGAATACTTTTACTATTATCCGTTCGTCCACTGCGAGCACTATGAATATGGATAGCGATATAACCTGCTTCATCATAACTAAATGGAACTCCTAATGTTTGAGTTAAGTAATCCACGGCCCATTGTGCAATCGAAAACTCTTCTGTATATAGAATTTCAATTTCATTTAACAGCTTATTCCTAACAATAATATTGTTTTGAATATTTTCTGCAGCAAACGCAATATGGTCGCTCAAACCAATGTTAATATGTTCATTCAACTTTTCGCCAAGTACAGTTTCAGCGTGAGCAATAATTTCTTCTGTAACAAAAAAATACTTCTCATCAATTTGTGATAACAGAACTTGAAGTTTTTTCACTCCTTCAGGTTCCATAACAAACATTCGCTCCACTTGATTTGGGAATAACAAATCATTTTTCTTTTTATTAAACCCTACACCTTTACCGACTGCCACTTTTTCTTGCCCAACATCTTCAACGAGTACCGCGTTTTGGTTGAGTACCTTTTTGATTTTCATAAACATTCCTCTTCTGCAGAAGTAGATTGCTCGGATTTCTGTGATAAATAACAAAAAAAGCATAGAACAATCCCGTCAAAATATGAGTATATCATATTTTAATGAAATTATTCCATGCCTAGTATTATCTAGTCACATGAAAACGCTCTTCAATTTTGTTAACAGACATAGTTTACAAAGATATAGACCATTTGTCAACATATTTTGATATATTTTTTATAAAATAGTCAGATATATCAAAAAATGGCAATCCCTTTTTCTAAGGAGATTGCCATTTTTTGATTTGTTATTCGTCAGCTTCAGGATATTCCTCTTCTTCATCGTCAAAGTCATCATCAACATCATCTTCATCAATGATTGTTAAATCTTCTTCGATTCCAGGTAATTCCTCTTCTTCGTCATCAGAATCAGCACCGATTTCTTGAAGGTCTGAGTTGTATGCTTTGATTTCTTCATCCTCTTCATCGTCATCATACAAGATATCATCTTCGTCTTCATCCGTTAATTCAGCATCTTCCGGATCGTCATCATTGTAGTCAATAACATCTTCATCATTTGAATCAATGATAAACGCATTGACTTTCTTACGTTTTCTACGACGTGGTTTGTCTTCTTCATCTTCTTCCAAACCATGAGTTACTTCTTCATCGATAGAATCAATTGGATACCATGAGCGCAAGCCCCAACGGTTGTCTCCTAGAGAGATAAAACTGCCATCAATATTTAAGTCAGTATAAAATTGTGCTAAAGAGTCACGAATTTCGCTGTCAGATTTTCCAAGATAATTTTGAATTTGGTTTACTAGATCAGAGAAGTCCATTACATCTTCACGTTGTTCTAAAATTGCATGCGCAACTTCAATCATGGATAATTCCTCTTTATTCAACCCGTCAAATACATTAATTTCCAAACGGTACACGTCCTTTCACAGTCTACTCCTTATCATACAAAAACATAAAGAAAAAATCAATTGATTATTGCAAAATTAGGCAGTAAATTCTAGTTCTAAATGATATTCCCCAATTTTTTCAGCTTGAGAATACAAATCATAGTCAATTAAAATACTTCCAGCAACGGGTTGATCCTTTAGACTGAAGCGCAAATTCTTTGTAAATGTACTAATTTGAAATAATCCATATGGCGTGCGATAGCTAGTGTCCAAACGCTCTTGATAATCAAATTTTAAACGCATACGCATTTCACCCGCACGAATTAATTGAATTTTCCCATCTGGCTCTACTTTAATGGTAACCGGAATTGCTTCACCTGCTTCTTGCTCTTCTTTATAACGGATATACAATGTATCACCGATTTTAACGATTTGTCCATCTAAATCAAAATAAAAATTTTTCTTTTCTCCAGCTTGATCTACAACTGTCTTTAGTTGAATTGAGACTGGCGTTCCTTGTGATAAATCCATTAAAAACACTCTCCTTTAAATACACTTGTTGCTTTTTAAATATAAGTTAGACTAAAGCTTCAGCTATTTCTTGGTCGATTACTAAGACAGTACAACAATTTCCCAGTAACAGCGGTTTAATACTTTCAGCTTTTTCCCGACCACAAGCAATAATCATAACATTTGGGATTGCTGATAAATCTTCTATTTTAACGCCTAACATTCGTTTACTTATTTCATTGTTCACTGTTTGACCATTTTTGTCAAATAAGGACGCTACTGCATCTCCTTTTACAGCCGTTTCATTAATAATTTGAAGTTCTTTTTTATCCAAATAACCAAGTTGTTTCCAAGTAGAACTTTCGTTAGGATTTCCAACTCCAATAACAGCAAAATCAACATTTTTCGCTTGAGCGATCGCATCTCCGACTAATTTCGAATCGTTCAAAACATCTGCCAAGGTAACACTTTCCGCTAATGCAGGCGCATAGAAATATTGACAGCGACTATTTAACTTTTCTGCCAAACGAAAAGCCAGATGATTCGTGTCAAAATATAAATGTTCACTTGATACACCGCCGACTAATGGACAAACATTGATTGTTGGAAAAGAACTGTAAGGCATTTCATCAATCATATCTGCCAACGTAGTTCCCCAAGATAGCCCGATATCCATTCCAGACTTAAGTTGATTCTTCAAGTAACCCGCAGCAACACGACTGACATCACGCTGAAGAAGATCAGACTGACTTTGCTCATTTACAGGCGTCACAAGAACATCTTTCAGCTGATATTTTTTTTCAATTCGTAAACCTAATTCAATCGTATAAGCTGACTCATCTTTAATTGAAATGGATACTATCCCAGTTTCCCTTGCTTGCTGCAAAATTTTTGATACAACTGGACGCGAAATGCCCAGCTTTTTTGCAATAACTGCTTGAGTTAAGCCTTGTTCATAATACATTGTGACTATTTTCAGCATTTTTCTGCGGTCTTCACTAATTTTCATCCTAATGTTTATCCTTTGCTAACATGTCTTCAATTGCTTCAAGAAAAGATGTTACTTGCGGTATTGCGTGTGCTTCCAGCATTTTTTGAGCTGGCATTGGTACAAATTCGCCACCTAAGCGAACGATTGGGGCTTTTAGCTCCATCGCGATTTCAGACTCAGCAATGACGGATGTAATTTCTCCACTAAAACCACTATTTTTGACTGCTTCTGTCGCTACAATAACTCGTTTTGTTTTTGCTACAGAATTTAAAATCGTTTCTTTATCAAGAGGAACCAAAGTTCTTGGATCAATTACTTCTACTGAAATCCCTTTTTGTTCAGCGATTCCTGCTGCTTCAAGCGCTTTATTAACCATAATTCCTGTTGCAATAATTGTGACATCTTCACCTGTTTTTTTGATGTCCGCTACACCGATCGGCAAGACATAACTAGCTTCAGGAACATCGCTAAACGTGTTATACAACAATTTGTGCTCATAAAACATTACAGGATTATTGTCTTGAATAGCCGCAAGAAGTAATCCTCTTGCGTCATAGGCAGTTGATGGTTGAATTACTTTTAAACCGGGGACATGGGCCATCCAATTTTCCAAACTTTGTGAATGTTGCGCTGCAGCCCCAGTTCCAGACCCGCCAGCTGTTCTCATGACCAAAGGAACACTCGCTTTACCACTATACATATAATGAATTTTGGCAGCTTGGTTTACTAATTGATCCATCGCAACCGTAATAAAATCAGAAAATTGTAGTTCAACAATCGGACGCATTCCTGTCATAGCTGCGCCTACCGCTGCGCCAACGATTGCGCTTTCGGATATCGGTGTATCTCTTACTCGTTCTTTTCCATATTTTGCTTGAAGTCCTTTTGTTGCACCAAAACCACCGCCGTAAATACCAATATCCTCTCCCAGCAGAAAAACCTTTGGGTCTTGCGCTAAGGCTTCATCCAGAGCTTCGTTAATTGCTTCTAAATAAGTAATTATTCGCATCATTCGTCCTCCGCATATACATGGGTCCATAAATCTGCCAATGTCGGTTCATCATCTTGCTTCACTGAATCAATTAAGTTACTAAGTTTCATACGAATCGATTGTTCTAGTTGGCGAATCTCTGTTTCATTCATTTGTTTAGTTTGAATCAATTCATGTTCTAAACGAATAATTGGATCATTATGTTCTTGCCACTGGAGACATTCTTCTTCGGTACGATACATCAGCTTATCTGACTTTGAATGTCCCTTATGACGATATGTTAATGCTTCGATCAATGCTGGACCTTCACCATTTCTAGCTTTTGCTACAGCTTTAGCAACAGTATCAGCCACCATATTCAAATCATTCCCATCAATTGTTACACCTTCAATGCCATAGCTTTTACCACGATCAGAAAGTTTCTCGATGTTTACCATTTGCTCAATAGAACTACTCATTCCATATTGATTATTTTCAATAAAATAGATTACTGGCAACTTCCAGATAGAAGCTAAATTTAATGCTTCGTGAAAACTTCCCTCATTTGTAGCACCATCACCTGCGTAACACAATACAACCTGATTGGTCCCTTGCATTTGCGCACTAAGTGCTGCGCCAGCTGCAATCGGAAATCCCGCTCCGACAATTCCATTAGATCCTAAATTGCCAATTGTTAAATCTGCGATATGCATACTGCCGCCTTTTCCTTCATTAGTCCCAGTTTTTTTCCCAAGCATTTCTGCAAACATACTTCTAACATCGGTTCCTTTAGCAATACAATGGCCATGGTTGCGATGGGTTGAAACAATCCAATCACTTTGTTGTAAAATTCCCGCTCCACCAACCGCCGTAGCTTCTTGTCCAATACAAAGATGCATCGTTCCGTGCAAATCACCAGCCTCAAAAAGTTCTTGAATCAGTTCTTCAAAAATCCTTATTTCCCACATTTTAGCTAAGGCTACTTTGGGATCTATTTGATGGTTATTTTGGAGTTCGATTACTTTTTGACTCATCTTCTTCCCTCCTTACGTTTCGAATTGTTCTTCAAACTAAAATTAAAAGAAGGACAACCCGGTTTTACATTTGTTCCACCCAGAATCATATGTAAATATTTTATAGTTTTCCTTAAATGATAGCAAGTTATTTCAGCTATTTTTTTGCTTTCCTTAAAAATTTTCAATTTTCTTTGACATTCTACTTAGATAAGCATGATTTTTTAGCTAAATCGTTTATAATAGAATTTGGAGGTGGAAACAAATGTTATTTCACGACGAAGAAGCAATGTTGTTTTGTATGCATTGTCAGAAAGAAACGCTTCATGACATTCAATATATGAATGAGATTATTTCTTTCATTGAATGCGAAGAATGTCATAATCAAATGAGTATTGACATTGATGCGATGAATCAATTTTATCACTATCTCTATGAACGTTTAGTTTCTAAACCTGGAAGATTAACGGAAGAAGCACGAATGGATTTTAGTAAGTTCTTAGCTACCATGCCGATGCGAATAATAAGTAAACCAATGCGTTTTACCAATGAATATAATCAATTAAATAAAGAAGTTAAAGACTACGTTTCTCGTGTCAAACAGGAAGAAGAGCGTGATGAATAAATTAAGACAAGTTATTGAATCTGAAAAAGTTTATGTGTATGACCAAGGATGTTTGAAGAAAAAAAATTATTTTTTACCGTTTGCCTTAACCGATGTCTTAACTACATTCGCTGGTATTAATCATCAGCCGATTATACATTTTTGGCAACTAGATCATACGATGATTCTCGGTATGAAAGATACTCGGGTCACAAATTTAGCTAGTGGTATTAATTCTTTAAAGCAAGCTGGCTACAATAGTATCGTTCGTAATGCTGGTGGTTTGGGGGTTATTGCTGACACTGGAGTTTTGAACGTATCTTTAATTTTGCCCAATCCTAATAATAAAAAAATCAGTATTGATGAAGCCTATACAATAATGTGGCAATGGATTCGATCAGCTTTTGAAGATAAAACACACTTGATTAAAGCCTTTGAAATTACTGAATCCTATTGTCCAGGAACTTTTGATTTAAGTATTGATGGGCGAAAATTTGCCGGGATTGCCCAACGGCGTGTAAAAGATGGTACTGCTATTATGATTTATTTAAGTGTTACTGGGGATCAGCAAAAACGTGGCGAAAGCGTTCGCGATTTCTATCAAGCAAGCTTAAAAGATGACTTCGGGAAAAATGGTTATCCTCCTGTAGATCCATCAGTAATGGCTAATTTAGAGGATTTAATCCAACGACCTTTGACTATTGCTGAAGTAAAAAAAGAATTGATTCGTGCATTATCAAAAGATGCAGCATTTGAGATTGACAATCAATTTATCTCGGAAGCATTGCCTTCTGAGTGGTTTAGTACCGAACTAAATAAGCAGATTGAAAAAATGCAGCAACGAAATCAATTATTAAACTAAAAAAGGAGTGAAAAAATGCCAACACCTTATAAAAATCAAATTTTACCAATTGAAAAAGTTTTTCGAGATCCCGTTCATAATTATATTCACGTACAGCACCAAGTTATTTTAGACTTAATTAATTCTGCAGAAGTTCAACGATTACGCCGAATCAAACAGTTGGGTACTTCTTCTTTCACCTTTCATGGAGCAGAACACAGCCGTTTTTCCCACTCTTTAGGTGTGTATGAAATCACTCGCAGGATCTGCGATATTTTTCAACGAAACTACTCATCCGAAACACTAGGTGAAGAAGGCTGGAATGATGATGAACGATTAGTTACTCTTTGTGCTGCCTTACTGCATGATGTTGGACACGGTCCTTATTCTCATACTTTTGAGCATATCTTTAATACTGACCATGAAGCAATTACTGTGGAAATCATCACTTCACCTGAAACAGAAGTATTTCAAATTCTAAATCGTGTTTCAGCAGATTTTCCGCATAAAGTAGCTAGTGTTATTACTAAACAGTATCCAAATCCCCAAGTTGTTCAAATGATTTCAAGTCAAATTGATGCTGATCGTATGGATTATTTGTTACGGGATGCTTATTTTACCGGGACAGAGTACGGCACCTTTGATCTAACCAGAATTCTAAGAGTGATTCGCCCGTATAAAGATGGTTTGGCATTTGCTATGAACGGCATGCATGCGGTGGAAGACTATATTGTCAGCCGTTATCAAATGTATGTTCAGGTCTATTTTCATCCTGTTTCTCGTGGTATGGAAGTCATTTTAGATCATCTACTTCATCGAGCGAAAGAGTTATATGAAAAAGATCCTAAAGATTATCAGCTCCATTCACAGTTATTGGTTCCTTTTTTCACTGGTGATTTTTCGTTACAAGATTATTTGAAATTAGATGATGGCGTTTTAAATACTTATTTCACTCAATGGACGTCTTTACCTGATCCGATTTTGAACGATTTAGCCAATCGCTTTTTAATTCGTAAGCCATTAAAATCGGCAACATTTTCTGGAAATCGGGATTCTGTAACCATCCGTCATTTAAAAGCATTAATTGAAAAAGTTGGTTACAATCCTAAGTATTATACAGCGATTAATTCAAGTTATGATTTACCCTATGATTTTTATCGTCCGGAGAAAAATAGCCATCGTACTCAAATTGAAATCATGCAAAAAGATGGAACCTTGATCGAGTTATCTAAAATCAGCCATCTTGTTGCAGCTCTTGCTGGACAAACGCAGATTGATGAACGTTTCTATTTCCCTAAAGAAATGGTTGATCCAAAAAGGCAACAACATTATGATTTATTTGATGATACTTACCGTGAATTTGCTACATATATTCATAATGGTGCTATCGTTGAAGGCACAAAATAAATTTTTTTTTACAGGAGGAACTTATGTCAATTAAACTAGTCGCAATCGATATTGATGGAACTTTACTCGATTCAAACAGAAAAATCAGCCCCAAGGTTAAAGAAACACTGCAAAGAGCTAATGATAGTGGAATTTATATTGTTTTATGTACTGGACGTCCTTTGCCTGGTGTCAAAGAACAATTAGCTGAATTAGAATTATATGGACCTAATGATTATGTAATTACATATAACGGTTCTTTAGTTCAAGCAACGAAATCAAATGAAATCATTTCGCAGTATACATTAAGTTATGATGATTTTTTAGAAATTGAATTAGCTGCACGAAAAGCTGGCGTTCATTTGCATACAATTGATGATCGAGCGATTTATACAGCTAATCGTGATATTGGTAAATACACAATTCACGAAGCTTTCCTAGTAGATATGCCGTTAAAATATCGCGCAGTTGATGAAATGACACCCGATATGTCTATTATTAAAATGATGATGATTGATGAACCAGATGTTTTAGATCGAGCAATCGCTCAGCTTCCAGAATCTTTCACAGAAAAGTTTACAACTGTGAAAAGTACGGAATTTTATTATGAGATTTTAAACAAAGAAGCCAGTAAGGGACATGCTTTAGCGAAGCTTGCTGAACATTTAGGCGTTTCTCAAGAGGAAACAATGGCAATTGGTGATAATGAAAATGATTTATCAATGATTGAATATGCTGGTGTTGGCGTTGCTATGGGGAATGCTACTGAAAGTGTCAAACGTGCAGCAGATGTATTAACGACCAGTAATGACGAAGACGGAGTTGCTGAGGCTTTATTAAAATACATGTAGTAAAACTAAAAAATCACTAGACTAGGTAAATAAACAAGTTTTCCTAATCTAGTGATTTTATTCTTTTTGCTACTTATTATCTTGCCATTTTTTCACTGCCCATTTATGACTGCCTCGTTTAAGCAATTCAATCCCCTCATCAACTGGAACCCAGCGAATGGTATTAGTTTTTTCTAAAGGATCACAGATTTGTTTCCAACTATCTGCAACGAAAAAATAACCGGGATTATAATAATCTGTACTTCGATGCCTCGAATGAAAATATTCATCAGCTTGACCTAAATACTTTCCAATAACAACCTCAACACCTAATTCTTCAATCATTTCACGGTCAATAGCTACTTCCTTCGTTTCTCCGTGTTCAATTTCTCCGCCAGGTAAAAAGTACGCCCCATTTGGCGCCTGGACCAATACGATTTCTGTTCTTTCGTTTCTAGAAATAACGATATAAGCGCCCACTCTTTTTTTATATACCAAGGTTTCCAATTTTTCACCGAATGTCGGTGTTTCCATAAAAACAACTCCCTTTCGTTTAGACTAATTTTACATGAGAATTTTCTCATGAACAAGTATTAACTTATCATTTCATTCACAATTTATTTAAAGTCTATGATACTATAAATACATTGACAGATTGTTTGATTACATCTGTAATAAATAACTCAGCTAAGAAAGGAAGATACTCCTATGAAAATGGCTCACACTTGTGTACGTGTCAAAGATCTGGAAGCATCTCTTGAATTTTATCAAAAGGCATTTAACTTTGAAGAAAGCCGCCGCCGTGATTTTCCAGAAAATAAATTTACGCTCGTTTACCTAACTTTACCTGGTGACGATTATGAATTAGAACTAACTTATAATTACGATCACGGAGCTTATGATCTTGGTGATGGCTATGGTCATATTGCCATAAGCACTGATGAAATCGAAAAGCTGCATGAAGAGCAAAAAAACGCCGGCTTTAACGTTACTGATATGAAGGGTTTACCAGGTACACCTCCATCGTATTACTTTATTACAGATCCAGATGGATATAAAGTCGAAGTTATTCGTTCTCGTTAATTACTGAAATGACTATTTATTGTTTAGGTTTTTACTACACAATAAATAGTTGTTTTTTAGAATGAGGTTGGGACAGAAATGTTTAACTCCGAGAACCGGGTAGGTACTGTGCAACATCAACTCGGTTCTCGTTGTGTTTTACAGCAATAAGAAGGAATTCACGAAAATTGCCAAGAATCACCATGAGCTTGTGAATGGATGATGATTGGTACCTACTTGGTGCTTTTCAAATTTTTGAACCAAGTAGGTACTATTCTACATCAGTTCGTACCTTACGGTGTTTCATAGCAATTTCAGCTTATTTCCGAAGCCTTCAATTCTTAGAGCTTTAGCTCTTAGAAATTGTTGTGATCGGAACGAAGTGGAGTAGTTGCTTCTGCACCCACCGTTTATTCGAAACTAAGAGCTTGAAAGCATGATAAACTATTATTTGTAATGATAAATTTAGGAAGTGATTAGATGAAAAAAGTGATAGGGATTGCGGGAAATCAACTTATTCAATCTGTTGAAGTATTTCATGGTAATTATGTTACCTATACCCCGCAAGGTTTTGTAAATGCTGTACAAAAAGCGGGTGGTTTACCATTAGTTATACCGATTTCACCAGAAGAAACAGCTGCAGCATATATTTCTAAAATAGATAAGTTATTGCTGGCTGGTGGACAAGATATTTGTCCTGATTTTTTTAATGAAGAACCTCATCCAAAACTTGAGGAAACTAATAGAAATCGAGATCTTTTTGAATTAGCGTTAATTAGAGAAGCTCTTAAACAACAGAAACCTATTTTTGCAGTTTGCCGCGGAATGCAACTATTGAATGTTGCGTTGGGAGGTTCTTTGTATCAAGACCTGTCTTTATATCCAAATTGGACGGTTAAACACGGTCAAGAACCTACTCAACCACAATTTGCTACACACGATATCTGTATAGAAAAAGAAAGTCTACTTTACCCGCTGTTTGGGAAACTATATCGCGTCAATTCTTATCACCATCAAGCAATTAATCAATTAGCCCCATCATTACAAGTTTCAGCTAAATCTACTGATGGACTAATTGAGGCTGTTGAAGCAATTGACTCCAATCAACGAATTTTAGGTGTTCAGTGGCATCCAGAATTACGCTTTGAATTTTCCAAACAAGAATTTGAGCTATTCGATTATTTTGTGCATAAATTATAAAAAAAGAATGAGTGGAGCAAAACTGATCTTTAGTTTTGCTCCACTCGCTATATTCGAATAAACGACGAGAAAAAAACAGCTCTTTCTTATTTCTCAGAGCTAAGCCCTTTTTCTCGACCTCTTTTAGCTTAAAAATTAAAAGTATCCGGATCTGGACCTAAACGCTCATTCGTATTTAATTGATCAATTCGTTTCATATCTTCTACGGATAATTCAAAATCAAAAACATCAAAGTTTTGATTGATTCGTTCTTGATGCACAGATTTTGGAATGACAATAATATCACTTTGTAAGTGCCAGCGAATAATGATTTGCGCAGCTGTTTTATGATATTTTTCACCCAATTCAACCAATGTTGGATTTTCAAGAATTTTTCCTTGTCCCAATGGAGACCACGCTTCTACAGCAATTTCGTGATCTGCTAAGAACTTACGTAAGGGTTCTTGAGTTAACGTAGGATGCAATTCAATTTGGTCAACCATTGGTGTTACTTCAGCTGTCGTTAAAAGATCTTCAATATGATGAGCATAAAAATTAGAAACACCTATCGCTTTGGCACGTCCACTATTGTATATTTCTTCCATTGCTCGCCAAGAATCTTTATATTTCCCTTCAACTGGCCAATGAATCAAATATAAATCCACATAGTCTAATTCTAATTTTTTTAAACTTTCATCAAATGCTTTCAACGTTGATTCATATCCTTGATCTGCATTCCATAATTTCGTCGTAACAAAAATTTCGTCTCTTGGGACACCAGACTGACGAATACCTTCGCCAACACTTTCTTCATTTTTGTAGGCTGCAGCTGTGTCAATTAAGCGATAACCAGCTTCTAACGCCCATTTTACAGAATTAACCGCTTCAGCTCCGTCTTTTACTTGCCATACTCCCAAACCTAAGCGCGGGATAATAGAGCCATTAGCTAACTCTTTTGTTTTTTCAAAAGTCATTCTTTGGTCATTCCTTTCTTTGGAAAAGTAAATACAATTTTATTATACTCCTTACAAGACTCAGTTGAAACTAACAAAGCTTATAAGCTCTTTTCTCAATAAATAAAAAGAAGAAAACCACATGGAATCAACATGGTTTTCTTAATAAACAATTTTACTTAATATTTCTAATCCATCCGTCAGGTGCTGGTACATCACCAAACTGAATACCAGTTAATTCATTGTACAATTTTTGGGTAACTGGTCCAACTTCAGTTTCACTATAAAAAACGTGGAATTCATCAAACGTTTGGATACCGCCAATTGGTGAAATTACTGCTGCTGTTCCACATGCACCTGCTTCTTTAAATTTACTCAATGAATCTAAATAAACATCTTCTTCTACTACTTCCATTCCTAAACGATGTTCTGCCAAATAAAGTAAAGAATACTTCGTAATACTTGGTAAAATAGATGGCGATAATGGAGTGATAAACCGATCATCTTTTGTAATACCAAAGAAATTCGCTGAGCCGACTTCTTCAATTTTTGTATGAGTTGTTGGATCTAAGTAAATACAATCAGAAAAATGCTTTTCTTTAGCTTTTTCCCCAGGCAAGAGACTTGCAGCATAATTTCCACCTACTTTGATAGATCCAGTACCATGTGGAGCGGCCCGGTCATAATCAGATACAACAAAGTTTGTTGGAGTCAGACCACCTTTAAAATAAGCACCCACAGGCATACAAAAAACTGTAAATAAAAACTCAGGTGCAGAATGAACACCAATCCCCTCACCGATCCCAATCAATAATGGACGAATATATAAAGTAGCTCCACTACCGTAAGGCGGGACAAACTCCTCATTGGCTTTCACAACCTCTTCTACAGCTTGGATAAACTTCTCTTCTGGTACTTCCGCCATAAGTAAATGACGCGCACTGCGGTTCATCCGCTTAGAATTTTCGTCAATTCTAAATAAATTAATTGATCCATCTTCACAACGATAAGCTTTCAAACCTTCAAAACATTGTTGACCATAATGCAGTGCAGCCGAACCTTCATGAATATTTAAGGTATTATCCTCCGTCAGTTTACCTTCATCCCACTGACCATCTTTCCACACTGAAATATAGCGGTACGGGGTTTTTATATAATCAAATCCTAAATTATCCCAATCAATTGACATCGAATCACTCCTTATTTTCAGAATATTGTAACATATTTACAATATCTTTGTTAACCTTTTTTCATAAATAATGACATCTTTTTTCAAATTCAAGTATAATAATAGAGAAAACAAATATTTCAACATCCCCTATTAAATAAAAGTCTCAATAGAAAGTTGGTACCACCATGTTTATATTTGGCCAAACAACACCTAGCTCAACCCTTGAAAGTACAGTTGATTCAGCTCTAAATATAAAGAAAGTTACTGAAAAAAATGTAAATGCCTTTGAGCAATTTTGGAAAAACATTAACTGGGATCAAATTATTGCTATGGTTATTGGAAAAACCATCTATATTATCTTTTTGATTTTTCTTTTTATCATTTTAAATCGGGTAGGCAAAAAATTAATTGATCGCGCCTATGGAAACTATGGTGCAAAACAGCAAGCTTTTAGTGAAAGTCGTTTAAAAACGTTACATACATTAATAAATAATGCTTTTCAATACACACTATTTTTCTTTTTTCTCTATTCTTTACTCACAATTATCGGTGTTCCAGTTGGTTCATTACTCGCAGGAGCTGGTATTGCCGGTGTCGCCATTGGTTTAGGTGCTCAGGGTTTTATGAATGATATCATAACAGGTTTTTTCATTATTCTTGAACAGCAAATGGATGTCGGTGATTATATTCGGTTGGCTAATCTCAGTATTGAAGGAACTGTGACTTCTATAGGTCTTCGAACAACTCAAATGAAAGCCTTAGATGGAACAGTCCATTTTATTCCAAACCGTAATATTACAACTATCAGCAACCTTTCCAGATCAAATATGCAAGTCTTGATTGATGTCAGAATTATCCCTGATGAAGGATACGAACAAATCATCACGATCATCGATCAGGTTAATGAAGAATTAAAAGAAAAATACATTGATAGTATTCAAACGGGACCTTCTGTTTTTGGAATGGTAGATCTTGGTAATGGTAATTTTGCCGTCCGTACTACAATGTATGTTCTAAATGGAAAACAAGCTCTAATTAAGGAAGAGTTTTTAGCTCAGTATGTGAAAAAACTTTCTGAAGCGAATTTTACGATTCCCAATTCTCCAATTACTCTACAGTAATAGAGCATTTATCAAAAAAAGCTGTCAACTCAACAAGTGACGGCTTTTTCTTTTTATACAATACTATTTAATTATCCAGTGATTTCAAAAACTTACTAATATGTTTAACAGCAAAAGGAATTGCGGCTTCATTTGGATCAAATTTCTCGGAATGTAATCCAAACGGACTATCAACACCTAACCAAAACATCGTTCCGGGAACTTTGGACAATAAATACCCAAAATCTTCACCTGTCATCGCCACATCAGCTTCTTCAAAAACAACATCGGGTTCTTGTGTCATGAATGACATGAAATTCGTAGTTTTTTCTTTATCATTAATTACCGGCAAATAGCCTTTTTGCTCTAAAGACACTTCAACTTCACAATTAAAAGATTTTGAAATTCCTATGCACACTTCTCTAATTCTTTGCTGGGTTAATTGATTCATTTCTTCAGTGAGCGTACGGATCGTTCCTGAAAGTTTAGCCTCTCCTGCAATTACATTTGTTGCCGTTCCAGCATGAAAAGTTCCAAATGTAATCACTGCTCCTTCCACAGGATTAACATTTCGACTCACGATCGTTTGAGCTTGTTGAACCAGACTCATTCCAGCTACAATCATGTCATTAGAAGCATGAGGAAATGCTGCATGTCCACTTTTCCCTGTCAGTGTAATTTGTACTTCGCATGTTGCAGCAAACAGCGTACCTACTTTTGTCGTGATAGTTCCGACCGGTAAATCTGGATTGACATGCAATCCGTAAAATTCATCTGGTAACCACGAACCGAATGCACTGGCTTCGTACATTAACATACCACCAGATTCATTTTCCTCCGCTGGTTGAAAAAGGAATAAATAATTGTTTTTCGGCTGCTCCACTGTCATTTGATCCAATAAGCCCAAAGCAATCGTCATATGAAAATCATGACCACATGCATGCATAAAGCCTGGGTGTCCGGATTGAAATTCTGAAAGAACTTCTTCTTGAATTGGCAAACCATCAATATCTGCCCGCCAGCCAATTGTTTTTTCAGGATTACTACCATGAACAAACACTAAAATTCCCGTCTGCCAAGTCTTAATCTCTATGTAATTTTTATCAATAATTGATATTATTTCCAGCAAAGCTTTTTGTGTCTTTACTTCTTCTAAGCCGATTTCTGGAATTTGATGTAATTGTCTTCTTATCTCAATCAAACGTTCTTGAATCACTGGTCATCTGCCTCATTTCTTTTTCACATAATTTATTGTTGAATAAAAATGAGGTTCTGTCAATCTATTTTTATAAAAACTTCTTTGATCCATGCAAAAACGAGCTTGGACATAACACAAAAAGTTATGTTTCAACCTCTTAGTTTCCGAATAAACGGTGGGAGCAGAAGCAACTACTCCACTTATTTCCGATCACAACAATTTCTAAGAGCTAAAGCGCTAAGAATTGAAGGTTTCGGAAATAAGTTGAAATTGCTATGAAACACAGTGAGGTACGAACTGATGTAGAATAGTACCTACTTGGTTCAAAAATTTGAAGAGCAATTTTCGTGAATTCCTTCTTATTGCTGTAAAACACAACGAGAACCGAGTTGATGTTGCACAGTACCTACCCGGTTCTCGGAGCTAAACACTTCTGTCCCAACCTCGCTTTCAATTTAAATTTAACTAAATCAATTATTTCAGAATATCGATTAAATCTTTTTTAGAAGCTGCCGAAGCTGGCATATAGCTAAAAATAACACCGATCAACACAGATATACTAACGGCTAAAGTTATAGTGAATAAATCTGGTCGTACAGCAAATGGTAAAAATACCGAAGCCAATAACCCAAGCAACATTCCTAATAGATAACCAATCGTCCCACCAAGTAAAGTTAACGTTAAGCCCTCTGCTAAAAACTGTTTTTTAATGTCTTTTTCAGTTGCACCTAATGCTCGGCGAATACCAATTTCCTTAGTCCGTTCTGAAACAGAAATATACATCATATTCATCACTCCGACTCCAGCAATAAATAGCGAAATACCTGCTACAGCTGAGATAAATAACGTCAAGTTATCCAAGATACTGCCCATCTCTTTAATATCTGATTTAGGATTATATCGTTCGTATTCTCCTGCATTTCGTAAACTTCCATTAAAATTAAGCTGTTTTAATACTTCTGCTGTCACTTTGTCTAAATTCTGATCTGGTTCGGTTTCCAAATCCAAAATAGACTGACTGTCTACTGCGCTAAAATAGTGATCGTAACTTTTTATAGGAAAATAAGCCAACGCTGCCTGATTTTCTAAAGAAAGTGTGCCACTCCCACTAGCAATAACTCCCACAACCGTAAATAACTCGTTCTTAATTTCAAAACCTTTTCCAATGGCCTGTCCAGCATCTCCATAAAGTTTCTGAGCTAAAACTTCATCAATAACGACTACTTTGTTTAACCGCTCATTATCCGCTTGATCAATTTGACGCCCCTCTAACAGATCAAGTGACGTTTCTTCAACTCGTTCAATTTTTTTGTTCATTTTCTTACCACGAATATATAGATCCACTTGACGTTCAGTTAATTTTTGTTTTGGTTTATAGAAATCGACTTTTTTAACACCTTTAACATTTTTGATTAAATCCAGATCACTTTTTTTAAAAACTTCCTTGTCACTTAAGGCATTCGACAATTCAAAATAATTAAAAGTAATATTACTTGTAAATTCATTCGTATTTGTCATTGACATTTTGTCGATCATATCACGTTTAAACCCATTACCTATTGAGACAATCGTAATAACCGATGCAATACCAATAATAATCCCAAACATAGTTAAAAAGCTACGTTTTTTGTTCTTTAGAATTGATTTCAATGCTGTTTTTGCGATAACAATATTTTTCATTTAATCAACTCCTCTTCCACAATCGCTCCATCTTTTACTCGGATCAATCGATCACAGTAAGAGACCATATCAGGATTATGAGTGACTAAGATAATCGTGACTCCCTCATTCCTATTCAGATCCTGGAACAACTGCATAATATCTTCAGAGGTTTTTGAATCTAAGGCTCCAGTTGGTTCATCCGCAATTATAAATTTAGGAGAATTAACGATCGCTCTAGCAATAGCTACCCGTTGTTGCTGACCGCCAGAAAGTTGTTTCGGGTATTTATTGCCTTTGTCTGCTAAACCGACTTTCCCTAATACTTCTTGAACCCGTTTCTTACTATCCTCATAAGCTGAACCATTATAGAGCAAAGGCAGTTCTATATTTTCAAAAACAGTATTATTTTCAATTAAGCTAAAATTTTGGAAAACAAAGCCAACTGATCGATTTCTAATCGCAGAAAGTTCTTTATCTGAAAAATCAGTGATCTCTTTATCTTCAAATAAATACGTGCCCTCAAACTTTTTATCAATAAAACCAATCAAATTGATTAACGTTGATTTACCAGACCCAGAAGGCCCCATCACCGCAACAAACTCTTTTTCTTTAATCTCAAAATTTATATTTTTTAATACATGAAGCTGTCCTTCTTCTAAGGAATAATACTTGTTAATTTGCTCAAGCTTAATCATTTTCAAGCACCTGCACTTCTGCTTTGTCTGTTAAAGCTTGGTCTGGATTACTAATAATTTTTACACCTTCTGAAAGACCTGATTCTACTTGTTTTCCACCGTCTACTTCTTTTAGTTTTACTTCTGTCTTAAGCGCCTGCCCATTTTTATATACGAAAACAAACGTTTGTTGATCCTTTGTTACTATTGCTTTCTCCGGGATAATCAATTGTGGTTTTGCCATAGAAACTTGAACGGACGAACCATACGGCCAGCTAAAATCTCCTTCAACAGTGAATTCGTAGACTGGTATTTCAGATTCTGTACCAGCTTTTGAATTGGGTAATTGATTAATATTGCTAATTTTTCCTTGTGCACTTTGATTAGAACCGATTGATGTCACGCTTACTTCTTGTCCTGTTTTCAATTTGTTTAAATCATATTCACTGACCGTTCCTTTGACTTGTTTCGTTTTACTTAATATTTGAATCAATGGAGTCTCCAAGGATTTTTTACCCGCTTCATTCACTAGTGCAACGCCATCAATTGTTGCATTTACAACAGAACTAACTTTGCCTTGCTCCGTTTCCAACATCGCAGTTTCGTCAACAGCTTCGGTATTTGCTAAATCAACTGCTTGTTGGGCTTGAATCATTTCATTATTTAAGCTTGCTGATTCTGATTTTTGTTGTTCAAATTTGCTTTTCAGTTCTTCTTTTTTATCAGGATCTGCCTCACGATCAGCTGCAACTCGTGCTTGTTCTAAAGTTGCTTGAGCTTCATTATAACGAGCTTGCGCTCTAGCTAAATTTTGTGATGCTTGTTGGGCAGATAAGTTACTTTTATTTACGGCTCTTTGCTGTTGGTCTGCTCTAGTTTGTGCTTCTCCATTTTGATAATTAAGTACGTTATCATCTTTTTTAACCTCTTGTTCATTCTTTACTGGAATATTAGCTATCGTTCCAAATGTTTGGTCATAGTAAATATCCTGAGTTTGCGCTGCTTTGATTTCACCCTTCAAAAGAAGTGGGTCTAAAGGTTTTAATGTGAATGCATTATAAGTGGGTTCATTACTTTTAGGTGAGGAAAAAAATAGAAAATAACTTCCTACACATACGCCAATTGCAATTCCACCGATAATCCATTTTGTTTTTTTACTTTTCATTTTACTGTTTCCTCCTAGTTCTATCTATAAAAGTAAGTATAGAGATTAGGGTGCTTACAGAAAATTGAATAGCCTAACAATCAGCTTACATAATCGAAAGTTATGTAAGCTGATTGTTAGTTTTCATAAAAAAACGTATGGACAAAACTAAAAATCAGTTTTGTTCCACACGCTAGATCCGAATAAACAACGAGAAAAAAGCAGTTACTACATTTTTCTCAGTCTCTGTTATTAATTTATTATAGTTTACGTAATTCTTCCATCATATTAGTTTTACCTTTAGTTTTTTCGTCTATATCTTTGATTTTTCTAGCTGGAACACCTGCAACAACAGTATTTGGCGCCACATCGTCTACAACAATAGCTCCAGCTGCAACAACCGCTCCTTTACCAACACGAATTCCTTCTAAAACAACCGCATTAGCACCAATCATTACGTTATCCTCAATCACAACAGGCTCTGCACTTGGTGGCTCAATAACGCCAGCTAAAACAGTTCCTGCACCGATATGGCAGTTTTTCCCAACGGTCGCTCGACCACCTAAAATTGCTCCCATATCGATCATAGTACCTGCGCCGATAACAGCGCCAATATTAATAACTGCTCCCATCATAATAACTGCATTGTCACCAATTTCCACTTGATCTCTAATAGTTGCACCTGGTTCAATTCGTGCATTTATCTCTTTAATATCCAACATTGGAATAGCCGAATTTCGTGAATCGTTTTCAATTACATAGTCGATAATCAGTTCTTTATTTTCTTCTAAAAAGACTTTAATATCTTGCCATTCTCCAAAAAGAGTTCCAGTTTTACAATTTGTAAATGCTTTAATAGTTTCCGGGAATTCTACTTGTTTAAGTTTCCCTTTTAAAGTTACTTTTACTGGTGTTTTTTTCTCAGCATTGCCGATATAATTAATAATTTCATATGCGTCCATAAGATAATTCCCTTCAATAACTTACTTATTTTAAAATTTTCAAACTATTTTTCCCCAAAATAAATGGTCTAAATTGCTTTTATTTCCCGTTCTTCTTCATTTGTCTTTGGTAAAATAATATTATTTCTTTCCAACTCATGTGCCATATGATTAATGGCTTTTAACAGTTCTTTGCGAGTAATAATCCCTTTAAAACATTGATTATCATCAACTACAGGTAAAAATGCTGCATCGACTAATAAGTGCAGAATGTCTTCAAGTTCCCATTTTTCTCCTATCACTGGAACATTGACTTCCATAACATCCGCTACCGTAAAATCTTTTAGTTTGTCAAAATCGACAGATGTTATATCAAACATTTTATCAACCACATCAGATAAACTGATAAGACCTACAAAACGATCACCTTTATCTAAAACAGGGATTTTTGAATATTTTACTTGTGATAAAACAAGCAGCGCATGGCTTAGCGGATTTAAACACATTACGTTTGCAACATTTTCCGCTGGTATTAAAAAAGTTTCTTCTTTTTCTAATAGTAATTCTTTAACAGCAGTTCCAATCATTGGAGTGCCTCCATTTCATTTTCTATGCTACAACTATTATTGTACCGAAAACAAATGCAAATGTCTTCAAATTCAAACTTTTTTCACATCTATAAAGAAAAATTAAGATTTGAATTGACTGTTTGTACTGCTAACTAATATGTAAAAACAGGAAAAACAGAGTGTGTGTCAAAACTGGTTTTTAGTTTTGACACACACTTCAAATCCGAATAAACGGCGAGTATCAAGTTGATGTGCACAGTACCTACTTGGTTCTCGGAGCTAAACGCTTTTGCCTAAGCCGCCATCTTTTTCTCATTATTATTTATCAAAGACAAAATGCAATTTATCAAAAGGACGATGATCTCTACCGTAATACTGTATAGTAAACTTTTCCGGGGAGCTTTCAATAATTGCATATGATTTTAATTGAATCGGACCACGAGGCTGACTAATACTGCCTGGATTCAAGAAAAGGATATGGTCATGAACTTCACACCCAATCTCATGAGTATGTCCGAATAATGCAATCGTTGCGTTAGCTTCCCTAGCTTGCAATGCTAATGTAGTTAAACCAAAACGAACGTTAGACAAATGACCGTGAGTCATAAAAATAATATCTCTATCTGTCTTTTCTACGATTGTTTCTGGAAACTCTGGGTCATAATCACAATTGCCTTTAACGACAATAAACTCATTCCACAAAGTATCTGTTGGCTCTAATTCTGAGTCACCGCAGTGGAACATTCGATCTACTTTTCCACGATAAGTATCTGCTAAATCTACTAAAACTTCACGATCTCCATGATTATCACTTACGACTAAATATTTCATGCGCTTCCTCCTAGCTTTTTAGCCAATTTTCCCATTGGTCTTTAAGTTTTGCAACAGCTTTACCACGATGACTGATTTCATTTTTACGATCGTCTGTAAGTTCTGCCGCAGTTTTTCCTTCTTCTGGCACATAAAACAACGGATCGTAACCAAAACCATTGTCTCCACGTGGAATCGTACCCACTTCTCCTGACCAATCTCCTGTAACAACAAGACTTTCTTTATCAGGTGCTGCAAAGACTAACGTACAATGGAACTTAGCCATCCTTTTTTCTTGAGGTATACCGGTCAGCTCGTGCAGTAACTTGGCATTGTTAGCCGCATTATTCGTTGGCTCACCGGCAAATCGTGCAGAATAAATTCCCGGCATACCGTTCAATGCATCGACAATTAATCCAGAGTCATCTGCTAACACTGGTTGTTGTAAAATGGCTGCAATTGTTTCTGCTTTTAGCCGAGCATTTTCCTCGAAGGTTTTCCCTGTTTCTTCAACATCCGGTAAGTCTGGATAATCTAATAATGTTTTAACAGAATAGCCCTTTTCAGCAAAAATTTTCTTAAATTCTTTGGCTTTCCCCGGATTTCTTGTAGCAATGACGATTGTATTTTCTTCTATGGACTGAGTATTTTGTGTTGTTTGTGCCATAAGTGCTTCTTTTTGATAAGCGATTAAATGTTCAATACCAGTTTTACCATAAAAAAGTAACGCATTTAGTTCGTCTCCAGAAAACGTTGCTTCCTCACCTGTTCCTTGAAGCTCCACAAAATTTCCAGATTCAGTCATCACTAAATTCATATCCACCGCCGCTGCAGAATCTTCTACATAATCTAAATCAAGAACACAATTTCCATCACTTAAAATACCTGCGCTAACAGCAGCCAGATACTCTTTAATTGGATTTTCTTCAAGTATGCCTTTTTGCAGCATTTTATCTACAGCAATTTTCATAGCGACAAAAGCACCAGTAATACTTGCCGTTCGCGTACCACCATCAGCTTGCACAACATCACAATCAACAACTATACTACGTTCGCCTAATTTTTTTAAATCAATAACTGCACGCAATGAACGTCCAATGAGGCGCTGAATTTCCATTGTTCTTCCAGATAACTTTCCTTTGGCGCTTTCACGTATATTTCGTGTATTTGTTGCTCGTGGCAACATGCTATATTCTGCAGTAACCCAACCTGTTCCTTCACCTCTTAAAAACGGCGGTACTTTTTCTTCAATAGTAGCGGAACAAATTACTTGAGTATCACCAAAAGAAATTACTACGGAGCCTTCTGGATGTTTATAGACATTTGTTTCAATTTTTATTTTTCTTAGTTCTTTAGCTTTTCTACCGTCATGTCTAATCATGTTTCATTCCTCCTAAACGGATTTGCTGTATATTAATATCTTCTATAGCTAACCATTCATCTGTAATGGCTTTAAACATTTTTGGTGAACCGGTTGTATAAAAATCATTTACCTCATTTTTATAATCTGGTGAATTGGCAATATCAAAATAATCCAACAACATACTTACTTCACTCACTGTTTCAGCACCAGAATCAATTAATTTCACGTGACTTCCCATCACATTCTGAATCAAGGGACGTAGTAATGGATAATGTGTACACCCCAAAATTAACGTATCTAACTTTTTCAGCTGCAAAGGATTTAGTGTTTCTGAGACAACTTTTTTTGCAACTGATGAGCCAAACTCATTGCTTTCGACTAATGGAACAAACTTAGGACACGCTAAACTCACTACCGTGGTCTTTGGTGCTTTACCTTTCAACGCATTTTTATACGCTTCACTTTTGATGGTTCCTACTGTACCAATAACACCAATTCGGTTGTTTTGAGTTGCTTTTAATGCAGCTCTAGTCCCAGGTAAAATAACACCTACTACAGGAATATCCAATTTTTCTTTGATTTCTTCTAAAGCAACAGCTGTTGCTGTATTACAGGCAATGACCAGCATTTTTATATTTTTTTCTAACAGGAAATTTGTCATCTCCCAAGTAAATTGAACGACTTGTTCTGCTGGTCTAGGTCCATATGGACAACGAGCAGTATCTCCTAAATAAATCAATCGTTCATTAGGTAACTGTCTCAAAGCTTCTTTAACTACTGTAAGTCCACCGACTCCAGAATCAATAAATCCTATTGCTTCATGATTATTCAAACGAATCAAACCTTTTCAGTATTTTTTCAATAGTACTATTTTCAGCTATTTACACTATTTTTTCAAGTTTTAACATACGATCTCCTAATTATACCACTTTTTTAGGTTTTAGTTTTGAGCTTTCTTCTTTCATTCAAAAAAAACTGGTAATCTTATTTTTCTTATGTTATAATTTCTAACATTACAGGATAGAAAGAATTATGAAGATACGATTAAATATAAAGGAAATATTTTTTTCTGATAAATCATAGAAATTACTTATAATATACCATTATAATCATTTTTATTTAATCGCTAGTTCGTTTTATTTTCTCACAATTAGATTATATCAGTACCTTCTCAAGCTTTAGAGAAGCATTTATTACTGTAAATCATGTAACAAATTTATACATAAAGGAGAATAATTATGATTTCGTTAGAACATGTAAATAAGTATTTTGGCAATCACCACGTATTAAAGGATATTTCTTTAAACGTTAACCAAGGAGAAAAAATTGTTATTATTGGTCCTTCTGGTTCTGGAAAAAGCACCTTAATTCGCTGTATCAACCGTTTAGAAAAAGTTAGTGATGGACATATTTTTGTCGATGGAATTGACATTACTGAACCAAAAGCTCCAGTTCAAAAGGTTAGACAAAAAGCGGCGATGGTTTTCCAAAATTTTAATCTTTACGCACATAAAACCATTATTCAAAATCTGACACTAGCTCCGATCAAAGTGAAAGGTATTTCAAAAGAAGAAGCAACAAAAACGGGTATGGAATACTTAGAAAGAGTCGGTCTTGCTGATAAAGCAAATTCTTATCCTGCCCAACTTTCTGGTGGTCAGCAACAGCGTGTTGCGATTGCTAGAGCCTTAAATATGCATCCAGAAATCATCTTATTTGATGAACCTACTTCAGCACTTGATCCTGAAATGATACAAGAAGTTCTAGATGTAATGGTTGACCTATCCAAACAAAATATTACAATGATCTGTGTTACGCATGAAATGGGCTTTGCCCGCCAAGTAGCTGATAAAGTAATTTTCATGGATGACGGTCAAATTATTGAAACAGGAACTCCTGAACATTTCTTCACAAATACTGAAAATGAACGAGCTAAAAGCTTCTTAAGCAAAATCATCCAACATTAATTGACAGACTATATTTCCACGGAGGATTTTTTATGATTAGAAAGAAAAAATTATTAAGCGCACTATTTCTTGTATTGTTACTAAGCTTAGTGGCTGGGTGCAGCAATGATTCGACGTCTGGTAATTCATCCAGTATCACCACACCTCAAACAATTAAAGAAGCAGGCGTTATTAGAGTTGGTGTGAAGGAAGATGTTCCCTACTTTGGCTATATGAATCCTGATACTAACAAGAATGAAGGTATGGAACCGGATATTGCCCGTCTAATTGCTAAAGAACTAACTGGCAGCGAAGACAATGTTGAATTTGTCGGCATCACTGCCAAAACACGAGGTCCTTTGCTAGATAACGGCGAACTTGATATGGTTATTGCCACGTTCACAATTACTGAAGAACGAAAAGAAACTTATAATTTCACTATCCCTTACTACAAAGATGAAATTGGTTTTTTAGTTCGAAAGGACGATCATTTTACTGATATTGAAAGTTTAGATGGTAAAACAATCGGAGTTGTTCAATCCGCGACGACAAAAATGTCCCTTGAAAAAGAAGCAAAAGAACACGGAATCAGTTTTAAATACAAAGAACTTGGATCTTATCCAGAATTAAAAATGGCCCTAACAGCCAAAAGAATCGATGCTTTCTCAGTTGACAAGTCGATTTTAGCTGGTTATGTCGATGATAAAACTGAAATTCTAAAAGATGGTTTTTCGCCGCAAGAATATGGAATTGCTACGAAAAAATCAAATACTGAATTAAATGACTATTTAAATAGTCTGATTGAAAAATGGGAACAAGATGGTACATTGAAAAAAATATATAAAGAACAGAATCTTGAATGATTATTCTCGGTTCTAACGTTTTTTATTAGAATTCGGGAGGAGATTAGATGTTTATTTTAGCAAATGCAAGTCCTTTTGCACTTTATCGTTGGGAAGCATTATTTAAAGACTGGCAACTTTTTGGTCACGCTTTTCTATATACAATTCTTTTATCGATTGGTGCATTAATTGTTGCAATGATTTTGGGTATCTTATTTGGCAGCTTATCGACAATTCAGAATAAACCATTAAATATTATTAGTCGAATCTATGTGGAATTTTTTCAGAATACACCGCTATTAATCCAGTTTGTCGTTGCTTATTACGGATTACCATTGATTAGCCCAATTTTAACTTTTTCTACAACAACAATTGCGATTGTCTGTGTTGGCGCTTATCACGGCGCTTATATATCTGAAGTTGTTCGTTCTGGGATTGGAGCAATTCCAAAAGGTCAATTTGAAGCTGCTTATTCACAAGGTTTTTCTTATGGAGACACGATGCGCTATGTCATATTACCGCAAGCTTGGCGTATTATGCTGCCGCCTTTGACTAATCAGATTGTCAATTTAATTAAAAATACATCTACTGTTGCGATTATTTCAGGTGTAGATGTTATGTTTACGGCCAATAGTTGGTCTTCTGTTAATCTAAACTATATTCCAGCATTTACTGTTGCAGGACTGCTTTACTTCATTCTGTGCTTCCCATTAGCGAAATTAGCACGGCGCTTAGAAGAAAATAATAAGAAAGCTTACACTAGATAGGAGAGTGCATTTATGTCGTCATATTCAGAACAAATGAGCCAACTTTTGACCAGTAATAATATGCGCTTTTTATTCGAAGGTTTAAAGCTTACTCTATATATTTCTTTTATTTCAATTGTACTAAGTACAATTTTCGGAACAATATTAGCCATTTTAAGAAATCAAAAAAATGGTCCTTTGAAATTTTTAGCTAGTTTTTATATTGAAATTGTTCGAAATATTCCTAATCTATTATGGATTTATGTCATTTTTTTGATATTCCAACTGAGATCAACACCAGCTGGTATCGTCAGTTTTACAGTCTTCACTACTGCTGCATTAGCAGAGATTATCCGTGGAGGATTAAACGGTGTCGACAAAGGTCAAAAAGAAGCTGCACGTTCTCAAGGTTTTAGCAATTTTCAAATTATGATCTATATTGTTTTACCTCAAGCAATCAGAAATGTACTCCCTGCTATCGTTTCTCAATTTGTCACGGTTATCAAGGATACAAGCTTCTTATATTCTGTCATTGCTTTACAGGAGCTTTTTGGTAAATCATATATCTTAATGGGACGTTATACTGAGACTGAACAAGTCTTTACCATATACGCAATTGTCGCTTTGGTATATTTTGTTATTAATTTTACTATTTCCCAATTTTCAAGATGGCTATCAAGAAATTGGGTCTAAAAAAAACAACCTACTCAAAGTCCAGTAGGTTGTTTTTTTATTATCTAATTGTTACAGCAAATTGCTCCTCTAAAGCTTTGGCTACTTTTTCCATAGATTGATTAATTTCCTCATCTACTAAAGTCGCTTCAGCATTTACAAAAGTCAAGCTGTATGCCATTGATTTTTTACCATCCGCAATATTTTGCCCTTGATAAACATCAAACAGATGCACTGACTGTAAAAATTTTCCTGCATTTTTTGTAATTATTTCTACTAATGATTGGTTTGATACGGATTCATCTACTAATAAAGCAATATCTCTAGAGACTTCCGGGAATTTAGAAACTTGTTGATAGACAACTGCTTCGTTTTCTTCATCGATGATTGCTTGAAGATTTAATTCTGCCGCATAAGTTTCTGGAATATCATATTCTTTTGCTGTATTTGGATGAACTTGACCGATAAACCCGACAATTGAGTCATTCATTTTAATTAGCGCTGTTCGACCTGGATGTAGTTCTGCAATTTCATTTGTTCCATCATAAGATATTTTAGCTGAAATACCAATCGAATCAAACAAAACTTCAAGCATGCCTTTAATTGTATAGAAATCAACTGCTACCGCGTTTGTTTGCCAATCTTTTACCACACGATTTCCTGATAAGACAATTCCTAGGTGATTTTCTTCATATGGCAATTCTTTTTTACTATCATTTTCTTGATAAAATACTCGACCAGTTTCATATAAAGCAATATCAGTGTTTTTTCTTGCTACATTATATGCTACGTCATCCAGTAAGCCTGAAATAAGATTCATTCTTAAAACTGAACGTTCCTCACTCATTGGCCATTGTAGACTAGTTGTGTTGCTTTCTCTCATCATAAATTGGCGTGATTTTTCTTCAGTAGTTAACGCATAACTAATCGCTTCACTTGCTCCACAACCTTCTAAAAGACTCTTGATCTTACGAACTAACAATTGTCCTCTCGTTAAACTGCCTGCTACTGTTTCACCTTTTGGTAAAGTAGACGGTAAATTGTCATATCCGTAAATGCGGGCTACTTCTTCAATAAGATCTGCTTCAATAGTGATATCCCAACGTCTTGATGGGACCGTTACTGTGTATTTTTCTTTCTCTAAAGTATATTCAAAACCTAAAGTTTCAAAAATTTCGCTAACAGTAGCTTCATTTAGCTCAGTGCCTAGATACTCATTTATACGTGGAATCGTTACGCTAACATTAACTTCATTAAGTGTTAAATCAGAGCCAATGCTCTTGCCTGAAACAACTGTTCCGCCCGCTAAAGAAGCAATCATTGCTGCTGCTACATCGCCTGCCTGACCGACTGTTCCACGGTTAATTCCTTTTTCAAAGCGACTAGATGATTCACTACGTAAATTAAATTCTTTAGAAGTTCTGCGAATAGATAAAGAATCAAACAAAGCCGCTTCTAAAGCAACTGTAGTAGTTTCTTCAGTAATTTCTGAATTTGCTCCACCCATAACGCCAGCCAAAGCAACAGGAACTTTACCGTTTGTAATTACGATATTTTGATTCGTAATCTTTCTAGTTTCCCCATCAAGGGTTACTAATTCTTCACCGTTGTTTCCACGTCTTACAAGAATTTCTTTACTTGCTAATTTATCATAATCAAAAGCATGTAAAGGTTGACCAAACAATAACAGAATATAATTTGTTATATCTACAACGTTGTTAATCGGACGAATGCCTTCGTTCATCAATCTTGTTTGCAACCATAATGGGCTCTCCGAGATTTTAACATCTTTAATAATTCTAATTTGATATGCAGGAGCATCTTTCTCATCTTCCACTTTTACTGATACATACTCAGTTGCATACTCACTTGAATCTTCTTTCAATACTTCATCATTAAAATTAGGTGTTTGACGATAAATTGCACCTACTTCATAAGCTACTCCACGCATGCTTAAAGCATCTGCACGGTTTGGTGTAATTGAAAGTTCAATAATATGATCGTCCATATCTAAATATGAAAATACATCAGTTCCATTGACTGCCTCTTCAGGCATATAATAAATTCCTTCAGAATAAGCTTTTGGAATAACACTATCAGAATAACCTAATTCTTGTAATGAACAGATCATTCCATTTGAAACTTCGCCTCTCATTTTGCCTTTTTTAATTTTTTGGTTACCCGTTATTCTTGAACCAGGTAAAGCAACAATAACTTTGATTCCAGCTTTTACGTTAGGTGCACCACAAACAATTTGAGATAATTCAGCTTCGCCAATATCCACTTGGCAAATTGACAGATGGTCTGAATTTGGATGAGGAACACATTCTTTGACCTCACCTACTACGATTTTTTTCAAACCTTCTTCTGGTACTTCAACCCCTTCAACTTCAATTCCTGTCAAAGACATTTGATCTGATAATTCTTTGGCAGAAATTTTGGATAAATCTAAATACTCACTTAACCATTTATAAGAAACTAACATCGTCAATTACTCCTTTACCTTGAATTGATTTAAGAAACGTAAGTCATTTTGATAAAAATTACGAATATCATTAACTCCATAACGTAGCATTGCCACTCGATCCGGACCTAAACCAAAAGCAAAACCAGTGTATTCATTCGAATCAATTCCAGACATTTCCAGTACATCTGGATGTACCATACCAGCACCTAAAATTTCAATCCAGCCAGTATGTTTACATACATTACAACCTGATCCGCCACATTTGAAACAACTAACATCGACTTCAACAGATGGTTCAGTGAAAGGGAAATAACTTGGACGTAACCGAATCTTACGATCTTCACCAAACATTTTTTTCATAACAACTTCTAACGTCCCTTTTAGATCACCCATGGTAATATTTCTATCAATAACTAAACCTTCGATTTGATGGAATTGATGACTATGAGTTGCATCGTCTGTGTCTCTGCGGAATACTTTCCCTGGAGAAATCATTCTCAAAGCACCTTTAGAAAAATCGTGTTTTTCCATCGTTCTAGCTTGTACTGGTGAGGTATGAGTACGAATTAAAATTTCATCTGAAATATAAAACGTATCTTGCATGTCACGAGCTGGATGATCTTTAGGTAAATTCATACGTTCAAAATTATAGTGATCAGATTCAACTTCAAATCCTTCAACAATTTGATACCCCATACCTACAAAAATATCTTCAATTTCTTCCATGACTTGTGATAGTACATGACGATTACCATGCCCAATTTGTTTACCCGGTAAAGTTACATCAATTGTTTCTTTTTCTAATGCTGCATTTAGTGCCGCAGATTCTAATACTTCTTTGCGCTCTTCCAAAGCTTGTGTTAACAAATTACGAATTTCATTAGCAAAACCTCCCACAACAGGACGTTCTTCTGCCGATAAATTTTTCATCCCACGCAATACTTCAGTAATCGGACCTTTTTTACCTAGAGTTTCTACTCTGATCTGATTTAGTGCTTTAAGATCTGAAACATTTTGGATCTGTTTCAACGTCTCATCTCTTAATGCTTCTAATTGGTCTTTTAATGTCATTTTTCTATTCCTTTCTTTTGGTTATTCATCGAATTAAGTTAAAGTTTTATCCAAATAAAAAACGATAGCCCATTCCTTAATTAAAGGAACGAGCTATCGTGTTACCATCCTACTTCATAGCAAAAAAGGCTATGCACTCAATTCTGATAACGGCTTTCACCGGTCTGACCTCTCTGGAACAAACAAACTCCGGAAGTGAACTTCATTTTTCGATTGTGATACCTGCTTCCAGTCTTAGACAGGTACTCCCTAAATCACATCAGCCAAATTACTCTTTTCCTTCAACATTTTTTTGTTATTCAATTGATTACATTTTACAAGAACTTTAGTCATAGGTCAACTGCATTCTTCAGCTGTAACCCATTTTTCTGCCCATCCTTGAATTTGTTCCATCGCTTGCTGTAGATCTGCACCTTTTTGTGTGAGAAAATATTCTAAGCGGCTACTTTCATCGCAGCGAACTGCTTTTGCAATAATCCCCTCTACTTCAAGTTCTTTTAATCGTTCGACTAATACTCGATCGCTAAGTTCTGGGATTTTTTGTCTTAACTCACCAAATCGTTGAGGACCATTTTCCAACAAGACATCAATAATCAAACCATTCCATTTTTTGCCTAAAATTGCAAATGCTTTTTCAAACTTAGGGCATAGTGAAAATTCGGTTGTTTTTACTTGCTCCATATTCCTCACCTCGTGTCCTGAGTATAGCATACAACTTACAATTTGTAAGTAGATCTGCTTTCATTTTAATAAATTTTTTCTATTATCTGTTCTTTATCCAAATCAATAATAACTCCTGCTGATAATAAGACTAACAGGACTTGATTAACAGGCTTGCCAGAAGCTTGCTCCAACGCTTTTTTATAAAGATTTAACTGACCTCTATACCGTTGAATGATTTTTTTAACCTCATTTAAATTGTCTATGTTTTGAACAAAGTCGGTTTTGTAATCATATAAAACACAAGAATCTTCCAGTTCTATATAACCATCAATCATTCCGTGAATTAGCAAATCATCATCTGTTTTATCAGGGTAGTCTTTTATCAATCCTTCAGCATTTAACAGCATCGAAAAAGGTTGCTCGCGTTTAACTTGTTTTGAATTTTCTAAAATCAGCTGACCTAAACTTGTTTCATAAAACGCCAATACTCGATCACTCTTAATATATTCAGCTACATTTTCTTGTATGATTTTCGTTTGAACTAACTCATCTATAAGTTGTTCTATTCTTACTTTAGTTGGCATTTGTTCTAAATCCAAAAGCTGTAAAACATAATGGGTAGCTGTTCCAATTTCCATTGATGAAGGTTTACGAATAGTTTCTATAAATCTTGGTTTTCCCAGCTCGCCTTCACTCATGCGATGAACAATCATTTGAGGCGCTTGAATCGTACTTTTTTCATCCAATTCAATTTTGGCAATTTCTTTATTATCCGGATCCTCAAAAACACGCTTAATTTCTGAAACAGACTGATAATTCGTTGTTTTAGTAGCCACTTCATATGGATATAAATAGTTTAAACGATACAACCCTTTATCAACAACTGCTTGGTCAAATTGCCCACTTTTGTCCTCTTGCAAAACAGCTGTATCAACAAATTGAAGTTGAGAAAATTGATTTTGAATATCTTTTTCATTAATAAAGGTTACAGAAAAACTAGCTGGATGGTGACTAATACCTACAATTTCCTGAGTAATAAATTCTGTTTGGAAATCACTCATTCTTTTATGTCGGACCAAACTCATACCAACCCAGTTCATCAGACTACTTTTTCCCTGTAAGCGATTTTCGCTAGGCAGCACTTTGGTTTGGACATCCCCAACTTTTAGCCACTCTTTCCAAGTTGCATCCTGATCGTTGTATGAACCTACTAAAAAAAGCTTTTGTTCAGCTCTCGTTAACGCAACATATAATTTCCGCATTTCTTCAGAGAGTAATTTTTTTAATTTAGCTTGCTTAATTGCAAGAAAGGGTAACGTTTCATATAGCATTCGATCTGTTTGATCAAGATAACGGATACCTACACCTAATCGATCATCAAATATATAGCGTTCATTTAAATCTCCAAGATTAAATTCTTTTGTCATATCAAGAACAAATACAACAGGAAATTCCAAACCTTTACTGGCATGAATTGTCATAACTCGAACAGCATTTTCTTCGCTTAAAATTACTGGCTCAGCTAAATCTTTGTCTTTTTCCTGCATTTTCTCAATAAAGCGAACAAATTGAAATAACCCTCGGAAACTTGTTTGCTCATAACTAGCTGCACGCTCAACCAGAGCATACAAATTGGCTTGCCTTTGTTTACCAGCAGGCATTCCTCCTACGTAGTCTAAGTATGCAGTATCTCGATAGATTTCCCAAATAAGTGTTGCTAATTGATCTCGACGAGCAAGTTCGCGCCACTTCGCTAAAAGATTGGAAAATTGTACTGTTTTTTTCTTTAGTTCATCTGCTGTTTCATCCACGCTTTGATTTTGGTTAAACGTTAGAAATGCATCATAATACGAACTTTTTTTAGCAGCTAAACGAATCCTCACTAATTCATTTTCTTTTAAGCCAACAATCGGTGAACGCAACACAGCTACCAACGGGATATCTTGGTACGGATTATCAATAATCTGCAGAAGTGCAACCATCGTCTGAACTTCAGTTGCTTGAAAGTAATTTTGTGCATCATTAACTTGAATTGGTATTCCAGCAGTTTTAAATATTTCTAAAATTGTTAAATTGTTTTTTTTCGTTGGCGTTAATAAAACAATATCTTTATAGGTGATTGGGCGGTTTTCTTTCGTACTTTTATCATAAATTAAAAACTGTTGATCGACTAGCTCTCTGATTTTCAAAGCTGTCATATGGAGTTCGCCTTCAGTTTTATCTTCTAAGATCAATTCTGAATCATCCAGCTTCAAAATGGGTTCTTCAGCTTCCGACTGTCCCGCTTTTTTTTCATAAATCAATAATTCCGTATCATAATTTTCCGCTTCCAGAAATTGGTCGAAGCCATGAACTAATTTAGCTGCTTCATCATAAGCAATTTGCCCAACTCGTTCATCCATTAACTGCTCAAAAACTAAATTAGTAAAATCCAACACATTTTTTCTGGATCGAAAATTCTCTGCTAAAACAATTCGCTTACCATCTTGATTTGCTCCATATTGATTATATTTTTCAATAAACAAGGTAGGATCAGCTAATCGGAATGAATAAATCGATTGTTTTACATCGCCAACCATAAACAAATTACCCTTATTTGCTTCTGGTCTTCTAAGCCAATAAAGAATAGTTTCTTGCAATCGATTGATATCTTGATATTCGTCCACCAAAACTTCATCAAATTTCTCACGATAATACATTGATGCTTCAGTAGCGAACCATTGATCTGACTCTTTATTTGCTAAGATAGCTAGTGTAAAATGTTCTAGATCATTAAAGTCCACCAGACCTTTTTTCAACTTTTCTTCACTATAGTTATCAATAAAAGCCTGTCCTACTTTTGCCATTTCCACAACTACAGGTGTTGCAGCATCGATGACCTGCTTCATTTGCTCAGGTGACAATACAAACAGATCTGCCAAAATATTGTTCAACGTTTTTTTATTTTGTTCCCGCAAATTTTTCGCCATTGCAGCAGTTTCTTTTAGATCTTCTGCACGAACAGTTGGATAACGATCGAATTTTATTGATTTAGACAGCCCATAAGCTGCTTCTAAATCATTATCTGCTAATTGGCTAGCAAATGTTTCAGTAAAGTCCTTCTCATTTCTGGCAAGATCTACAATCTTAACTAGCTTTTCTTCACCTTCTGTTAAATGAATCATCTCTTCATAACGTTCGATGCATCGGAAAAGATTTTCCATAATTTGTGGTTTTAAAAAATTTTGAAATAAAACAGACTCCCCTAAACTACCCTCGACCCGATAACTATCTGCCAAGTGTTGCAGCCATTCATCTGGATCAGGATTAGCTCTAGCAAATTCATATAAAGAAAAAATTAACCTAGTCAATCCGTCATCACTGCGATCATTAGAAAAATTACTTGTCAATTGATAAAAAGGTTCACGATTATCTGCATAAAAAGTTTCTCTTAAGTCATCCCAAACATCTTCTTTGAGTAACAGCATTTCTGTTTCATCTGTTAACAACCTGAAAACTGGATCCATTTCAATTAAGTAATAAAATCGACGAATAACGGTCAAACAAAAAGCATGTAAGGTACTGATGTTAGCTGTTGGTAATAACGTTAACTGTTTAACAAAATGCTGCTTTCTTTCTTGATCGCTCTCGCCATTAATCGCCTTTTGCAGAGCAACTTGAATTCGTTCTTTCATTTCTTTCGCGGCTGCTTCTGTATAAGTCACAATCAATAAACGGTCAATATCAGAACCACTCTTTAATTTCTCAATTACACGTCGAACAAGTACTGTTGTTTTACCAGAACCAGCTGATGCAGAAACCAGAATGTTCTCATCTCCATCAAAAACAGCTTGCCATTGATTATCAGTAAACTGTTCATTCTCTGGTCGTAAAGGTATTTCTTTACTCATTTACTGATCCTCCTTCTTGTTTGTTTTCAACTAAACGATCCATTACTTCTTTTTTTGATAACGTTTCTATTCGATTGTAATTATTTTCTTTCAACATTACATCAAAATTACACACGCTTCTAAATGGACAAAAACGACAGGCAATTCGTTCTTTCCCTTGATAAGCCGGATTTAAATCAATTTGACCTTTTGTAATTTTATTCCCAGCTTCGATAAATTTACTCCGATTATGGATTAACAACGCATCTAATTCTGGCTCGGTCACGAATTTATCTTCTTGGCGACGTCCTGGTTTAATAATTTCTTTGGCTGATTCTTCAATTGGATAAATTAAAGAACTTTGTTTTGCTTGCAAACTTTTATCCAAGTTTTCAAGTAAACCAGAATCATTCAGCATTAAACCGTCAAACTGGAATTTTTTCAGAAGTTGCTGTTCTTTTTTATCATCCGTTTCATAAGGTAAAATAGGGTTATGAACATGAAGATAAAAAGATCCTGCTGGTTTAGCAGCTTGTCCTACTAGATTTACTGCATCCATCAATGCAACATCTAAATAAGTTAACATCTGCATCGCTAAACCGTAATAAGCTTCTGTAATATTAAATTTCTTATGACTGGATTTATAGTCAACTACACCTAAGTACAGTGCATCTGGAGTAACTAGCTGATCTAGGCGGTCTATTTTCCCTCGAACACTAATCTGTCCATCATTCTCAAGTGGCAACTCTAAACCTTTAATTCCTTTTTGACTCGCAATTTGACCAAATAATATTTCTGTTTGAACCGTGCTCATACCGCTACGTTCGCTTTGTCTTTTTAACGCCCAGCTAACTTTTTTAATCGTTTGCCCTAACTGGTAACGAATATAGTTCATACGGCTAGATGTATCCAAAATCGAAAATTTAATCTCACCAAATACTGCATTTAGCACTTGCTCAGTAAACTCATTAACTTCTCGATCCGTTAAATCAGACAACTGTTTTTTCTGCATAATTAGCAATTTGAAAAACTGATCCAAAGCCTCGTGGAAAAACTCTCCAGTTGCCGCAGGTGATAAACCGAATACATCCCGTTCTTTTAAGCCCAGTCCAAAACGAGAGAAGTATTGATACTGACAACGGTAAAAACTCTCCATCCGTGAAACAGAAGTATAGATATGCTTACTATAGAGCTCGTCGGTTAAATCTGCTTCCAGATTTTCTGGTAAATTTTGATGTCCTAGACTTGTAAAAACATGTTCAGCAAGAAACGCCTCTGAATGGCTCATCAAAGCACGTTCCATCGTATGCCAAAAAGATAAGATTCCTTCATTAATTTCTTTTTTTTGTCTTTTTAAGTTAGTTAAATCACTGATTAATGTGCGGTACGTCCCAATGTGTTCTAGACTAATTTGTTCATTATCAGAAATAGAGAGCGTGTTCTTAAATTGCATTGACAGACCTAAGTCATTTTGAATATTGGTTAAATAAGTTGAAATTTTCACATCTTTAGCAGTATCTTTCACACTCGGATAAGAAAAATATAGGCGTTCTTTCGCTGATGCAAACATAATATATGCATTGAATGGTTCTTTTGCGATACTTTTTCTAGTGTTATTCAATAAAAAACGTGAATCATCTAAATGATCGTTTACTGCCTGGCGTTCTTCATCCGAAAGTAATGTTGTATTATCAAATCTTTGTGGTAAGACCTGATCTGTCAAACCAATCGCAAAAACTACTTTGGCTTGTCCAGGACGCGCTAAATCAATCGACCGAACTTGTACTTGATCAATTGCCGTGGGAACCTTGTTATAGCGTAAACCTTCTAATCCACTAGAGAAGATTTCTTCAAAGGTTGATAAATTAAAGGATTCTTGCCCGTAAATTGTGACAAATTCATCTAACAAGTTCATTAATGCTTCCCAAGTTTGTTCGTGATTTCTAGCAGCTTCTAACTGACCACTTTCAATCGCTTGATTACGCCACATCATTAACTGCTTTTCAATTCCATTACCTACTAAAAATTGATAAAAATAATCCGCCGCTTCAATACCCGTTTGAGATTTTTGGATATTTTCGAAGAAAGCTGGAATTGATTGTTGAATCAATTTTCGTACAGTATTTGAATCTTGCTCAATCATTTCGGTATCGTCTTGTTCATCCGTTTCAAAATCATAGCGAATGAAATGCCAGTTTTTATCTTGCTTCCAATGGTAACCCTCATATCCATATGCAAGTACAACATTTTCAGTAAGATCAATCTTTCTACGCCATTCATCCCGAATTACTTGCCAGTCGGAAACAGTATCTTGATCACCAAATGGGAAAAATAATTCTGTTCTTAAAAAGCGTAGCACATCACGATAGCGATAATTATAAGAATTAATAGAAAAAAGCGACTGGATAAATTCAACTAACGGATGCTGCTCCATTGCCATATCACGATCTAAATAAATGGGTATTTCATGCATAGTAAATAACGGTTCAATCATCGTTTCATAGCTATCTAATTCCCGCGTCAACAATTGAATGTCTTTATAGCGATAGCCTTCTTCAACAACTAAACGCCTAATTTCTTTCGCGATATGATTAATTTCTTCTTTAATATTTTCAGTACACCAAAGTTGTAAGTAATTGTCCTTAATCTGGGTTCTATTTTTGATTGGACCATTTTCTTGCGCGTTAATCCAATATTCTTGAAGTACCTGCAGGCTATTATTAGAAACTAATGACTGCTTTTTCTCAACATAATCCGGCAAAATAGCTACTTGAGCTTGTCTGGCTATTTGATAAAGTTGTTGATATGTTGCTCCGGTTTCATAAAATAAATCCATTAAGGATGGCAATTCATTGGGATATTTTTTATTTAAAACCAACGAAATTTTTACTTGACCGCCGCGGCGCATTAATACGTCGATTAACTTTAATTCCCTAGCAGAAAAATGGTGATAACCATTAATTACAAATAATACGTTACTTAAATCTTGCGTTTCTAAATACGAGGTCAAATAATCGATAATTTCAGCAGATTTTATTCCATACTCACTCATTAAGCTTTCAAACTTAGTAAAAATTAGCTTGATATCTTGGATTTTTAATTGTAAGTCTTGTTCTTTGGTATCACTCGTTGACCCCGCCATAAAACTCAGAAGTTCTTCTAAATCAATATTCCCTTCTTTTATTTCTTGATACAACTCAAACAGTTGCTTGATAAAACCTGATTTATTGATTTCTCCACGAAATACCTTCAAGGATTCTTCATTTTCTGAAAGAATTTTTCGAAAAACCATTGCTGCACCAGCATCTGAAAGTACTTCTGAACTATAATATTGAGTGTGCTGTAAATAGTACCAAGCCAATCGATAAAAACTAAAAACTTGTAATCGCATCGTAGCAATTGAATCGCTTTGATTATTTTGAAGATTTTTAATTCGTTTCAAAGCATTGATTTCCTGCTCGAATTTCATATGGTTGGGAACTAAATAAAATACTTCATGCGCCTGATCCGCTTCTAACCAATCCACGGAAGCTTGTAAAAGAGCTGCTTCTAAATCCATTTCAGCAGTTCCACGAATAAACTGTAGCGCCATTTTGTCACATCCTTTATAAATGTTTCCTGGCTTTAGTTTATCATATATTTGATAGAATTATGACTGACACTGTCTAAAAAAATTAGAACTGTACAAAAATCCTAAAAATATTGGAAATTTTGAATATTAAAAAAAATTCCTTTTGGACAAAAACAAAAAAGAAGCTACTGAATAGAGAGATATCCACTAACTTCTTTTAAATTACTTAGTCTAGTCTTTTTACATTGATCCTTTTTACTTCTTCCAAATCAATTTTCGCTTTACGATCAACTGTTAGCAAACCATTCACTTCTTGCTCAACATCCGTCAGCTGCGTATAGCAATAACCTGTAACATAGGGCAGTTCTTGAATAGCTTGGTGAATTGCTTCAAAACGTTCCATAAATGCTTTTTCATCAGCTACCATATTGCCATACCCCCAACCTTCGCCTGAATCAAAAGCAATTCCGCCAAATTCTGAAATAATAATCGGTTGACCTTTGTACTCGAAACCATCTGCAAAAGCAAAAAAGTCTTTATTAAACTGTTGCGCCTTTTGATGGGAGCCTCCTACTATCTTGTTGGAATCTTTATAACGCTCAATAAAATCGGTACTATTCTCTTCGTAATCATGTAGCGTAATAATATCAGAAATCGTATGTTGCCAACCATCATTGGTAATTACTGGACGATTTGGATCAATTGCTTTTGTTAAATAGTAGATACCTTCAGTAAATCGTTGCTGTTCTTTTGAACGACTAATATTTTTAATTCCCCACGATTCATTAAACGGAACCCACGTGATGATGGATGGATGATTATAACTTTGTTTGACAATTTGCAGCCACTCGTTGGTAAACTTATTAAGCGCAATATCATTAAAAGTATAAGTTGAGGGCATTTCAGACCAAACCAAAACACCTTTTAAATCACACAAGTAAAGGAAGCGTTCATCTTCAATTTTCTGGTGTTTACGCAATCCGTTATAGCCCATTTCGATGGTTTTCTCGATATCCAGCTCTAATTTCTCAACAGATGGCGGTGTTAAACCCGATTCAGACCAGTAGCCCTGATCTAAAATCAAGCGTTGGTATAGCTCTGTATTGTTTAGTAAAATACGTCCATTTTTAATCGAAATTTTCCTCATACCAAAATAAGAAAAAACTTCATCTATTAATTGACCTGATTCATCATAAAGCTTAAATACAATATCATATAAATCAGGTGTGTTGGTATTCCAAACTTTCGTTCCCCAACAAGCATCTTCTTGAACGCGGGTGTCAATATTAATCGGCATCATTTCATGTTGAAATAAACTTTTTACTGCTTGAATTTTTTTATCATTAAAAAACAACTCAATTTCTACTGATAAACCTTGCATATCCGGCATAACTTTTTGATCATGAAGTTCTATCTCACAGCATATTTGGTCTTCGTCCAACATCGGGGTCATTTTAACATGCTCAAATCGTTGAGAGCCAGCTTCTTCCAACCAAACACTTTTCCAAATACCTGTAGTTTGAACATACCAACAACCAAAATTATCTTTTAGCCAGCGCTGTTTGCCTCTAGGCTGTTCACAAGCCAAGGAATCCTCCACTCGAACAATTAAAGTATTCTCACCTGAAACCTGATAGCCAGACAAATCAAAAGAAAAACGTTCATATCCACCAATATGTTCGCCTACCATTTGACCATTAAGCCAAACTTTTGCTTGGTAATCAACTCCTTCAAAATAAAGAACCCAATTTTTTGTTTCCTCTAAAGTAAGCTTTTTTTGATACCAAACAATTGCATGGTGAGATGTGTCTTCAATTCCACTTAATTTTGTTTCATAAGTGAAAGGAACATTTATTTTCCTTGCTTCAGTAAAACCATTTTGCCAGCTATTTTTTAATCCAGTATTTTCATCATCGCAGCTAAAATCCCATTCTCCATCCAACGAAGTCCAGTTTTTTCTGATAAATTGTGGTCTTGGATGTTTTCTCCTCAGTTTCTCCATACACTTCTCCTCTTTTTCAAATTCTTTCTGGATAAAATTGATCATTTATTTTCTTTATTTCGGCTAAATCACATTTGGGTTTTCGATCATAGCCTAACAGGCCATTAATTTCCTGTTCCACATCTGTTAGCTGTGTATAGCAAAACCCCCATAAGCCTTTAGATTCATAAATCGCTGCCATAATTCGTTGATATTCTGCTACAAACTCTTCCGACGATTTAACAGAAGTATAGCCCCAACCATTTTGCTTTGAAATTTTGTATCCAATCCCACCAAACTCTGTTAACATAATCGGTTCTCCTTGATACTGATAGCCTTTAGCATAAATGGCCCACTTTCCTGGTGGATAAGCTAATAGATTTGCTTTAGTCGCTAATGTTTCTTTAAACCAATCATATTTTTTTGTGTCTTCTTTGGCGCCGTGATTATAGTTATGAATCGCACAAATATCAGTTTTGGTCATTTCCCATCCATCATTTGAAATCACTAATCTCGTTTTATCCAACGCATGCACTAGATGATACAAACCTTCCGAAAAATGCTGCTGTTGTAAATCATGATGAATCTCAGGTACTCCCCAACTTTCATTTAAAGGAACCCACGTAATAATTGAAGGATGATTATAATCACGCTCAATAATTTCCAACCATTCTTTAGTTAAACGTTCAACTGCTTTTTCAGTATAAATCGGCGCCGAAGCACACTCGCCCCATACAATAAAACCAAGTTTATCTGCCCAATAAAGAAAACGTGGATCTGATGTCTTTTGGTGTTTGCGACAACCATTAAACCCCATCTCTTTGGATAATAATATGTCTTTTTTATAATCTTCATCTGACGGTGCTGTTAGCAGTCCTTTTTCCCAATAACCTTGGTCCAAAACTAGCTTTTGATAATAGGGCTGATTATTTAAAAAGGTCATTCCTGATTCAGTATGTATTTTTCGCATACCAAAATAACTTTCGACCCGATCTAAAATAGTTTCATCATCTAATAATACAATTTCAATCTCAAATAAATTGGGTTCTTCAGGACTCCACGTCCACCCTTTATCATGAAAATTGCTTCTAAAAATCCGATTTTGATAAATATCGAAGCTCATTCGATTATTTTTACTCATCAATTGCGCTGTGTCATCGATGATTTTTAAACCTTTATAACTAATTTTATAATTCACTGATAAGTTTTTCGCGGCATCTGAGACTTGCAATGAAATATCCACAAAGCCTCGATCGACATCAGGTGTAAATTGAATATTCTCAACAAACGTTTGATGTACAACTTCCAGCCATACAGTTTGCCAGATCCCAGTTGAATTAGTGTACCAAATACCACGCGACTCCTTTTCCCAAAATTGCTTTCCTCGAGGAATCGTTTCATCTTCATAAGGATCACTCACTCTAACTGTAACAACTTGTCGCTTATCTGTGATCGCTTCTGTAATATCAAAGGAGAATGAAGTATGTCCTCCCTGATGTCTTCCGACAAACTGTTGATTTACATAGACTTCCGCCTCATAATCAACCGCTCCAAAATGTAGCAACACACGCTGGTTTTTAGCCACTTGATCCACTTCGAACTCACGTTGATACCAAACAGTTTCATGTACTGCTCGTTCATGAAGTCCACTTAATTCCGATTGGTAAACAAATGGGACTTCAATTTCATCTGGAAAATTTTCACTACCTAAATACCAGCCAGATTTTTTTCCAATATTTTTGTCATCATAGGCAAACTTCCATGTTCCATTTAAATTTTGCCACTTTTCCCTAACAAACTGTGGCCTAGGATACTCTGCTCTTTTCATTTATCACACTCAACTTTCCTTTTAGTCCTTCTACTTGTTTCTCTTGGTTCAACCGAATTCCCTTGTTTTTCGATAGTAAAATAATCCCTGCCGCCATACTTAGCACAACACTTAAAATATCCATTGAAAAATAAGATATAATGCTTAAACCAATCAGCCAAGCACCAATTTTTTTATTTATTTGATTATCTTTAATGTATCTTTTAGCAACGACCAAATTAAACAAACCCAAACCTATTAAAATCGTACCGAAAATTCCTATAAAAATAAAAATATTTCCGAAAACCGCGTCAATAGCTCGAGCATTTTCGTTCGAAAGATTACTGATGCTGCTGATTTGACTTCTTTTATACATACTGTAAAAAAGAATCGTAATTACACCATCAACTATTTGCCAACAACCTAAAATTGTAACTAATGTCCGTTCTAATTTCCGATTCATTATCCCTTCACTCCTGCTGATAATGACATAGATTCCAAGAAGTATTTTTGCGCAAATAAATACAATACGAATGTTGGTATAATTGCAACTAAAGCTCCAGCCATCAATAAAGTCGGTTGCGCTTGATACATCCCTTGAAGCAACTGCAAACCTGGTGTTATCGGCATTTTATCAATATCATTGAAAACGATCGACGGCCACAAAAAATCATTCCATGAACCTGTAAAAGAGAACAGTGTGACCACTAACAATACCGGTTTCATCAAAGGTAATATAACTTTTAAAAATATCGCAAACTCTCCTGCTCCATCAATCCGCGCTGCCTCGTCAAATTCTTTCGGAATATTATCCATAAATTGTTTAACCAGAAAAATATTAAATACACCAGCTGCACCTGGAACAATCATCGCTAATGGCGAGTTTACCCAGCCAAAAGTATCAACGATTTTGTACAACGGAATCAAATTGACTACACTCGGAAACATCATCGTAGCCATCAAAAAAGAAAACAACAACGTTTTCCCTTTAAAATTTAGACGACTATACGCAAATGCAGATAACGAAACCACTAACAATACTAGCAGCGAGTGACTCACAGAAATAAATAAAGAATTTAAAAACCAGCGAACTAACGGTGTACTCGAATTATCAAAAAGCAATTCTGTGTAATTGCTCATCACCCATTCAATTGGTAAAAATTTAAATCCAGCTGTCATCAGTTCCATTTCTGATTTAAATGACGTTACGACTCCCCATAAAATTGGGACAATCCAAACAAATGCCATTAACAGCAGAAAAAGTAGTGAAACAATTTTTGAACTTGATAATTTTTTCTTTTTCATCAGGATTCTCCTAATCTTTTTTATTTAGAAACTTAAACTGCAATGCCGCAACAATCATAATACAAATCCCTAATAGAACGGCCATCGCTGAAGCAATCCCAGCAATTGATTGACCAGAGCCAAAGGCATTTTGCTGAATATACATTAATAGAACACGAGTGGAATTATTAGGCCCTCCAGCAGTTAACATTAATGGTTGTCCATAAACATTAAATTGCGCAATCGTTGTCATTACAACGGTATAAAGAATTTGTCCTTTAATACTTGGTAAGGTGATCTTAAAAAATTTTTGAACAGCTGATGCGCCATCAATGTCGGCTGCTTCATAAAAATCTTTTGAAATACCGTTAAGCGCCGCCTGATAAATCACCATATTTCCACCAATTGTCCACCAAACTGTTACGACAACCAAGGCAAACCAAGCATAAGGTTGTGTTCCTAACCAAACAGTATCTAGATTAAAAATATTATTCACTGGTCCGTAAGTCACATTAAATATCAATGTCCAAATAATTACCACAGCAGAAATCGCGAAAAGAGACGGCAAATAAAAAATCGATTGAAACAATTTCCCCAGTTTAGGCTTCGTATTCAAAGCTGCAGCAATTAACAACGGTACCACTATACAAAACGGAACTGAAAAAAGGACGAATAAAAATGTGTTTTTAAATCCATTGTGAAATTGTGTATAGAACGTCGAATCCGAGTTAAACAAAATTTCTTTATAATTATCTAGACCAACAAATGTTGGAGAATTAACTAAATCCCAATTTGTTAATGAGATATAAATGCCAAATAAAACTGGAATTAAAAAAAAGATTGCAAAAATCAATAAATGAGGTGCTAAAAAGAACCAAGGTAAAACATTACGCTTCCTTTTGGTTGTTTTTACTTTTGTACTGATAGCAGACTGCATATAAAAAAACCCCTTTTCTATAAATCACCCCAATACAAAAGTGAGAACAGACACATTTTTACTTTATCTTCAGAAATTTTCTATTCTCACTCTATACGTGGGCTTTAAACAACTGATAGCATCATTACTCGAATCAGTTCTCTTCTTCTCAGTAACCTAACATTTTATTTCCCAGAATCATCTTTTGAGATTTTATCTGAAACTTCTTTTTGCATATCTTTTAACGTTTCATCAATAGATACTTTTCCAAAAATCGTATCGAAACCATGAGCATCTAGATATTCAGATACGTATCCATTATATTTATAATCAAAAATTTTCAATGTCGCTTGTTCTTCAGGTGTTTTCAAGAAAATAGACTGAGGCATTTCAGTATATTCCGGATCATCCAAAAGACTTAACGTTGCAGGGTTTTGTCCAGCTTTTGCCCATTCTAATGAATTATCACGTAACCAGTTAATAAAATTCCCGATGCCTTTTTCTTTTTCTTCACTTCGATCTTTAGAATTGAACATCACAAATTGATGAGAGGAAGCCCAATTGACTGACTGAGATAGATCATTCGTTACTTGAGGTGAATTCGTTAAACCCCATTCAAATTTTGCATCCTTGATGTTGTTTTGAATCCAGATTCCTTCTGGGAAGAACAATAGTTTTTCGCTCAAAAATAGTTGGGTTGGATCTTCACCATCTTGAGTTGTTACACCTTTTTCATACATAGTATTCCACATTTCAAAGGCTTTTTTACCTGCTTCAGTATCAAGTGTCGGTGCAGTACCATCTTCTGTTAATTTCCCGCCATACTGAGCCATCAAGGATAAATAATTTGGTTTAACCCATGTAACCGCAATTCCCCGGACATCATCAGCTTTTGCTTTTTCACTTGCTTCAATAATTTCATCAAACGTTAAAATATCATCGTCCATAGCATTAGGTGCATATTTTTTCAGCAAATCTTTATTGTAATACGTTCCCCAACTATGAATATCCAGAGGTAAGCTATAACGTTCGCCATCAATTTCCCCTAAATTCCAAGCTTCTGCAACATAATTTTCTGCTTTAATGTCCGGGTATTCTTTGAGCACTTCATCATAGGTTTTCAACATATCATTATCTTTAAATTGTTTAATTCGTTCCGCATGAACAATAGTCAAATCAGGAATATTTTTGCCCGAATTTACGACTGTAGGAATCTTGGCATACATGTCGCCCTCTTTAAGCGAGACATTTTTTATTTTGAACTCAGGATTTGTTTTATTATAATCATCAATCATTTTTTTCATATTGGAACCATCGGCTCCTGTAAACGGATTCCAAAAAGTAATTTCTTTTGCGCTGCTGCCTCCTCCATCTTTAGAACCACCACATCCAGCAAGTAATAGTGCCCCCATCAAAACAATTGACGCTCCTAAAATCAGTTTTTTCTTCCTCACTTTTTCCCTCACCTTTCTTTAACTTATTAATTCAATTCTAAACTAATTAAATTAACTATAAAGTTAAACAAAAACAAAAATTGTTTAACTTGAAATTAAAATACCATTTAAAGAAAGCGTTGTCAATAAAGATATAAAAGAAAAATATACGTTTCACTTTACGGTTAAACACCTGATATGGTAAACTATAAAATAAGAATACAACTTTAACTAAATAGTTAAAGTTGTATATGAGGAGGATAACATGGAATTAGATATTAGTAAAAATTCGCTGAAGGTTTATGACGCTTTGGCCAGCGAAACCAGATTAGCTATTATCCAATTAATCGGGAAGAAAAAGATGAATATGAGCCAACTAGCAGAAAAAATGAATTTGAGTAACGCAATCATTACCCGTCATATTCAAAAATTGGAGCAAGCAGGCATTGTTAAATCAGAAAAACTTCCTGGAAAATCCGGTGTACAAAAATTAGTCTATCTTGGTATTGATGATATCCATATTCGTTTTCCTGAACAAATTTATCATGCTTATAAGCTGCATACAACAGACTTAAAAATCGGTCATTTTACTGATTTTGAAATTAAACCAACTTGTGGTTTAGCTACTGCTACCTCAATAGTTGGTAAAGCGGATGAACCTAAATATTTTATGGATAGCAATCGTGTTGATGCATCGCTACTTTGGTTTTCAGAAGGCTTTGTTGAGTATAAGATTCCTAACCTACTTCAAGAGCGTCAAATACCAGAACTATTGGAGATTAGTTTCGAGGTTTCTTCTGAATTTCCATTATCAAATAACGTTTGGCCAAGTGACATTTCAATTTATGTAAACGATCAAAAAGTAGCTGTCTACACCGTTCCGGGAAATTACTCTGATACTAGAGGTCACTATACTCCTGATTGGTGGGACGATCACTTTAGTCAATATGGACTTTTAAAACATTTGCGTATCAATACTCTTGACACAGGAATTGATGGCGAAAAATATTCAGATATTACGATTAAAGACTTAGATTTAGAAAATAACCCTTTTATCAAACTACGTTTTGAAATTGAAACAGATGCGAAAAATAAAGGTGGAATTACTCTTTTTGGAGAAAATTTTGGCAACCATAAACAAAATATTATCTTGAATTTATATTACTCAGATGAACTGAAAATCCAAGCGAATTAAAAAACAATTCTAACTATATAACAGTAAAATAAAATAACAAAAAAGCGAGCAGCACATTTCTTTGCTACTCGCTTTTTTTATTGACTAAATATTAGAAAAACTAATTTTATTTACCGTCTGTTGACAGTACACCAAAACGATTCAATGGCCATAAAACAAACTTAACATCACCTAAAATCTTATCTTCACTAATAAAGCCAATCATTCTTCCATCTTTAGAATTTCTACGGTTATCTCCCATTACAAAGTAATGACCTTCCGGCACTTTATTTTCTCCAGTCACTTCTTCCAAAGTGAAATCGTACGTTAATGGATCACCATCTGTTAATTCACCTTTAAATTCATCAAGATATGGTTCTTTCACTTCTTTGCCATCAATGTATAAAACATCATCTTTCATTTCAACTGTTTCACCTGGCAAGCCAATCACACGTTTAATATAATTTTTCTTCGGCTCATCTGGCGCTGGAAACGTTACAATATCAAATCGTTTAATTTTTGTGTTTTTTAATGCAATCACTCGTTCACCATCAGCTAAAGTAGGGTCCATCGAATGACCTTTAACCATAACTGGTGTAAATACAAATTGTCTTAGTAAAAATAACACGACTACTAAGCCGACAAAAAATAATGTTGTATGCAAAAACTCTTTAGATTTCAAACTCATTCCTCCAAAAAACTTACTTTCTATAGTTTACCATAAACAAAGGAATTCCTACAGAATTCTTTACTTTTTATATAAATTTTAATCTGATTTTTAACAACTAATCAGTTTTTTCAACTTCGTTATCAACCAGAGTATCACTCTTCTTTTAACCTAAATTCAAAGTAAGTTCGACCTCTACGAAAACCGCAAATCACTTTGTAACAATTATCATACTAATACATTTTATCACAGCTGTACTAATTAGCAATTATTTTCTATAAGCTATTTCTGATTCATAGTATATATTTATCATACTTAAGCAGAAAATGTATCGCAAAAATAGTGTTTTACTACAAAAGTGAAAGAAAAATAGATGACGCAAGACAAAACATTTGATAAACTGTAAAAGACTAAAGGTCCATTAAAGGAGGTTATTTCCTATGTTCATCTCGTTTGGTATGTTTGTTACATTAATTATTGTAACCATTATTATGATTATTTTAATCATCTATCTAACACTTACAAGCGGCAAAAATGATAAATCCTATCATCAAAATAATTATGACCCTGAAAAAGAAGCGAAAGCTCGTTTAGCACAAAATAATCATGTGGCATCTCACTCTATTCCTTTCGAATCAAGCGAGTCCGCTCATGAAAATAACAACCGAGAAAATGTTCGTTTTTCCCAAGATCCAAATTCTGAAAACGCTACGCAAGATGATCTATCTTTACATGTACTACCCTATCCTAAAGATGATGATATTAACTAATTACTAACTAAAACACCGACTAGAGAAATGTCAGTTTCTCCTGTCGGTATTTTAATTAATAGATAGGATAATTTTCATCTTTTTTAGCTCCTTCTGTAACGATTTCAATAAGGAAATCATGTGGTATACAGATGGCTATTTGCCCTGGTTTATTTATCCAGCTTGTCCTAACAGCTATTTGATCCGGGCTGTTGTCCTCTTTATTTCTGACCCTACCTCTTTCTACTTCAATTACATTATATTTTCCATCTTCCAACTGATATGTTTTTTCAAAATGGTCAATCTCATCTATTCGATACCGCTCAACTTCTTCTCCATTAATTTTAACTATTGCAATTTTGTCTCCCTCATTACTTGTCGTCATTGCAAATGCTATTAACGGAAAAAAAGAAAATACTACACAACAGATCACAATAATATAGTCATACAATTTAAATTGCTCTAATAATTTTTTCAAAATAATTCACCATCCAAAACTAATTATAACAAAAAATAAACTTGATTCATATGTAATCAGTGAACGTGTAAAAGAGATTTTATGAGGAAAGTGCTAATTCACTTTTTAGTATTAGTCCTTTCAGGAAGCGAAAATGCAATACAATTAGACAATAGTGGGATATAGATAAATCTAGTCTGGTTGCTATTAAGTCTCCTATATATTTTATCATCCTTTAAAAAACAAGCAAAATGCCACCAAAAGGAATTTCACTTTCCTTCTAGTGGCATATTTTTAAATTCTAAAACTACTAATAAACGCTGTTTTACAGACGTTCGTTCAACTCTTTCGCTAAATCTTCAAACCCTGGTTTACCAAGTAATGCGAACATATTTTTCTTGTAAGCTTCTACACCTTCTTGGTCAAATGGATTTACACCATTTAAATAGCCAGAGATTCCAACAGCGATTTCAAAGAAGTACATTACGAAACCTAATGAATAAGCATCCATTGCCGGAATTTTAACGATCATATTCGGTACTCCACCATCTGTATGAGCAAGTAACGTACCTTCAAATGCTTTAGTATTTACAAAATCAATTTCTTTCCCTTGTAAGTAACCCAAGCCATCTAAATCTTCAGTCAGTTCTGGAATTGAAACTGTATGACGAGGTGTTTCAACTTTAACAACTGTTTCAAATAAATTACGCATACCATCTTGAACATATTGCCCCATAGAATGTAGATCCGTAGAAAAATCAGCTGCTGCCGGGAAAATACCTTTTTGATCTTTCCCTTCTGACTCGCCAAATAACTGTTTCCACCATTCAGAGAAATAGTGCATTCCTGGTTCATAATTAATCAACATCTCTGTTGTTTTACCTTTGCGGTACAAAATATTTCTTAAAGCTGCATATTGGTATGCTTGATTTTTCGATAAATCTGAAGTTTCAGCATATTCTTTACGAGCGTCATTTGCCCCTGTCATCAATGCATCTATATCAGCACCACTTACAGCAATCGGTAATAAACCAACTGGTGTTAAGACAGTGAAACGTCCGCCAACATCATCAGGAATAACAAATGTTTCCCAACCTTCAGCATCAGCTTCAACTTTAACAGCACCTTTAGCACGGTCAGTTGTAGCATAAATACGTTTGTTTGCTTCTTCTTTGCCATATTTTTTAACTAATAGCTCTTTGAAAACTCTAAAAGCAATAGCAGGTTCTGTTGTTGTACCAGATTTAGATATAACATTAACAGAGAAGTCACGATCACCAATAACATTAATTAAATCAGCTAAATATGTTGAACTAATACTGTTTCCAGCAAAGAAAATTTGCGGTGCTTTTCTTTCTTCAGTAGGTAATAAATTATTAAATGAATGGTGTAAGAATTCAATCGCTGCTCTAGCTCCTAAATAAGAACCGCCGATCCCAATAACAACTAAAACTTCAGAATCAGACTGAATTTTTTCAGCCGCTTTTTTGATACGGGCAAATTCATCTTTATCATATTCTTCAGGTAAATTAATCCAGCCAGTAAAATCACTGCCTGCCCCTGTTCCTTCTCGTAAAGCTTTGTCTACCGCAGTCACTTGTGTCTGCATGTATTCCAATTCATGATCAGCAACGAATGGTGCTAATTTGGAATAATCAAATTGAATGTGTGACATTCCTTCTCCTCCTTGAAATTAAACTTAATACACTCTCTACTTTACGTTTTTTTCAGACTTTTTTCAAGCAAATTGTGAATATATGTACCAATTTTAGTTTTTTTCACTAAAATCATTTTTATTAATCAGAATCTAGCTGATATGGACTATACCAAAAACCGTTCATTATTAAAAGAGCCTCGCTAATTTATCTAATAAATAAAAAAATACTGCTAAGAATGTCAGAAAACAATTTAGCAGTATTATAAAGTTTTTATACTAATCCTTGACTAATCATCGCAGTAGCTACTTTTTCAAAACCAGCAACATTTGCACCCAAAACAAAATTATTCGTTGCGTCATAGCGGTTTGCCGTGTCACGACAAGTTTCATAAATATTTTTCATAATATCATCTAACATACCATCTACTTTTTCAAAAGACCATGATAATCGTTCGGCATTTTGGCTCATTTCTAGAGCAGATACAGCCACTCCACCTGCATTGGCTGCTTTACCCGGACAGTAATAAACACCAGCATCATCTAATACATGTACAGCCTCAAGCGTACATGGCATATTTGCACCTTCAGCAACAATTTTACCACCGTTTTCTACGAGAAGTTTTGCCTGATCTTCATTAATTTCATTTTGAGTCGCGCAAGGCAATGCTATATCATATGCCACTTTGAAATCCCAAACTGATTGACCATCATAATAAGTAGCACCTGTACGAATCTCTACATATTTTGAAATACGCTCACGGTTCTTTTCTTTTAACTCCTTGACTAATTCAACATCAATACCATCGGGATCATAGACAAAGCCGGTAGAATCTGAACAAGTAAGCACTGTTGCTCCTAACTCCTGGGCTTTTTCAATTGCATAAATTGATACATTTCCGCTTCCGGAAACGACTACTTTTTTACCTGCAAAAGAATCGTTAGAATCATTGAGTAGATGTTTAACAAAATAAACACAACCGTAGCCAGTTGCTTCCGTTCTTGCCTGACTTCCCCAGTAGCCTAATGGTTTTCCTGTTAAAACACCTGCATCATAATTTCTCAAACGCTTGTACATTCCATATAAGTAGCCAATTTCTCGGCCGCCAACACCAATATCACCCGCAGGTACATCCGTACTAGGTCCAATATGTTTATGCAGTTCTGTCATAAAACTTTGACAAAATCGCATGACTTCAGCATCTGATTTTCCTTTAGGGTCGAAATCACTACCACCTTTACCACCACCGATAGGTAAACCAGTTAAGCTGTTTTTAAAAATTTGTTCAAATGCTAAAAATTTCATAACACTTAAATTCACGCTAGGATGAAAACGCAAACCGCCCTTATAAGGACCAATCGCAGAATTATATTGTACTCGATAACCACGATTAACACGCCAGTTACCTTCATCATCTTGCCACGGAACTCTGAACTGCAGAATTCTTTCAGGTTCAATTAGGATCCCTAAAATATTGGCTTCAATGAAAGCAGGGTTTTCTTTCAAAAACACTTCTACTGATGGCAAAAATTCATCTACAGCTTGCAAGTATTCCACTTGACCTCGATCATTTTCGTGAATCTTCTTTTGCATCTCTTCCACGTACTGTTTTGCTTCCATCTAATCATCCTCTCATAGTTGTAACCCTATTTTAACCTAAATTCAGAAAATTTCCACAACTTTTTACCGAAAATTGCAAAAAAAGTAGAAAAAAATTTGAAAATTGTGTTAAACTACCATTGAATTGGAGGAATTAACGTGAAATTATTCGATGTAATTATCGTGGGTGCCGGTACTAGCGGTATGATGGCTGCGATCGCAGCGGCAGAATCCGGCAGCAAAACGTTACTAATAGAAAAAAATAAACGTGTGGGAAAAAAATTGTTGTTAACTGGCGGCGGACGTTGTAATGTCACTAATAACCGATCAGCTGATGAAATTATCGCTCATATTCCAGGTAATGGTAAATTTTTATACAGTGCTTTTTCGCAATTTAATAACTATGATATTATGGAGTTTTTCGAGTCAAACGGCACACATTTAAAAGAAGAAGATCATGGTCGAATGTTCCCTGTAACCGATCGCTCTAAAACAATTGTTGAAACACTTTTTGAGCAATTGCAAAAGTTAAATGTAACAATATATACTGAAGCAAAAGTTGAGAAACTACTGCACAAAGATCAGCAAATCATTGGAGTCGCTTTAGAAAAAGAAAAAATTTATGCACCTTGTGTTATTTTAACAACTGGGGGTCGAACGTATCCTTCAACAGGAGCCACTGGCGATGGCTATAAACTGGCTAAAAGAGTTGGTCACACGATTAGTCACTTATATGCAACAGAATCACCAATCATCTCAAATGATGACTTTATTCAAAAAAAAGTGCTTCAAGGTCTGTCTTTACGCGATGTTTCATTATCTGTTTTAAACAATAAAGGAAAAGTCATTATTGAGCATCAAATGGATCTCCTCTTCACTCATTTTGGCGTCTCAGGTCCTGCAGCTTTAAGATGTTCAAGTTTTGTAAATCAAGAACTTGAAAGAAACGGTCACAAGCCTGTTGAATTAGTTTTAGATGCTATGCCACAAAAATCTACAACGGAACTAAAAAATGATTTACAAAGTAAGTTGCTTGAACAACCCGACAAATCAGTAAAAAATGCCTTAAAAAACTTTTTACCTGAACGCTTGCTTGATTATATGCTAGATAAAACTGATTTAAATGACAGCTCTGCTAAACAAGTCACTGAGAAAAAACTTGATGAATTAACGAAACAAATAAAAGACTTTAAATTTACTGCTGAAAAAACGTTCCCGATTGAAAAATCTTTTGTCACTGGTGGTGGTATTTCCTTAAAAGGAATTCAACCTAAAACAATGGAAAGCAAGTTAGTTAATGGTTTATTTTTTGCTGGAGAATTATTAGATATAAATGGTTATACTGGTGGATATAATGTGACGGCAGCTTTTGTTACAGGTCACGTTGCTGGCACACATGCTGCAGAAGTAGCTGAGTACACTTATTTACCACCACTTGATGAAGCTTAATCTTATTACCTCTACGACTTCAGAACGATAAAAAAGTGAAAATAAATCAGTCTTACGTGCGATCCTTTTTCACTTTATTTGTGTGAAAATAGTTGTAGGAGGTAATACTATGAAAATTATTTTAAAACGTCAAACTACGTGGGGCTGTGTCCGTCACTTTAAAGTTTATAAAAATGGTTCTTACCAAGGAAAATTATTTAACAATATTTCAAATGAGTTGGAAGTCGCTAAAGGTGATATTTTAGAATTCAGAGAAGGTTTTTTCCGTTTCTCACAAAAAATAGAAGTCACAGACGATACAAAAGAAGTCACAATTACAACAACTAAACATATTCAGCAATTATTCTCTTTATTTATCTTGCTATTTTTAGCACTTTCTTTACTAATCTTTTCAATAAAATCATTAGCAATATTTTTAATTGCTGAAGTCAGTATCTTTTTATTTTTAAACTTTTTGTTCCGCTACCGTTCTTATCAATTCAGTGTTGAGACTAGACGTCCTTTTCGTTCTCTACTTCAAAGTGTAGCACCAATCAGGAGCATTTAAACTACCTATCAAAAAAACTTGCTAGACAATTACGTCTTAGCAAGTTTTTTTACTTAATTACTTTTCATTAGTTCCGTTACATAAGCAACTGTATCTGGTTGTTCATTTTCGATTTTAACAATCGCTTCTGAGAAGTTTGGTAAATGATCTTTGTGAGCAATTAATAACTCATCCAACAATGTTTTCGCCATAGCACCACCTGGAACTAGAGGATTGATTGTGAAAGCATGTAGCGCTGCACCATAATCACCATCAATCGCCGCACGAATAACTGTTTCTTCCATCCCTTTCATCACTTGAATAATACCACGGGCAGCTGGTGGGAATGATCCCCAATTGTATGGTTCGTGACCATGAGCCGTCACAGGTCCCGAAACTTCAACTACACAATCATATGGCAAATCAGTAATTGTCCCATTATTTTCAGTTGAAACAACCATATCTGTACGTTTATCATTATGAATCGATGCAATTAATTCACAAGCTGCATCACTATAATGAGTACCACCACGTTGTTCTAATTCTTTTGGTTTATAATCTAAATTTGGATCTTTGTATAATTCAAATAAACGAGCTTCTGTTTCCTTCACTACTTGTGCTCTGGTTTCGCCTCTTTCAAACTCTTCAATTGAATGTTTTAACATCTCATCTTCAATATAGTAATAACGGTGATAACCACAAGGTAACAGACCTAAATCTTTGATTTGCTCATAATGGAATGGTGCATTGTGAATATTTTTTAAATGACTTTCAGAATCTTCTTGCGGTCCGTAAATTAAATCAATCAATTCTTGTGTACGTTCATTGCCTTCTTTATCCCAAACACGATGCCAATGGAAATGGTTAATCCCAGCAAATTTAAAGAATAAATCATCTTCTGGAATCCCTAATTTTTCTGCTGCTTGCTTTCTGTGACCAATCGGTACATTACATAAACCTGCAGTTTTTTTCCATCCACCATGTTTAATGGCAGCTTCTGTAACCATTCCAGCTGGATTCGTAAAGTTTACTAACCACGCATCTGGACAAAGCTCTTTCATATCTTCAATGATGCCTAAAATCACTGGTATTGTACGAAATGCTTTAAACATTCCACCTGCACCATTGGTCTCTTGACCTAATACACCATGAGATAGAGGAATTCGCTCATCTTTAATACGAGCATCTAACAAACCAACTCGAAACTGTGTTGAAACAAAATCCGCATCTTTCAAGGCTGCACGGCGATCTAAAGTTAAATGAACTTCCCAATCTAAACCAGCTGCTTTCACCATTCGTTTGGCCATTGCTCCGACAGTTTCTAGTTTTTCTTTTCCTGCTTCAATATCAACCAACCAGATTTCTTTAATTGGTAATTCGTCTTTTCTTTTAATATACCCTTCAATTAGCTCTGGTGTATAACTTGATCCTCCACCAATTGTCGCGATTTTCAATGCTTCTCTTGTCATGTGTTTCCCTCCTGATTTTTTGTTCAGAATACGTTCTGACATCGTTTACATTTTTATCATAATCTGTGGGAATGTTCCCATGTCAAGGTCTTTTTTAATTTATTTTATGTTATAATTAAAAGGAAAGTATTTATTTTGATTGCGAGGGATTTTATGACTACCATCATTGATGTTGCAAGAAAAGCTCAAGTATCAAAATCCACTGTCTCAAGAGTTATTTCAGGCAACGGTTATGTTAGCCAAGAAAGCCGAAAAAAAGTTCTTGAAGCTATGGAAGCGTTAGCATATTCTCCTAACCTGATTGCTAGAAACCTACAAAGTGGCGAAACAAAAACAATTGGTTTTTTAGCTCAAGGCTTTTTTGATCCTTTAGGTGTATTTCTGCAAAGTTTTATCTCAATTGCTAAAACCTATAACTATTATGTCACCCTCTATTTTACTGATGGTGATAAGAAAAAAGAAATTGAAGCGTTAAATCAAATGAAATATAAACAATTGGATGGTGTTCTTATTTTAACACGCGCGAATTCATGGGATGTGATCGAACCTTATAGTATCTATGGACCGATTTCAACTTGGCATCGAATTGATTCTGAACGTATTTATTCTTCCTATGTCGATCATTATTCAGGTTATTTAAGATCATTGGATTATCTTTTCCAGCGCGGCTATCGCTCTATCGGACATGTTTTAGGAAACGCAGAAAATCTAAATACTAAAGCTAGAATGAGAGCTATTACTGATTTCAATAATAAACATCAGCTACCTTTAGAGGAAAAATGGATTTTCCATGACAAAACTAGACTGGATAACGGACGTTCAATAGCGCAATTATGGCATGAACTACCGCAAAAAACGGATGCTATGGCTTTTTATACTGACTCAGTCGCTGCAGGTTTTATTTCTGAATTACAAACCTTAGGCTATTCGATTCCTGAAGATGTCGCTGTTATCGGCTTTGACAATAGCGAAATAAGTCGTTTAATGCATATTACCACTGTCGATTATTCCATTAAACATCAAGCTGAAAACTCATTTATTTATATCCATAACCAATTAAATCAAGAAAAAATTTCCGAACGGAAAATGAGTGTTGAATTGATTGAGAGAAAAACGGTACCTATAAATCAAAAGTGACATAGACGGTGTGAAGAGGTCAGCTTCTTCGACAATCTCCTAAACACGAGTTCGAAACCCCAACATACTTAAACCAGATTTTAAATGGGCAGTGAAAGAGACCGTTTTTTGTAGGACTCGAGGTCCAAGAGGCAACGTTGGATCTTCCTTTCACTTCCTACTATTTATCTGTTTTGCTTATTTTGCTAATTTTTTCGCTCATTTCTTAAAATAGAAATCGACTGTTTTAATGATTTCAAAACGCCACCTTCACTATAAACCAAGACGTTTGATTTATAAAGTTTAGCTGAAAACATGGTTAAAGCAATTCCGAAAACGACCAAAATAATCGTGGAAACTATTGCATTTCCCATAGTCGCAGTTTCATTAGCCAAGCGAATCGGCATAATAAATGATGAAATTAACGGAATATATGAAGTTACTTTAATAACAATATTTTGTGGATCAGATGTTCCTATTGTAATGCCAATAAAATAACCAATCATAGCAATGTAAATAATAGGTTGAACTGCTTTAGCCGTATCTTCTGGTTTAGACACTAGTGATCCGCACAATGCTGCTAAAACAGAATAAACTAAAACACCTAAAATAAAGAATAGAAGTGTAAATATTAGGAAATTGCCAAGAAGGTTCCCTGTTGATACACCTGACAAGAAATCTTTAACAATATCCATATTTTTAAGTTGAGAATAACCAATACCAATTGCAGCTGCATAAATTACCATCTGCGTTAACGCAACCATAATAACACCTGTTAGCTTACCATAAAAATGCGTTTGCGCCTTCGTACTGGATAAGATGACTTCCATGATTCTTGTTCCTTTTTCAGATGCAATTTCTTGAGCAATAATGGATGAGTACGTAATAATAATTACCCATAAAATAATCGTTACAACAAAGGATACGGCCATTTGGATCATAGTATTGTCTTGACCTGTTTTCATTTTACCATCAGCATCAAAGCTAACTTTGGTTTTTGAGAAGCTTGCCGGCTGACTTAGACTAGCAACTTGCTCTTGGGTTAAATTCAATTTACTGGCATTTATCGACGACTGCATATTATTTAAAAGCTGACCAACCGTCATTTCCGTAGTAGCGCCAAGAGATGATTCTGAAAATAACTCACCTTTAATTTCATCTCCTGCTGTATTTAATACTAGAAAAGCTTCAATATCCTCGGACTTCAATTGCTTCTCTGCTTCTGCTTTGGAAGAAACATATTTAAATGAATAATCTTCAGTTTTGGCTTCCGCGAGTTGCTTAGCTAAAGCTTCATTATCGGATACGATACCAATTTTACTATCTTCTGAAAATCCACTAGCTAAACTGCCTGCAACATAAATCACACCCATTACAATAAAGGGAACCAAAATCATAATCAAAAATGATAGTGATTTTACATTTTTCTTATATACATCACTTGCAATAATCCAAAATTTATTCATTTGGTTCACCTGCTTTCATTTTGAATATTTCTTCCAGAGTCGGTGGTTGTTGATTAAACATCGGAATATAGCCATACTGTGTCGCTCTAGTAAAGATTTCTTCTCCAGCTTTAGGATCATTCAATGTCACTTCGACCACGCCATCACCGCGTTTGACAGCAGATTGAACACCGTCAATTGCGAGAACATCTTCTGGTGTTAATGGAGACTCTAAGAATACTTTTGTACGGCCAAAGCTTTCACGAATTTCATGAACTTTGCCATTTAAAACCATTTTGCCACTTCGTAACATGACAAGGTGATCGCAAATTTTTTCAACATTATCCATATTATGGCTTGAGAAAATAACACAAGATCCTTGCTCTTTTAATGCAATAATGCCATCTTTAAGCAGTTCTGCATTCACCGGATCAAGTCCGCTAAATGGCTCATCAAGAATAACTAATTTCGGTTCATGAATCAACGTTGCAATTAATTGAACTTTTTGCTGATTCCCTTTAGAAAGAGACTTTACTTTATCCGTCTTTTTCCCTTTGACTTTAAATTTTTCCATCCATTCGTCAATTTTTGGTTCGATTTCTTTTTTTGTTTTGCCTCTTAATTCGGCAAAATAGATCAGTTGATCTTGAATGGATACTTTTGGATATAACCCACGTTCTTCGGGCAAATAACCAATATCATTATAGTCTTTCCCGCTTAACTGATGTCCATTCCACAAGACGGTTCCACTATCTTGGGTTAAAAAGTCTAAAATCAAACGAAAAGTTGTCGTTTTCCCAGCACCATTTTGACCGATCAGCCCAAGTATTTTTCCATCTGGGATTTCAAAAGACATATTGTCTACAGCTGTATAATCCCCAAATGTTTTAACCAAATTCTTTACTTCTAACATTTCCCATCCTCCTATATTTAAACTAGCCTAGCTCCAAAAATTTTAAATCCACAATAGTTTTTTTAAAGGTCTTAAAACCTTTCACCAAATTTTATCATTTATTTATAAAAAATAGAATAAATTACCTTGTTACAAGCAATAATTATTCTTCAAGCATCTTTTTAGTAATTTAAAAAAATAAATATTCATCGTTATTTTATTGATTAAAAAAATTTCAACCCTTTATTAACAATTACACAAATTACTACATAACATTATGGTATCGTTTGTTATTCCAACTGTCAAATCTTTTTTTAATCAATTACTCATTTTCTTACTTTAAATAAAATAACCCGCTAAATCGAGAATTCAACTTAGCGAGTTTAGATAATCCATTTTATTTTTCATCATTTGAGCTGGTTGCTTCTTGATGTAAGTGATCATAAACATTTTTTGCCACATTTTTGGGTAAACCAGAATCCTTTAGATCTTCTATTGAAGCTGCCGTAATATTTTTTAGCGATTTAAACTGCTTTAGCAATTCTTTTTTGCGCTTTGGTCCAAGTCCTTCAATATCATCCAAGCGAGATGAAAAACTGTTTTTGCTACGTAACTGACGATGAAAAGTGATTGCAAAACGATGGACTTCGTCTTGAATTCGTTGCAATAGAAAAAATTCTTGAGAATTTCTTTCAAGAGGAACGATAGCCAGATCAGAACCAAAAAGCAATTCACTAGTCTTATGCTTATCATTTTTAGCTAAGCCGGCAATTGGAATATCCAAGCCTAATTGGTTATCTAATACTTCTTTTGCAGCATCTACTTGCCCTTTCCCTCCATCAATAACAATTAAGTCTGGAAATGGTAATCCCTCTTTTAAAACGCGTGAATAGCGACGGTAAATAACTTCCCGCATAGAAGCGTAATCATCTGGACCTTTAACTGTTTTTATTTTATATTTGCGATACTCTTTTTTATCTGGTCGCCCATCAATAAATACAACCATCGCAGAAACCGGATCGGTTCCCATAATATTCGAGTTATCGAAGGCTTCAATTCTAATTGGCGTTGGGATATTCATCGCATTGCCCAGCTTTTCTACTGCGCCAATCGTTCGTTCTTGCTTCCGGACGATTAGATCAAATTTTTCTTGCAAAGCAACTGTCGCATTTTTCCCAGCTAGCCTGACCAGTTTCTTTTTTTCTCCCCGCACTGGTTGTAAAACTTTAGTGGAAAGCATTGCTTCCACGCTGGCTACATCTATATTATCTGGAATCAGAACTTCTTTGGGAACAAAATGTTCATTCTCCAAATAAAATTGACCAACAAAAGTTAAAAAGTCTTCTTCCTCTTCATTATAAAATGGAAAAATCGAAACATCACGTTCAATTAATTTTCCTTGACGAATAAAAAAGACTTGTACACACATCCAGCCTTTATCAACTGCATAGCCAAATACATCTCGATCAACCAAATCAGCGTTAGTCATTTTTTGCCGAGTCATCACTGTTTCAATTGCTTTTATTTGATCACGATATTCCGCAGCTTTTTCGAACTCCATATTTTCAGCAGCTACTTCCATTTTTTCCATCAATTCTTTTTCAATCACTGGATGTCCGCCATTCAAAAAACGTTTAATCTCATCAACCATTTCTTTGTACGTTGATTTTGGCACATCAAAAACGCAAGGTGCCAAACACTGACCCATATGATAATATAAACAAACCTCTTTTGGTAATACACGACATTTTCTTAAAGGAAATAATCGATCCAGTAAGCGTTTAGTTTCATTAGCAGCACCAACATCTGGATATGGCCCAAAATATAAGGCTTTATCTTTTACGACTTTACGTGTAATCAGCAAACGAGGGAAATCTTCATTTGTGATTTTAATAAAAGGATAGCTCTTATCATCTTTCAACATGATATTATATTTAGGGTCATTTTTGTGAATTAGGTTAATCTCTAAAAGTAATGCCTCGATATTAGACTCAGTAACAATATATTCAAAATCTTCTATCTCACTGACTAAACGCTCTGTTTTAGTATCATGGCTGCCAGTAAAGTAAGATCTTACACGGTTTTTAAGGACTTTGGCTTTTCCGACATAGATAATCGTGCCATTTTTATCCTTCATTAAGTAACATCCTGGTTGGTCAGGAAGTAATGCTAGCTTATTTTTGATTCTTTCGTTCATAGTACTTCCTTTCAGTTCGTTGATACCATCTATTATATCATTTTCCAATCAAATCAGCATAAAAAATAGGATGAAGAAAGTCTCCATCCTAAGAAAATCGCTTATAAGTAGCTATCAATCAGCGCACGTAATTGTTCTTTAGAATGAACACCTACTGCTTTTTCTACAACTTCTCCATCTTTTTTCAATAACAATGTAGGAATACTCATGATTCCAAATGAAGCGGGTGTTTCAGGATTTTCATCAACATCCATTTTAGCAATTTTCAATTCAGATTCATCATATTCTTCACTTAATTGTTCTAAAATCGGTGCTTGCATGCGACAAGGACCACACCAAGTTGCCCAAAAATCGATTAAAACAAGACCGCTATCAGTTTCAGCTGAAAAATCTTTATCAGTTATTACTTGTGTCATAATAACGCCTCCTAGTTCTTTTACATCTATTTATAGTATATCACTGGTTTTACTGTTCGACTAGTTTTCTGCTTACTAAAGGTAAGCTAATTCATTTGAACTTAACAATTGTCGCACCGTTGCCGCCTTGATTTCCAGGAGCAAATTCATAACTGCTAACACTGCGGTGATTTTTCAGATAATCTGTGATTCCTGTGCGTAATGCCCCAGTTCCTTTTCCATGAACAATCGTTACTTGAGGATACCCAGCTAAAATTGCAGCATCTAGATATTGATCGACTTCCGCAAGCGCTTCTTCATAACGTTTCCCACGTAAATCTAATTGATTGGCAACGTGACTAGATTCGCTGGAACGCACAGCGGTAACTCGTTGTTTTGGTTCTTTTTCCGGAGCAACTGGTACCATATCGCTTTCGTCAACAGACATTTTTAAAATGCCTAATTGAACTTGCCATTCATGATCTCCAGACTTACGAATTAGCGTCCCTCTTTGCCCATAAGTTTGGACTAAAACTTCATCGCCAACTTTAAATTGTTTTTGTTCTTTAGCTTTTTTCAAGACTTTATTTTTATCTAAATGAGCTTCTTCTTGATGCAGTTGAGAAAGTTTTGATTTCGCATCGATCAATTGATGCTCTTTAATTCCGCCTTGATTACCGCTTGTAAGCTGCATTTTACGAATATCAGAAATGATGTCACTAGCTTCTTCTTCCGCTTTAGCAACCAGCTCATTAGCTTTAATACGTGCTTTATTCATTTCTTTTTCTCTTTCATCAAAGAAATAACTATATGCTTCTTTTAATTCATTGTATAAACGCTCTGATTCATCGACATAGTGACGAACTTCTAAATATTCTGTTTCCGCCATTTTGCGACGATTTTCTAAATCTGCGATCATTTCATTTAAATCTTGACTTTCGCCGTCCATGATATGTTTCGCTTCATCAATAATAGTAGTATCTAACCCTAATCGTTTGGAGATTTCAAAGGCATTACTTCGTCCTGGTACCCCAATCAACAATCGATAAGTCGGACTTAATGTATCCACATCAAATTCCATACTTGCATTAATTGTTCCAGCACGATTATAGCCGTAAACTTTCAATTCAGGATAGTGAGTTGTCGCCATAACATAAGCGCCTTTACTACCTAATGCATCCAGAATTGAAATAGCTAAAGCTGCCCCTTCTTGGGGATCAGTCCCAGCACCTAGTTCATCAAATAAAACCAAACTTTGGTTATCAACTTTCTTTAAGACATCTACAATATTAGTCATATGTGAAGAAAATGTACTTAAACTCTGTTCAATTGACTGTTCATCCCCAATATCAGCAAAAACCTCATCAAAAATCCCCATACAACTTTCTTCACCAGCTGGAATCGGCAAGCCCGATTGCCCCATTAATTGTAGTAAACCTAAAGTTTTTAATGTAATCGTCTTTCCTCCTGTATTTGGTCCAGTGATAACAACTGCCTGATAATCTTTTCCAATTGTTATATCGTTAGGAACAGCTTTTTCTTGATCGATTAGCGGATGTCTGGCTTGTTTAAAATGAATCTGATTAGTATCGCTGATTTCAGGAACAACAGCTTTTAATTCTTTCCCAAAACGAGCCTTGGCATTCACAAAGTCTAACTTCCCAATCACATAAGCGTTGTGCAGAATCTCATTTCTATGAGGAACCAATTCAGCAGACAACTCCGCTAAAATCCGTTCAATTTCATTGCGCTCTGCTATTTGATGTTGCCTCAATCGATTATTCAGTTCCACAATTTGTTTCGGTTCAATAAATAAGGTTTGACCAGAAGCACTTTGATCATGGACGACACCACCAAATACACTCTTATATTCTTGTTTAACAGGAATTACATAGCGCTCATTCCTCATTGTTACAATCGCATCACTCAAGTATTTAGCGTTTTTCCCTCTAACAATACCATCTAGTTGTTCACGAATCGTTTGTTCACTTCTCCGAATATTATTACGAATAATTTTTAATTCTGGTGACGCTTCATCTGTCACTCTGCCATCTTCATCAATGGATTCTCTTAAACGACGACTTAATTCAGGTAAAACAATTAGCTGATCGACCCATGAATAAAGTCTTAATAAATCAATCTCACTGTCTTTAAGATCATTAAAAAATCGAATAACTTCAGATGTTGTTGAAAGAACCCGTCCAACTTGAGCTAATTCAATCCCGTTTAAATCAGCTCCAATTTCGATTCTTTTCATATGAGGACGAATATTTTCCAGTTTAGGAATCGGGATACCACCTCGTAGACGCTGAATTTTTAAGCCATCTTCCGTTTCTTCCAGCCATGACTGAATACTATTTTTATCATTAACTGGAACTAACATCTCAACTTCTTCTACTCCTTGAGCTGTAACAACGTATTGAGCAATTAATTGCTTCACTTTATCAAAACCAAGCGTCGTTAAAATTCTAGTGTTCATTTTTTCACCTTCTGTTCTTGTGATACTAGCGAATCATTTTCTCAACCCATAATTGATAAATTTGATTTGAAAAAACGGGTGTGTCTTTAACAATAAATTGAGCTAAACCGCTATTTTTAAATTGATTTTGAATGGCATCAATCGGCAACATTGACAGCATCATTAAAACTAAGAATATTCCAACATACATCACAATAAAACTAATCACTCCGCCAGCTAGTCCATTCGCTTGTTTTAGTACAGGAATAAATGTTAAATGATGTGCAAAAATGCCTAAAAATCTTACAACCAACCAACCCGCTGCTAAGATTAGTAAAAAAGCTACTGCACCGTAAAATGCCTGATCCAAGTCTAGTGTAAGATTTTGATCAAAGAAAACTAATTTAGTCTCTGCAGTTGGAGAGGGGTATGGTACATATAATTTTAAGTGAGAAGCAAGACTTTGATAATATGTTCTCGCAATAAAATATGTACAAAGATACCCGAATGTATATAAAACTTGCAGAACTAATCCTCTTCTAGCACCTGTATAAAATCCGATAGCTAATAATAGTAAAATGAGTAAAGTTAACATCCCGTCATCCTCTCATATTATTGATCTTGTGTACTTTTACTTTGAATTTGTTGTTTTCGATTTTCATTTAAAATCTGTTGAGCTTCCATATGATTATGAATCTCTACATCTTCCCGTCCATTTTTTTTAAGGACATCACGTGCTTCATCTTCAATTGCTTCAATTCGCTTAATTCGATTTTCTAATTCAGCTAAACGAATCGTTCTTTTTTTCAATTCAGCTACTTCTTGTTCCAAGTTAATGACTTTTTCTTGTTTTTTCAATTGATCCGAAATAGCATTAATTGCTAAAAGAACGGATGCTTGTTCATCATCTGTTTGTGGTGAAATATGTTTGAGCTCTGCTAACTGTTCATTGACAATTTTAGTGACTAAATCCATATGTTGTTTGCTTTCTTGTCCGATAATTGTATAGGAATGATCGGCAATTACAGCTTTATATCTTGTTTTTTCTTTAACCATGATGGTGTTCCCTCCTGTAGTATCTATCCATAACTGCTATTTTACCACGAAAAACACCTGCGTGTATTCTCTGATAAACCCTTTCTTATTATATGCTACTAAGCGAAAAAATTAAAGGTTTAGTGTTATTATTACGAGTTTCATTAGATTTTTTTCTTAAAAATACTTCTGACTAGGAAATTGTCTGGAATTTTCATACAATATACTAGGAAAAGTTTGCTACTTTTCGAGAAGGGAAGAAAATTATATGAAAGTATTCATTTATGGAATTGGAAACAAAGAACAGCCTGTTGCAGAAAAATGGGCCAAAGAACACGGCATTACGATCGAAACTACCGATCAAGAATTAAATGCGCAAACCGTTACTTTAGCTCAAGGAGCGGATGCCATTTCTTTTCAACAGATGGCAGCTGTCCATGATGAAGCAGTTTATCAACAAATGGCAGAAAACCAAATTCATTTGCTTTCAACCAGATCTGCTGGAATTGATGGATTAGCTAAAGAATATTTAAAAAAATATCAAATTAAAGCAGCAAATGTTCCTGTTTATAGTCCTAGAGCGATTGCAGAACACGCCTTAACACTGACTATGATGCTTTTACGCCAAATTCCTAAATTAGTCCAAAGAGAACAACAGCAAGATTTTCGTTTAGACGGATTAATCGGTCGTGAAATTCATGAGTTGACTGTGGGCATTATTGGAACTGGTCATATTGGTCTGGTAACAGCTGAATTATTTAAGGCTTTAGGAGCAACTGTGATTGCTTATGATAAATATCCAAAACAGGATTTAGATTCCATTTTAACTTATCGCTCTACTTTGGAAGATGTGGCAAAAGAAGCGGATATTCTATCACTTCATACACCGTACTTACCAGAAAATCATCATTTAATTGACCAACATATTTTATCCATGATGAAGTCAGATGCATTAATTATTAATACCGCTCGCGGACCTTTAGTTGATACGCAAGCATTGATTAACGCTCTAAAATCAGGGACAATTGCTGGAGCAGGTTTAGATACGTTAGAAGATGAAATGTTGTTTGTCAATAAAACAAAAGCGGAACAACTTCAAAAAAATCCATACATCGAAGAACTATTGCAACTCGACAATGTTATCGTTAGCCCACATATTGCTTTTTATACATTGCAAGCATCGAAAATCCTGATGGAAAGCTCATTAAAGAGCTTGTTGGAGCTTTATACGAACGGTGTCAGTGATTCTTTAATTGCAATCGATTAATAGAAAAAAACGGATGATACATACGATCGTCCGTTTTTTCTGTATTAATCTACATTTTTACAACATATCAAACAAAGATAATTGATTTTCGTCTGGTAAATCTTTTAAAACACCATTTTCATTCATATATTCAATTAGTGTTTTTGAAACTTTACCCCGGCTTGCTAGATCTTCTTTTGATAAGAATGGCTCTTCACGTGCCTCTACAATAGATTTAGCCACGTTAAGTCCTAAGCTGGGAACCGCTCTAAATGGTGCAATTAAAGTGTCACCCTCAATTACAAAGTTTTCAGCATCAGATTTGTATAGATCAATCATACCGAATTTAAAGCCCCGTTCAATCATTTCATTAGCAAGTTCTAAAACAGTTAAAAGATTTTTCTCTTTTGTAGATGCTTCTAATCCTTTATCCTGGATTTCTTTCATTCTTGCTTTGACAGCTTCTTTCCCTTGTGACATCGCAACTAAATCAAAATCATCTGCCCGTACAGAGAAATATGCACAATAATATAAAATTGGAAAATACACTTTAAAGTATGCAACACGCAACGCCATCAATACATAAGCTGCCGCATGGGCTTTCGGAAACATATATTTGATTTTTGAACAAGAATCAATATACCAATCTGGAACATTGTTTTCTTTCATAGCAGTTAAATATGTTTCTCTTAAATCATCTGGAATCTTATTCCACTGACCTTTACGTACTGTTTCCATGATCTTAAAGGCCATGCCACTATCAAGTCCAGCGTGAATTAGATAAACCATAATATCATCCCGACAACCAATTACTTCTGCTAAGGTCGCTTCTCCACGACGAATTAATTCCTCTGCATTACCCAGCCAAACATCCGTACCATGGGACAAACCAGAAATTTGTAGTAATTCTGCAAATGTCGATGGATGTGTTTCTTCCAACATGCCTCGTACAAAACGCGTACCAAACTCAGGAATACCCAAAGTACCCGTTTTAGAATAAATCTGATCTGCTGTAACGCCTAACACTTCAGGACCGGCGAAAATCCGCATCATTTCAGGATCATCTGTTGGTATGGTCTTGGGATCAATCCCAGATAAATCTTGTAACATCCGAATAACAGTAGGATCATCATGGCCCAATATATCAAGTTTTAAAATATTATCGTGAATCGAATGGAAATCAAAATGAGTTGTTTTCCACTCAGCATTTTGATCATCTGCCGGAAACTGAATTGGTGTAAAATCATAAACATCCATATAATCAGGAATAACGATAATTCCTCCCGGATGCTGACCAGTCGTTCTTTTCACGCCTGTTGAACCTTTGGCTAATCGATCAACTTCCGCTCCTCTAAAGTGTAAATTATGATCGCGTTCATACCCCTTAACAAAACCATAAGCAGTTTTATCTGCAACAGTACCAATCGTTCCTGCTCGATACACATATTCTTCACCAAATAAGACTTTTGTATAGTTATGAGCTTCCGCTTGATAATCTCCTGAAAAGTTCAAATCAATATCGGGTACTTTATCACCATGAAAACCTAAAAATGTTTCAAACGGAATATCATGTCCATCTTTAAATAAGCGTTGACCACAATTCGGGCAATTCTTCTCAGGCATATCAAAACCGGAACCATAAGAACCATCCTCAAAGAACTCAGAATACTGGCAATTTACACAGTGATAGTGAGGAGCAAGTGGATTTACTTCGGTAATACCTGTCATTGTTGCTACAAAACTTGAACCAACCGAACCACGAGAACCAACCAAATAGCCATCTTCCATGCTTTTATGCACCAATTTTTGTGAAATTAAATAAATAACCGAAAAACCATTTCCGATGATACTATCTAATTCTTTTTTCAAACGTTTTTCAACAATATCAGGTAATGGATCACCATATAATTCTTTAGCTCTAGTATAACTTAGATTTCTGATTTCATCTTCTGAACCGGGAATCTTTGGTGTATACAAGTCATCTTTAACAGGTGTAATTTCGTCACACATGTCTGCGATGGCATTCGGATTTTCTACAACTAAACGATGAGCCGTTTCTTCACCTAAAAATTGAAAAGCTGTCAACATTTCATCAGTCGTTCTAAAATGGACTTGGGGTAAACTATGACGATTCAACGGATTCGCACCGCCCATTGAACCAACCAAAATTTTACGATAAACACTGTCTTCTTCATTTAAATAATGAACATTTCCAGTAGCTACAACAGGTTTATCTAGTTCATCACCAATTTTAACTAAATTCGCAATAATTTCTTCTAAATCTGCTTCACTTTTAACCAATTCTTGCTCAAGTAATGGCGCGTATACTGCTTTAGGCATTACTTCAATATAGTCATAAAATTTCGCCCGATTTTTCGCTTCTTCCACACCTTTTTGCATCATCGCCTCAAAAATTTCACCATTCGAACAAGCAGAACCGATGATAAGTCCTTCCCGCAATTTATTCAGTTGAGACCGAGGAATTCGAGGGATTCGGAAAAAGTAGTTCACATTTGACATAGAGATAAGCTTAAACAAATTTTTCAATCCAGCTTGGGTAGTTGCTAAAATCGTAGCATGGAAAGGTCGCGCTCGCTTATAAGAATCACCTTCACCAATGTGCATATTCAATTCATCATGATAATTCATACCATGATTTTCTTTCGCATCTTTTAAAAAGATCCAGCACAGATGACCTGTTGATTCAGAATCGTAAATCGCACGGTGATGTTGTTCCAAATTAACACCAAATTTTTTCGATAAAGTGTTCAAACGATGACTCTTAAATGTTGGATGTAAGTAACGAGATAGTTCTAACGTATCAATAACAGGATTCTCAGCTTCCGGAATATCATATTTGCCATAACTTGTATTTAAGAAGCCCATATCAAAAGACGCATTATGGGCAACTAAAATCGTATCTTCTGAGAATTCTCTAAATAGACGTAAAACTTCTTCTTCTGATTTTGAACCACGAACCATTTCATCAGTAATCCCTGTCAAACTAATCGTTGTTTGAGATAATGGATGCCCAGGATCAATAAACTGTTCAAACGTATCAATAATATTACCTTTATGCATTTTTACAGCGGCTAATTCGATAATCGTGTCGTAAACTGCAGATAGTCCTGTGGTTTCCACGTCAAATACAACATAAGTAGCATCTGTCAATTCAATGTGAGCTTCGTTGTACGCAATGGGTACACCATCATCAACAACATTCGCTTCAACACCATACAGGATCTTTACCCCTGCTTTTTTACCAGCACTATGAGCATCTGGGAACCCTTGCGCACCGCCATGATCAGTAATTGCAATCGCCTTGTGCCCCCATTTACCAGCTTGAGCGACAAAATCTGCAACATTATTTGTAGCATCCATTGTACTCATATTGCTGTGTAAATGAAGTTCCACACGCTTGTCGCCTTCAGGTGCGTAATCTTTACGAGGAGCATGTTTGACTTCCATCAAATCTTGACAGTTCATAACTAGATCCCGCATAAACGTATCTTCTTGAATACTCCCACGCACACGAACCCAGCTTTTACTTTGAATAGCATCAAAAATCTGCTCATCTTTTTCACCATTAGAGAATTTCTTAACGATAAATGATGACGTATAGTCTGTGATTTTTAAAATTAAAATTTTACGCTTTGATCGTAACTCACGTACTTCTTTATCAAAAATAAAGCCTTCAATTGTTACTCGGCGTTCTTCTTCTAAAATATTCCCCATTGGCATAATTGGTTCATCATTTGGAATATTTCGTCCTAAACGAATTGGACCATCCAGCGCTGGACCTTGCTGTTGTTTTTCTTTTTTCTTTTGCTCATGTTTGACAAGTGATTCAGCCGCTTGCTGTTGGAAAGCAGCATCTTGTTCTTGTTTACGTTCTTCAAATAGAGCCAATACACGTTTAGCTTGCTGTTCATCCATTTTAGGTTCAATATGAAACTTTTGAAACCCATAATTTAGGTACAAGTCTTCAATAATTGGTAAATATTGTTGCTTTAAATAAGGAATAACCGCTTCATTATCAACCGGTAAAATAATTTTTTTATCTTCAATTACTGGTCGTTGCGTTTTAATTACTCGTTGAACTAACGGTGTATCACATTGGCTATTTAACAATGCTAGTTGCCAATAATCCGTTAATTGTTCTTCTGTGAAATCATTTTTATCTGCTGAAACTTTTACGGAAACACCTGCGATTTGTTGAAAGGCAAGTTCTAATTGCTGCATAAATGATTGATAAAGCATCACGGGTAAAATTCCAGCAAAACCTAAATGAAATTCCCACAACCGACTTTGTTGATGAACAATCACTTTCTCGATTCTTCCTTGTTGAATCAGCGGATGTTCTCGTTCTTGTTCACTTAATTGAATTTGATCAATCAGTTTTGCAAATAATTCTTGTGCTTTTTCTGCCACCAAACGAACCTCCTTAGTTTAACAGTATCTAAATTCTTTGTTCACATTGACTGAAAAAGTAACTCAGACAATTTGATAAGAAAGAGGCCCTTAGACATTTCTGCCAAGTGCCTCGCCACACTTAAGTATACTATTTTCCATGTAAAAATACAATCTATTCAAAAAAACATTTGTTTGATATAGTTTACTTTGGCAAAGGATTTACTTAAGTAAAAAGTGTACGAAATCAAGTAACACTTTGATTTCCCACACTTTTTCTATCTTATTCAGATTCTGCGTTTAATAAAATTGATAATGTACTTTCAAGTTCTTCTTTGCGTACTTCAACCATTTCTCCAGTACGTTTAATTTTAACTTCTACAACACCATCAACTGCTTTTTTACCAACAGTGATGCGGATCGGACAGCCGATTAAATCTGCATCAGCAAATTTAACACCAGCACGCTCATTACGATCATCTACTAAAACTTCATAGCCAGTAGCTGTCATCATTGCTTCAACTTCTTGTGCTAATTTTGTTTGGTACTCGTCTTTCACATTCATCTGAACAACATGTAAATCAAACGGTGAAATTCCAGCAGGCCAATTAATGCCATTTTCATCCGCATTTTGTTCAACGATTGCTGATAATAAGCGGCTTACACCAATTCCATAACAGCCCATGATCACATGTTTCTCTCTGCCATTTTCATCTAATACAGTAGCACCCATAGATTCGCTATAACGTGTTCCTAGTTTGAAGATATGACCAATCTCAATACCTTTAGTGAATTCTAACGTTCCGTTTCCGTCTGGAGAAGGATCGCCTTCTTGAACAAAGCGTAAATCTTCATAACTAATTGGAGTAAAATCACGCCCTGGATTTACATTCGTTAAATGGTAACCTGTTTCATTAGCGCCACTAACTGCATTGGCTAAATCTTGAACATGTAAATCAGCATATAATTTCACATCTTCACTTAATTCGACTGGACCTACCGAGCCAAATTCAGCACCTAAGTATTTTAGGGCATCTTGATCTGTTGCTTCTTCTAAGAAATCAACGCCCAAATAGTTTTTCAATTTAACATCATTCACTTCATGATCGCCACGAACCAAAACCATCACAGGTTCTTCATCTGCAATAAACAAAACAGACTTAATGATTTTTTGAGGTTCAACATCGAAAAATTCAGCTACTTGTTCAATAGAAGTAACATTTGGTGTCGCAACTTTTTCAACGTCTAATTGTGTTTCATGGGATTTTTTAGGTGTGTATAGACTTGTCGCCATTTCTAAGTTAGCTGCGTAGTCACCTTCTGTTGAAAAACAGATTGTATCTTCACCAATTTCAGAAATCGCCATAAATTCTTTAGAATCTTTACCACCCATTGCACCGCCATCACCGATGATTGCACGGAAATTCAAACCACAACGTTCAAAAATAGCAGAATAAGCTTTTTCATAATCACGGTAAGATTGATCCAAACTTTCTTCATCTGCATGGAAAGAATAGCCATCTTTCATGATAAATTCCAAACCTCTTAATAGACCAGAACGTGGACGTTTTTCATCTCTATATTTTGCTTGAATTTGGTAAAGATTTAGCGGCAAGCGTTTATAAGAGTTTATTTCATCGCGAATTAGTTTAGTAAATGTTTCTTCATGAGTTGGACCAAGAATAAAATCACGATCGTTACGATCTTTTAGACGAAATAAATTGGGGCCATATGTGTCATAACGTCCAGATTCTTTCCAAAGTTCCGCTGGTAACAATGCCGGCATCAACATTTCAACCGCATCAATTTTATCAAACTCTTCACGCATGATTTTTTTAAGTTTTTCAAGTACTTTGTTAGCTAAAGGTAAATATGAGTAGATACCTGCAGAGACTTGACGGATATAGCCCGCTCTAAGCAACATTTGATGACTTAAAACCTCTGCATCATTTGGAACTTCACGTAAAGTAGGGATTAACATTTTTGACTGTTTCATTAGAACTCTCCTTTGTTTAAACGAATGTGTATAAACTCCTCAAGTTATTCGTCGTAAATTCAATTAATAGTTTAAAAGAAAAACCGCTGTATATCATTCCAAGTCACTAACACCATTAATAACATGATAAACCCAAAACCAATCAGTGTAATGACTCCTTCTTTTTCTTGGCTAAGAGGTTTTCCTCTAACACCTTCAAAAATATTTAAAACAATTTTCCCGCCATCTAACGCAGGAATCGGCAATAAGTTGATAATACCCAAGTTAACTGAAAGCATGGCCATCAACCATATAACTGTACTCACACCTGCTTTTGATGCTTCTGAAGACATTTGGAACATCATCACTGGACCACCCAATTTATCTAAACTAAAACCAGTAAACAATGATTTCAAAGCTTTAAAAATTTGCAAAGAGTTGTCTATAGTTGTTTGAATTCCACCAAATAGCTTATCAGTAAAGCTCGTTTTCATTGGAGGTAAAATGCCAATAACACCTATTTCTTGACCGCCTGACTCTTGCGATTTAGGCGTAATGTCAACTTCTCTTATTTTTCCATCTGATTCTATTTCTAGGCTCAACTCTTTATCAGGATTTGCTTGAATAATTTCAGTAAATTCATTCCAATTAGAAACTTTTTCACCATCAATTGCCAAAATCCGATCATCAGCTTTTAATTCCGCTTTTTGAGCTGGACTATCCGCTTGAATTCCACCAATTAGATTTGTATTGGTATACGTTACGCCACCTTGCATGAAAACATAAACTGTAAACAAAACAAATGCCAAAATAAAATTATTCATAGGACCAGCAAAATTAGTCAACATTCTTTGCCAAAGCTTAGCTGATTGGAACTGTACATCGATTGGTGCAATTCGAACTTCCGTTCCATCTTGCTCAATAATTGTCGCATCATGATTAACTTTATACGTTATTTCCTTAGATTCATCGCCATTGACATATCCTTTGATGAATAGTTCTCTTTCTAAATCAGCTTCCAACATTTCCATCGGAATGCTATTTGTTAATTGAACTTTTTTACTTGTATTAATTTTCACGACTTCTTCCTGTTCATTTAACTCAACAGAAAGAGTCATCCCGGGGGCTAACTCTGTTTCATCTTCCCCCATGCCAGCCATACGCACATAACCGCCAATTGGTAAAATGCGAATCGTATAAGCTGTTCCATCTTTTCCTTGATGTGCGAAAATCTTCGGTCCCATTCCAATTGCAAATTCACGTACTAAAATACCAGAACGCTTTGCGAAGAAGAAATGTCCAAATTCATGTACTAAGACAAGAATTCCAAAGACTATAATAAATGTAATAATTGTTTTCATAAACGACCTTCTTCCTTAATCCATCTTTCTACGATTGCTCTTGTTTGTTGGTCAATCGCAATCACATCATCTAATGTAACTTCAGTTGTTTCAAAATGATTTTCAACAGCCCGTTGTACAAAATCTTCAATCTGTAAATATGAAATACGCCCTTCAATAAATGCCATAGCAGCAATTTCATTCGCTGCATTATAGACAGTAGGATAACTGCCACCTTTTTTACCAACTTTAAAAGCTAGCGCCAGCATTGGAAAACGTACCAGATCCATCGGTTCAAAATGCAGCTGACCGATTTTCGTCAAATCAAATTCTTTTTCATTTTTTATTGGTAATCGTTCTGGATATGTCAATGCATATTGAATAGGTTCCCGCATATCACTAGGACCTAATTGTGCCAAGTATGCCCCATCTTTTAAGACAACCATTGAATGAACGATACTTTCCTTATGTAAAACAACTTTTATTTTATCATAATCCGTTCCAAATAACCAATGGGCTTCGATAACTTCTAACCCTTTATTCATCATTGTAGCGGAATCAATCGTAATTTTTTGTCCCATCGACCAATTTGGATGATTTAAGGCTTGTTCTAAAGTAACAAATTTCAGCTCAGAACGGGTTAAGTCTCTAAAACTTCCACCTGAAGCTGTAATAACTAGTTCTTTTAGGTTTTCAGGTTTTTGTCCCTCCAAACACTGATAGATCGCTGAGTGTTCGCTATCTACTGGTAAAATACTAACTTCATGCTTCTTAGCTGCAGCCATAACCCACTTCCCCGCCATAACTAAGGTTTCTTTATTGGCTAAAGCTATATCTTTTCCAGCTCCAATAGCGGCCATCGTCGGTTTCAAGCCTATACTTCCGGAAACTGCTGTCAACACAACATTCGCTGATTCTAGCGTAGCTGCTTGAACTAGCCCAGTTTCTCCAACTCCAAATTCAATATTAGGAAAATGACGTGATAATTCAACTCTAGTTTCCTCTGATCCGACACCCACAAATTGCGGTTGCAACTGCTTAATTAAGGAAATACCTTTTTCAATATTAGAATGAAAAGTTAAAGAAACAATCTTGAACAATTCTGGATACGCTAGAACTACGTCTACAGTACTCGTACCAATCGAACCAGTTGCGCCTAATAATGCAATTTTTTTCATAGTAAAAAGAAAAACTCTGAACATTCAGAGTTTCTCGCCTTCCCTTCTTGTTTAGAAATTAAAATAATCCGAATAAATGCATGATTGGAAAAACAAAAAGTAAACTATCAAAACGATCTAATATTCCACCATGTCCAGGTAAGATAGTTCCAGAATCTTTAACATCATAATGTCTTTTAATGGAAGATTCAACTAGATCACCAAATTGACCTACGATCGAAAATACTACTGTAATAGCCAACATAACTGGCAAGTTATAAGTGAATAACTCTTTATTAGGTGTTAACGTTAAAAATAATAAAGATACAACAACTGCACAAATAACACCGCCTATAGAACCTTCAATTGTTTTATTTGGTGATACTTCTGGCCATAATTTTCTTTTTCCAAAACGTTTACCAATAAAATAAGCTCCAATATCTGTAGACCATACAACAAATAATGCATAAAGCAAAACGACAAAACCAGTATGTCTAGCACTCACAAAATTTTGGAATCCTACGCCAACATATAAGCTTACAATAACAGGAAAACCAGCTTGAGAAATTGTATACATATTTTTTGAGGCAACTAAGCCGCCTAACAAAATCATAACTGTTAAATAAAATAGGATAAAATTATCGGCTTTTTCAGGCAAAAAGAAAAACCAACGATCTTTTGGTAGTACCAAAAAGACTGCACCCAATGCAGAAAGTACTCCTTCAAAACTTGCTATTTCCAAGCCTTTCATTCTAAACAATTCATAAACACCCACAACAGCTAATACCGCTGCTGCCAATTCAATGACAAATCCTCCGTACCAAATAATTGGTATAAAAACAACTAATGCAACTGCGGCTGTAATAACGCGCTGTCTCATTTATTTTCCTCCTCAACCTCTTTTAAACCACCAAATCGACGGTTTCTATTCTGGAATGATGCTAAAGCATCTTCCAATAATTCATCTGTAAAATCCGGCCATAAAGCATCTGTGAAAAACAACTCGCTATAAGCAATTTGCCAAAGTAAAAAGTTGCTGATTCGTTCTTCTCCACTTGTACGAATTAATAACTCGGGATCTCTTAATTCTTCAGGTAAAAAACTAGTCATTAAATGATCGGCAATGATTGATTCATCTATTGTTGCTGGATCAAGTTGACCATTCGCAGTTTTTCCAGCTATTTCCTTGACTGCTGTCACAATCTCAGCTCTTGAACCATAATTTAGAGCAAAATTTAATACCATTCCCGTATTATCCTTTGTCTGCTCCATCGCGCGCTCTACTGCATCTTGTGTATGCGCTGGTAAAAATTCCTGATAGCCCATTACATGAACTTTGACATTTTCCTTAATTAATTCAGGAACAAATGTATCAAAAAAATCAACTGGTAATTGCATTAAAAAGCTAACCTCATCAGATGGTCGCTTCCAATTTTCAGTAGAAAAGGCATATAAAGTAAGGACTTTCACACCTAATTTACTCGCATGTTTCGTGATTTTTTTAACAGTATCCATTCCCTCTTTGTGGCCAGCAATTCTTGGTAAACGTCGATTTTGAGCCCAACGTCCATTCCCGTCCATAATAATAGCTACATGATTAGGAATTGCTCCATCACGTTTAAAAGTATATAAGCTTTCTGCTTGTATGTATTTATTCTTTTGTGGAAAAAAACGCAACATATTTTTCCCTCCAATCCAAAATCTATCTTAACCATTATAGCAATATCTTTTAAAAATGCCTATGCAAATAGAAAGATTTTCAATATTATTTAATAAATTGTGTTCTTTTAGCAAAAGAAAAGAGCAGAAAAAGCCTGCAAAACAGCTTTTCCTGCTCTCAATTTTATTACAGATATGCAAATAGATAGCATATATTATTTTTCAGATTCAGCAGTTTTACTCACTTCTGGTGTTAAATTCCCTTTACTAATACTGATTTGAACAACATAATTAATTGGTGCAAATTCATTATATTTACTCATATTTACCACAGTTCCTTTAGTTACGGTTGAATCGACATAATTAACTTGATAAGTAATATTTGCACCTTTTGATTGATATTCCTCATAAAAAATCTTTTGCAGATCACCTTCTAAAGTATTATCTCTCAAATCCTTGATATAAGGCTTTCCAGAAGAATAAACAACTTGAATCGTTGGTTTTTCATCTTTTTCTTTGTATTTTTTCCCAATTTCAACTGATTGACTAATAAAACCACCATAGGGAACACTATCATTAAAGACTTGTTTCACTTGAACTTGTAAACCATTGGCTTTTGATTCAGCTTCTTCAACTGTGAATTGAGAGAAATCTGGCACTACTAACGCTTTACCAGTTGAAACAGCGATTGACATGGCATCTTTTTTAGCAATCTTCGTGTCTTTACCAACACTCTGAGATATGATTTTTCCACTTTCGATACTGTCTGAATCTGTTTCTTCAATCTTTAAATCAATTTCATTTTTCTTTGCCCAGTCAGTTGCTTCTTCTTTCATCTTTCCAGCAAAATCTGGTACTGAGATGTCTTTTTCAAACACTTCTTTTCCTTTTGAAAAATAGACTTTTGCTTTATCTTTGCGTTTATAGTCCTCTGCTTTAACATCTCTATTGGTTATTTCAAATTTGATATATTCAGTTGCAGCAATTTTGTCACTGTATTCTTCAATAATTGCTAAATTATCAGCTTTTTGCTCTTCAATCCATTGCTTGGCTTCATCGAGCTTCATTGTTTTAAAATCTGGTAAAGAAATCTTCTCTTCTGGATCTGCACCTAAACTCGCATCTACCACTAATTCATTACCTTTTTTTATTTTTTTATCTTTGACATTTTGATGAATAATGATATTAGCATTTTTATCAAAGTCATATTTCTGTTCTACTTGGAGTTTAACCCCGTTTTCAGCTGTCCACTCGCGGACTTCTGATAATTCTTTACCCTCAAAATTAGGGACTTTTACATGGGTTAATTGATAATAACCGAAAAATAGAACGAAACCTGCAACTAAAATACCCAAGCCCATTAAAAGATATTTTTTTTGTTGCGTTTTTTTGTAGGTCGGGTCAGTTTCAATGAACTCATCCGGATTTTTTGTCGTACTAGCAATCGGTTCTTTTACTTGTTCAACAACTTCTGGCGTTTCTTTTTTGACTTTTTTCTTTTTTGACCTTTTTTTTGTGAAAATTAAGTCTTCCGAATTTTCCTTTTTTTCCTCAGAATTATTTTGTTCGTTTAGAGGATTATTTCTTGGTCCTATAAGTTCTTCTGATTGTTTAGATTGTTCATTGTTTATTGTTTTGTCAGTTTTTTTGATTACTGACTTTGATTCAGATTGTTTTTCTTCTTTTTGCTTGTCTTTATCTTGACGGGTTTTATTATAATTTTCTCCGCTAAAGTTTGATAAAAAATCACTCATATTTATTTAACACACCTTTTTTCAGGTAATACGTCTCATCAGATTGAGCTGCTATATCATTTGAATGAGTAACAACAATCACACATTTATTATGCTCTTTGGCAAGATTTTGGAAAATATCAACAATTTCTTGTTCCATTCCTTCATCTAAGTTCCCTGTTGGTTCATCTGCAAGGATGACATCAACATTGGTCGCCAAAGCTCTAGCAATAGCCACACGTTGCTGTTCACCACCAGAAAGTTGATTCACTAGACGATCCGCTTTTTCTCGTGTAATTCCGATGTAGTCTAATAAATTATAGGCCACTTCTTTTTGGTTCGGTGGTAATTCGTTGTCCGTAATCGACATTGCAACTAATACATTTTCTAGTGCAGTCAAATAAGGGACTAAATTATAGCTTTGAAAAATGATACTAATATCATCTCGACGGTATTTTTCATAGCCAATTGTTTTAATGTCTTTCCCATTTAAAAGGACTTGACCTTCTTTTGGAGTGTCTAATGCACTAATTAATGAGAGAAAAGTTGTTTTACCAGAACCAGATTGACCCAAGATTGTGTAAAATTTACCTTGTTCGAATGATACATTTGTATCCTTAAGAATAAAACGTCGTTGATCGCCATCTTGGTAAAAGTAACTTAAATTTTTAGTTTCTAAAATCGCCATCTTTCTTACCTCCTACATCATGATTTTCTTTGGATTTAAGCGGACAATATACAGCAGTGGTAAAATAGCGGACAATAATACAGTTCCTAAGCCAACCACTAAATAAGTCACAATATAGCCTAATGAAAATTTCACTTCATAAGCATTCATAATATCATCTGCTGTAAGATCCATTGATCCTAGAGATGTACTTAAACCTGCATACATATCCAACTGATTTCCGCCATTGCTGAGAATATCGCTATTCAACAATGATTCAGAAACCATCTTACCTAAGAAATTCCCAGTGATTAAGGAAATAATTAATGCAATACCACTGATAATCAGCATCTCAATGATTATTTGCCCCATCACATGACTACGTTTATCACCTAATGATAGGTAAATACCAAGTTCATGTTTACGATCGCGCATAAACAGCAAGACTACAAGTGAGATAATCAGTAAAGTAGCAATAACTGATATTAAAACTACATAACCGGATATTTGTGACATTTTTTTCATACTGCCACCAATTTTTTCATATTGGTCTGTAGAAGCTTTTACTGTATATAATTTGGGTAAAAGTGGTTCTGTTTCTTGCTTAAAGGCTTCAACATCATCTGGACTTTTTAGAACATATACAGGTGTATAGTATTCCGTATCTTCCGAATCAATATCCGTATATCCCATGCTTTCAGGTGCTTCTTTTTTCATTTTTTCGAAATAGTTTTTACTAACTTCTAAAACTGTTTTGTTCGGTAAATAAATCGTATTAAATTGTTGAACAGACATAAATTGCTGATTCATATTTTGTTCTTCAGATTTTTTACTTTGATCTTTGTCTTCCATCTCAACATTTTCCGGCTCAAAAATCCCAATAATCTGAATTGGAACATCTATTTTAAATAACTCTTTCTTGCCACTATCATCAGTATAATCATTACCGCGCATGTCAATAACCATCTGATCGCCAACTGATAAGCCATTTTCGTCAGCTACTTTAGAGGAAATCAGTCCAACATTTTTTCCGTCATCAATATCAGATTGACTAAAGACTGATCCATCAACTAATTTAATACTTTTTTCTTCTACATCTAAAATCTTAGCATAGTTAGAGCCTTTTAGCGTAAAACCTTCCATACCACCAAATTGATCAGAATCTAATGTAACGCTTTTTAAATCTTTCGTTTCTGCATAACTGCTTGCATTATAATCGTAATATTTAACATAAGGTGATTCGCCAACTTTTTTGATCAAATCAACGTTTAGCTGCTCAATATCACTACCTTCACTCATCAGTTCGTCTTGGTTATTTTCCCAATCAATCTCAATAGTTGCCATAGCACCTAGTTGTTTTTTTACATTTGATTCAACATTTTGTGTTGATTGTTGGATCGCAATTGCACCTGCAATAACATTCCCCAAAACAAATATCACTGCAAATAAAATCAGTGATTTCCCTTTTTTTCTTGTAACACTGCATAAAGCTCGTTTGACGAAATCCACTTTCTCATCCTCCTTTAAGAAAAATATAACTAATATCATTATTCCATAACACCAGATGAGAAACAAGATGTTTTTTGTATATCCCTTTGACCTTACAAATTTATTAGATTATAATTTTATCATTTATTCGGAATATTTCTTTTAAATAACAATATATTTAAAAAATAAAAAAACAACAAAATCTTACACAAATGAAAAGGTAAGATTTTATTGTTTTAATTTTTTTTACATTTAAACTTCAAGAAGTTCTTTTTCTTTTTCAGCTGTAATAGCATCAATATTTTTCACGCTATCGTCTGTTAATTTTTGTGTCTCTTTTTCCAAACCACGTAATTCATCTTCAGTAATTTCGTTATTTTTTTGTTGTTTCTTTAAATCATCAATAGCATCTCGACGAATGTTGCGGATCGCAATTTTTGCATTCTCAGCAGCTTTTTTAACGTCTTTAGCTAATTCTTTACGACGCTCTTCTGTTAATTGCGGAATGACTAAACGAATCACTGTCCCATCATTTGTCGGGCTAATTCCGATATCACTTGCTTGAATCGCTTTTTCAATATCTTCAAGCGAATTTTTGTCAAACGGTGTAATCATCAGTACACGAGCTTCCGGAATATTGATTCCAGCTAATTGATTAACTGGCGTTGGTGCGCCATAGTAATCAACTTGTATACGATCTAATAGGCTAGCATTTGCACGTCCTGCACGAATCTGACCAAGTTCACGTTGTAAGCTTTGTTCTGCTTTACTCATTTTTTCTTTAGCTGTTGTTAGAATTGCTCCAGTCATTTCTTATTTCCCCCTTACGGTTGTTCCGATATTTTCACCAAGGCATGCGCGGCGAATATTGCCTTTTTCGTTTAAATTGAAGACAACTAATGGAATATCATTATCCATACTTAATGAACTAGCAGTTGAATCCATCACTTGCAAACCTTTTGAGATGACATCTAAATGAGTCAACTCTTCAAATTTGACAGCATTTGCATCTAATTTAGGATCAGCAGAGTATACACCGTCTACATTGTTCTTAGCCATCAAGATAACATCTGCATCTACTTCTGCTGCACGTAATGCGGCAGTTGTATCCGTTGAGAAATATGGGTTACCTGTCCCACCGGCAAAAATCACGATACGCCCTTTTTCCAAATGACGTTCTGCTCGACGACGGATATACGGTTCTGCGATTTGACGCATTTCGATTGATGTCTGCACGCGTGTAGGAACACCAAGATTCTCTAACGTATCTTGTAACGCCAAAGCATTCATCACGGTAGCTAACATTCCCATATAATCTGCTTGAGCGCGCTCCATACCCATTTGAGCACCAATTTGTCCACGCCAGATATTTCCACCACCAACAACAATCGCCATCTCAATTCCTAATTCATGGACTTCTTTGATTTCTTGAACAATATCTGCAATTACAGGAGGTTTAATTCCAAACCCTTCGTCTCCGGCCAAAGCTTCGCCACTTAACTTTAATACAACACGTTGATATTTAGGTTTTACCATTTTTTAATTCCCTCCACCATTTGTCTATAAACATTTTAACATACTCTATAGAATCTGCCAGTTCATTTTGTTTAATTCCTAAAAAAAGCGGCTGGGATAAAAGTTTAAAAATGCCTTCATCTCGCCGTTCATTCATATTTAAGGGTGGAGCAAAACTTAAAGAAGTTTCATCCCACCCTAAACTATTACGATTTGTAATAGAATTATTTTTTCACTTGACTCATAACTTCATCAACAAAGTTATCTTCACGTTTTTCAATTCCTTCGCCTACTTCGAAACGAGTGAATGATTTAACTGTTGCGCCTTTTGAAGCAACATATTTTTCAACTGTCATATCAGGATCTTTAACGAATGGTTGATCCACTAATGAAATTTCAGCTTTAAATTTGTTCAAACGACCAATCACCATTTTTTCAACGATGTTTGCTGGTTTGCCTTCGTTTAATGCTTGCTCAGAAAGAATAGCTTTTTCATGATCTAATTCTTCTTGAGGAATTTGAGATTCGTTTACATAACGAGGGTTGATTGCTGCAACGTGCATTGCAACGTCTTTTGCAACTTCTTCGTCAGTAGTTCCATCTAATACAGTTAATACGGCAATACGCCCACCCATGTGTAAGTATGCTCCGAATGCTGCATTGTCAGCTTTTTCAACTAATTCAAAACGACGGAAGCTAATTTTTTCACCAATAACTGTTGTAGCTTCAACTAATTCTGATTCAATTGTACCTTTATCAGTTTTAAGTGCTAACGCTTCTTCCATTGATTTTGGTTTGTTTGTTGCAATTTCAGTTGCAATTTTTTTAACTAAATCTTGGAACATTTCGTTTTTAGAAACAAAGTCAGTTTCTGAGTTTACTTCAACGATTGCAGCAAAGTTTCCGTTTGAAGCAACATTTGCTAAACCTTCAGCTGCTACACGGTCGTTTTTCTTAGCTGCTTTTGCCATACCTTTTTCGCGTAGGTAATCAACAGCTGCATCCATATTTCCTTCTACTTCGACTAATGCTCTTTTAGCATCCATCATACCGACACCAGTCATGTCGCGTAGTTCTTTAACTAATTTTGCTGAAATATCTGCCATTTTTTATGTTCCTCCTAATTTTATAAGCCGAACTGGTCAGTCACTTCTTTAATAGGCTAACCCGAAAAGCTCGATAATTGTAAAGTTTGTTTTAAAAAAAGCTATCTCAAAGGAGGTAACAGGCTTTTTTTCGCCCAGCCTTTGAGACAGCTCCGTTATTTTATATTATTCTGCTGATTCGTTGCTGCCTTCAACAACATCAACGATTTCTTCGATTGAAGTTGCAGCTTCTGCTACTTCTTCAGTGAAAGTTTCTTCAACGACTTGATCTTCACCTTGGTTTCCTTCGATGAAAGCATCAGCCATTTTAGCTGTAATTAATTTAACCGCACGAATTGCATCATCATTTGATGGAATTACAACATCGATCTCATCTGGATCACAGTTAGTATCAACCATCGCAACGATTGGAATGTTTAATTTTTGTGCTTCTTGAACAGCGATACGCTCTTTACGAGGATCAACGATGTACATTACATCTGGAATTCTAGGCATATCAGCGATACCACCTAAGAATTTTTCAAGACGTTCACGTTGTTTGTTTAAGCCAACAACTTCTTTTTTAGGTAAAAGATCGAATGTACCGTCTTCTTCCATTTTGTTGATGTCTTTCAAACGTTTGATACGTTTTTGGATTGTATCCCAGTTAGTTAAAGTTCCACCTAACCAACGGTGATTTACAAAGTATTGACCTGAACGAATAGCTTCGTCTTTGATTGCTTCTTGTGCTTGTTTTTTAGTACCTACGAATAATGCAACGCCGCCGTCTTCAGCAACATTTTTCATGTAATCGTAAGCAGCATCTACTAATTTAACTGTTTTTTGTAAGTCAATAATGTAGATTCCGTTTCTTTCTGTGAAGATGTATTTCTTCATTTTTGGGTTCCAGCGACGAGTTTGGTGACCAAAGTGTACGCCGGCTTCTAGTAATTGTTTCATAGAAATTACTGCCATGTTTGTTTCCTCCAATTTGGTTTTTATTTGTTCCCTCTTCAGTTCTCATCTTTGTAAAGAACTACTAATTTAAGCAGCACCGCTTTACAAATCAAATCTGAATGTGGATTTAGTGTTTTCACACCGTTGTTTAGTATACATGATTATCTAATAGATTTCAATAACATTCTACTGTTTTTTCTCAACTTTTCTTAGCATTGAAAATACACGCTATGCTTCAACGCTGTAATTCAAAGTGGAACATGATAATTCCTGCTGCAATTGCGACATTTAAAGATTCAGCATCTCCACTAATCGGAATATAAATATTTTGGTCTGTCAGCTCTAAAAGTTCTTTACCTACGCCTTGACCTTCATTTCCCAAAATCAATGCATACTCTTTTACATCTGTGACGTCCGAATAAGCTATTGCTTCTGGGTTCAATTCCGTTCCATAAACAGGTATGTGGGCTTGTTTAAATTTCGGAATAATATCGCTTAAAATTTGACGAATAATTGGTAAATGATAATTACTCCCCTGCATCGCACGCAAAACTTTAGTATTGTAAATATCTGCGCAGCCTTCTCCTAAAATAATCCCTGACAGTCCAGCTGCATCAGCCGTTCGAATCATCGTTCCAACATTGCCAGGATCTTGCACATTATCTAAAAGTAACCATCTTCCGGAAAAATCTATATTTTTTTCATTGTTTGGCATCTGAACAATCGCTAATATTCCTTGAGGAGTTGGTAATTCTGAAAGAGATTCTAAAACGTCATCTGAAACAAAAATCAACTGTTCTTCCGGCTGAGCAGCCAACCATGCACCCCATTCTATTTTACCTCGCTGATTATATAGAATCCATTCAACCTGGACTTGAGCTTTAATAGCCTCTTCTAACAGATGAAAACCTTCTATTATATATTGCTGACGCTCATCTCGATATTTCTTTTTATGTAGTTTTTTGAATTTCTTAATCGCAGCATTTTTTGTTGACAAAATTTCTTTCATTTGCTCACCTCGTAATTGTCATTATAACATGTTTTTTTCAATCAAACAGCCATTACTTTACTTGCTATATATTAAGAAAATCGCTATCATTAATTAAAAAGCGAGGTGTCGTCAAAATGAGAAAAGTACGTATGAATGTCCAAGGCAGAGTACAAGGTGTTGGCTTTCGCTATATGACTAAAATGGTTGCTGATGAATTAGGTGTCGCTGGAACTGTTCGAAATGAAGATGATGGTTCTGTATCTATTGAAGCTTTTGGCGAAGATGACTTAATTAATATCTTTATCAAAAAAGTTAAGGAATCACCTAGTCCTGCAGGTCGAGTTACATATGTAGATCTTCAAGAAGACCCTATGATGGAGGAATATACACAATTTAAAGTTACGAATTAATAACAAAAGAAGAATCCCACTCCTACTTGAGTCTGATTCTTCTATTTTTTATTGAAAAAAAACGCTTTTTCAAGTATAGTTAATCTTGTGTAAATTTTTTAGAAAAGGACAGAATACAATGCGAAAATTAAATAAGTGGCTTTTAACTTCCGGTTTATTCACTCTAGTACTTTTTTTATCTGGTTGTGTAAAGACTGGTTCAGACGGACAGCCTACCGGTGAAGGAATTATCTACAACTTTTTAGTTAAACCCATGAGTAGTGCTATTACGTACCTTGTTGATAATTTCAACTGGAACTACGGCTGGGCAATTATCTTTATTACGATTATTGTGAGAATCATTATTATGCCTTTAGGCTTGAATCAGTCTAAAAAAAGTATGATTCAAACTGAAAAAATGCAAGCCATCAAGCCTCAAGTTGATGCTGCCCAAGCAAAATTAAAAGAAGCAACAACTCGTGAAGAGCAAATGCAAGCGCAACAAGAACTACAACAAGTTTATAAAGAAAACAATATGAGTATGATGGGCGGTATTGGCTGTCTGCCATTACTTATCCAAATGCCGATTTTCTCTGCATTATTCTTTGCGGCACGTTATACACAAGGAATTAGTGATGCTACTTTCTTTGGCGTGAATCTAGGTGAACCGAGTCTGATATTTGTTGCTTTAGCTGGTGTAGCCTATCTAATCCAAGGTTATCTTTCTACAATAGGAATTCCTGAAGAACAAAAGAAAACCATGAAATCAATGTTAATTGTTTCTCCATTGATGATTGTATTCATGTCGTTTAGCTCTCCAGCTGGTGTAACACTCTACTGGGTGGTTGGTGGTATCTTCACCTGTATCCAAACTTTCATTACAAACATTTTACTTAAACCAAGAATTAGAGCGCAAGTTGCGGAAGAATTAAAGAAAAATCCGCCTAAACAAGTGATTACTCCTCGTAAGGATGTAACGCCAGCAGAAGCAAAAGAACCACAAAAGACTTCTAAACCAAGAAATACATCCAACACAGGTAGAAATGCAGGAAAACAAAATCGAAAATAAATGTAATAAAAAAAGAGATTAACATCAATGAGCCGCCCCCAAAAAGTTAGACCTGGAAATCTAACTTTTTGGGGGCGGCTCACAATACTAAATGATGTTGATCTCTTTTTTTATACTGGAAATCTTATTATTTTTTATCCGCTGAAATACCATATACAAAAAGATCAACAACTTTAGCTATAGTTAAAGGACTATTATATTTTTCAGTTTTTATATAAGGTGATAATGTATTAAGGAAATGTGTTGTGGCAACTTCAGCCGATAAATCCGTACGAATCAAAAGATCACTTTTCTGAAAAATTGCTAATAAAGGCTTTTTATAGGAGTCGTTCCAGAGAGAAAACAACTGCTGTTGAGTACTTTGCGTTAGTTTCGTTTGAAAGTCTCGCATCATTAACTCTAAGTCAAATGGATGTTTTAGTTTTAGACATTCTGCAAAATTTTGCAATTTATGAATTGTATCTAGTGATGAATCTTCAACAATTTTAACTAATTCTACGTTTACATCACTTAATAAGTTTTCAATTACACCGATATAGACTTCTTCTTTATTTTTAAAATGGTGGTATAAATTAGGCTGAGTTACTTCTGCTAATTGCGCAATCTGCCTAGTTGAGGTACTTTGATAACCATTTGCCATAAATAATTCAGTTGCAACTTCTATAATTTTAGCTCTTGTATTTTTTGTCTTACTTTCCATTGATCGGCCACCTATCATTGATTTCCACACTATTTTAACAGAATTCAACTAAGAAAAATACATTATTTATTGTTTTTCTTTTTAACCTCTAATGCCAAAACATACAAACAAACACAAACAATTACAATTAAAGAAACAAACACAGTATTAATAATTATTGGATATTTATGGTTCCAACCTCCTTGTGCTTGATGTTCCAGTAAAATACCCAAGTATGCCCATAACGTTGCTATGCCATACGCAATATCATGATTTTTAATTATCGTTACACTAATAATTACTACTCCGATGATTAAAATTATAACCGTCCAAATAGGTTGATTATCTTGTAAAAATGCGATATCCTTATCTACAAAAAAAGCTGTAATGTTAGCAATTGTTGCTATTGTTATCCAACCAAAATATATACTAAATGGCAATCTAACTAAGATATAATCTTTTTTAGTCAACGTCGCGTTGGCTAATAGCTGATTAACATAAATTAATGAAATTAATAAAAATAGCATCACTATCACTGAAAGGTTTATATGGAAATACTGCCATAAAACCAGCCAGACACTATTTAAAATTGAAGATAGTATAAAAATAATTCTTAACATGTTACTACTTGATGTATCTGCTAAAATAGACTGCTTGTCTGGTGTTTGCCACTGATAAATTACGAATCCAGCTAACAGCAAATAAATAACCGACCAAATTGAAAAAGTCACGCCAGCCGGAGCAAACAAATTGCCATACGTATTAGAAACTTCTTGCGTACTCACGCCATTCAAAGGAAGCAAAACTGCAGCAGCATTGGTCCCAATCATGACGAAATAAAATAGTGTTACCATCCACTTTCTAGATTTTGTTAGATTCATCTTGATCCCTCCTACTTTTTTAGATGAATAATTTTATAGTTAAATCGCAAACAAAAAAACTTATCATTCGATAAGTTAATCCTAACATGAAATTTCTTTTGATGAAAAAATTTTGATTTATGAATTTATAAAAAAAAAGACCTTACGATCTTTCTTTTTTTTAATATTATTTTACAATCAACAAATCTAGACTAGCTAATGATAAAGCCATTTTTGCAATTCGATTTAATTCATTTAGACGATTGGCTCTTACAGCTTTGTCATCTACCATAACCATTGTTTCATCAAAATAACGTTCAATTAATGGTCGCAAATCAACTAATGCTTGATAATTTTCACTCATAGTTCGATTTTCAAACTCAGCTTCAAGTTGGTTCACTGCTTGATGAAGGGCTTTTTCAGCATCATTTTCAAACAACGAGTCATCTACTTGGCTTTCTTGAATAAGTAATTCTCTGCTTTTTTTAGAAAGATTAATTACACGAGTCAAAGCTTCAATAGAAGGTTTAAATTCATCATCCGATAAATGTTGCTTCAAAATTTTAGCAGATGAAAATAGCTTAGATAAATCTTTTTGCTCTGAAGAAATAACTGCATCGATAACGTCATGACGTACTTCTTCTGTCAATAATAACTGGCGTAAACGAGCCTTAACAAAGTCAATAACCTCTTCTTGGCCATTCATTAATTGAATGCCAAATGTTTCGCTATCTGCGTTAACAGCTCTATCAATATCTTTTTTCAATTCAACTAGTGGGAATTGCCAGCCTTTACTTTCAACAATCCTTATTACACCGTATGTTTGTCTACGTAACGCGTAAGGATCATTTGAACCGCTTGGAACCATACCAGCAGCAAAGAATGAAAATACGCTATCTAATTTATCTGCTATCGCTAAAACTGCGCCCATATCAGAAAGCGGCAATTCGCCTTCACTAGATGTCGGCATATAATGTTCGCGAATCGCCTGTGCAACTTCAGGTTTTTCTCCTTGAAGCAACGCATATTTTTCTCCCATAATCCCTTGTAACTCAGGAAATTCTCCAACCATATTGGTTACTAAATCAAACTTATAAATTTCAGAAGCTCGTTTTAAATCAGTTAGTTCAGCATCTGTTAATCCTATTTCTCTACCAATAATTTTACTAATAACCCCAACACGTAGCATTTTTTCATAAATAGTACCAATTTTTTCATGAAATGTTACTTGTTTCAACTTATTGACACAAGCATCAATTGTTAGTTTTTTATCTTCGTTATAAAAAAATTCTGCATCCTCTAAACGAGCAACCAACACTTTTTCATTGCCTTTTACCACATTTTCAAGATGAACATTGTCACCATTTCTAACTGAAATAAAGTGAGGCAACAATAAACCTTGGTCATTTCTCACATCAAAATAACGTTGATGTTCTTTCATAGAAGTAACTAACACCTCATCTGGTACTGAAAGGTATTTTTCATCAAACCCACCGACAAAAACCGTTGGATATTCAACCAAATTATTGACTTCTTCCAATAAATCAGCATCTAAATCAAGAGACCAATGATTTTTCTTTGCTAATTGATTCGCTTGATCCACGATCATTTGTTGTCTTTCTTTCGGATCAACAATAACAAACTGTTCTTTCATTTTAGCTTCATAATCATCTGAATGCTTAAATGTAACTGCATCACCTAAGAATCGATGTCCTCTAGATGTGTTACCTGTTTGTACATCAAGAATAGAAAATGGAATCACTTCATCTGCTAACAGAGCCACTACCCAATGAATGGGGCGGATATATTCAAAATTATAATTTGACCAATGCATTGTCACTGGAAATGTTAAGCTAGTGATCACTTCTTTCAATCCAATTAGAACATCAATAGTCTTTTGTCCATGATTATGTTTGGTCACATAGGCATATTCTACGCCGTTAAGTTCTTTAAATACAATCGCTTCCGTCGTTAAACCTTGTCCTCGAACAAAACCTTCTGCTGCTTTACTCCAGTTTCCTTCAGCATCTTGGGCAATCTTTTTAGCAGGCCCTTTTACTTCTTCTTGAGTATCTGCTTGTTGTTCCGGAAGTTGTGTCACCCGTATAGCAAGACGACGTGGAGTTGAAAAACTTTGAACTGTTTCATATGTTAAGCTATTTTCATCTAAAAACTTAATAACTTTTTCTTCTAATTGCACACGACTAGGACTGACAGTGTGCGCTGGCATTTCTTCCAAACCAATTTCAAGTAACAGATCTTTCGCCATGTTATTTTTCCTCCTTAGTTGTCTCATTTGCTTTATTCAAAAGTGGAAACCCTAATTTTTCACGTTCTGCTACAAAAATTTTCGCAACAGCACGTGCCATGTTTCGAATACGAGCTAAATAACCGGCCCGCTCTGTTACAGAAACTGCACCACGAGCATCAAGTAAATTGAATGTATGGCTGCATTTTAAAATATAATCATAAGCTGGATGAACCAAACTCTCATCAATACAGCGTTTCGCTTCTTTTTCAAACTTGTCAAAGTTTTCTAATAACATTTCTTGATTACTGATTTCAAATGAGTATTTTGAATGTTCATATTCAGGCTGATTGAAAATTTCACCGTATTTTACGCCTTCAGTCCATTCTAAATCATAAACACTTTCAACTTCTTGGATATAAGATGCTAAACGTTCGATCCCATAAGTAATTTCTGAAGTTACTGGTTGACAGGCCAAACCGCCTACTTGTTGAAAATAAGTAAATTGAGTGATTTCCATCCCGTCAAGCCACACTTCCCAACCAAGACCAGCACACCCCATTGAAGGATTCTCCCAATTATCCTCAACAAAACGAATATCATGCGCTAAAGGGTCGATCCCTAATAATTCTAAGCTTTCTAAATATAATTCTTGGATATTTTCAGGAGAAGGTTTCATCACCACTTGAAATTGATGATGTTGATAAAGACGATTAGGATTTTCTCCGTAGCGTCCGTCAGCTGGACGACGTGAAGGTTCTACATATGCAGCATTCCAAGGTTCGGGTCCAATCGCACGTAAAAACGTATACGGGCTCATTGTACCTGCACCCTTTTCAGTATCATATGCTTGCATAAGCATACAACCGTTTGATGACCAAAATTTCTGTAACGTTAAAATCATTTCTTGTACCGTAAGTTTCTTTTTCATTATAATCCTCCTTATTTTTAAAGTGCTGTAACAACTGGATAAAATTCTACGACTTCACCAGATAAAACAGTAACTTCAACTTCCATGCTTGGTGTCAATAGTGTACTGATTTTATAGATTTTCTCACTGGGATTTGTTTGAAATTCTTCAACTATCGTTCCATTATTATCCTTTACCTGTACGATAAGTTTGACCAGAGATAAAATTTTAAGTTTATTTTCTGAAAAATCCGTTGGCAAAAAAGTAGCGTTAAATTCCACGTTAGACCACTTCCTTTCCTATAGAGTTAAGTTTAAAGCGTAGCTTCCATTATTAACTCATTTTGTTCTTTGTGATTCGTAAAACAGTAATGATCGACACTTGTTTATGCAAGTCTTGCATTGTTCATCATCAAATCTCTTCGTTCTTTGTGATTCGTAAAACAGTAATGATCAACTCTTACTTACGCAAGCCTTGTATTGTTCATTATCAAATCTCTTTGTTCTTTGTGATTCGTAAAACAGTAATGATCAACTCTTTCTTATGCAAGTCTTGTATTGTTCATCATCAAATCTCTTCGTTCTTTGTGATTCACAATAAAAAGTCCCTATGCCTCATAGAGACATAGGGACGAATAATCGCGGTTCCACCCTACTTCCGACATCAACTGTCGGCAGCTTCGTTTAGCCATACTCAAAAGCGCCTTTCAAAAGTTGCTAGTATCCGGCTCACACTTTCCCAGACTCGCTACAACAGCAATGCTTCCTACTCTTCTTCATCAACATATGTATTTAATTACTCTTTATAATAAGGGTTGAAAGAACAGATGTCAAATTATTTTTGCGAATTAGAATCTTTCTCATCATCTATTTTAGTTTCTCGTTTTGGAAGTTTTAATGTATTTTCCCAACTTTGCATTTGATCAATGAATTTTTTGCTTTTTAAATGAATACCAACATATTCCTCGTATAATTCATCAATAGTAAGGCGAATGGCTGTTTTCGTTTCTGGTTTTACACTGATGTCCTGTACTTTGTCATAAGATATTGCTGAAAATAAACGAATAAAATGAATAGCGACTGGATCAGCATGGTAGCGATGATTATCAAGGTGCCAGTGTCTTTCACAAAGAACCCCACTATATTTTGACGAATAATCAAACTTACCGTGAGATTCGCCGCAAACTGCACAGTGACTCCATAACGGGGTAATTCCAAAACGATTGAGCAGTTGGATTTCAAAAATATTCGTAATGATTTCTGGATCTTTATTTTCATTCAATAGCGTTAATGCCTGTTTCACAAAATGATATAGATTAGGATCATAAGTTCGATCTTCAATGGCAGCATCTACTAAGTTTAAAATATATGTTGCGTATGCATTTACAAAAATATCTGCTTGAATCACTCTAAACGGATAAACTTCCTTACTACCATTTAAAAAAGAAAGTCCGTCTTCTTTAAAATCTCCTATGAAAACCGCTTCTGTAAATGGCAAAATAGCAGGAGCAATCGGATTATTCTTACGGTGGGCACCTTTTACAAAAAACATCAGTTTTCCAAATGATTCAGTAAAAATTTTGACTAGTTTATCTTTTTCTTTATAGTCTTTCGTGAACAAAATAATTCCTTTTGTTTCACCAACTGTCATATTAATGCCCCCTATTTATTCTCATTTTTATGACTATGTGCATTTTAGAGCCCGAAACAAAAACTAAAAATTAGTTTGTCCCGGACTCCATCATTTTTTTAATAATCGTCTTTACGGTATCCAAAATCTTGTAAATGAACTTTTTTATCTCGCCAGTCTTTCTGTACTTTAACCCAAAGTTCTAAATAAACTTTGTCATCTAGCAAGTGTTCAATATCTTGTCTCGCTTTTGTTCCAATCTGTTTCAGCATTTTACCGCCTTTTCCAATAATAATCCCTTTCTGGCTATCTCGTTCAACAATGATAGTCGCTTGAATATGCACCTTATCATTCTCGTCACGTTTCATCGAATCGACAACTACTGCAACTGAATGCGGGATTTCGTCACGAGTAAGCAATAAGACTTTTTCACGAACCAACTCAGACACAATAAAATATTCAGGATGGTCAGTTATTTGATCGTCTGGAAAATATTGCGGTCCTTCCGGCATTTGGTCGACCAAAATATCCATTAGCCGCTCAACATTATTTCCTTCAGTAGCTGAAATCGGCACAACTTCAGCAAAGGTCATTTGATTTGCATAATCTTCAATAATTCCTAACAATTCATCAGGATGAACGGTATCTATTTTATTTATAACCAAATAAACAGGACTATTCATCGATTTAAGCCGCTCGATGATAAAGTCATCACCTTTTCCTCTTTTTTGGTCAGCACTGACCATAAATAGTGTGGCATCAACTTCACGTAATGCACTGTACGCCGTTTCAACCATGAAATCACCCAAACGATGTTTTGGCTTATGAATCCCTGGAGTATCAATAAAAACAATCTGCGCTTCCGGCACAGTATAGATACCTTGAATCTTATTTCGTGTTGTTTGAGCTTTATCGCTCATTATTGCAATTTTTTGTCCGACAATTCGATTTAGCAAAGTAGATTTCCCAACATTTGGTCGTCCCACAATAGCTACAAAACCGGATTTATGCGCTTCTTCAGTCATAGTTTTTCTCCTCTATAATAAATCTATTAGTATTTGCCAGATTTTTGGCCCGAATAACAGTACTCCCACAATCACAGCAAAGCCTGTTGTTAAAAGTACCGCTCCTGCAGCCATATCTTTGATTTTTTTACCGATGGGATGGAAATGAAAGTCTGTAAACATATCAACGACGTTCTCAAAGACAGTATTCACCATTTCCATCACTAAAACGAGAAAAATCACTAACAACAGCCACAGCCATTCTGATAAAGATAAACGGAAAACAAATCCTGCTACTATAGCAGCAATTCCCGCTAAAACATGTGTCCGCATGTTTCGTTCTTCTTTAAAAGCCGTTTTAATCCCTTGTAAAGCAAATTCCAATGAAGCTATGAAATGTTTATTCTTTCCTGTTTGCTTATCTTTTGAGTCCATAGGCATCTAAAATCTCTTTCTGTAAACCAAACATTTCCTTCTCATCCTCAGTTTCTATATGATCATACCCATTTAAATGTAAAAAACCATGTACTGCTAAAAATCCAAGTTCACGTTCAAAAGAATGACCATATTCTAAAGCTTGCTCTTCTGTTCGCTCAATCGAAATCATGATGTCACCTAAATTTCTAGGAAATACTTCTTCTTCATCTTCAAAAATAATCGGTAATTCATCTTCGCCTTCTTCTTCCAAAGCAAAACTAATCACATCTGTAGGTACATCTTTACCGCGATAATCTCTGTTAATTACTTGGATACCAGCATTGTCCATAAATGTTACTGACATTTCCGTATCCTCAGAAATTTTCAGAAAATCCGCTGCGAATTGTAATAGTTCTTCTACTTCTTTTAAGTTTGCCTCTGATATTTTAGTTGTTTCATCAATGAACGTAATATCCACTAGTCATCTCTCTTTTCTTGTTCGTCTTTCATTTTTTCCGCTTCTGATTTCATTTTTGGATATTTAATTCTTGAATGGAAAGTACTACATAATCCATTTACGAGTGATTTTTCAACAATACGAATTTCTTTCATAGTCAAGCCGCATTCATCTAATTGTCCATCAGAAATTCGATCTTGAACCACATTATGAACAAAATCTTTAATTTTTTCATTCGTTGGATGATCCATAGCTCTGACTGCTGCTTCACAAGTATCTGCAATACTGACAATTCCAGCTTCTCGTGTTTGCGGTTTTGGTCCAGGATAACGAAAATCAGCTTCGGAAATCTCAGGATTTCGTTCCTTCGCTTTTATATAGAAAAATTTCATTAATGTCGTACCATGATGTTGACGACAAATATCAATAACCATTTCCGGCATATGATAGTCTTCTAAAATAACAGCACCATCAATTACATGTCCAAAGATAATCTGTTTACTATCTTCCGGCAATAAAAAGTTATGCGGATTCTCTGCACCTGCTGGTAAATTTTCTACGAAGAAATTGGCATGTTTAATTTTACCTATATCATGATAATAACAAGCAACTCTAGTTAACAGAGAACGTCCGCCGATTTCAGCTACTGCATTTGCACTAAGACTTGCAACCATCATACTATGATGATAGGTCCCCGGTGCTTCTTCAAGTAATTTTTTCAATAACGGATGATTTGGATTACTTAATTCATTTAAGACAATCACACTATCATCTGTAACCAGCAATTCAATGTACGGATGTAAACCCATCGTAGCTAAAAAAGATAAAACTGTTCCTGCTAATGAACAAATCATCATCGTCCATGATTTACTATCCAATAGGCTCATGCCTTGATAAATCATTAAGATAAAGTCCATACAGACTGGAAAAATAATTACCCAAAAAACTGCAATCATTCCTTGCTCGCTAATTCGCGTTCGTTTAACCACGGTAGCAAACAAGCCAGAAATCGTATAGCTAATCAAGATAATCGTTAACGAATTTGTCCCAATTGAATGATAAAACACAAACAACGAAAAGATAACTTGAAAAACAGCAGCCAATACACCCGCTCGACGGCTTACAAAGTAATTTAACACCAGCGGAGTAAAAGCTGCTGGGAAAAACAGTGAAATATAAGTCATTTGCTCTGTTTGGAAAATTTGGAAAAACTTCATCAAGATTACACTTAATGACATTGCCATAACATAAAATAAAATGAAATAACGGCGTTTTCCTTCTTCTGTCACTTGTTTTGTAAAAAAGAGCAGAACCAATATTTGAAATACAATCGCCAATCCTAAAGCTACCATTGGAAAAATGGATGTATTTTGATTAGTCATCCCTAAAAGTTCTAATTTTTCCATTGCTTTTGAATCGATTTGAGTTCCCTCACGAACAATAATTTCGCCTTGATAAATCATTGCTGGCGCAACAGCATCCATTGCGTTTTGACGTAATTCCTTGGTTTTCTTATCATTGGCAAAATCATTTGGCACGATACCTTCATTTACCAGATAACGAATCATTTGTTGCATTGTGCTAGTCACATCGAGGAATTGGATTTTCTCAATCGCGGTTTGTCGAATATTATCTAAATCCGCTTCACGAACATGATCTTTCATTTTATCATCAATTATCTTTAGTGCTTCAGTTTTCACACTCTGTAATTGATCGGTGTCTAAAGAAAAAATATTTTGATAAAAAACATTAGGCAGCTTTTGGTAAAATGTAACCTCATCTTGATCCAGAGATTCAAATTGTGATTTTAAACTAGCCACTCGTTCTTCAGCAGTCGGTTTTGGCACCGTTTCATCTTTTTTAGCTTTTGCTTGCTTATCTTGATATTCTTTATCAATCTTATCATTTGTAGTGCCAATTAATTTAAATAGCTTTTCAATGCGATTATGCTGTATCTCCGCAGTATCTTCCTGATAAATATATTCAGGTGTAATCGATTCAGCTGCTAATTTTTTCTTAGCCTCAGTTTCGTAGGTATTTTCTACATTTTTAGTGGCACGAATTGTTTTCTCTGCAAGTTGACCTTCTTTGATCTCAACTCTTTTTTGATAGACACTCCCAAACATTATAAAGAATAGGAATATGGAAAAAACAAGTAAAAGTATTGGGATAAACGCTTTTCCCAATTTGTCACGTAATTTTAGTAATGTAAACTTCAACGGAATACTCACTCCTTTCCGAAAGTTTAAGTATGGTTTTGATTCTCTTTGTCGTATGCGCGAATGATTTCGGCTACAACTGGATGTCGAACAACATCACCTGCATCAAAATGAACGAAGGCAATTTTATTTATTGACTGAAGTGTTTTCTCCGCGTGCACCAAGCCGCTAACAACGCCTTTCGGTAAATCAACTTGACTCGTGTCTCCATTAACGATCATTTTCGAATTAAAGCCTAATCTAGTTAAAAACATTTTCATTTGGGCAACTGTTGTATTTTGTGCTTCATCTAATATAACAAAAGCATCATCTAAAGTACGGCCTCGCATATATGCAAGCGGAGCAATCTCAATCACGCCGCGTTCCATTAAACGATTAGTATGTTCCATGCCAAAAACTTGATATAAAGCATCATAGACTGGACGAAGATATGGATCAACTTTTTCTTTCAAATCACCTGGCAAAAATCCAAGACTTTCGCCGGCTTCAACTGCAGGACGTGTCAAAATGATTTTTTGAACTTCACCTTTTTTTAAGGTAGCAATTGCCATCACAACAGCTAAAAATGTTTTACCCGTACCAGCTGGACCAACGCCAAAAATAATATCGTGTTTTTTTACTGCATCGACGTATCTTTTTTGCCCGATATTTTTAATGCGGATTGCTCTTCCGTGATGATCTTTTAGTATTTCCTCTTCATACATCGCGATAAAGGCATCTAAATCATTCGTTTTTGCCATTTTTAAAGCTGAAACAACGTCTGGTGTGCTGACTTTAATACCACGCTGAATTAGTACTTGTAATGTACGAATAATCGATGCCACTAACTGAACTTCAGACTCTGCTCCAATTAATTGAATCGTCTCACCGCGTGTATTGATTGTTACAGCAGTATTTTCTTCTAAAAATTTTATATGTTTATCATGGGTTCCTAAAAGCATACTCACATCGTCGGAATCATTCAATTTTAATTCCAAAGATATAGACTGATTTTCTGTCAAAAATTGCCCATCTCCTTTATTTTTTCATTCTGTCTAATCATACCATATTATGATTTTTTTAAAAAGAAGTCGTCACTTTTCTATGTATTTTTGGACAAAAAAACCAACGGGAATCCGCTGGTTTCTTCATTTTTGTTAATTCTCTTGTAGTAATTCTTTTACAATTGCATTGACTTGATTACCGTCTGCTTTACCTTTAACTTCCGGCATAACAGCACCCATAACTTTTCCAAATTCTTTTGGAGAAGAGGCTCCAGTCTGATCAATTGCCTTTTGAACAATCTGACGAATTTCTTCCTCTGAAAGTTGTTTAGGCATATATTTTTCAACAATTGTGATTTCGATTTTAACTTTGTCAGCAAGATCATCACGTCCCGCTTTTTCAAACTCTGACAAAGAGTCTCTGCGTTGCTTCATCTCACGAGATAACACTGTCAACTCTTCTTCTCCGTTCAAATCACGGCCAACTTTAATCTGCTCATTTTGAATGGCTGATTTCAGCATACGAAGAACAGATAACGTTTCTTTATCTTTTGACTTCATTGCTGTTTTGATATCGTCATTCAATGTTGTTAGTAATGACATATAACCAGCTCCAACTCATCGAAAACTAGAATTTTTTACGTTTTCTAGCTGCTTCAGATTTTTTCTTACGCTTTACACTTGGTTTTTCGTAGAATTCACGTTTACGAGATTCCTGTAAAGTACCCGCTTTTGAAACGGAACGTTTGAAGCGACGAAGAGCATCGTCAAGAGATTCGTTTTTACGAACGACAGTTTTTGACATGTTAATTCCCTCCCTCCGAGCTTAAAAAGTAACCGTTTTTTATATTTATGATCTAATCCACATACATAAAATACCGTTCTTTTTATATTATATCGAATGGTTATTTTAACGTCAACCTTTGTCTTCAAAAAATGTATGAAAAAGTACCAAAAAGAGTAAATTTTTACACATTCACCCGATAATTAGTGTTTTTAATCAAAAAAACAGATCAACAACATTCTTCGCAACGTCCAAATATCTCAAATCGATGACCTTCAATTTCACAACCGCTAAGTTGTTCTTTAAAGAAATCCATAGGACACATGTGAATCTCTTTCGTCTTTCCGCAAACGGTACAAATAAAATGATGATGATGACCTACGTGTTGGCAACAGAGAAAGCGAAATTTTTTTTCGCCGTTTAGATCTGTTGTTTCCAATAACCCCAGTGATTCAAAATCATGAAGATTACGGTAAATTGTATCATAACTTACACCTTTGTACTCCTGATTCATAAATTCATAGACTTCTTTAGCTGCTATATAACGATTTCGCTTAATAAGATAAGTAATCATCGCTTCTCTTTTTTTCGTATATTTTAATCCATGTTCTTTCATAGAAGCTAAGGCTTGTTCTACTTTTGATGTTGATTGTGTCATTTTGTTACCCCCAATCCTAAATCAGAATGATTACGAATAAGATTTATGAAGGTATGGTATAATAAATTTATAAAAAAAGCAAGAGAGGAATACGAATATGACAAATGATGAACAAAAAAAATGTGTAACAATCTTTGTAATTTCAGATTCAGCTGGAGAAACTGCATCAAAATTAGCGGCTGCATCAATGGCTCAATACCCTACTGTTGAATTTTCCTTGTTTAGACGAACATTTGCTAAAGAAGAAGATAAACTAAAAAAAGCATTGGAAGATGCGAAGCGGGAAAATGCGATGGTTTTACATACAATCGTTAACGAACGCTTAGTTAAAATTGCTAATGATTTTTTTGATGAGCATGACTTATATCATTTTGATATCTTGACTCCTCCCGTAGCAGAAATTGAGCGATTAACTGGAGTAGCCCCAACAAGAGAACCGGGTGCTCTCCACCATTTAAACGAAAATTATTTCAAGCGGATTGAAGCGATGGAATTTGCAGTAAAATATGATGATGGTAAAGATCCTCGAGGATTCCTTGAAGCGGATGTTCTTTTATTAGGTGTTTCTAGAACATCTAAGACACCATTAAGCTTATTTTTAGCAAATAAAAATTTAAAAGTCGCTAATTTACCATTAATACCAGAAGCTCATCTACCAAAACAACTTTGGGAAACGAATCCCAAAAAAATTGTAGGTCTAACTAATGATCCTGATATATTGAACGGTATTAGAAAAGAACGAATGAAAACTTACGGACTGCCAGCAGACACTTCATATTCGGATATCGAAAAAATTAGAAAAGAATTGAAATTCGCTAATGATTTGTATGAAAAACTAGGTTGTGTTGTTATTAATGTCGCTTCGCTCTCAATTGAAGAAACAGCATCTATGATTTTAAATGCCTTAAATTTGGAAGATCATAGTTATTACGCAACAGAATCTCCTGAAGCATAAATTAAAAAGAACAGCGGAGATGATTTTTTATCATCTCTGCTGTTCTTTTTTAGAATACCTGAATTCCTTCTTGATCGATTGACAGCACATTAATTGTTGCTGACTGAGAAAGTTTCTCTAATTCAAGGACCATTTGATCCGTTTTTTCTTCTGGAGTTAACACTAAGACAGTCGGACCAGCACCACTTAGAAATGCACCATAAGCACCAACTGCATGACCTATCGATCGAATTTGCGCCAAATGCGGTACTAATTCATTACGATATGCTTCATGCCATCGATCCTCTTCCATCATTTCGCCAGCTAAAGGCAGGTTTCCATTCAAAATCGCAGCTATCATTACATTGGCGATTGCACTGGCTTGTACTGCTTCTTTATATGGCATAGATTTAGGAAGAACACTGCGGCTCTCAGATGTTAATAGTTGGACATCAGGAACATACGCAATCACATCACACATCGGAAAATGGTGTTTCACATAATGAACTTCATCACCTATATAACTGGCTACCACAAAATCTCCGCAAATCGCTGGAGCAACATTATCTGGATGCCCTTCAATTTCAGTCGCAATCTCAAGTTTATTTTTTTGTGTTAAATTCAAATTTCCAAGACGATTAGCCAGTTCAATCCCAGCAACTATCACACTCGAACTACTTCCCAAACCCCGAGCTAAAGGAATATCCGAAGTCATCTTCAAGTTTTTAGGCGAAAGGCCAGGAGCAACTTGTAAGGCTGTTTGAATTAGTAAATTTGTTTCATCAACAGGAATATCTTCCCCTAAAGTATGTTCTATTTTCCATTCTTTAGCATTACCTAGTACTTCAATACTGAGGTACTGTGATAGGGCAATACCGCAAGAGTCAAAACCCGGACCCAAATTAGCGCTGGTAGCGGGAATTCTTATTTTCATAATTCAGACACTCCATTACGTAAATGCATACGCATTTCTTCTAAATCACTCATTTTTGAAATTTTTACATCAGTTGCATTAATTGCTGTATCAGGATCTTTCAACCCATTGCCAGTAAAGACAGTCACAACTGTTTCCCCTGGTTTAATCTTCCCACTCTTCACATGTTGAATGACACCTGCAAGTGACGCAGCAGAGCCTGGTTCAACAAATACACCGTCTTGAGCAGCAACTTTTCGATAAGCATTCAGTATTTCTTCATCTGTTACAGAATCAATATACCCTTTTGATTCATCACGGGCTGCTTCAGCTAATTTCCAGCTAGCTGGATTTCCAATTCTGATTGCTGTTGCAATAGTTTCCGGCTGCTCGATAACCTCGCCTTTGACAATCGCAGCTGCTCCTTCTGCTTCAAAACCATGCATTCTTGGTAATAACGTTCCTTTTTTGTCATGCCATTCTTTGAAGCCTTTCCAATAAGCAGAAATGTTACCTGCGTTTCCAACCGGAATCGCTAAAACATCTGGTGCTTGCCCTAATTGTTCACAAACTTCAAATGCAGCTGTCTTTTGACCTTCTAATCGATAAGGATTCACCGAATTAACTAACGCAACAGCTTCTGTCTTAGCAATATCACGTACTGCTTTTAAGGCTTCGTCAAAATTACCAGGTATAGAAATAATATCCGCCCCATAAATGATTGCTTGCGCCAGCTTGCCCATTGCAATTTTACCATCAGGAATAACAACGTACGCTTTTACACCTGCTCGTGTTGCATATGCTGCTGCTGCTGCACTAGTATTTCCAGTTGAAGCACAGACAATTGCTTTTGCTCCTTCTTCAACTGCTTTAGCAACTGCCATTACCATACCACGATCTTTGAAGGATCCAGTTGGGTTCAAGCCTTCGTATTTTCCATATAAAGTGATGCCTAGTTCTTTTGATAAACTATGCAGCGGAATTAATGGTGTATTTCCTTCAGCCAATGAAATCATTGGTGTTTTATCTGTAATCGGCAAATATTCTTTATATTGTTTTAGTAATCCTTCATACATCATCTTAGTCCCCCAGTACTTTAAAAGTATTTAGTAGTTCAAATTCTTCGGTTGCTTCTATTTCTTTAATGACCTGTTTCATTTGCTCTTTTGTAATTGTATGTGTGATCGCGACAATTCTAGCTCTTGTTCCATCTGACTTCTGTTGAACTAATTGCTCAAAGCTAACATTGGCTTCTGTCATGATTTGAGTTAACTTTAAGATCTGACCATGTCTGTCGGGTACGCCAATCGAAAAGTAATACTTTCCAGAAATACTGTCATCTTTAGCTAATTTTGTATCATGCTGATAAGCATTAAACATATGTCCGGTTGTTCCTAAGCGAATATTTTTCGCAATTGTAATAAGATCACTAACCACACTAGTAGCCGTAGGTTTAGCCCCAGCACCAGGTCCGTAATACATTGATTCACCGACACCTGAACTTTCAATAAACACGGCATTAAATTCATTTCGAACAGAAGCTATCGGATGAGCCTTCGCTACAAGCATTGGGCCTACTTCTACAGCGATACTACCGTTTTTATTTTCAGAAGAACCAATAAGTTTTACTTCATAGCCTAGTTGCGCTGCCATTTCAACATCATCCAATGATAACCCGCGAATACCACGGGTTTCCACTTGATCCAATTTTATATTCATTCCGAAAGCAAATTGGCTTAATATCACCATTTTATACGCTGCATCAATTCCATCTACATCATTTGTCGGATCAGATTCAGCAAACCCTAGTTCTTGTGCTTCTTTTAATGCTTGATCGTAAGATTTTTTTGCTGAAACCATTTGCGTCAACATATAATTAGTCGTACCATTGACAATACCTAAAACTTTTTGGATATTATCAGCAGCTAAACTATTCGCAATTGTTCGTAAAATTGGGATACCACCGGCTACACTTGCTTCATAATATAAATCACAATGATTCTTTTGGGCTAACGCAACTAACTCACTGCCATGTTGTGCCAAAAGATCTTTATTTGCCGTAACAATATGTTTGCCATTTTCAAGAGCTTTGGTAATGAAGGTTTTTGCAGGTTCTACTTTTCCTATTAATTCTACAATAATCTTAATTTCATCATCGTTAATAATATCATCAATATTAGTCGTTAGTTGAATATCAAACTGTTCTGCCTGACGTCTTTTTTCTGCTTCATCGCGAACTAACGCTTTTGAAATGGTAATTTCCATTCCTGTTACTTGAGAAATTTTTTCTTGATGTTCTTGTAAAATTGTTGGTACACCAGATCCAACCGTACCTAGTCCAAGTAAACCAATCTTTAATTTTTCCTTCATTCTTCTTCCTCCAGCTATAAAAAATTAGAAACGTTTCATCTTATTCTAATAAAACATGTTTATAGTATAACGAACTGTAGAAAAAAAAACTACCCTTTTCTGTGATTTTCCAGAGAGAACCAGAGAAAAGGTGAGTTATTGGTGTTTAATATGTTCAAAAGTTTGGTTAAGAATATCAATTACGTGATGATCGTCTAACGTATAATAGATAGTTTTGCCTTCTCTTCTAGACTTTACAACATGACTATCCCTCAGCAGTTTTAATTGATGTGAAACAGCGGATTGTTCCATTGAAAGTTTTTCACCTATCGCCGTAACATTTAGTTCTCCTGATTTTAATAAAAGTAAAATTCTTAAACGCGTGGGATCGCTCAACACTTTGTAGAGCTGGCTGACTTTTTGAATTTCTTCGTTTTCTTTCATCGCTGAGCTTCCTTTCTTCAATCTTCTTTGCTTATTATAACAAAATTTCTAAAAAAAAAGCTAGATTTATCATCAAGTTAAATCTAAGAAAGAGATAATGATCATCACCTAAGATTGCCATTATCTCTTCACTAAAATAGTTTAGCTATTCGCTTGTTTTACAGCATCTATCACTGCATATCTAAAACCATTTTTCTCTAAAGCTTCAACGCCTCTAATCGTACTTCCTCCTGGAGACGTTACTCCATCTTTTAATTCGCCCGGATGTTTTTTACTGTCTATCGCTAGTTTAGCAGTTCCAAGTAACATTTGAGCAACTACTTCATAAGCCAACGTTCTAGACATCCCTTCACGAACAGCTCCATCAGCTAATGCCTCCATGAAGATATCGACAAACGCCGGACTACAGCCAGCTACTGTGCCAAACGTACCTAAAATGTTTTCATTTACCTCTTCAACTTTACCTAATGACGTTAACACAGCTAATGCTTTATTTTTTGTTTCCTCAGGCATTTGAGCAAAAGCAACACCAATCATACCTTCATTTACACTGACGGGAGTATTAGGAATCGCATGTACAACATGTATTTTAGCTCCCAAAACTGCCTGTGCATCTTCAACCGTATGGCCTGTTGCTACAGAAATTAAGATCGTTTCCTCTGCCAAAAATGGTGCAGCTTCTTGTAATACTTCTAGAACAATTTTAGCTCCAGTTGCTATAAAAACAACTTCACATTCTTTTAAACGATTATAATCATAAATTAATTGAAAGCCTAACTTAGCTTGCAAAGCTTCAGCTGTACCACTTGAACCACCTTTTACATAAAGATTTTTAGGTGAAACTATTTTTGCTTTTAAAAGGCCTTCGATCATCGCACTTCCCATATGACCAGCTCCGATAAATCCAATATTCATAGAACTTAATCCCCCTCATAAAATTTTAAAAATAAGGTGAGCAATACAAAACGGTCGATGTTTTGTCTGACCCACCTTATTTTCGAATAAGCAAATACCTTTTTTCTACGTGCTTATTTTGTTAACGTATTTACTACTTGTTCAAAGTTTTTAATTTTTTGGTCAGCTTCTGCTTGAGAGTCTGCCTTTGTTGCGAGATAAAATTTAATTTTCGGTTCAGTTCCGGAAGGACGAATGGCGATCCAACTACCATCTTCTAAGAAATATTTTAAAACATCTGAAGGCGGTGTTGTTAAAGTTTCAACATTCCCAGAAGCAGAAGTTCTTGTTAATTCTTTAAAGTCTTCAGTTTGAATTACTTTTGTCCCAGCAAATTCTGTCAACGCTTCTTCACGGAATTTTTTCATCAGAGCTTTAATTTTCTCACTGCCTTCAATACCGCTCAATGTCACAGAAATTGTTTTTTCTTCATAATAACCATATTCTTTAAAGATATCTTGCAAACCATCGTAAAGTGTTTTGCCTTGTTTTTTGTAGTAAGCAGCTACTTCAGCTAACAATACTAATGCTTGAATCGCATCTTTATCACGTACAAAAGATTTCACTAAATAACCATAGCTTTCTTCAAAACCAAACATAAATGTTTGAGAAAGATCTTCTTCGTATTGTTGAATTTTTTCTGCGATAAATTTGAATCCAGTTAATACATCAACCATTTTTGTTTGATATTTAGCCGCAACAGCTGTAGCTAATTCACTAGATACGATTGATTTTAAAACAACCGCATTTTCTGGCAAAGTACCTGCTTGTTTATGTGCTTCTAAAATATATTGGATCATAATTGAACCTAACTGATTTCCTGTCAATACTTGATAAGTACCATCTGGTAAACGAACAGCCGCACCTAAACGATCCGCATCAGGGTCTGTTGCAATTAATAAATCTGCATCTTCTTTTTCACCTAAACGAATGGCTAATTCAAAAGCAGAATGTTCTTCAGGATTTGGTGATTTAACAGTTGTGAAATCAGGGTCAGCAATCGCTTGTTCAGGAACCAGCATAAATTTTTCAAATCCAGCTTGCTTCAGCGCTTTTTCTCCGAGCATTTTCCCAGTACCATGAAGTGGTGTATAAACAAGTTTTAACTCTTTTCCCATTTCATCAATCAATTCTTGATTAATGGTAACTGATTTTATTTCTTGTAGATAAGCCTCGTCAACTTCTTGACCAATAATTGAAATTAACTCGCTATGTTGAGCTTTTTCTTCAGATAAAACTTCTACTTTTAGAGGATTCTCTACGGCTCTTACGTAAGCTGTCAAAGCATCAGCATCGGCTGGCGGCATTTGTCCACCATCTTCACCATATACTTTATAACCATTATAGGCAGCCGGATTATGAGAAGCTGTAATCATAATACCTGTTAGAGCATTCAAATGTCTTACTGCAAAGGATAACTCTGGAGTTGGACGTAGGCTTTCAAATACATAGGCAGGAATATCGTGATTTGCTAACGTTTTAGCAGCTTCCATTGCAAATTCCGGTGACATATGACGTGAATCATAAGCAATAGCAACACCTCTACGTTTAGCTTCTGGACCTTGTGCATCCATAAAACGAGCTAAACCTTCAGTTGCTTGGCGTATTGTAAAAATATTCATACGGTTGATACCCGCACCTAGAATCCCACGCATTCCAGCAGTTCCGAATTCTAAAGGTGCATAAAAAGCATCTTCACATTTTTCTGGATCTTCTTTTAGATCTTTTAATTCAGTTTTTAAATTTTGTGGTATATTTTCTTCGTTTAGCCATTGTTCATAGACTTGTTCCCAAGACATGTTTTACACCTCTTCTATTCGATTGTTTTTGACTCCTTAATAAGTATATCATTCAAGCTCATCATAGGAAAGAGATGGCTTTTAAAAATATTCATTCTTAGTTTGCTTTCATTTTATCTAAATAAACCTTGTGTTTTTAATAATTGATCCGTTATCATTTTAGGTTCTGCGGAGAAATAGTCAGCAAATTTTTGACTCCAAAGTTTTGTCTCACGAGCTTCACCAAAAGCTTTCATAACCTTGTCGTATTGTTCAATTGCGGTATACGGATATGGCTTGTACGTGTCATAGTGAATCACCGCATTTTCTGACAAACGAGGTTTTACTTTCATTTCAACGATCGGTTTGCCAATACTTAGTCCGAATAAAGGCAGGGTCATTTCTGGTAAATTAAGTAATTCGCTTATCTCACGTCCATGTTTACGAATACTTCCAACCACAACAGAGCCAAGATCAAGACTTTCAGCAGCGATTACAGCATTTTCAAGCGCTAGTGCTGCATCCGTCGTTGCAACGAGTAATGATTCAACACTTTGGTCAATTAAATAGTCACTTTCATATGACTCACTAACCAACTTTGTTCGATAGAGATCTGCAACAAAAATTAAAAATACAGAACTCTTTAACATATGCGGATTGCCCGGATTCCATGCGACTAATTGTTGTCGTATGTTAGGATCTTGGACAACTAAAATGCTATAAAATTGACCGTTCATCCAACTAGGCGCTTGTCGAGCAGCATCCAAGATCTCTTGCAGCTGATTATCAGGAATACGGTAATTCTCATCAAAATCCCGGTTTGTTCGCCGATTTTTTAGTAATTCAATTGTTTCGTTCAAACAGCATCCCTCCATTTACTTTTATTTTATCATACCGTTAATGAATCGAGCGTAATTTTTTAGTTATTTGTTTAAGTCTCATTTCAACAAGTGGCAAATCCTGTTCATCAACTCTGGAAAAATTAATTCGAATGCTTTGACGATCCTCACTAAAAAAGAAACTTGGAGCAATCAGTAATCCTTCTTGTAAAAAAGTATAGAAGTCTTTTTGTCTAAGATTCCCAGCTTTCCAGTGCGCCCAAATGTAAAAACCGCCTTTCGGCATTTCAACCTGCCATTCTGGTAATTTATTAATCATGTCATAAACTGCTTTCCCTCTAGCTTCGACAGTCTTTTTTAATGAATTTATCTTCTCAGAAAAATCATCATCCGATAACGCAAGATTCGCCAATAATTGTGGGAAAATACTTAATGTGAAGTCCATCATTTTTCTAGCTTCTGCTAATTGTTGGTTGATTGAGCTAGGGGCGCTTAGCCAGCCAATCTTAGTAGTTGATCCAAGTATTTTTGACAGTGAGCCAATATATAGAACATTTTCTGGATCTATTTTTTTTAGAGGTGGAATTTGGTCAGATGGTACAAAATTTAGTCGAGCAAAAACATCATCTTCTAAAATCGGAACTTGATAATTCTGGCATAAACGGACTAGTTCATGTCTTCTTTTGACTGACATTGTTTTTCCGGTAGGATTCTGAAACGAAGGATTTACCATAATCATTTTAACTCGATGCTGGCGAATTGTTTTTTCTAGTGAGTCTAAATTGATTCCTTCATCGTCCATCTCTACACCATATAGTCGGATCCCAGCTGCTTGAAAAATCGGCAAAGCGTATAGGAACGATGGATCTTCGATCGCAACACTATCCCCAGATTTTAGAAGAACTTGTAAAATTAAAAATAGCGCTTGTTGAGCACCTGAAGTAATTAACAAACTTTCAGGTGATAATGTAAAACCGTATTCTCTTTCCATCTCCAGACTAATCGCTTCTCTTAAAGGTAAATAACCTAAATCTTCTTGTTGTTCTTCTTTTAAAAAATGTTTCCAAGTTAATGGTGGAAAAGCAAAGCTGGGAATTAAATCTAAAGGTAATTCTCCAGTGTACAAATCTAAGATATCTTCATTGGGCTTTTTTAATAACGCATTAATCTGATTTAAAAAAGGGTCTACTTGTGCAAAGACATTTTGATCTAGATAACGGCGCCAATCAGTTCTTGGAGTCGTGCTAATACCCCATTTACCCTCATTAACGATCGTTCCACTTCCTTGTTTTCTGACAATCCATCCTAAATCTACCAATTCATCCAGCGCGTGCACAACTGTTGAACGATTTACTTTGAAAGATTCTGCTAACTTTCTTTCTGCAGGTAACCGCTGTCCTGGCAGTATATCCCCATTTTTTATATAAGATAAAATTAACTCGACGATACTAACATAAACCGGAACACCTGGTTCTTTTTTTAAAGTCCACATTTTTTTACTCCTCTTTGAAAAGATCTGTAATTTTTGTTTTATTTATTGAAACGTTTTATAATGGAACAACTTTGAATTATAAGGGTTTGTCAATATTATTTTGTACCATTTTAAATCTAGTTATTTATTTTTTGGATATTATTTAATTGATACAACTTACTTTTCGTTTTTTGTGTATCAAACTATATGTCACAACTCTCTCTTTCGTTCGCCTTGTACTGCTCTACATCAAATCACTTCGTTCTTTGTGTATCGCAGCAATTGGATGAGTTGAAAATAACCCAATTGGCTGTTTTTGTCAACTGATCTTTCGTTTACAATAAATAATATAAAAATCTAAATTTGAATAGAGGTTATGTATATGATTAAAAAAGTACTTACTGTTGCTGGATCTGATTCAAGCGGAGGTGCTGGAATTCAAGCAGATTTAAAAACTTTTGAAGAATATGGAACATTTGGTTTTTCAGCTTTAACAAGTATCGTCACTATGGACCCTGATGAAGATTGGAGCCACCTTGTTACACCAATTGATCCGGATCTAGTTGATAAACAGCTTAAAACAATTTTTGCCGGTGGCGCGTTAGATGCGATGAAAACAGGCATGTTAGGTACAATTGAAGCAATTGAAATCACACGAAAATATATTGATTCTTTTGATATGCAAAATATTGTCATTGATCCAGTGATGGCATGTAAAGGAACTAGTGAATTATTACAACCCGAAAATGTCGCTGCGATGACCCGTTTACTTTTACCTAAAGCAACTATTACAACACCAAATTTAGTAGAAGCTGGTATTTTATCTGAAATGGGCGATTTAACTTCTATCGATCAAATGAAAGAAGCAGCTAAAAAAATTCGTCTATTAGGACCTAAAAATGTTGTTATCAAAGGTGGTCACCGTCTTCAAACGGAACAAGCGATTGATGTTTTTTATGATGGTAGTGATTTTACTGTTTTAGAAGCTGAGTTAGTTCCGACCGATTTCAATCATGGTGCTGGTTGTACATTTGCTGCTGCAGTAACTGCTGGGCTGGCTAAAGGCTACTCGGTAGTTGATGCAGTAAGTTTAGCTAAAAAATTTGTTCAGGCTGCTATTAAAAACGGACAACAAATTAATCCATTTCTCGGTCATGTTTGGCATGGAGCATATAACCAAGCGGAAAACCGAATGAATGAAAAATAAAGGAGTTGTTTTCTTATGAATAGCAAAAATTCAACAACATCAATTGTATTGGTTGCACTTTTTGCAGCTTTAACCATCTTAGGTACAATGTTGAAAATTCCTTTACCAACTGGCGCTTTTGTTCATTTGGGCAATGCAGTATTATTACTAGCCGTCCTATTAATTGGCTATAAACGTGGTGCATTAGCTGGCGGTATCGGGTTTGCCATTTTTGATATTATGAATGGTTTTGCAGCAGAAGCACCCTATTTTGTTATTGAAAGTTTTATCGTTGGCGGAGCTGCAGCCTTAATGATTCTGTTCTTTCACAATAAAATTGATGCTATCTGGAAAATCATTTCTATTGCTATTGTAACTGGTATTGCTAAAATTATTATGACCCAAATCAAAAATACCACGATGGGATTAATTGCCGGCGCTGATTTTAATGTCGCCTTTGCTAGTGCATTATCTAAATTACCTGCAACTTTGATTAATGTTATTACTACAATAATCATTGTAACTCTTGTGTACTTCCCGCTAAAAAAAGCAATGGATACAATTTTTACCAGACAAGCATTTTAATTGTTGACCTAAAAACTCGCCTACCAAATAGTCTGGTAAGCGAGTTTTTGATATGCTATTTTTTATCACCAAAAATACTTTCAAGAATCCAAAATAGAATTGCTCCTACCGGGAAAACCACCCAATTTGTGGCCCAATTTCCAAGAACAAATCCTTGTATCAAAAAGATTCCTACGACAATTGGCCAATAAATTTTTTCAAGGTTCTGTAGCCAAAATGGAATCTTTTTTTCTCGCTCTGCTTTAGCTCTTGGACCTAGCTCACTTTCATCAGAAATAAAATAGGTTTGATCGATCATTTTCGTAAAGCTTCCCATAATCACACCACCAAAAATGAAGAAAAAGACACCAAACGCAGCAATGATTAATAAACAGGCAACTCCAAATAATTCATACTCCTCTGTTTGAAAAACTGTCGTAAAGAAAATCAATGGAATAATTGATAAGATACATAAAACAACACCTGCTACTATACAAAATACAAATGAACGCTGAAAACTTTCTTTTCTTTTTTTCATTTCATTTTTTATTTGAACTGGGATAAAGCGGTCGTCTAATTTTTTATTTGAACTAGAAATTTTTGTTCCAGCAATAATAAAGAGAGGAACACCGATCGCCGCACCTAAGAATAAAAAGAGTAATCCAGCTCCGACACCTGCAGCATTTGTGCCCATTACGCCAGCGATCGCTGCAAAAATAGCTACACCAACCATAATCAACGTAACTCCTAAGCCAATTAAAGTTGCTCCCCGGCGGCGAATACTTAAATATTCAAGCGATTCATCCAAGGTAATTTCATCGATTTCATAGCCCTTTTCATCCATAAAATCTTGTTTAATATTCATTTCATCCAACAATTCGTCTATAGAACCAAATTCTGCAATAACTCCACCAATTGCTTCATTTTCGGTTTTTCCTTGATTTTTCAAATCTTCATACCGATCTTCTGCACTGGCTAGTAAATCTTCTTTTAACTTCCTTGTTTGACTTGTTTCTGCAATTCCTAAAAATAAGCTTTCAATATAATCTCTAATTGTTTTCATTTTTATCCCCCTCAATAAATCGCTCGACAACATTTTTAGTTAGTTGCCATTCTGCGATTTTTTCTTCTAAATAGTCTTTTCCAGCTTTGGTAATGGTATAGTATGTTCGTTTTTTTCCATGTGTGACTTGTCCCGGAAACGATTGAATGAAACTATTTTTTTCTAAACGGTTAAATGCCGAATATAATGTGGTTTCTTTTATAGAATAATTATTCGCCGAAATTTCTGTAATTCGCTTAGAAATTGCATAACCATATGAGTCTCCTTCCATCAAAACGGACAAGATAAACGTGTCATTGTATCCCCTGATAGCATCGCTGCTAATCATTTAACCACCTCCGATTACTACACCTAACGTACTACGTCTGTCGTTGTAATTATCATAACATGATTACTACGACAGGTAAAGTAAAAAATTGAAAATAAAAAAGCAACTAGCCCTTTTTCCGGTTACTAGCTGCTTTTGTCTAAATGTTATTCTTATTAAATTGTATCACCATTGAAAATTGAGTTTTTGACAATTACATAATCTACTTTTCGAATCGCTTCAAGATCACGCCCGCCAGCATACGAAATAGAAGATTGTAAATCTTGCTGCATTTCATTCAGTGTATCAGCTAAACTGCCTTTATGCTGAATCCAAATTTTCTTACCTTCAACATTTTTCTTTTCACCTTTTTGAAATTCAGAAGCACTGCCAAAATATTCTTTGTAAACAATACCATCTTCAACTTTAGTTTCACCAGGAGATTCTTCATGCCCTGCAAATAATGATCCGATCATTACCATTGTCGCACCAAAACGAACCGATTTCGCAACATCTCCCGGTGTACGAATGCCACCATCAGCGATAATTGGTTTTCTCGCAGCTTTAGCACACCAACGTAGTGCTGCTAATTGCCAGCCGCCTGTTCCAAAACCTGTTTTGATTTTTGTAATACAGACTTTACCGGGACCGATTCCAACTTTGGTTGCATCCGCTCCGGCATTTTCCAATTCACGAACAGCTTCTGGAGTACCAACATTACCCGCGATAACAAACGTTTCAGGTAAATGTTTTTTTAAATGTTGGATCATATTTATTACTGCATTAGAATGACCATGAGCAATATCAATTGTCACATAGTCAGGAACTAATTTGCGTTTTGCCAATTCTTCAACAAATCCATATTCAGCTTCTTTTACTCCAACACTAATTGAAGTGATTAATCTTTTTTTATTCATTTTTTCAATAAAAGGGATACGAGCATTTTCATCAAAACGATGCATGATGTAAAAATAATTATTTTCGGCTAAAAACTCAGCGATATTCTCATCAATAATCGTCTGCATATTCGCTGGAACTACAGGCATTTTAAAGGTATGTTTACCTAATTTTACTTCTGTATTACATTCGGATCGGCTGTTCACAATACATTTATTGGGAATCAACTGGACATCTTCATAATCAAATACTTTCATACTTTACTGCCTCCTAGCAAGATCTATTAAAATACGCAAAAACACGAACATTAACCATAATATCGTTCGTATTTTCGAACACCCATGATAATTTACACTATTTCCCCTAGAAAGTCAAAGGTAAATGACGAAAAATAAGGAAATTAGATAAAAAATTAAGCAGTTCTTTGCGAATAACTTTTTAGCTACTCTGTATTTACGCTGTTTCTATCTCTTGAGCTTCGACCAGTTTCTCTTGAGTTCTTACTTTTTCATTTTTTTCAGATGGAAGTAGTCGATTTAAAATAATTGCCGCAATTGATGCAGTTGCCACTGATGAACCAAATAAGTATTGCAAAAATTGTGGTAATGATTGAATAAATTCTTCAGGAATTAACGTTAAAGCAATTGTCAGAATCATCGGAATCGCAATAACATACATCTCTTTTTCATTGATATCAATTTCTTTAATTACCTTGAGTCCACTAATCGAAATAATTCCGCAAACAATTACAAAAACACCACCAATCACTGGTGCTGGAATTGAAGAAATTAGAGTTGAAAGTTTTCCTGAAAAACCAAAAATAATAAACCAAACTCCGGCTGCCGCAAATACTTTTTTGCTGGCTACTCCTGTAATTGAAATAATTCCCGCATTTGTGGAATAACCAGTTACAGGTGTCGCTCCCAATACAGAAGAGATCAAACAACCGATGCCTTCACCCACAACACCACGATTAATATTTTCATCTGTCAAAGGTTCTTCACATACATGACTAACCGCAAACCAAGTTCCTGTCGTTTCTGCCATTAAAACAATATAAATAATTGTCATAGTTAATATAGAAGACAAATCAAAAGAAAAATGAAAATCAACAAACGGTACTTGAGGTAGGCTAAATAATCGAGCATTCGCTACTTGAGAAAAATCAAGAATGCCCATAAATTGTGCAGCCAAACACCCGAAAACCAAGGCTAAGATAACGGATGAAATTCGGAATATACGCCCTTTCCCTGAGAATCGGGAGCCAATCATTGCGAATACAACTAATGTAGTAGCAGCTATTATTGCCAATAAAATATTTTGACCTAAATCTCCAGAAGCTTTGAAAACATTATCATTCAACGCAACTGGCATTAAAGACAAACCTACGATAAATATTATCGTTCCGCCAACAATAGGCGGCACAAAAGCTTTAATTAAACGATTAAAGATCCCAGTCATTCCCAAAATAATCACTAAAACTGCACCAACTAAACTCGAGCCTAAAACAGTTCCCCAACCATTTCCGCCTTGGCTATTAGCAAAATAAATCCCCGCAATTGCTCCAATTGGAATAAATGAAGGACCTTGAGCAACAGGTAATTTCATACAAAAATACGATTGAACAATCGTTGCCAACCCCGCTGCAATAAAAGTTGATTGAATTAACGCAGAAGATTCTTTCGTTGTTAAAACAATAACAGATGCGATAATAAATGGTACAACATATACATCCATTGCCAAAACATGTTGAATCCCTAGTAGTGCTGATTGTCCCAAAGACAGATCATCATTTGGTCCTACAGTTAATTTTGATGGCTTTTCTTGGTTATCTGACATTTTCTTTGTACACTCCTAGTCCTAAAGTATTTTCATGAACTTTTTTGCCTTGAACCCAAACTTCTTTAATGTTTTCAGGTCTTGAAAGATAAAGTATTTTTTGAAAAAGATCTGCTAACGACTCTTCCTCAGAAAAAATAGGTAAGTTCTTTGTATCAATAATTTGGATATCCCAAGCAAAACCCACTTCCAATTTACCAATCGGCATACTTAACGAATTGCCGCCACCAGCTGTTGCTAAATAAAAAGCTTCGTTTAAAGTAATGCTGGAATTTTTCACACCACGTTTCTCACTACAACAATTATTGTCGACACCATCTTCCAACATTCTTGAAGAGATGACCGCTTGCCTAACATTGTCAAACAGACTAGGTGAAAAACCACCAGAAACATCACTACCTAATCCAACCTGAACTTGGTAATCGTTGAGTAATTTTGCTATGGGTGTCACAGCATTTCCAAAATAAGCATTTGAAATTGGGCAATGAGCTACTGCTGTTCCAGTTTCTGAAAACAATCGCATATCTTGATCTGATAAAAAGCCACAATGCGCCATTACAGCTTTTTCTGACAGCAAACCGAATTCATTCAGTGCAAATGCATCGTTCTTTCCAAATCGTTCTTTGACAAATTCATGTGCCCAATCACTCTCACTACAATGAGATTGAATATGCACATCATATTTTTTCGCCAGCGCTCCAAGTCCTCTAAGAGATTCATCCGTACAGCTTGGGATAAAACGTGGTGTCACCACTGGATAAACACCTTGTGGCGTATGCTTATTTAGTGCTTGAACTTCTTTTATAAAAAGCTCTGTTTCTGCAATAGCTGATTCAGCTGTGTCATCACGGTAAAATTCTGGATTCTGTTCTTTATCATCCATCACAACTTTACCAACTAATCCTCGTTGACCTTTTTCACTACAAATTTCAGCTAGACGATAGCTTGCTTTACGATGCACAGTAGCAAAATAAAGTGCCGTCGTAGTCCCATTGCGCAGTAATTGAGAAACAAGATCAGAATAAACTTTTTCAGCGAATTCTAGATCAGAAAATTTTGCTTCCAACGGAAACGTGTAAGTATTTAACCACTCATATAATGGTAGATCAAGAGCTGTGCCAGTCTGAGCCCATTGAGGTGCATGGACATGAAGATCAACAAATCCTGGTAAAATATACTGCCCTTTTTTCAGTTCAACTAATTTATCGGCAGCCGAATAGCTCTCACTCAGTTCTTCATAATCTTTTTCATTTGGCTGAATTATTTTAGCAATACTTCCAGTTTCTGAAATACAAAATAGTGTATTTTCGAGAATTCTGATATTTTTTGGATCTACACTTGTAAAACCTGTTCCTTTTACAATATTCTTAAACATGCCATGCGCCCCTCTCGTAACAATACAAAACACTTTATATACAATAATTCGTATTTAATCTATATTTTATTGAAAAAAGTTTTTAATAATCATAAAAACAATTAAAATACGAACATTAACTAATTTAGTTAGTGATAATTTCCAACTAAGGACTATAATGAAAATAATAAAAATCAATACTAATGGCTTTTGAATCTTCCTCATATTAGGTTATACTTAATTAAGATTCAAACTTACAAGGAGGCTAAATAAATATGTTGAAAATTGAACGGATTTTAACTGGACCAATTCAAGAAAATTGTTACTTAATTTACAATGATACTAATTTACTAATTATTGATCCAGGTGCTGAAGCGCAGAAAATCTCAACACAGATTGAAAAAACTGGAAAAGCACCAGTTGCTATTTTATTAACACATACCCATTACGATCATATCGGTGCCGTTGAAGAGCTTCGTTCTCTTTATAAAATCCCAGTATATGTTAGTCCGCTTGAGCAAGAATGGTTATCAGATCCTACTCTAAACTTATCTGGATTAGGTCGTCATGATGACATTGCAGATATTATTGTCCAGCCTGCAGAAGTAGAATTTGAAATGAAAAGTTATGATTTAGGCGGCATGAAATTCTCAGTTGTTCCCACTCCTGGTCATTCAATTGGCAGTGTAAGTTTTATTTTTGATGATTTTGTCATAACTGGTGATGCTCTGTTTAAAGGAAGCATTGGCAGAACAGATTTACACACAGGTGATATGAATCAATTACTCCACAGTATTCAAACGTATCTATTCACATTACCAGACGAATTTCCTGCTTATTCTGGTCATGGTGATGCGACAACAATTGAACATGAAAAAAAGACAAATCCTTTTTTTAACTAAATTTTATTGAATAATTTTTTTAGGAGGATGTTTTATGACTAAACCAACAACGCTGTATATCATTAGACATGGTAAAACAATGTTCAACACAATTGGACGAACGCAAGGCTGGTCGGATACACCTTTAACTAAGCAAGGTGAAGCTGGTATTCACTATTTAGGTATGGGGTTAAAAAATATCGATTTTGAAGAAGCCTATTCCAGTGATAGTGGCCGAGCGATGCAGACCGCCAGAATTATTTTACAAGAACACAAGCAAGGGGCCGTTATTCCTTATGCTACAGATAGCCGGATTCGAGAATGGTGTTTTGGTTCATTGGATGGCGGTTATGATGGCGAGCTTTGGGGAGTTGTTCCTAGAATATTAGCATTTAAAAATTATGAAGATATGATGACGAACCGAATTAGTTATAAAGATTTAGCTGATGCTATTATCGCAGCTGATACCGCTGATTGGGCTGAACCTTATGAAAAAATTCGTGAACGTGTCTGGACTGGTTTTGAAGACATCGCTCATAAAACAGAAAAAAATGGCGGCGGTAATGTCATGATTGTTTCGCACGGTCTGACAATTTCATTTCTGCTTTCTTTAATTGACAATACTTTGCCAATGCAAATTGGGTTAGAAAATGGCAGTGTGACTAAGCTTATCTATGAAAATGGTAGGTTTACTATTGATACTGTTAATGATACTCATTATATTGATGAAGGTAAAAAAATATCACTGCACAATTAAGCGTAAAAAAATGTGAGTGGGACAAAACTAAAGATCAGTTTTGTTTCACTCACTAGATCCGAATAAACGGGGAGAAAAAAGCAGCTCCTTCGGAAATAAGCCGAAATTCACAAAAATTTGAAGATCAATTTTCGTGAATCCCTTCTTATTTCTTGGAGCTAAGCGCTTTTGTCTCAGCCTCATTTTTTAAATTCAGCGTTTTTTTACCGTTTCAACAGCCTTTTTAGAATGTCGAATTTCTTTCAGCGTTTCATCATAATTTTTAGCAGCATATGCAAAAAATAAAACATCTACCACAAATAGTTGCGCTGTTAGAGAAACCGTCGCAGCACTTCTTAATGGCGCCTCTTCTCCTTCTGGTGTTAATAACACAACGTCACTGTTACTAGCTAAAAGAGAGCCTGTATCAGCGGTCAAACTAATTACCGTCATGCCTTTACTTGCGGATAAATCTGCTAATGCAACAGTTTCCTGGTTCATACCTGAACTTGAAATCCCAATAAAAATACCTTTTAAATGATTGGTTCCAATTGCTGAGGCAAACAAATGATGATCCATGCTAAAAAAAACGTTTCTTCCAAGTCGAGTAAATTTTTGATAGATATCTTGAGCAACCAATGAAGAAGCTCCTACTCCATAAACATAGATGATTTCTGCTGCTTCTATTTCATTTACAGCTAAATCAATGGCTTTATCTTCTAAATGCTCGTTAGTTCTTTCAATTACGTGGATTACACGATGCTGTAGTTTTTGCTTAATTGCTGCAGTCGTCTCGCCATTTTCGACTTCTGTATACATTTCAGTATCAATCATACCTAAATTAGCAGATAGTAATATTTTTAAATCTGTAAAACCACTAACTTCAATCGAACGGCAAAAACGGATAATTGCAGCTGGGCTTGAACCAGCTTTTTTTGCAAGTTCTTGTGTACTTAAATTAATAACTTCATTTGTATTTTTTAAAATATACTCTGCAATTTTCTGTTCAGATCCCGGTAGATTCCCAAGATGATCTTGAATGGTTAAAATAATGTTTTGCTGCATGTTATTCACGTCCTTTATCAATTGAAATCCCATAAAACTTTTTATGAACTGACACTATTATAGCTAAAAAAAACATTAAAAGAAATCTATAAATAATGGAATCAATTTTAGCTATTGAAAAAACTGACTTCTCATTTTAAGCAATTAACACTACTTACAAATAAGAAATCAGTTTATAAAATAAACGATTGATAAAATGTTATTTTTCTTGTAAATCTTTTGGAATTCCAAAGAAGAATGTTGCGACAAACCCACCTGCATATGCTGCTAAAAGACCTAAAACATAAGCTAACCATTGATTATTTGCAATCAAAGGGATTAAGGCAGCTCCACTTGGACCAATGGCAATCGATCCGACATTACCAAACGCACCAATCACAGCTCCGCCAATACCACCACCAATACAAGCAGTAATAAATGGACGTCCTAACGGTAACGTAACGCCATAAATCAATGGTTCGCCAATCCCTAAAATTCCAACTGGTAAAGCCCCTTTAATCATTTCAACTAATTTCGTATCTGTTTTACAACGGATCCACAAAGCCAACGCAGCACCTACTTGACCAGCTCCAGCCATTGCAAGAATTGGTAACAATAACGTCATTCCAGTTTGATTAATCATTTCAATATGAATAGGTGTTAAAATTTGATGCAAACCAAACATAACCATCGGTAAGAATGTTAAGCCTAACGTAAATCCAGCAAGCATTCCTCCCTTTTCTAAAACAAGATTGATTACACCGACCAAACTGTTTGAAATCAATCCAGCTACGGGCATAATTAAAAAGATTGTAATTAGACCAATTACTAAGAGTGACACAGTTGGGGTTACAATAATATCAATAGAATCAGGAATAACTTTATGCAATTGTTTTTCAATCAAAGAAAGTAACCAGACAGCAAAAATAACGCCGATAATTCCGCCTTGTCCTGCTGATAAATTACCTCCAGTTAAAAAATTGGGCAGTGGGGCATCTGGATTCATTCCAGTTAACATCGTTACTGCTCCAATAACACCACCTAATGCTGGAGTCGCACCGAATTCACTGGCACTATTGATCCCTGTGTATAACGCTAGATAAGCAAAAATCCCATTTTTAATGATATTTAACACATCAATATATTGCTGCCAAGAATCTCCAATTGTACCTGCAACTAATAAATTTGACATTACTGCTGCGATTCCGCCGATAATTCCCGCTCCAACAAAGGCTGGAATCAACGGAACGAAAATATTAGAAATCGATTTCAAAACAACTTTAAAGCCTGAATTATTTTTATTTTTTTCCTTTTGAGCTGCCTTCATTTGAGCAGCTTTTTCTTCTACTAATTGTTTTCCTGATTGCGCTTCTTGACTTGGGAAAGGCTCTCCTAGTTTTACTCCAGCCATATCAACCATTTCTTGAGCTACTTTATTTACCGTTCCAGGTCCAATAACTACTTGAAGTGTATCGTCTTCAACAACACCCATGACACCATCAATATTTTTTAGCGCTTCCAAATTTACCTTGTCATAATCTCGGATATCCATACGAACCCGAGTCATGCAATGACGAAGTTTTAAGACGTTACCTTGACCGCCTACTTCTTCATAAATTTCTTTTGCTAAACGTGTGATTTTTTCTTCTGCCATAACTATTTCCTCCTCATTTTTTAAATAGTGTTTTTTATAAATTGGTTTCCCGCAATTAATTTTTCTGCTGCTTCTGTTTTAGATGAATTTGTCAGTAACATTACAATTGCTAATTTTACATTTTCATCGGCTGCTACGAAGTATTTTGCTGCAGTATCATAATCGCAGTTAGTTGCTTCCATGATGATCCGTTTTGAGCGTTCAACTAGCTTTTCATTTGTCGGTTTCACATCAACCATCAAATTATTGTAGACTTTGCCAATACCGATCATTGAAATAGTTGATAACATATTCAAAATTAATTTTTGTGCTGTTCCGGATTTCAATCTTGTTGAGCCTGTTAAAAATTCAGGTCCAGCATCAACTTCAATTGGAAATTGCGCATATTTACTAATTTCAGCATCTTTATTACAAGAAATAGAAGCAGTAATCGCACCGATAGAATCAGCATATTTTAAACCACCGATAACATAAGGTGTTCGTCCACTTGCTGCAATTCCTACAACAACATCTTTATTTGTTAATTTTATTTTGACTAAATCTTCTTTGCCTAACTCTTTAGAATCTTCAGCCCCTTCAACTGCCACAGTCATCGCTTGTTGACCACCTGCAATTAATCCTTGCACCATTTCAGGTTCAACTCCGAAAGTTGGTACACATTCAGCAGCATCTAAAACACCCAAACGACCACTGGTACCCGCTCCCATATAAATTAACCGTCCACCTTGATTAAAAGAGCTGATTATTGCAGTCACTACTGGTTCAATCTGCGGAAGTGCTTCTTCTACTGCAACAGCAACCTTTTGATCTTCTTGGTTCATTTTAATTAAAGCTTCTTTTACTGTTAATTGATCTAAATTCATCGTTTCTTGATTTCTTCGTTCAGTTGTTAATTTGTCTAAGTTCATATTATAAATTTCCCTTCTCTATCAATTTAAAGGCTGATCCTGCTTTTATCACATTCAATAAAGAGCGATCATCTTTAACTATTTTGGCTGCTACATTGACTTTTTTATCAGCTGGCAGTTCTTTCAAAGCAACTTGAATTTCTCCCATGTACCGACCATATAATTCATTATCTACTGTGACGCTACCCAAATTTCGAGATTGCGCTCTCTCTGGAATAATAGTTACTCTGTCTCTAAATCGGGCATCTGCACTGCGTAAAACATCTCTGGCTTCATCTTGACGATTCGTATGATCACCTAAAATCAGCTCGTAATAGTCACTACCAACATCTGCTACTTCCATTAAAATTAATTTTTTATGATTGTATTCTTCAAATTGAAGTCTTGTTCTTTCAGAAATCCTTGGATCACCAATATAAATACCATCAATGTCAAAATCTTCTTTTAGTTCAATTGCTGCTGCTAATGGATTTGTATATCGATGTTTTTCAAGCGTAGGCAATCCTTCACCAAGTGGACCTCTTAATTCACCATTACCAGGAATAAAAGCAAAAACTTGAAACCCAACTTCTTTAAGCCAACTATTTTTACTATTAAAGAACTGACTGGATAAACCAGTTTCTGGTCGAGGATAATAATTATGCCAAGCCTGAAAGTTAGTAAAATCAGCCTTATAATAGTTCAACTCTGCTACATCTTTTTCAGTAATGGTACTTGCATTCAATCCTATTTCTATTATTCGAGAAGCTTCTGCTATTTTTTGATTTGAAATCGCATAATCCATACGTAACCCAGTTACGCCAATTGCTATGATTTCATCTAAATCCTCAAAAGAAAAACCAGCTCGCATCAATGCCTCTCCAGAAATGTCTACCATCAATTTCATTTGATTTACTTTAGCAATACGGCCGAGTTCCTTTAATCTTTCTGCATAAAGGCTGGCATCATCTTCCGGAATATGCAAAGAAGTGAAAATCCCTTCAAATCCTATTTGCTGCATTTTTTGAATATAATTCCGTGTCTGGTTCGTAATTTCTTCTCCTAAAAAAACTGAAATACCATACATTCCCAACGACTCCTTCCTAATACGAACTTATTATAGCTTTTATGAAATAATATTTCAACATAAATTATTATATAATATCTTATTTGAAATTATTTTTCATTATTACGATAAAAAAATAAGTGTGCGAGACAAAACTAAAATCAAGTTTTGCTTCACACACTATATCCGAATAAACAGCTGTGACAGAAACAATCTCTTCTGTTACAGCGGATACTATTAATGATCTAATAAAAATTAGCTTTATACTTCAACCATACCAACTTCATCACCTAAAGTTACTTGTCCGGTTTTAGTTAAATCAAATTTTTTGACTACATCCATATTTGTAATGACAACGACCATGTCTACTGCCTTACCTGCAGCAATAATTGAATCCAGATCAACATTTGCGACCTGAGTTCCCTGTGTAACTTTTGAGCCTTCGCTGACTTTGATTGAAAAAGGTTCTCCATTTAACTCGACCGTATCGATTCCCATATGAAGCAAGACTTCTGCCCCATTGGTCATTTTCATCCCAATCGCATGTTTTGTTTGGAAAACGCTTAGTACTTCTCCGTCGATGGGTGAATATATTTCTCCCGATTGAGGAATGACAGCAAAACCGTCACCCATCATTTTTTGTGAAAACACTGGATCATTGACTTCAGTGATTGGAATTAGATTTCCCGTTGCCACAGCATATAAATGATTATTTAACTGAACTGGTTCTTTCTTTTTTAAAAATCCAAACATTTCTTCTTCTCCTCCATTTACACATGAATAGTAACAGTATAGAAAATTCTTAGAATAATTACAACTATCAATCTAAGTTTTTATTTTTGCGCTAAAATGTTAGTTGGTTTTTCTTCGCCTAAAAGGTATACTATTAGTGATTTACTAATTTAAGCTGGAAAGGGTTGAACCTATGCTTTTATCAAATTTATGGAAAGCAATTATTCTAGGAATTATTGAAGGAGTGACTGAATGGCTTCCAATCAGTAGTACGGGGCATTTAATTTTAGTTGATGAATTTATCAAGATGAACCTTAGTAAAGACTTCATGGAAATGTTCAACGTTGTTATTCAACTTGGCGCTATCATGGCTGTTGTAGTACTATACTTTCACAAACTAAATCCTTTTTCACCTCAAAAAAATGAGACTGAAAAAAAAGATACTTGGATTCTTTGGTCAAAAGTCGTAGTCGCTTGTGTACCCGCGGGAATCATCGGGATTTTATTAGACGACTGGCTTGAAGCGAAATTTCATAATTTCTTTACTGTATCATTGATGCTAATTGTCTACGGAATTGCATTTATAGTTATTGAAAAAAGAAATAAACATCGGAAACCAAAATGTTCCGACTTAAGAGATTTTACTTATAAGGCTGCGGCTGTTGTTGGTTTTTTCCAAGTCCTGTCGTTAATTCCTGGTACTTCACGTTCAGGTGCTACTATTTTAGGCGCAATTATTATTGGTGCATCTCGTTTTGTCGCAACAGAATTTTCTTTTTTCCTTGGTATTCCAGTCATGTTTGGCGCAAGTTTTCTTAAAATCGGAAAATTTTTACTTAAAGGGAATTCATTTGGTTTTAGTGAAATCTTAGTTTTATTAACTGGATCGATTGTGGCATTTGTTGTTTCGATTATTGTAATTAAGTTCTTGCTAAATTATTTGAAGCGAAACGATTTTACTGCTTTCGGCTGGTATCGAATCGTGCTTGGTGTTCTACTTATTAGTTATTGGCTATTCTCATAATCTTTATAAACTAAGACAAAAATTATCTTCTTTTGTCTTAGTTTTTTTTGTAGATTTTATTGATAATGATTATCACTATTAATTAGAATTAATATAATCTTTAAAAAATATTAAATACCGAAAAACAAGGTTATTCTAATTGATAATCACTATCGTTCTCAATTAAGATATTCCATTATCAATTAGAATTTATTTGTGTTATCCTCTAAATGAGGAGTGATTTTAATGAAACTTACAAAAGAAAAAAAAGCTATTTTATCAACGATCCTATGCTTAATATTTATGATTATCGGTTTTACTTTGGAAAAAATTGGCTTTGCATTTTATCCAGTTAGCTTCGTTTTGGCAATTTTATTCGGCGGATGGAAACAAACAACAGAAGGTCTGCTTGATACCTTCGAAAACAAACACTTAAATGTCGATTTATTAATGGCTTTAGCCGCTATCGGCGCTTGTATAATTGGGAATTGGTTTGAAGGCGCAATGTTGACATTCATTTTCTGTCTGAGCGGCGCACTTGAAGAATACACAACAAATAAAAGTAAAAAAGAAATTTCAGCCTTGATGAATTTACAACCTGAAACGGCCTTTTTATTAGATGAACAAGGTAAGACTACAGAAATTTCTGTTAACAAATTACAAATTGGAAATCTTGTTTTAGTTCCTAAAGGCGCAAGTATCCCAATTGACGGAAAATTAGTCACTGGCGTTTCAACAATTGATGAAGCTGCGCTTACTGGTGAATCTCTCCCAGTAGAAAAAGGTCAAGGTGATGAATTATTTAGCGGTACAATTAATCTAGGTGAAGCAATTACCATGAAGGTGACAAAAAATAGTGAAGATACGCTCTTTGCTAAAATCATTCGTTTAGTTGATGAAGCACAAAACACCCCCTCTCAAACAGCCAGTTTTATTGAAAAATTAGAAGGCACTTATGTAAAAATTGTCTTAATCGCTATTCCTCTAATGATTTTGCTTCCTTATTTATTATTAGGCTGGTCATGGAATGAAAGTTTTTATCGAGGAATGGTGTTATTGGTTGTAGCGTCACCATGTGCTTTAGTTGCTTCTGCTACACCAGCTACGTTAGCCGCAATATCAAATGGTGCTAAAAATGGCGTCTTATTTAAGGGCGGTGTTTACTTAGAAAACCTAGCATCTTTAAAAGCCATTGCCTTTGATAAAACAGGAACATTAACAAAGGGTTTTCCAGTGGTAACAGATGCTGTCTTTTTAGAAAATCAGTCTGAAGCGTTAAATATCTTAGTGGCCATGGAAAGACAATCTACCCATCCTCTAGCACAAGCAATTGTAAAACGGTTTGAAGCTGAAGTCAGACCTTTAACTGAACAACTTGAAGTAAAAAATATCACAGGATTTGGTATGGAAACATCAGTTAACGGCATTACTTGGCGAATCGGTAAAAACTCGTTTGTCTCAAACAGTGACGTGAATAAACAAAAAATTGACAAAATAGAACAACTTCAAAAAGAGGGAAAAACGGTTATTTACTTATTCCAAGATCAGGAAATAATTGCCTATTTTGGTTTGCTTGATGTACCGAAAAGTGAAGCTAAAAATTGCATTCACTATTTTAAACAAGTAGGTATTCATACTACAATGATTACAGGGGACCATAAACAAACTGCCCAAGCTGTAGCTGAACAACTAGAAATTGATGAAATCCATGCTGATTGCTTACCGGAAGAAAAAACAATAATTATCAAAGAGCAAAAAGAAAAATATGGTGTGAATGCAATGGTAGGTGATGGCATAAATGACGCACCTGCTTTAGCTAACGCTGCAATCGGAGTTGCGATGGGTGAAGGAACGGACATTGCAATGGATGTTGCGGATGTAATTTTAATGCAAAATGATCTGGAAAAACTACAAATGAGCCATATGCTTTCAAAAAAATTAAAACGCATTGTTAGTCAAAATATTGCCTTTTCTGCAGGCGTCATTCTACTTTTAGTTCTTTCTAACTTCTTTCAAATCGTTAATTTACCTTTAGGTGTAATCGGTCATGAAGGAAGCACAATATTGGTCATTTTAAACGGTTTGAGGATGCTTAAAACAATTCCTGTTAATGAGGTGAAACAAAAGAAATCATCTCATCCACAAACCGCAAAATTTATTTAGTAATAAATAGTTAAAAGTTACTATTTGATATTACGAGGTTGAGAAAATACCCGTTTTTCTCAGCCTCTAAATAAATTTAATCCCACTCTTCTAAAAATTCATCTAGAAAAAGTTCCAAAAATTTTTGACGTTTAGCTCCTATTTTTTTCGCATATGCTATATTTAATGTCTTATTCAATAAAAGTAGTTTTTCATAAAAATGGTTAATAACTGTTGTATCTTCTCTATACTCTGCTTTTGATTGTAAATCTCTCGGCTTAATTTCTGGATCATACATGCGATTTCCTTTATAACCACCATAGTAAAACGTCCGCGCAATTCCTATTGCTCCTATCGCATCTAAACGATCAGCATCTTGCACAATTTGCCCTTCAATAGAAAGTTCTTCTGCTGTTCCATCTAAAGATTTGCTAAATGAAAGATTATTTATAATTTGAATAATTTCCCGAATTTGTTGATTAGATAGATTAATTTCTTCTAAAAATTTTTTTAGTTGATGATATGCTTCAACCGAATCTGAAACTACCTTATCATCTACTGTATCATGTAAATATGCAGCCGCTAGGACGATAAAACGATCGCATTTTTCTGTTTCTGCAATTTGATCGGCTAACTTTACCACTCGATTGATATGATCCATTCCATGTCCTGTTTGGTCTTCTTCCAACGTTAATTCAGTAAATTTTTTAATTTTGTCCAATTGAATCTCATTCATTTGATTCCCTCCAATTTAAGGAAAAGCAGCAGACTTAATCAACCTAGTTGACTTTAGCCTGCTATCACTTTTGTCTTGAATTACGTATTTTTAATTACCAAACCACCAATTACATCTACAACTGATTCACTGGCATTCAACAATTCTTCCAACTGATCGTAAACATTTTTCCATCTGATTACTTCAATGGGATTTTGCTCATTTGTAAATAAGTCTTTCAATGATTCGCTATATAATTTATCCGCTTTGCCTTCTATCTCACTGACTTCATCCATCATTAAATGCAAGGTTTTTGAATTTTTGAATTTAGCAAATTCTTTGGTAGCAGTTAAAACACCTGCAGTTGCTTCTAAAGCATATGTGATAAAAATAAGTGCATTTTCTTTTAGCTCTTGAACAACTAAACTACTTAACAAATACGCAATACTGTTCACAGAATCTAAGACATCATCCAAACGTTCTGTAATTGCTACAATATCTTCACGATCAATCGGTGTGATAAATGATATATATAGCTCACTCAAGATTTTTTTAACAATTTGATCCCCTTCACGCTCTAGCTCATGAATTTTTTCAGCTTCATTTTCCAACAGCTCAAGCGAATAATCAATTGTAATCATCTGTAAAATTTCTGCTGCCTGATGAGCATTTTTTGCTAGATGCTCTAACTCACCAAAATAGTCAAACTGTTTTTTTCTAGCCATTTTATTCTTTCCCTTCACCAATTAATTGGATGTTCCATCTTTTGTGATTTTCATTTTACTAAAACCTGATTAGTTCTAAAATAATGCCACGAATAATTTTGCCATCACAAAAGCTATAATACCACAGCCAGGAAATGTTAAAATCCAAGCAATCAGCATCTCTTTTACTATTCTCCAGTCAACACTAGATACACGTTTGGAGGCGCCCACACCCATAATAGCCGTCGTTTTAGTATGTGTCGTTGAAACAGGAATACCAAAAATAGAAGCTAAAAATAAACAGATAGCTGTACTTAAATCTGCTGCAAACCCTTGATAACGTTCCAGTTTTACCATATCCATTCCAACCGATTTAATGATTCTCATTCCTCCAACAGAAGTTCCAAATCCCATCGTTACAGAACAAAGAACCATCACCCAAATTGGAATAATAAAACCAGAGCCAGATTTTTCTGCCAAATTATTATAATAAAGCCCCAACATAAATACACCCATAAATTTTTGACCATCTTGAGCCCCATGTAAAAAGGCATTTGCTCCCGCCCCAAATGCTTGACCATAAGTAAAAACTTTATTGGCCGTTCTCCTAGCCACGCCTTTGAAAAGGATTACAATTAATTTTGTTGCAAGATATCCGCCACCAAACCCCATCACAGTGGAAACAACTAACCCAACAAGGACTTTTGTCCATTCAGTACCATTAACAGCACCAAGACCACCTAAAGCCATCGCAGAACCAGTCAATCCGGCAATTAGCGCATGGCTCTCACTTGTTGGAATTCCAAAATACCAAGCGGCTACTGACCAAACGACAATTGAAAATAATGCCGCTGCTAAAGCAACCTGAGAAGCATTTCCCTGTGCATCAAAACTAACGATATTACTAATCGTCTCAGCGACCTGAGCATTAAAATAAGTCATTACCAAAGCACCAAGAAAGTTCATTACAACTGCCATTCCAATCGCAACATTCGGTTTTAGAACACGTGTTGAGACAGCGGTTGCAATTGCATTCGGAGCATCTGTCCAGCCATTAACAAAAATAACACCCATCACTAGTGTAACGGTTACAATTAAAGCAATATTCACATTGACACCACCATTTCATTTTTCCCCTGCTATGATAACATATTTTTTATAAAATGTATTTATTTTTCGATGTAAATCCTTAAAGAATCAACTTTTTTTCTTGGAGATTTGAGCATTTTTACTGTTAAGGAAAAAAACTTGTCATCTTTTATTGCAATGCCCGTTTGGATTGGGTATAATGATTAGTGTTGAATTACATATGGAATTTCCTATGTAAGACCCTATTTTATCGGAGGTGAAATAAATGCCAAATATTGAATCTGCAATTAAACGTGTACGTACAAATGCGAATGCGAATGCGAAAAATTCATCTCAAACAAATGCTATGCGTACAGCTATCAAGAAATTTGAAGAAGCTGTTGCTGCTGGTGCTGACAACGTAGATGCGTTACACAAAGATGCTATTAAAGCTGTTGATATGGCTGAATCTAAAGGATTAATCCATAAAAACAAAGCGAATCGCGACAAATCTCGCTTAAGCAAAAAAGTAGCTAAATAATGAATTCATTAAAGCTAACTTTTTTGTTAGCTTTTTTTGTAGAGTAATAAAAACGTGTAGAGAAACTAGTCACAGTTTCTCTACACGTTTTTTAACTATCATTCAATTATTTTGAAGTTCTAATCCTTTTCGGTCGATTTGAATCCAATATTCAGAAATTTTTTCTTGTTTAACTAAGTATACGGCACTGGCAATCTGGATAATTCGTCTTCCATCTACCATCTCACCTGTTTGTTTCCAACGAACATACACTTTATTTCCGTCTGCTAGTATTTCTTGAATTTCCAGTTTAAAATTGCCGTAAAGGTCCTGCATTTCTTTTACATGATCGACGTAATCTTGAGGGGATCGTTCTACTGTATACTCATTTTCAGATTGGACCTGATGAGCAATCACTCTTTGATGCATAAATTCATATGCAGCCTGCAGGTTCTTTCCTGAACGTATATTTTCAAAAAAATCAGTAACTATTTGTTTAGCTTCCTTCATATCAGTCACACCTTTTCCTATCTGGAGGTTTGACCAGATAATTTCAAAATAAATAATTCAAAGAGTAATTCCTTATCCATCTTACCTGTCTTCATATGAAAGTCATTTTCGACTAATTCGTCATAAATTGCTTCCAATCGCTCTAATCCAAAATGCCTTACTTGTTGCAAAGCTAACTTCACACGATATGGATGGACCTTTAATGTTTCAGCAATATTCGCTTGCTGATAGCCTAATTTTGCTAGAATTTTTGTCTGCAAGAACAACCGAATTTGAGTTAAGAGAATTGCATTTAATTTTATTGTTTCTTCTCCTTGAAGCAATAAATCTTCATATAATTGGATAGCTTTTTCACCATTACCAGATAAAACATCATTGGTTAGGTCAAATACGTTATGTTCCAAAGATTTTGGCACTAGTTCTTTCACGCTATTCAATGTAATGATCTTATTATCTGACGCATACAGAAATAATTTTTGTAATTCCCCCATGATTTTAGATAAATTTAAATCCGTTAGCAGCAATAATAAATCAAACGCCTCCGGACGAATGTCGTAGCCTTCACTCTGGATCGTTTGCTCAACATATTGACGAACTTCTCGCTCTCCCATTGGATTAACTTCAACTACTTCAGCCTTTTTTTTAAGTGCTTTAGTTATTTTTTTTCGTTCATCGAGTTTTTCAACATTTGCACAAAAAACTAAAATTGTAGTTGGTGAAGGTTGCTCCAAATATTTTAACAAACTATCAATATCGTGTTCAATTGCATTTGTTCTTCGCTCTGCTGTTAAAAAATATGGATTTTCAATAAATACAAGCCTATAATCACCAAAGAACGGTATTGTATCAGCTTCTTCCATGGCCATTGATAGCGAAACTTCTTCCATATCAAAGGAAGAATAATTAAATTGATCGTCTTCTGTTTTTATTAATTGACTCATTAATTCCGTTTTAAATAATTCGCTTAAATAGTCTTCTGTTCCTTGTACTAAATAAACTGACTCAAATTGCTGCTGTCTAACTTGTTTTAAAACCTCTTGTAAATTCATCTTTCCCCTCATTTCTCTCTATCATCCTATCACGCCAAATTGATAAATGCTAGTCTTCTTTGATAGTAGTTTTTGCAGCTGACATTTTAGAAAATGGTGTCCATTGATAATAGATCATTCCTTGTTGATCCGTTCGATAAATTGTGACGTTTTCCTGTTTTAAAGTCACTAACGTTTCATCATGAGGATGTTTAAACCGATTATCGCGCCCACATGAAATGATACTATCCCTTGGTAAAATTTTTTGAATAAACAGCGGATCTGTCGATGTTTTACTACCGTGGTGTCCGACTTTTAGTACATCTACATCTAATGTTGGAAAATAATTTATTAACTGTCGCTCTCCCTCTTTTTCCAAATCTCCAGTAAACAGAAAACGTTTTTCAGCAATCTTAGCATATAAAACCATTGAATCCTTATTTTCTCCTAACCCAGATGACTGGGGCATGAGCATTTGTATATTCAACTCCTGGCTAAGTGTTGTCGTTGCCAAAATAGGATAACACTTGGTTCCACTTTTTTTTAATTGATTGAGTATTTGTTTAAATACAGTTTTGTTTTCAGTACCTTTAGGATAATAGAGTGCACGAATGGGAATTTTTTTATTAATCTCAAGTAAATCTCCGCAATGATCTACATCTCCATGGCTAATGAGTACTTTATCTAAATATTTCACACCACTGCTTTTTAAAAAAGGAATTACAGAATAATCTGCATTCGCTTTCTGTTTACTTCTCATTTTCCACGCTTCTTTTTCAAATGCTATTTTACCACCAGTATCAATCAATATATTTTCTTTATGAAACGGAGCTTGTAAAAAAATACTATCTCCTTGCCCAACATCAATAAATGCAACAGTTCCTTTTACAGAGAAGTACTTATTAAACATAATTAACAAAAGTAGCGATCCAACCAAATATGATTTTTTCGATTTACTAGAGAGAAAATGCAGTAAGCTAAATAATAGCATACATGTTACTACAAAAAGGATATGCGTAAAAACACCCGTAACAATTCTCAATGTACTGTTCTGACTTAACCAAACAAAAAACTTTTGCTGAATCGAGAAATAATATTCTAGCCCTTCAATTAAAAAAGGGACTTTGATGAAAAATGAACTAAGCAAGCTAATACTCAATATCGGAAGAATCAACCGCTCAAATATTGGTAATAATAAAAACGTAAAGAAGCTACTAGTTAAATGCCATTCAAAAAACGATAGGCCAATTATTGGAAGTGTCATAATATTCAGCATCAAAGAAAAACAATACTGTCGTAAATACTTATTTTTAATATTTTCCATAATCGGATGAACATATAGAATAAAAAAAGATAACCCGTAGCTAAACTGTCCGCCTGTAGTAAATAACAAATACGGATTAAACAACAAAACGATGATTAATGAGATACTCCAGCAATCCAGCGCGGATAAGTACCACTTAAATTGCCGATTACTCAAAGATATTGTGCTTTGTACTAATGCTCTTACAACACTAATTGAAAAACCAGTCATCCCAGCATATACTAAACAAAAAAGTAACTGTACACCAAATAAACGTTCAATAGTTACTCCTATTCTTAAGAAAAAATAACGAAACCATCCGATAAAAAATGTCACATGCATCCCTGACAAACTAAACAAATGCAAGATTCCTAAGTCAGCTAGAACGTCAGCTTTTTGTGAAAACTCAGTTGATTTAGAGCCAAAAATTAATGTGTTTATATAGAGAGCTGTATCCGACAGAAACGTTTTTTGAGTGTAATCAATGGCTTTCTTCCTAAGAATGCTTAACCAGCTAAAAAACTCATAAATTTTTGGTTTCTTTTCGGAAATACTTTCGATTTTGTTAATCGATAATAGGTGAAAAATCCTTTGTTCTCTTAAAAACTTTTGATAGTCAAAACCATTAAGATTCGTTTGCCCGCTTGGTGTCTCAAAGTTACCAGAGAGCTGTATTTTAAGCATTTGGTTCTTCATTTGCCAATGCTTCTTTTCTTGTTCTGACGTAAATTGATAAAAAGCAATAATTTTTCTTCGCTTTTCTTCAGCTGTGTGAAAATAACCTTTGATTTGTAAACGGTCACCATCTACGTTAAATTGATCCGGCAAAACCGTTAACTCTCCAGAAATTTCAATTTCTTCAATAAATTTCTCTGATTTTTCACTGGTTATCACGTGTAAGCTCAGCAACGTAAAGATACCCGAGCAAACAAGACTTATAACTACTATTGTTTTATTACCTAAACAAAATATTCGATAAACGAGATAACTCAAAATTATCCCGACTAGCCAATTAGGTTCTAAAACTAGAAAGACTGTTCCTATAGAAATTACTGCTGGAAAAAACCAGTAATTATTGGTCCGTTTGAGGTGCTTCTTCAGATGAAGCAATCTCGTCTTCTCCTAATTGTAATTCAGCAAAATATTTTTTTGATAAGGTTACTTGATCGACCGTTGCACCAACTTGTTTGATTAAAGCCAGTGCGTACTCGTCATTTCGATAATCTTTTAAATAATGAATCTTTTTGATTCCTGCTTGTAAAAGCATCTTAGTACATTGCAAACAAGGAAAATGAGTAACGTAAATTTCAGCGCCATCTGTTGGAATACCGAATTTTGCACACTGTAAGATTGCATTCATTTCTGCATGAATTGTTCGGACACAATGCCCGTCAACAATGTAACAACCATCATCAATGCAATGCACATCTCCACTAACTGATCCATTATATCCTCCTGCAATAATTCGCTTGTCTCTAACAATCGTCGCGCCAACTTCTAATCTAGTACACGTACTTCTTAAAGATAATAGGACGCTTTGTGCCATAAAGTATTGGTCCCATGGAATTCGTTCTAATGTCATAATTAACTCCTTTTACTTTGATATATTTTTATAAAAAATAATTTTGCTGTTGATAGATTACTATTCAGTTATACAAATAGTAAATTATAGAAAAAGTCTCGTCAAGAACCAGTGCTAGAAATTTATCAAATACTTTTGCTACTCACTTCATAACAGTCAAACAGAAATAGAATCTTTTAGCTTTTCAAATGTTTTTTCGCCAAAACCAGAAATATTTTTTAGCTCTTCAATTGATTTAAATCCGCCATTTTCTTCACGATAACGGATAATTTCTTGCGCTTTCTTTTGACCAATCCCTGTTAAAGTTGTTAACTCTGCTTCATTAGCCTTGTTAAGATTAATTTTGTTAGTTGTACTTTTTAGCCCATCCTCAGAATCTTCGCTGCTTGTAAGCTCTTGAACTTCCTCACCGATCGTTGGAACATAAATGACCATTTGATCAACAATTCGTTCTGAAAAATTCACTTGTTTGGTGTCAGCATCTTCACGAACGCCTCCTGCAAGCATCACAGCGTCCCATACACGCATTTCTAGCATTCCTTCATACATTCCTGGTTTTTTAACAGCGCCTTTAATATCCACATAAATTTGCTGAGAAATTGATTCTGATTCAAAACTCTCTGATGATCCGGTTGATACCATACTTATTTCCTCATTCACCTCATTTTCTGATTTATTATAAAATAAAATGCTGCAGATCAAAATAAGTAGTACAACAACTGCACCGACCAAGTATTGCCAGTATCTTTGTAACAACATACGATAATTCATCTTTTTCCCCCTTCGTATGTAAGATACGCAGTTTTTTCGTTTTTCTATGATTATTCGACAAAAAAAACTAATAAAACAAAACTAAATTTCAGTCTTGTTTCATTAGTTGGAAAGTCTACATAATATGTTTTATTCTTTTTCTTTCAACTTATCAAGATAATCTAAAGCTTCCTGAACATTTTTTACAGGAACTATTTTCATTTTCGTGCCAAGTTTTTCAGCAGCTGCTTTAGCTTCTTCATAATTTGTTTTAATTTTTGGCTCAGCTTTTTTCATCTCGTCTGTAATTTCATCATCCGGAGCAAAAAATATATCTATGTTATTTTCATTGGCAGTTGCAACTTTTTTATCAATACCGCCAATTCTACCCACAACGCCATCCGTATTAATCGTACCTGTACCGGCAATTCTATAACCTTTACGAATATTTTTCTGTGTTAACTGTTCATATGTTTCTAAGGTAAACATCAATCCTGCTGAAGGTCCGCCAATATCGCCGGCATCAATTTCCACAGGTACAGAAGAATTAATCTCTGTGTGATCCGTTAGACCAATACCAATACCAGCTTTTTTGTCAGTAGGCAATTCAATCAATTTACCAGTTGCTTCTTTAGGCTCATTATCTTGCAAATAACTAACCGTCACTTCTTGCCCAACTTTTTGTTCTTTGACGTAATTTACAAATTCTTCACTGCTTTTAAACGTGTTGCCATCAATCCCTGTAACCGTGTCACCAACTGAAATTTTATCTTTAAAGCTAGAATTATCTTCTATGGCTAAGACATAAACTCCTTTAAAAGTCATTTCGTAAGGGATATCCGCAAGTTTTAAAGCTTGTTCAATAGCAGCATTTTTGGAAGATGACATATAATATTGCTGAATACGCGCATATTCACTGCTATTACTTGTTCCCATTAAATCTTTTTTACTTATAATCTCTTTGAAATCAGAAAAATTAGCTATTAAAGCGGAACCTAATGTTGCTTTTCTAACACCAACCGTTGTTAAGTAAAATGCGCCCGATGCTGAATCTTTTTTGTTGTCTACAGTGACAAATTCCTTTAGGTTTTCTGTTGAGCCGGGTCCTTCAATGTAATAAGGAATCGGGACGATCATCACAATGATTAAAAAAATAATTAGAGCAAAAGGCCATATTGCCTTAACAGATAATCTCTCTTCATGTTCATCATTCAATTGGTTTCACCCCGCGATTTTTTTGATTTATTACTGCATTAACTGCTTCAGGCAAGTAAATAGAAACATCTCCACCAAATTTAAGCACTTCTTTTAGTAAGGTTGAACTAATATGCGCATATGGCTCTTCTGCTAACAAAAAAACAGTTTCTAATTGAGGGCCCAAATGTTGATTCATTCGTGCTATATCTTTCTCGTATTCGTAATCTTTCACATTTCTAATCCCACGAATTAAGAAATTAGCTCCTAATTCTGAAGCACTTTCAACCGTCAACTTAGTCTCTTGTACAATAACTTCAACATTTTTTAAGTGTTTGACGGATGATTTTACCATTATTATTTTTTCTTCAAGTGTGAATAATGCTGTTTTATTTGTATTAACAAAAATACCTACAATAACTTTATCAAAAAGTGTTGCACTTCGTTCAATTAAATTGAGATGCCCCTTTGTTAAGGGATCAAAACTTCCAGGGAAAAGAGCGACTCTATTCATTGGTTTCCTCCTGTCTGTAAATTGTTATTTGAGTAATACCGTAAGTTGTTTCACGTCTTTTACTCAATGATCCAATTGACTCAGGTAGCTCTACTGATTTGTCTGTTTCACAAACAATAATAGCATCTTCAGCTAATAAATCATAAGAAACCATCTTTTCAAGTTGGTTAGTAATTTCCTGTTTTGCATATGGCGGATCTAAAAGAATTAAGTCTATTTTTTTCCCTTCATCTTTTAGAATTTCCAACGCTTTGTTGGCATCCATTTTTTTGATCAGAAATTTTTCAGGTTCTTTTGTAATTGCAATATTTTCATTTATAATTTTAATTGCTAAACCATTTTTTTCGACGCAAATTCCTTGATCCATTCCTCTAGAAACTGCTTCTATGGCTAATCCACCGCTTCCAGCATATAAATCTAAAGCTATACCTCCGTCAAAATAGGGACCAATCATATTAAAAATAGATTCTTTTACTTTATCAGTTGTTGGACGAGTATTATCCCCATCTAAAGCTTTTAATCGTCTTCCACCGTATTCTCCAGAAATAACCCGCATTAATTATCGCTCCTTTTTATTCCTTATAACTATAACAGTATAACAAAAATACAGAAAAAAGATGAAAAATGTTTGAAGTTCGTTCACATTTTTCATCTAGTATTTACACGTTTTCAGCTAAACGGATCTGAGTACTAATCTCTTCTACCTCAAAACCTTCTTCTTCCTTATACTGATAAGCAGCTTTTGTACCAATTTTTTCAGCAAAATTCATTTCGACATCCGGACGATATGAGCGTTCGACTTTACGAACAAAATGTAATCCATTAATCTTCTCTTCAGATTGCTCAATATCCTCTTCATTCATGTAAATAACAACATATTTCATACGACGAGAGACATAATGAATCAAGCCATATCGTTTTAAAGTCTTTAATTGTTTTAAGCTATAAACCCAAACAACTAAACAACGGCGTTTTTGAATAGTAAATTCTTTTTCCTCTTTAACTTGCATGACAACTACCTCCACAACCTGAATGTTTTCCTTTTTCAAAGAAAGGATTTCCAGCATCTACTTTAATATCGTCTGAAATTGTTTTAGCAACAGCCATACCAACCAAATCCAAAATTGTTTGGACTGATGTTTCGGAAAAACGAAACTCTGCAACTTCTTCATTCATGTCTAACGCTCGTTTGGCTTGACGAACCGCACGCTGCTTTGTCCGAAAATCAGGCGCGTGATTTCCAAAAGCCTCAATCCGTTCAAATGAATCTTTTGCGCTTAAAAATTGTTTTTGCTTTTCTTGTACATCATTTGATGCATGCATTTTCTGACGATTTATTTTATAAGTTTCAATACTTTCACTTGTCAAAATTGCTTGAACAAGTTTTTCAGTTTGATCTTCTATTTCAAAAAGTTTTTCGGTTACAATCATTGTTATTCACTTTCCTCTGTTTGTGATATTTCTGATTCACTTTCTTGTAATAAGACTAACATACTTGCGTTAGAGAAGGCAACGCCAATGTTTTCAGTTTCATCATGAGCAAAACGGGAATGGTATAAAGAATCAGAAAACCACGATAAAATCGTAAAAGTTGCATCATAAACTGGTTCAGTATACATTCCGGTAGCATCTTTTTTATTAAGCTGTCCGGCTTTTAGTAATTTTTGATATTCGTTATTTGTTAAAGTGAAAATCGCTTGAGATGTTGCCTGTTCCTTGCTGAATTGCCAAATTTCTGCTCGTTCAGACGAAAGAATCGTTTTTTCATTTTTTATTAATGCATCAAAAAGTTTTTGAGCATTTCTTTGACTTTCTGTATTTGCAGAATAAGTTGGTAAACCTTCTGTGATTCTCAACAGGTTAATTATACGGATGGCATGATTACTTTTCACTGAATCGAAGCCTGCCTGCTCTTCAGTCATAAGGATTGGTAATGCTTCTCCTTCAACCATTTGATATGGCATAAGAGTTAGTAAGGATTCCTTATTTAAATAAGTAATCGCAGATAACCTACCGTCTGAATGATCGAAAAATAAAATTGCGAATGTTTTATTATCGAATGCTATCAAAGGTCGATAATTCATATCTTCTTCCATTAATTCTATGCTATAATCATTTTCTTTATATGTAAATGTAAAATTTGAAAAAATAGTCATTTGTTCTGAAACATCAGACAAATTCATACCTAGTGAAAATGGAATGACTTCTTTAGAATTGTTGAACGCTTTAATTACTGCAACCTTTTCGTCCTGCACATTGATTTCAAAATAGTCAGCGTCTTTTTCCCCGTAAATCCATAAATCATAACCCATTCCAGTTTTTTGTTTTTCAATTGGTTCGCCAAACTGATTGATAAAATCGTCTGTTTTTTTTCCTATGTATTCAGCAAAACCCGAAGTAGCAATTTCTTCATAAGGTAATGCAGTGTGGGAAACATCACGCATCCCACTATCTGCAACCTGTTTGGGTTTTTCAGCAGGGAAAAAGACCGGCTGTAAATAGCCAATCACTAAGACCACAAAGAATACGCCTATGAAAGCTAAAAAACGTTTCATCTTTTTCCCTACCTTCCATTTATTTTTCTTTTACCTCTATCAATAAATCACCAGAGCTAATCGCTTCTCCTTCAAAAACATAAATATGATCGACAACACCATCAAAACGTGCTTCTATGGTTGTCTCCATTTTCATTGCTTCTGTTACAAGTAAAGCATCACCTTTTTTGATCTTGTCGCCTTTTTTAACTAAGACCTGAAGAACTGATCCAGACATTGTTGCCCCAATCTGCTCTTTATTTGTCGGTTCAGCTTTACGTTTTGCCTGTACAGATGATTTAACAGAAGTATCTTTAATTACAATCTCACGACGTTGACCATTCAAATTAAAGAATAGAACTCTGTTCCCTTCAATATCAGGATCTCCTACTTCATCCAAGCGAATAATCAATGTTTTACCTTTTTCGATTTGAACCTCAACTGATTCTCCTTGGCGAATACCTTGGAAGAAAGTCGGTGTATCTAATAAAGTAACATCTCCAAAATTTTGATAAGATGTACGATAATCTAAAAAGACTTGTGGATACATTAAATAGCTTAAAACTTCTTCTAATTTTGGTTCATAGCCAACTAATTCTGCTAATTCCGCTTTAACTTTTTCCATATTTACTGGTGCAGCAAGACTCCCTGGTCTTTCAGTAAAAGCAGGTCGACCTTTTAAAATAATCCGTTGTAATTCTTTCGGAAAACCACCAACTGGCTGTCCTAAATCCCCTTGGAAGAATGTTACAACTGATTCAGGGAAACTTAATTCTTCTCCATTTGCAAAAATATCTTCTTCAGTTAGTTCATTTTGAACCATGAATAAAGCCATGTCTCCAACAACTTTTGAAGAAGGAGTTACTTTAACGATATCACCAAACATCAAATTCACAGTATGATACATTTTTTTAATATCATCCCACTTATGACCTAATCCAACGGCTTTAGCTTGTTGTTGCAGATTAGAATATTGTCCGCCCGGCATCTCATGCATGTAAACCTCTGTTTGCGGTGCGTTTAAGCCATTCTCAAACGGCTGATAATACATGCGGACATCTTCCCAATAGTGGTTAATTTTCTGTGTATTATCAATATTAATATCTGGAGTCCGATCTCCATTAACTAATGCGTAGTACAAACTGCTCATACTCGGTTGGCTTGTAGCGCCACTCATAGCGCTTGTTGCAACATCGACAATGTCTACGCCCGCTTTAGTTGCAGCAGAGTACGTAATAATTCCATTTCCACTTGTATCATGTGTGTGCAAGTGAATTGGCAAATCAGTCGTAGATTTTAATTCACTTATTAAGCGATAAGCCGCCTGAGGTTTTAATAAGCCAGCCATATCTTTAATTGCAATGATATGAGCGCCCATTTTTTCCAATTCCTTCGCCATATTTTTATAATAATCAACATTATATTTAGGTCTTGAAGGATCATTGATATCACCCGTATAACAAATGGCTGCTTCAGCAATTTTACCTGTGTCACGTACTGCCTGAATACTTTTTTCCATTTGTGGCAACCAATTCAAACTATCAAAAATACGGAACACATCTATCCCTTGTCTAGCAGACTCTTGGATAAATTCTTCTATAACATTATCAGAATAATTTTGATACCCAACAGCATTTGAACCTCTAAATAACATTTGCAGTAATGTATTTGGCATTAACTTACGTATTTTGCGTAATCGTTCCCAAGGATCTTCATTTAAGAAGCGATAAGCAACATCAAAAGTCGCACCGCCCCACATTTCACTAGAAAATAACTCAGGTAAACCTTCTCCAGTTAGACGGGCGATCTCTTTGAAGTCTTGTGTTCTTACGCGTGTTGCTAGTAAACTTTGGTGAGCATCACGAAAGGTCGTATCAGTAAGTAAGACATTATCTTGTTGCTTAATCCAGTCAATAACCCCTTTAGCTCCATCATTATCTAATACATTTTTCGCAGTTACGTAGTCTTCACGTAATTCTAGATCAGTTGGTATACGAGGTGTTTCAAAATATTTTTTAGTCGTTTTGTCAATACCAGGAAATCCGTTAACAGTAACCTCACCAATATATTTCATAGTTTTGTTACCACGGTCTCTTAATTTAGGAAATTCAAATAATTGCGGAGTATTGTCAATAAATGTTGTTTTAGCCTCACCAGATTGAAATTCTGGATGAGCAATTACTTTGTGTAAAAATGGAATATTTGTTTTTACACCGCGAATTCTAAATTCTCTTAAACAACGTTCCATTTTTAGAATTGCTTTTTCAAAGGTAAAACCATGCGTACATACTTTCACTAATAAAGAGTCAAAATAAGGAGTAACAACTGCACCAGAATAGGCATTTCCGACGTCCAAACGAACACCAAAACCTCCCGGTGAACGATACGTATCAATCTTTCCAGTATCCGGCATAAACTGGTTCAATGGATCTTCAGTCGTGATTCGACATTGAATTGCAGCGCCATTTGATGTGATATTTTCTTGTTGCGGGATTTTCATATCTTTGTGTAAATCAAGTCCTTGTGCAATTTGAAGTTGAGAAACAACGATATCAATATCAGTAATCATCTCAGTAATTGTATGCTCAACCTGAACACGAGGATTAACTTCAATAAAGTAAAACTTATCCCCTTCAACTAAAAACTCAACTGTTCCAGCATTAATGTAGTCTACATGTTTCATTAGCTGAACTGCTGCATCACAAATCGCTTTACGCTGTTCTTCGTTCATTGAAACACATGGTGCTACTTCAACTACTTTTTGATGACGTCTTTGAACAGAACAATCACGTTCGAATAAATGAATCACATTACCATGTTTATCACCTAAAATTTGAACTTCAATATGCTTAGGATTTGAAATATATTTTTCTACATACACTTCATCCGAACCAAAAGCAGCTTTGGCTTCACTTTTCGCTCGCTCATAGCCTTCTCTGGCTTCTTTCTCATCATGAGCAACCCGCATACCGCGACCGCCGCCGCCTAAAGCCGCTTTAATCATGATTGGGAAACCATGTGTTTGACCAAATCCAACTACTTCGTCCACTGTATCTACTGGTCCCTCAGACCCTGGAATCGAGGCAATACCAGCTTGGACAGCCGCTTCTTTGGCTTTAATTTTATCACCAAAAATGTCTAAATGGTGTAACGAAGGACCAACAAAAATAAGACCTGCTTCTTCACAACGACGAGCAAACTCAAGATTCTCAGAAAGAAAACCATAACCAGGATGAATAGCATCTGCTCCTGATTTTTTCGCAATCCGAATAATATCTTCCATATCCAGGTAGGCATCAATCGGTTTTTTACCTTTACCGACTAAGTATGCTTCATCCGCTTTAAATCTATGTACGGAATATTCATCTTCTGCTGCATAGATTGCTACTGTCCCGATGTGCATTTCTGTGCAGGCTCTAAAAATTCGAATTGCAATTTCTCCACGATTTGCTACTAAAACTTTTTTCATTCTTTCACTCCTACCTGTTTTTTTACCTTCTATTTTATTTAATTACCAAGTAATTGGTATTCTTGGTCCATTTTTTGTCGTTTTTCATCTGCGCTAATATTTAGCACAAAAGCGACCGCCACGGAGATAATCAATACACTATTTCCCCCATGACTTAGAAAAGGAAATGTAATCCCAGTTAGAGGAATAACCCCTGTAATTCCGCCTAAATTAATAAATACTTGTAACAATAACATAGCGCCAATCCCAATACACATCAACGAATTAAATGGTTTTTTTGAACGTACTCCTACCAATATAATCCGAGCAATCATGAACATCAAGAGTGCTAAAATAATCAGGGTTACTAAAAGTCCTAACTCTTCAATTGTAATGGCAAAAATAAAATCGGAATGAGCCTCTGGCAAAAAGCCTTTCTTTTGAATGCTATTACCTAAACCTTTACCAAACCAACCACCATTATTAATTGCATAATACGAATTTGCTAACTGATGACCTGCATTTCGTTCATCAATAAAAGGGTTTAGAAAACTTGCAAATCGTTGATAAACATATTGATAACGCTGAGGGATAAAATTCCCTTTACTTAAAATTAACGCCTCAATCACAACGATACTGCCAAGTATGCTTACGCCACCGACAAGATATGTATACATATAATTTACACCACTTGCCAAAAGCATTACTATAACCAATAAAGTCAGAATTGCTGCATTACCCAAATCTGGCTGTATTGCCACTAGAAAAATTAAAAAACCAACCAACAGCATTGGTCTGAATACCGCTTTTTTAAATTCTTTATCAATATACTTTTGTCTGCGACCCAAAATATAAGCTAAATACCAAATAACCATAATCTTTAAATACTCGGCAGGCTGCATTGAAAAAGAACCAATTTGAATCCATCCTTTAGCCCCATTAATCTCAGCTCCAAGTTTAGTAAAACGAACAGCTAAAAGTAAAACCGATATAACAGCTATTGCAAACATAATAAAATTTTTATGTTGGAAAACCGTTGTTTTCATTTTGTAGATGAAAAACATCGCCACCAAACTTAGCCCCCAAAACTGTAACTGAGAAATAACCATTCCAGTTGGAGCTAGCCCTTTTGATACAAGTAGGGATGACGTCGAGCTGTATACCATAATTAGTCCAACGACGCTTAAAACTAGATAGGGAATTAAAATACTATAATCTAACAGGTGTCTCTTTTTTACCTTGTTTGGCAAAGTTTAAACCTCCTTGCCAATCTCTTTATTTTCTTGTCTTTCCTCATAAACGTCACTATATAATTGATTTAGTTCTTTTTCTAAATCACTTAGTAATTGATGTCCTTGTTTTGAGCTTAAAATCCCTAGACGTATGGCATAAGTCACTTGACGAGAAAAGCCGTACATTTGTGTATCAACAACTTCTTCAAAAGCTTTACACTGGGATATACATAAGCTATTCTTTTGATTACGAATAAGCATCATAATTCTTTGAGCATCTTCATTTAACAACTGAATTGCAAACTCTTTTGAAATGGATTCCATTTGGACTCAACCTCCCATCTTAATTATGTAATTATAGCATAATTCAGCTAAGGATTAACAGAAATTTTCTGAAAATCCTTAGTCTCAAAAAAATTTTTAATTTTTCAAGAAGCTGAATGAAAGAAACTCTCATCCGTTCTTCCTTTTCTGATAAAAATTCATTTACAATAAAGCTAACTAGACACATTACTTAGTTTAGTCCATAAACAACAACGTAATAAATGACATAAAACCAACTTAAAATACCATGAAAAATTGCCCACAATATACTATGCCAATTAACATACGATATGACTAGTGCCAACGCACAGCCAAAAGAAATCCCAGCTTTTGCACTCTCTTTCATCACAATCTCCCCCTATTATTATATGAATTATAAAAACCTCTATTTAGTTATATCTCACTCTGGAATCGAAACCGTTCCTGCTATATTAGCTAACTCAGTTTGACCAATTTTTTTAATCAATAAGTAGTCAGACGGAATTCCGCTATCTGACACAATCCCAAATTGTTCTGCTCGCGTATATCCAAATCGTCCATAATATTGTGGATCACCGATTAAAACAATTGCTTGATATCCCTGACTTATCGCAGCTTGCTCTGCTTTATTCATCAATTGACTGCCTAAGCCTTTATTTCGCTGATCTAAGCGAACTGTTAAAGGCGCTAAAATCAGTTCTTCAAAAATTTGATTTTCACCTTTAATCCTAACTTTCGTCAACATCACATGACCTATTATTTCGTTATTTTCTTCTGCTACAAAAGCTAAGCTAGGAAGGTAATCTTCACTTTTCCTTAATCGCTCTACAAAATCTTGTTCATTTCCATCTTTAACTTTAGCTGTTTTAAATGCTTCTTTTGTAAAAGAATAGATTGCAGCAAAATCTTGTTCGTTCTCTAATCGAATCAGCATAAACATTTTCCTTTCAAGCAAATTCTATTATTAATAGTAACAGAATCCATTTTAAGATGCTATTAATGTCTCTGACTCTGTATAAAAAAACAGTAATCATTACCCAGCTAAAAAGTTAAACTTCTGGATGGAAATAATCACTGTTTTTTTAGATTTCACATTACAGTATTTTAATTAATTTTATGACTCTTGCTTCTGCTTAAACTTTTCCAAAACAGCTAAAAATTGTTCACCATATTTGTCTAATTTATTTTGTCCAACACCTTTTATCTGCAATAGCTGAATTGAATTCTTGGGCAATTTTTCACACATTTCTTTTAGAGTGCTATCTGAAAAAATCAAATACGGAGGAACTCCAGCTGATTGCGCTAAATCCATTCGTAATGCTCTTAATGTCTCAAACAACTCATCATTCACTGCCACTTTACGTACCCGTTGATCCTCTTTCCTAAAAACAGTCTGTTTTCCTAAAAGTACTTGGATACCTGTAGATGAAACTGACAATAAAGGAAACTGCCCATCAGAAGGAGTTAAATATCGCTCAGCAGTTAAATAATCAATCAACTGATTCACTTCTTTTTGGCTGCGATCTTTCATTAAACCATACGTCGGTAAGCGATTAAAATGCCACTGTTCAATTTTTTGGTCTTTTGAACCTGTCAAAACTTTTCCAACAAGTCCTTTCCCAAATTTTTCTCCCATACGTTTGACACAGGATAAAACTTTTTGTACATCAACTGTAATATCCACCAATTCTCGTTCGTCTAAACAATTTGAACAACGTCCACATTCAGCCCCTTGTTCACCAAAATAACGGAGAATAAACTTTTGTAAACACATTTGAGCATTCGCATATTGAGACATTTCACGTAATTTCATATATTCTTTCTGCTTGTAATCAATGGTCATTTCTGACTGATCGATAAAAAATTGCTGAATTTGTAAATCTTGAGCAGCATAAAGTAAAATAGCATCACTTGGTAAGCCATCTCGACCTGCTCTTCCGGCTTCCTGATAGTAAGACTCAATATTTCCAGGTATCTGAGCATGAATAACAAACCGGACATTACTTTTATTAATTCCCATACCAAAAGCATTCGTCGCTACCATTACTTGAAGTTGATCGAATAAAAATTGCTCCTGATTTCGGTTTCTCTCACTTTCACTCATCCCGCCATGATACATTCCAACAGCTATTTTCTTACTTTGAAGTAAATGGAAAATACGTTCTACTTCTTTTCTCGTACTTGCGTAGACAATTCCAGACTGATCTTTATTCAATTTCAAGTATTCTAACAGGAAAACATCACGATTTTGATCTTTGATTACCTGAAATGATAAATTATCTCGCGCAAACCCAGTTTGGATTTGATTATCTGTGGGAATATGTAATTGTTGAATAATATCCTCTGCAACTTGCGGTGTTGCCGTTGCAGTCAAAGCTATTACTGCCGGTTGTTGCTGAAACTGCTCAATAATTTCAGCTAATCGCAAATAACTTGGTCGAAAATCATGCCCCCATTGAGAAATACAATGCGCTTCATCCACTGCTAATAAATCAATTGGAACATGTAATAATAATTGCTGAAAATCAAATGATTCTAACCGTTCAGGCGCCACGTATAGCAGTTTGACTTCTCTATTTACTGCCATTTGTACCCGCTTATTCATTTCTTGTTGAGAAATCGTACTGTTAATAAAAGTTGCAGGGATTCCCATCATATTCAATGCATCAACTTGGTCTTTCATTAAAGAAATTAAAGGTGAAATTACTAATGTTAAATTCTCCAGTATCAAAGCCGGCAACTGATAACAAATCGATTTACCTCCGCCAGTCGGCATAATCCCCAAAACATTTTCTTTATTTAAAACATGATTGATGATCTCTTCTTGTCCTTGACGGAACTCGTCATATCCAAATTTTTCTTTCAGCAGTCCTTTTGTATCAATCATGACATTCGCTCCGTTCTTTGTATCTGTTTGTAATTTTAGCATTTGCCATACCTCAATTCAAGAGATGATTCTAGCTTATCGTGAAACACCTTTCTTATTGTGAAACATTTAGTCTTCTTCTGAAAAATTTAAAAGACTGATAGAACAAGCTTTCTTTAAATAATATACGCACTTTCCATACATATTCACGAAAAGTTATCCACAAAAAAAGCGAGGGAACAAAACTAAAGATCAGTTTTGCTCCACTCACTACTTCAACTAAACGACGAGAAAAAGCAACGCCTTCAGAAATAAGCTGAAATTCACATAAAATTTAAAAAACTATTTTCGTGAATTCCTTCTTAATTCTCGGAGCTAAATGCTTTTTTCTCGGTTTCTCTAAAATCTGAATAAATAAAATTTATCGCTTTATTTATTAGGCTTTTTTACTTTTTTTACTTGCTTTTTCACGTTCATTTTTATTAAGAATTTGTTTTCTTAAACGGATGCTTTCAGGAGTTACTTCACAATATTCATCTTCGTTCAAGAATTCTAATGATTCTTCTAATGTTAATTTTTTCGGTTTTTTGATTACTGACGTTTGGTCTTTTGTTGCAGAACGCACGTTAGTCATTTGTTTAGCTTTTGTGATGTTTACTGTTAAGTCATTATCACGGTTGTTTTCACCGATAATCATACCTTCGTAAACTTCTGTTGTAGGTTCAACAAAAACTGTTCCGCGTTCTTCGATACTCATAATACTATAGGTTGTTGCTTTACCAGTATCAATTGAAACAAGAGCGCCTTGATGACGTCCGCCAATTGTTCCTTGAATCATTGGTAAATACTGATCGAAAGTATGGTGCATGATTCCGTAGCCACGAGTCATTGATAAGAACTCAGTTGTATATCCGATTAAACCACGAGCAGGTGCTAAGAAAATCAAACGAATTTGACCATTTCCAGTATGAATCATGTCTTGCATTTCACCTTTACGTAAGCTTAAAGATTCAATCACGCTACCCATATATTCTTCTGGTGTATCAATTTGAACACGTTCAAACGGCTCACATTTCACACCTTCAATTTCACGTTCGATAACTTCTGGACGAGAAACTTGCAATTCATATCCTTCACGACGCATGTTTTCAATCAAGATAGATAAATGTAGTTCTCCACGACCTGAAACAGTCCATGCATCAGGAGCAATTGGCTCTACACGTAATGATACGTCGGTTTGTAATTCAGCCATCAAACGTTCTTCGATTTTACGAGCTGTCACGAATTTACCTTCACGACCTGCAAATGGCGAATTATTAACTAAGAATGTCATTTGTAGTGTTGGCTCATCAATGTGTAAAATTGGTAATGCTTCTTGGTGGTTGACATCAGCAACTGTTTCACCGACAAAGATATCTTCCATACCAGAAACGGCAATTAAATCGCCGGCTTTAGCTTCAGTGATTTCAACACGTTGTAAACCAAAGAAACCAAAGATTTTAGTCACTCGGAAGTTTTTCACACTGCCATCTAATTTCATTAAAGCAACTTGATCTCCAACTTTCATCGTTCCGCGGAAAACACGACCAATACCAATACGTCCAACGTAATCATTATAATCTAATAATGATACTTGAAATTGTAAAGGTTCATCAGAATTATCAACTGGTGCTGGTACATGTTCGATAATTTGATCAAAAATTGGTGCCATCGTTGGTTCTTGATCTTCTGGATTATCAGAATCACTTGATGTTCCGTTTAAAGCTGATGCATAAACAACAGGGAAATCCAATTGATCGTCATCGGCACCTAATTCGATAAATAATTCTAAGACTTCATCCACAACGTGTTCTGGGCGTGCAGACGGTTTGTCAATTTTATTTACAACAACGATTGGTGTTACTTTTTGTTCCAACGCTTTTTTCAATACGAAACGTGTTTGTGGCATTGTTCCTTCATAGGCATCAACAACCAAAACTACACCATCAACCATTTTCATGATACGTTCAACTTCACCACCGAAGTCCGCGTGTCCAGGTGTATCCAAAATATTGATACGAGTGCCATTGTACTCAACTGCTGTATTTTTAGCTAAGATCGTAATGCCGCGTTCACTTTCAATCGCGTTTGAATCCATCGCACGTTCTTGCAATTGTGTATGTCCATCTAAAGTTTGTGATTGTTTTAATAACTCATCTACTAATGTTGTTTTACCATGGTCAACGTGGGCAATGATTGCCACGTTACGAATATCTTCTCTGTATTTCAATGTAATTGCTCCTTATCCTTATGCCTTACGTCACTTGTTCATTAAATCCGACTGTTTATTATAGCAAATATTTTTCACGAAATATAGTCTAAAGCATGTAAAAATCATGAAAATTTCATATTTTATTTTACTTTTCAGAAAAACAGGTGAATTATTCTCCAAAAAAGCAAGCTTAGTTTTATTAATCTCATTCAAACTCAAAAGAATTTTGAATAAATTTTTCTTGAATTTCAGTATATGCTTTTGGCGTAGCTGCTAAAAAATATTCTCGTTTAGAAAATGCTAGACTTTTATCTTCGATGTTACCATACTTAAAACCAAATTCTTCAATTAGAACAAGACCTGCAGCGTAATCCCACGGACTCAAATTAGAAACATAACCGATGTGTGTTCCTTTTAGCATTGCGATTAATTCTAATCCCGCACACCCACTAACTCGAATCCCCATACTAGCGCGTCCAATATCACCAGCTGAATAAATATTTTCTCCATACATATAAGCATTCATTCCCAGCAAGCCCTCAGATAATGAGGCATTTTTAGGCTGGGATAGCTTTAGTTCATTCATAAACACACCCAGATTTTTCCCGCCCCAGTATAGCTCTTCTTTGATTACATCATAGATAAAACCTAACTGTCCAATACCATCTTTAAATAAAGCAATCATAATACAAAAATTTTCTTTCTCCAGTATAAAATTCATCGTTCCATCAATTGGGTCTATAATCCAAACATTTCCTTTTAAAGAATCAATCGTACAATATTCCTTTTCCTCAGCTAAAATTTTATCATCAGGGTAGGTTTCTTTGATTTTATTAATAAAAAAAGCTTGCGTTTCTTCATCAATATTGGTCACCAAATCGGTACGCCCTGTTTTTTGAGAAACGGTAAAATCTTGATGAAGATTTTCACGAATATTGTCTGCTGCCTCATATATCCACGCTTTAACTTGATCTACTTTTTGTTCACATGTCATCTAATCAGCTCCCCATCTTTAATTTGCCCGTTTCTTGTTTTTTTGCCTGTTGCACAGCACGATACAGAGAATATCCAGATACTCGTTCAAATTCATTTCCCAAACGTTTTTCTTCTCCTATACTTTTAACGACCTCTTTAAACTGTTTGTATATGTTTAAAAACGTAGTTGTTTCCAGACCTGTTTCATAAACTTTTTCGACTGCTGTCCACATATTTGTAACAACGACCATTTCATCAGTTGTCCAATCAAGGTCCAATGGATATTGATAATCTTTCATGACGCCACTCCTTTATTCTATTGTAACAAAAATTAATCCTAATCCAGACCATCTTGCCTTCCTTTGCGGTTCATCCAGACTGGTAAAAATAAAATCCCTTTTTCAACTTCAACTTTTTGCGCTGAATAGATCCCTGAATTTCCAGAACACATAAAACTTATCAAACAGACCATAAAGAAAAACAAGGCTGCTTCACCACCAAATAACTCAATTCCCATAATAAAACAAGCAATTGGCGTATTCGTCGCACCTGAAAACACACCAATAAACCCTAAACCAGCTAAAAAAGGAATTGAAACATGAAGAAGTAACGCCAAGCTGCTGCCTAATGTTGCACCAATTTCAAATAAAGGTGTCACTTCTCCGCCTTGAAATCCGGCACCTAAAGATAAAACAGTAAATAATAATTTCCCAAGAAAATCAAATAAATAATTCGTCCCTGCAAATGCATCTTCCAACAAGTGGAGACTTATGCCCAAATACCGCTGACTTCTTAATAATCCTGCAGCCGCAACTATAACACAGCCACCAACAAAATTTCTTAAGATAGGATCATTAATCCAATTCGTATATATTTTTTTGACGTACACTAATGAACGACTAAATAACCAACCAATAATACCAAAGCACACCGCTGCGATAAATAACTTTAGGAACAAAATTACTGACCATTCCGGGATTGTCCCCATTGAATAATGAGCATGACTAATCCCAAGTTTTATAGCGACCATATTAGCAAAAAATGCTGAAAAAAAGCTAGGAAATAAAGCTTCTGAACGTATACGTCCAATGACTAGAACTTCCAAACCAAAAATCGTACCTGCTAATGGTGTTCCAAAAACTGAACTGAATCCGGCACTAATCCCACAAATAATCACAATTTCCCGTTCAACTTTGTTTAAACGAAAAATACGCCCAATCTCATTCGTTACAGCTCCACCCATCTGTACCGCTGTTCCTTCACGTCCTACAGAGGCGCCAAACAAATGAGATGCGATTGTACTAAAAAGGGTTAAGGGAACAAGTCGCAAGGGTATATTATCTTCTCCCCCGTTAGCTTTATTTATCACAAGATTATTTCCATAGATAGAATTTCCACCATATCGTTTATATAAGAAAGCAAAAAATGCGCCGCTAAAAGGTAGCAGTAAAACAATCCATAGATGCTCACTTCTAAAATTTGTAACTGCGTTTAAGCTAGCAAGAAAAAATGTGGACAACGCACCCATAAACAGACCGATTAAAGCTGATAATAATAGCCATTTCAGCATATAAGCTCCTATTTTTAATGGTCCCATCAATTCTTTTTTCATACGAAATAGCCTCCCAATTTATCATCACAACTTACACAAAAACAAAACACCTACCCACTGGACAGAAACATCCTGTTGAGTAGGTGTCATTAATCTATTTTTTCAAATAAATAGTTAACGGCGAACACCATCGCCCTGACCTTGTTTACTATTGAAAATATAGCATTTGTTTAGCTAAAGTGCAAGTTTCTTATCATTTGGTTTGAAACCTTTTAAAGCATAGCTACAATATTTCTATAAAAAAGTGACGAAGCTTTTCGTCATTTTATACAAATTTCAACAAAACATCCAAACCCTCTTGTAAATCAAGATGTTTATGCTAGTATGAGGAGGAAATTTTAATTCATTATTACACTATCAACGTTACTAATCTCAATTGAAGGAACAGAGAGGATGTATTTTATTGAAAGAATTGACACAAGGAAATCCCGCAAAACTGATTTTTTTCTTTACAATTCCATTATTAATCGGTAATCTCTTCCAGCAGTTCTATAATATGGCTGACATGATAATCGTCGGACAAACATTAGGAAAAGATGCTTTAGCTGCTGTCGGTTCTACAGGAAGTATTACTTTTTTAATCATTGGATTTGCTCAAGGTTTGACAGCTGGTTTGTCTATTTTAACGTCACAACGTTTTGGTGGTCAGGATTTTCGCGGGGTAAAAAAAAGTTTTGCGACGGGTATTATTATTAGTGCTATTGTCACGATTGTTTTAACTGCCTTAAGTTTAATTTTCGTCCGACCAATGCTTATACTCATGCAAACACCAAAAGAAATTATTGATGATGCCCAAATCTTTATATCAATTATCTTTATTGGAATATTTGCGGCTATGGCTTTTAATTTACTTTCCAATATCATTCGAGCTCTAGGGGATAGCAGAACACCACTTTTATTTTTAATTATTGCTAGTATCATCAACGTTGTACTGGATTTGATTTTGATTATTAACTTTCATATGGGGGTCGCAGGGGCAGGGATTGCAACCGTTACAGCACAAATTGTCTCAAGTGTTTTATGTGTCATTTATATAAAAAGAAAAATCCCCCAACTTCAACTACGAAAAAAAGATTTTTTTATTGATAAACAAGAACTTCAAGATCACTTACTAATTGCTTTGCCGATGGCTTTTCAATCTTCGATTATTGCGATTGGTGCGATTGTCTTGCAGTCTGCTTTAAACAGTTTAGGAACAGACGTGGTTGCTGCTCAAGCTGCATCGGGAAAAATTGAACAGTTTGCAACACAACCCATGATGTCTTTCGGGATTGCCATGGCAACTTTTACCGCGCAAAATTATGGTGCAAAAAAATATAAGCGCATTTTACAAGGTGTTAATCAATGCTTGACTATGAGTATCGCTTTTAGCTTTTTAGCAGGCGCCATCGTGATCTTTTTTGGTCAAAGTCTGGTCACACTTTTCATTAGTGGTCAGGAAACAGAAGTACTTAAGCTTTCGCAAATTTATTTCAATGTAAACGGTAGCATGTACTGGCTTTTAGCTATTCTATTTATTATCCGCTATACATTACAAGGGCTGGGGCAAAGTGTTATTCCTACTTTAGCCGGTATTATGGAATTACTTATGCGCTCATTTGCTGCGATTATTTTAACCGCCTCATTAGGGTTTGTTGGAGCCGCTTTAGCTTCGCCATTGGCTTGGGCCGGATCGGTCATGGTGTTACTTGCTTCATATTTCAAAGCAATCAAACGTCTCAAAAAATTAGAACAGGAACAAGTAATGGAAACGAATATTTAACAAAAAAACGACCGATTCTCAACTGAAAATCGGTCGTTTTACTATACAGATTGTTTTTTACCAAAATACTGGCGCCATTTTGCTTTTACACTAGTAGTCATAGGTTCAGATGCTTCTTTAACAGCACAATACTTATCTACCATAGTTACAATGTAGCTTTCTTTATATTTCGGCGGAGCAATCGTTGCACCCCACATATGTTTAATAATGATATCACGTTCTAAGTCGGAAAGTTCTGTTAATTTTTCTGCATTTTTCACGGCAATTCTCGGATGCATATACGCATGTGATCCTTCATCGAATTTAGTTGTCCGCCAATCATAGTAGAATAAATCATGTAAAAGACCTGCTCGAGCAGTTGCTCTGGCATCGCCCTTCCACTTTTTGGCTAATTTATAACTATGATAAGAAACACTAATCGAATGATCTAAACGAGTTGAATGAACATGCTGCGTGTAGTTAGCCAAGCGTTGCACTTCTTCAGTTGCTAATAAATCTTCTACATAAGACATATATTCTTGATCTTCACGCCATTTTTCAGTCATTAATTCTGGTTCCACCTTTTTAGAGAAGCTTTCAGCTAGGTTCAAATCGACTTATATAGATTGAACCATTTCGCTAGCTTGACATATTTAAAAACTCAAAAAACTCTCTACTTGTATTAAGTGTAAGTCTTTTTTACTTGATGAAAGTATAGCACCTTGATTTTATAAATACTAGGTATTTTGGATTCCGTAACTAAACTTTAATAATTACTTTACAATTTAGACTCATTTTATACTTTTTATTATAAGGATATCCTCTTGCTTAACTCCGTTTGAGCTTCCAGAGCCCAAGGATGAATAACTTGGGGGTGACTATTTAATAAATAATTCAAATAAACAAGGGAAGCTTCTTCTAATGAATTATCTAGTGCACTTAATAACTCTTCTAAATAAGGTGGTTCCCCTTTTTGATCCCATTTGATCTTATCCGCGATAAAAACAATCTGATCCATTTTTGTCGGCTTTGATTTTAGAGTAGTATGACATTCTATTGCGGAGAGAATTGATTCATCATTTACCTTAAATATTTCATTAGCTATATGTCTGGATAGTTTTTGATGCACGATCATTGGTAACTTACGTTCTGCTTCAATTATTGGAATACCCCAAGCTTCTGCCACAGCAATTCGTTGATTATTTGGAATAACAGCACTAATATCATGCAACAATCCACCATATTCAGCAGCTTTTGGTTCTTGATTAAAACGCTCTGCTAAGATTTTTGCGCAAGCAGCAACTTCACATGAATGTTTGGCTACAGATTCAAATTCTTTCCCAAAAAAGTTTTTAATATTTTCTTCTAAATTTCCTGTAAGCTCAAATTCTACCAAAAATTCTTCAAACATATTAATGATTCCCTTCACTTTGATGTCTAACAAACTCTGCTTTGATCTCTATAAATAACTGAAAAACTTGCAGCAACTGAAAAAGTTTTGCACGATTTTCGAATTCTTCTCTAGTTTTCGGTAACTCTTTTCCCCGATACGCTTCATAAACTTGAGCAATTCTTGCTAATATGTCTTCACCATCATTATTTTCAGCAAAAGTTTCCGCCGTATGTTGCAATAATTTTTGAAGATTTTCTACCTGTTCTGGTTCAATTGTAATTTTTTCTAGCAGCCTCAGCATATCTTTCAAACTATTGCTTTGCATTCGGCGCATCGCAAAATAATTTAAATAGTAATCGTTTGATGATAATAATTGGTTCTCAGCATGATTTTTTGCCCAATTTTCGCCAGTCCGGATAAACGTTTTTAAATCATCACATTTCTCAAATAAATTTCGTTCTTTTCCATATTGATTCAGATATTCAGCCATCTCATTCAAAACTTGCCTAAACATTGTTTCGATAACTTCTTGATCTTCTTTTAAACGCTTCTCAGTATCCGGCATATACAAGTTCAGTAGCAACGCGAAACCAACACCAATAGTCATTAATAAAAATTCATTGCCAATAATTGTCCAAGACATATTGTGCTCGATTAAGTATTGCGTGACCAAAACAGAACTTACGACAATCCCGTCAGACAATTTAAAATAAACTGCACTTGGAATAAATAAAAGTAAAAATACACCAAATGCCCACGGATTAAAACCTAAAATTGAAAAACAAATAAAAGCTATCACCGTTGCCAGTGCTAATGAAAGCAACCGATAGAAACCTGTAAGTAATGATGTTTTTTTTGTATTGGTTACACTTAATACTGAAATAATTCCAGCAGAAGCTGGATAAAGCAACCCTAAACTCTCTGCAACAATCATCGATAATGTTGCACTAACTGCTGTTTTAATCGTTCTCAAACCTATTTTCATTCGGTCACTCCTTAAAAAAAATCAATCTTTTACTTTAATACTAGTAATTTTACCTCTATTTCGGTTATGATTAAATAGAAAAACCATTAAATGTTGATTATAGGAGAGGAAATTTATGGAAATCGGTCCATTTCGTTTAGGTATGCGCACTTTAAAAACAGCTTTAGCTGTCATGCTGTGTATTGTTTTATTTAAAGTACTTGACCGCGGTGCACCGATGATTGCGGCTTTGGCGGCAGTATTTTCATTACGTCAGGACTTGACAACTAGTGTTTCTTTCGGTAAATCCAGAATACTTGGTAATACTTTGGGTGGTGGTTTAGCCATTGTCTACATATTAACGAAAGATCTTTTCTCAAACGATTTTCTTGTAGAGTTGTTTTTAATGCCATTATTAGTAATTATTGTCATTGTATTGTCTGATGGTATGAATAATAATTCAGGTATCATCTCAGCAATCGCCACATTACTATTAATCGCTTTGAGTGTTCCTCAGGGAGAATCTTTTTCCTTTGCCCTGTCTAGAGTAATTGATACATTTATCGGGACGTTTATCGGTATAGGTTTAAATTTTTTCTTTAGGCCTAAACCACAAGAAGAGGAACGCGCCATTGATGAAGATTTAGCTGAATTAGATAAGAAGGAAAAAGAATTACAAGCTCTGCGACTTAAAATTCAGCAAAAAAGAGCACAGGAAAATAAAAAAGTAGATTAACTAAAAAGATGGAAAAGAGCCGAAATGGTCTTTTCCATCTTTTTCTATTCGTTATCTTTCTTCTCGTCGTCACCATAGAAATTCACATTACTGTGGGTTCCTTTTTTTGAGAAGCTTTCAATCAATTCTTTCACATCTAAACCTGTTGTTTCTTTTAATGTTTCTTGTGTGCCAGCTAACAAGTTTGTCGCATAATTAGTAATACGGTTTGCTCCCGCATTTTCCCCACCGCCACCTGTGTCAACAACAGAGATTTTATCAATGTTGCCGAGTGGTTGTGCTGCTTCTTTCATCAATTGCGGCAACATTTCCATAACCATACTTAAAACAGCAGCTTCGCCATACTCTTTAAAAGCATCCGCAATTTTTTGTTTAGCTTCGGCTTCAGCAGCACCGCGAGCTAAAATTGATTCAGCTTCAGCTTGACCGGCTAAACGAGTTTGACTGGCTTCAGCTTCGGCTAATGCTTCTACACGGAAACGTTCAGCTTCAGCTTCGGCAACTTCACGTGCTTTTTGCGCTAAAGCTTCTTGTTCTTTCGCGTAACGATCCGCATCCGCTTTTTTCTTCACTTCAGAATCGTATTGTTTTTCACGACGAACAATTTCTTTTTCTTCTAATTCAATTTGTTTTTGACGCTCAATAACTTTAACTTCCATTTCTTGAGCAACAACTTCTTGTTGCGCTCTAGCACTTTCCAAATTATAGGCCTGATCCGCTTTTGCTTTAGCAATATCTTGTGCTTCTTTGTACGTAGCCAATTTTAGTTCTTTCTCTTTCGACGCTTCTGCAATTTCGGTTTGACGTTGTAATTCAGCTTGCTGCGATTCTTTTTCCGCTTCCGCTTTTTTAATACGTGTTTCTTTCCATGCTTCCGCTTCAGCAATATCTGCATCACGTTTTACTTGAGCGATTCTTGGTTTACCTAATGAATCAAGGTAGCCGTTTTTATCGCGAACTTCTTTGATGGTGAACGATACAATAATCAGACCCATTTTAGCTAAGTCAACACTGGCAACTTCTTGCACACTTTGGCTGAATTTATCACGATTTTGATAGATTTCTTCCACAGTCATTGAACCTAAAATTGAACGTAAATGTCCTTCCAAAACTTCACGTGCTTCATTTTCAAGTTCTTCACGAGTTTTCCCTAAGAATTGTTCCGCTGCAGTCGCAATCTCTTCTACAGAAGACCCAATTTTGATAATTGACGTTCCATCACACATAACTGGAACCCCTTGTTCTGTATAAACCTCAGGTGTTGATACGTCAAGTTTACTTGATAGTAAACTGATTCGGTTTGAGCGCTGAAACACTGGTAATACAAAAGCACCGCCACCACGAACGATTTTGATTTTATTGCCCCGTTCATCTGCATGCACATTTTTATTACCTAAGTAACTCCCACTAATAATTAACGCCTCGTCTGGTTTCGCTGTTTGATACTTTGAAATAAAAACAATCAGCATCATTAACAAAATAAAAACAACCAGTACAATTGGTCCCAAAATTCCAAATCCCATTTTTTTCTCTCCCTCTTTTTATAATTGTAAACTTCCTTTATAAGGAACTACATAACATACTCGATCTTTGACTTCGATAATCAGTACTTGCTCCCCACGATCGATCGATTGCTCTTGCGGAGCATAGAAAGCGGCAGGTCGACTGATTGATCCTGTAACACTCTTAAATTGAATCTCACCCATACCACTTACCGGAATTGGTGTTACTACAGTCGCAGTATTCCCTTCCATATCTTTTTCAGAAATAGAAATTGTAGACTCAGCATTCTTCATCGGCATTAATACATAAAAATTCAAGAAAAACACCAGCACCGAAGCAATTGTAGCGCTAACAAAAAACAAAACCAAATGGCTCCAATCAAGTAGCTGCTCGCCTAAATACCCGAATAATGAAGTAAAGGCCAACCATGGAATCACCAGCATTGGGTCTATTGGTCCATCAAAATCAAAGATATCTCCAAAAATCACTAGCAAAAAAGCCAGCGCTGCGCACACTATTAAAATATAAAGATAAATTGTTTCAATTGGAATTCCCTGAATCACTGTCTCACACCCTCTCATTTTCCATTACTTACTCACTTTATTAAAACTGAACCTTTTCCTGATTATATATCTATTTTACCAATACTTTGAATAAAATGACAGATATTCTTGAAAAATGTAGCGAAATTGCTGAATGTTAACTAGTTTTCGTAAATCACTATATTCAAAAACGCTTTGTGCTCAATTAATTGAACACAAAACGTTTTTGTTGTTGCTAAAATCTTAAATTTTCCCGTTTAGTTTTCCATCATAATTTCAGAGTCAGGAATTGGTAATGGAGAATACGGATTACTTGGTTTCCACCATCTTAATTGGAAATAAGAATTAGCAGATATTTTATGGTAATGTTCTGTTTTAATTTTAATTGTTTGGCCTGCTTTTAAATAGCGAGTATTAGACAATGATCCTCCAACAACAGTATCACGTTTTAAGAATTGTTCATCATCGATATAAACAGTCGCATTATCGTCTACTGCTATAGAAAACTTATACAGTCCAGTTTCTGTTATTTTAACATAACCAACTTTTGTAACTTTATAATTATCTGTACCAAGACCAGGATAAGGCTCTGTCTTACCATAATTATCATCAAAGTTTGTAGCAGTTCCCGTACCTTTTAACTCAAACATTCCTAGGAATTTTGGATAATCATAGTAGGATACTGAAACACCTTGTGAGATTTTTTTATTGACAGTAACTGGTACAACAAATACTTTTCCGTTAGAGCTTCTTACTGTAATACTAGTTTCACCTACAGCTTTGGCTTCCCAGTTTCCATTAGCGTCTACTGTGATAATTGATAAATTATTACTTGTAAATAATACATTTTTATTTGTAGCATTATTCGGTGTAATCGTTACTTTTAAGACTCCAGTATCTCCTACTAGTTGATCCAATCTTTCTGGTTCGACTGTAATACTTTCTACTGGAATATCTTTATCACTAACTGTTACTTCTACCCACACCATTTTGCCTTCGTTTGCCAATACGAGAATTCTAGTTGCTCCAGCTTTTTTCGCTTCCCAATTTCCGTTAGCATCTACGGTAATAATTGATGGATCAACACTTGTGAAAGTTACTTCTTTATTTGTCGCATTGCTTGGGTTAAATATAACTTTTAACGTGCCTTTGTCTCCTACTAGTTGATCCAATCTCTCTGTTTCGACTGTGATGCTTTCCAATGGAATATTTTTTTCCCTAACTGTTACTTGCACGGGCGTTGTTTTACCATTTGAACCTTTAACTATAATCACTGTTGTTCCGACTTTTTTCGCTTCCCAGTTGCCATTGGCATCTACCGTCATAATCGCTGGATCATTGCTCGTAAATGTAACATTTTTATCCGTAGCATTATCTGGTGTAATTGTTACTTTTAAGGTGCCTGTATCTCCTACATACTGGTCTAATGATCTAGGCTCAACTGTGATAGTTTCTACTGGAATATCTTTTTCACTAACTGTTACTTCTACCCATTCCATTTTCGTGCCTGCCATCACCAGAATTTTAGTTGTTCCAACTTTTTTCGCTTCCCAATTTCCGTTAGCGTCTACGGTAATAATTGATGGATCAACACTTGTGTAGGTTACTTCTTTATTTGTCGCATTGCTTGGAGTGTAGATAACTTTTAACGTGCCTTTATCTCCTACTACTTGATTCAATTCTTTGGGTTCGACTGTGATGCTTTCCAATGGAATGTCTTTTTCGCTAACTGTTACTTCTACCCATTCCATTTTTGTTCCGGCCATCACCAATATTTTGGTTGTTCCAACTTTTTTCGCTTCCCAATTTCCGTTAGCATCTACGGTAATAATTGATGGATCAATACTTGTGTAGGTCACTTCTTTATTGGTTGTATTGCTTGGAGTGAAGATAACTTTTAACGTCCCTTTATCTCCTACTACTTGATCCAATCTTTTTGGTTCTACTGTGATACTTTCCAATGGAATGTCTTTTTCGCTAACTGTTACTTCCACCCATTCCATTTTTGTGCCTGCCATCACCAAAATTTTAGTTGTTCCAGCTTTTTTCGCTTCCCAATTTCCGTTAGCATCCACTGTGATAACTGTTGGGTCGACACTTGTGAAGGTCACTTCTTTATTGGTTGTATTACTTGGGGTATAAATCACTTTTAGTGTCCCTTTATCTCCTACTACTTGATTCAGTACTTTCGGTTCAACTGTGATGCTTTCCAATGGAATATCTTTTTCACTAACTGTTACTTCTACCCATTCCATTTTCGTGCCTGCCATCACCAAAATTTTGGTTGTTCCAACTTTTTTCGCTTCCCAATTTCCGTTAGCATCTACTGTGATAACTGTTGGATCAACACTTGTGAAGGTCACTTCTTTGTTGGTTGTATTACTTGGCGTATAGATCACTTTTAGTGTGCCCTTGTCTCCCACTACTTGATTTAACGTTTTTGGTTCAACTGTAATACTTTCCAATGGGATATCTTTTTCACTAACTGTTACTTCTACCCATTCCATTTTTGTTCCGGCCATCACCAAAATCTTGGTTGTTCCAGCTTTTCTCGCTTCCCAATTTCCATTAGCATCTACTGTGATAATTGCTGGTTCGACACTTGTGAAGGTCACTTCTTTATTAGTTGTATTACTTGGGGTATAAATCACTTTTAGCGTCCCTTTATCTCCTACTACTTGATTCAATTCTTTGGGTTCTACCGTAATGCTTTCTAACGGCACATCTTTTGCTTTTACTGTTACTTTTACTGTTTTAGATATATTGCCCGATTTAACAGTAATAACGGTTGTGCCTACTCCTTTGGCTTCCCATTTACCATCTGAGTTTACAGTTATAATTGATTCATTTTGACTGTCATACGTGACTGTTTTATCTGTAGCATTTTCTGGTGTAAGTGTTACCTTTAGTTGACCTGTATCGCCTACATATTGATTTAGTTCTGTTGGTTCTACTATTAAGCCATCAACTGGAACGTCTTTTGTTTTTACTGTTACTTTTACGGTATCAGATTTACCATTCGCTGATTTAACAGTTATTTCTGTTGTTCCTTCAGCTAAAGCCGTCCAATTACCATTGGCATCAACCGTTATAATTTTTGGATCAGCACTTTCAAAGGTAACCGTTTTATCTGTGGCATTATCTGGAGTAATCGTTACTTTTAATTTACCTGTATCCCCTATTACTTGATTTAACTCTTTCGGTTCTACAGTCAAACCATCTACTGGCACTTCGTTTGCTTTTACTATTACTTTTACTGTTTTAGATATATTACCTGATTTAACAGTAATTTCAGTCGTGCCCACTCCTTTAGCTTCCCATTTACCATTTTCATCTACGGTTATAATTGTTGAATCTTTGCTTTCATAGGTTATTGTCTGATCAGTGGCATCTTCTGGGATTAATGTTACTTTTAAGGTTCCAGTGTCACCTACTACTTGATTTAATTCGGTTGGTTCTACTATTATGTCTGATACGTCGATTTCTTCGGAAAGAGCTAAATTTATATTGTTACGAGACTGAAATGGCTTCAATTCTAGTGGATTACTTTTACCGTTTTCATCAAAATTCGTATTTTTAATAATTTGATATTTAGGTGGAACAGATAGTACTTTTACTTCATAGGTTTCACTTGAAGGAATTTTTTTTAGTGAGTATTTCCCATTAGCTTCTGTTTTTACTATTTGAATTGGATTAGTTGTCCCTTTCAAATATAATCCCATTTCAATTCCTTCAATTCCAAGTTCACCTGAATCTTTTTTTCCATCTTTATTTTGATCATTAAACACATATCCATTGACTGATACATCCGTTGTTACATAACTAATCCAAGCATCAGTGAAAACTTCACCATCTTTTATGATAATTTCACTGGATAAACCATCAATAAATCTAACAGTTCCCTCATTAAAAGTTGTATATCTTTCAGGAGTGTCAATTTTTAGATAGTACTTTCCAGCTGATAGATTATCAAACCTATATCTTCCATCAGCATCTGTTTCAATGTTCCTAATCTTTTCTTTAGCTGAATCGAGTAATGTAACATTTACCCCAACCATAGGCGGATCATCTTGGTCATGTATGGTGTTCATATTAAAGTCTTCATAAAGGACCGAAGTAATTGAACTAGTTCCAGTTCCATCAGCTTGTGTTATCGCTAGAACTGATATATTGGGAATAAAAGCAGCTAAAACAATGCATATAGTCATATATATATTGATTATTTTGAATTTTTTCATTTTATCACCTTTTTTAAGTTTTCATTTTACATTTAAATTTATTATTTTTCTTTGAAATTTAAATTTCTAAAATTATCTTGATTTACATTTTAATTTTGATCACACAAAAGAACAAAAACAATCAATCTAAATTTTAAAAACTTTTCTGATTAATTTCCTATTCTCCCACAAAACTAGAATAGTTAAGCAGTAATTAAACCAATTTTTCATATCTATTCCAGTTCTCTACTACTTTCATCATTCTAAAATTTTAAAGTTATTACATTACGTAAATTATTACAAAAATATCTTGGAGATACTACGACTGTATGAAACCTCCAAGATATTTTTTACTGAATGATAGTCAGTAGTTTATTAAGTTAATGGAACTCCATTTAGATCAACGGTTGTATATAATCTGTCTTTAGGAATTGAAACATATTTATACATGCTGTCAGGTGTCATCCAATATACATCGTAAAAGTATCTTGTACCAGTTGTACCTCCGTAACCGTTAGATATTACTTTCATTTTTACGACTTGTCCTTCATTAAAATACATTGCAGTACTATTATTTTGAATTAAAACGTCGTTAACATATAATTTTGCATTATTAGATGTATTGAAGCGATACGTTCCACTTTCTTCAATTTTTACATAAGCAGTTTTCTTAACACGGAAACCTTGTACTGGATTCAATTCTGGATATGGTTGCTTTCCTGCCAAACAACTGAAATCAAGAGTGCTATCTTCATATTGGCTAGCAAACAGATCATATGCATTCAAGACAGTTTTTGATCGAGTTTCGTACTCAGCATATACACCGTGTACTAAAGTTTCATCAAATTCAGTATCAACACCTTGCATGTCAGGAGTCGTATAAACTATTTCTTTAGGCACTTGCTGATTTGCTTGTGAGCCACCAGCACTTAGTGATGCTGGAGTGGACCAATACAGGGTTGAATATAGTGAAATTGTTCCCGCAGATGCGCTTGGCGTACCAGCAAAATTACTCACAACTTTTACTTTAATGATATCTCCTTTTTGGAATCTAATAAGCTTACCCGCTGCAACTAATTCATCATTTACATATACCTGACCACCATTAGCAGTCTGCACAAAAAAACGATAATTACCCGTGCCAGGTGCTTGTATATAACCTGTTTTATGAACTTGGAATGGTTTCGTCATGTCTAGTCCTGGGTAAGGAGCTACTTTATTAGAAGATTCAAAGTCTAAATTCCCTCTCTCATACTGGCTTCCTACTGAAACTAAACTTGCTCCTGATCTTTGATAGTACTCAGTAAATGAGCCATTAATTAGCTTACCACTTACTCTTAAATTTGTTTCATTAGATTCAGCTAACGCTGTGTCATAATTGCTTAAAGTTGATACACATCCTACCAATAATGTGCAGCTAATTGCAAAAAGACCCTTTTTTAAATTGCTTTTCATTCTATTTAATACCTCTTTCTCCTTTTTTGAAAAATAAATATTTTCCATGTACATGCTAGCATATATAACATACATTGTAAATTGTTTATTTTACTAAAAATCAAAAATTTTATATTTTTTTCATTCATCGTTTATCTACTTTTTTCTATTTGAGTTTTTCCGTTTTTTTCTCTTTTTATTTAAATTGTATTTTCTCTTCTTCTCTTTTTTCTTATTTAAAATCATTCGTATGATTAAAATTACAATAACAAAAACTAAGAGCATAAGTACGATCATCATCGCTACAACTAGCTTATTATCAAAAATACTTGTTTTATCGATACTTACATCAACTTTGTTATATTTTTTTGCTTCTTTCGCAGTGATTTCAAATTCTTTCTCCAAGTCCCATACTCTATCATCTTTTTTAGCTTGAGCTTTAAAAATATACGTACCTGCTACATAGGGTTTTCCATTTAGTGAAGTAGATAGATCAAATATGCTGTTCGGAGCCATAGATAAACTTTCTCTGTCAATGTTTATAGTTGGATCAGTTTCACCTTTTTTGGTGATGGTTCCTTTAAGACTAAACCCATTTAAATACGCTGGTTGAGAGTTCTCTAAAAGTACACTGATAGCATTTCTACTTGCTTCTTGCCCACTACTAACATTTATTAATTCTATATCCCCCAGTATATCCTTACTGCTCTCTTGTTCTCTTAAAATAACGCCAATTTCTCTAGCAAAGTAATTTTTAATATTACCTTCCGATTCCCCACTACTGTTATTTAGAAGATAAAGTCCCCCTGCTAAAATTCCATCAAATGGTCCATCTGGCATGTCTATCTGCAATTTTAGTGTATATTCTTCATTTGCTTTTAGTACTATTTTCTTATCGCTGATTTTCACGATATCTTCGATGTTATATTTTAGGCCTGCACCTTCATCATTACTTTTAGTTGAATACGTAACAACACCAGAACGGTTTGTCTGTGCTCTATTAAAAGATGGAATGATTTCTATTTCTTTCGATGAGTTATTCTTTAAAACAACTTCAAGTTGTTGCTTTTGACCAGGATCTACTTTGACATCAAAATATGTAACATCCTTTGAAAATTGATTATCTGGCAACTTAGCATCCACTGTAAAATCAGCAAATGATTGTTCACTATCAGCATAAGCACTATAAAAATCCACCACAAAAATTAAACAAATTAATATGCTAAAAAATAGAGATTTAATAACTTTATTTTTATTTAGCATAACTTCCCCCTTTCAAAAAACAAGTATAGGAACGTTCCTATACTTGTTTTTTTAAGAAACTATTTCATCGGTGTGTCAGTTACAGTCCAAGTTAGTTGAGCTGTATAACTACCTTTAATTTTCTCCACTCCTGCCGCTACATCTAAATCAAAACGATCAAGCGCTAAAGACGAGCTACCATTACCTTCTCCAGCATTTGCAGCAAAAATAACTTTTTCATCTTTCGGATCACCATGTAATTCTACAACTTGCCCTGCACCAACAGATGGTTTTAGTCCACCTAAATTATCAATTGCACCAGTTGTAATTGATAATTTTGCATTATCCAAAGTACTCGAACCATTAGCAAATTGACCAGTTTGCGCAACTTTAATATGCCATCCAGTACCATCACCACGAGCATCATCAATTTTTAACTTCCCTGTAGTTGCTATTTTGCTTGTTTTATCATGTGCTTGATATGTTTCCTCATTTTTAGTGATTTTATGGCTACCAAAATACAAGTTTTTTGGTAAGCCTGTACCTAAAACATCTTTTCCAGTATTCGGATCTTTGTCATCTTCTTCAATAATGCCGGGGCCGTCTCCAGAAGTATATTCAACCTCTGCATTAGTTGGTGTCGATGTCACAGGTACCGCAAATGCTTGGCTAGAAAAGCCCACTGATGATAATAATAATGTTGATAATAATGTTACTCCTACAATTTTTTTCATGTTTGAAAAATCCTCCTAAAATAAGTTATATATATTAAGCTTTAAAAGCTTGATACCATTTTTTTATATAGTACATTCCACTAAAAATTAGCAAAACCAAACCCAAAATCGCTAAAAATTTGACTGCTTCTTCACCTGTGCTAGGCAACATTGATGCAAGTTTATTCCCTCCAGCTGGCTTTATGCCTGAAGTATTCGGAAATGAAGATTCATCTGTTTTTTGATCTCTAGCCAAGTTACCATCATAATATTCCACACCCATTTTAGTTTTTTGACCATCAGTTGTTTGTGAAAAACTAATCATTGAAAAAGAGGTAATTGACATAAACAAGAGAAGACAAGTTAATAATACTTTTTTAAGTTTCATTTTTTATCCTTTCTATCCTTCTGGAACATCTGAAAGTGTCCAAGTTATTGACGAGTTGTATTTACCTACTCTTTTAGATGAGTTTTTAGGAACAGTTAATGAAAATTTATCCAAAGGAATAATTGTTTTTCCTGATCCTTCATTATCCTGAGCTACAGCTATCTTCTTTTCATCATTTGGTTGTAAAGATACAGATTGCGTAATGCTATTTGGCAACTTAGAATTACTGTTTGTTACTGTACCAATATCTATTGTAAGGCTAGTATTGTCAGATAAATTCGTTAAATCAGTATGCTGAAATTCAGAATCCTGTTTAACTTTTAAAGTCCATCCACCGCTATCACGGGTATCATTTATTGTAATTTCACCTTTTGTTTGAGCGTCAGTACTATCACTTGCAGTATAGGTTTCATCCTGCTTATATTGAATTTTATGAGAACCAAAATCAAGATTATCAGGTAATTTTGTACTGTCCATTGTAACTTTCATTTTTTCATTAGTTACAGTAACTTGATTTTTACTATTCCAAATATAATCATATTTTTCATCGGGATAGCTCATATTTCCTTTTCCCAAACTAATCGGTATTGGTGTATTATCCAATACATACCCTTCTGCAGCTCTTGTTTCAATAAAAGCGTACTCTCCCTCTTCCAATTTTCCAACTTGAACAATTCCATCTTCATCTGTTACTAAATCATCTTTAACTAACGATAGACTGCCATCCCTTACATACTGCATTAATTTAAATTCCACTCCACTTAAACGCTGTTTTGTTTCCTTATCTTCTTTGAATAACTTTACAGCTCCCCAACCTGGTGAATATTTAAAGACTATAACTGGGTTGTCATTAGGCAGAGTTATATCAACCCAGTTTTCTCTAGGTAAAAAGTGAATACCATCAAGTGCTACACCACCAAAGACCCTATAAGTACCTGCTTCTAAGTCCTCAAACAAGATTGGACCGGCTATTGTTTGTTTCATGTCTATAGGTTGACCTATATCCTCATGTGAAGATATAAATATGCTGGCCGGAACATTTATACCAGAGTTATTAATATCAACTGACCTTATTAAAATACCGTTTCCTACAGTTTCTCGGTTGAGCCCCCAATTTTTTTGTTCTATATAATTATTGAACCTATTATCTTTTTCTTCAATCACCTGAGTATTTAAACTTGAACTAGCAGTATATATTTTAGGTCTACTTTCTTTAAGAACATCTATTTGTTTTAAAATATTCAAACCTAATAATGGTTTCTTAGCTGTTTTAAAATTAAAACTTAAATACTGATCAATATCCTTTACTTTCTCGTGATCAAAAGTAGCATAAAACTGAATATCTAATTCTGATTTTTCCATTTCAAATAGCTTACTCGTCACTTGCAATGTTAAGACCCTATTTTTTTCTGAATCATCTAAAATTTTCCAACTCCCTAAATTATCACCTTGTTCATTTTTCACTAGTTGTGCTTCACTCATAGTAATAGGTACAAATTCAGGAATTTCTATTGAAAACTCTTGAGGCTGATCTGCTTCTTTATAACTTCCCGCAGGAATTACTATATGATATTCTAATTGAAACAATTCATCATAGCTGACGGTATCGCCATCTTTTAAACCATCTGAAACTTTTTTAGTCTTTGAATCATATTTAGCAATACTAACGCTCTGAAATATATTAATTTCAGCTTTATCTTTCTCAGTGGCTGCTTTAATTTTTTCGTTTCCAAATCCATATAGAAACAAAACACTTAAACAACTCAGAATTGCTAGTATGCCTAATTTTTTCTTCATGTCTAATTAAACAACTCCTTTAAAATCAACATTTCTGTCAAAATTAGAATCTTTACGCACCTTGTTTATTTAACTGGTAGCCGATTGATCGTACAGTCCTAATTAAGTCCTTTCCTTCCTCCCCCAATTTTTTTCTAATCAGAAAAATGATATGAGCGACACGATATTTTTGTTTAGTGTGCCCATCATGCCACAGGTGATTTGATATATCTTGGTAAGTCATTACTTTATCAGCATGATCGTAGAGGTATGAAATCATCATAAATTCTAAACGAGTAAAATAAATCTCTATTTGCCCGTCTAAAAGTAAACTGTGCGAGTCAGGATTCAAAACAATTGTTGAATTTGATTGACATTGTTCTGATGTATCCGAAGCATTAATACAATTTAAGGTGTTTTTTAAAATGATGAACATACTGTCATCATCAATTCCACTACTGAAAACGCCATTTGCTCCAAGATGTAAACATAACTTTTGTTCAACTTGTGACATAGGTCGACCAGAATACAGCCACACAGGTACAGACATATTTTCTTTTCTTAAGTTTGTCAGCCATTCTAATCCCTTAAATACTTGACTATTTTCGTTGTCATCAACATTTATTAAGATTCCATCGACTTCATCAGTTTGTTCCATTTTTTCAATCACTTTTGATTGAAAATCATTTGAATCTATTTTCTCAATTATTTTCAAATCAGAAGGATCTTCTGACATTATTATTCCTAATGTATACATTTGAAGTATCTCTCCCTATTTTTCATATTTTTATATAAAACATGAAAAATGGTACGAATCCTCAATACCGTAATAGTCAAATTTAATGATTGACGGAAAAACTGACGGCGTACAAAAAAACTCTGTCTAAAATAATTCATTCTAAACAGAGTTTTTTATTCATGATTGTAGTTCTATCAGTTATAAATCTAGATGGTCTAATTTTTCTATCGCTTCCCGTTTTTCTGTTAAAAAAGAAGTAGTATAAGTATCCAGAGTTAATTTTATTGAAGAATGACCTAGCAAAGAACTGACTGCAGCAACATTCACGCCAATTTCAACACATCTTGTTGCAAAAGTATGTCGCAACGAATGGAATGAAATACTATTTAAGCCGATTTCCTGCCTTATCTGGTCAAAGCGATAGCTCACGGTTCTTGGTTCAATAGCATTATAGCCATTGCTTATAACAAAACATTCTTGGGAGGTTTTATGCGTTTGAAGTAAAATATCCCTCAATTTAGCGGTTAATGGAATCATTCGGTCTGAATTTGGTGTTTTGGGCGTTGTTTCAATAATTTTTGTCTTTTTTCCATGTGAATCAGGTAAACTCACTCTTTGAATCGTTCTATGAACATGAATCATCGAGCTACTAAAATCCACATCTTTCCATTTAAGTGCACAAATCTCTCCTATCCGCATTCCCGTTTCCAAAGCAATTAGTATAGGCAAACCATTTTTATTTTTTAAACTAGCTTTTTCCAAATCTTTCTGCTCAGCTCTTGTTAATGCACGAACTTTTTCCATTTGAACTTTTGGTAAAACAGCACCTTCACATGGATTAGTAAATATATATGCATGTTCCTTAGCATTTTCGAAACAACCACTCATAATGCGAAAGATGACATGAACCGAACTTGCAGATAAGGAATTTGATAGATTCGATATCATCGAATCAATATCAGAAGCTTTAATACTTTTTAAAGTTCGTTTTTCAAAACTTGGAAAAATGTGTAGTTTCATTTTATTCTTATAGCTAGCATATGTACTTTCCTTAATTTTAGGAGCCATTATAGTGGTTAACCAGATATTTGCCCACTCTCCAAAAGTACCCTTGAAATCTTTATTAGACCGAGAGTATAAAACTGTAGTTTGAACTTTTTTTTCAAGTAACTGTTCTTTTACAGATCTATAAGAATTAGCGTAAATATACCCATAATGAATGGAACCATCTGATTTTCGAGCCTTAGGATATCTTCCCTCCCAACGACCATCTTTTCTTTTATAAATATTTTCCCCTTTAGCCAAAAAAATCAAATCCTTTCTAAAAAAATTTTTGACGGCGCTATTGACGGCTTAAAAAAACACTTCATAAAATATTGATATGTCAGACAAATAATAACCGAATTTCTCATTTTTTTGTAGTGATATGCAAAAAAATGAGAAATTTTAATAAAAAAAGTTATTGATTTATTGATTTAAAAGCTATATACTGACTTCAGATGAGAAATTTCATGTTTTATATAAAAATATGAAAAGTAATCCAAATCAAACTATTAGTTAAATATAAAAAATAATGTTTTTCATACATAAGAATTTAATAACATATTATAAATTTTTTTCTGGTTTTTCTATACATATCATAGCTACATAATATATGAAAAAAGTTACTAATTCAAGTTCACTTTTTTTATTTTTTTTCGAACATTGTGATATTTTTAAACTACTATAAAACTCGTTTTCAACAATAAATGATTATAATTCCAAAATAAAGTAAGCAACCTAAATATCCTTATGTCTTTTTTAGCAAAAAAAGCCTGAGATAAAACGAAACATCCCGTTTTATCTCAGGCTTTTAATGAATGATTTTATTCATTTGATTTTAACGCTTCAATCATATCCACTTTCCTTAATTTTCTATGCATAAACACCATAACTAATAATGTAAAGAACAAAGTAATTAAAGATGAATAAACATAGCTAAACCAGTGAATCGTTGGCGAAAACATTAACATATCTACTTCTACAGTAGTTAAAACATATCCATGTACAATTTTACCTAAGAAACATCCGATTACAATACCTATTAAGGTCAAAATTATATTTTCTCGGTACACGTACATCGTTACTTCTTTATCATAAAAACCTAGAACTTTAATGGTCGATAACTCTCTAATACGTTCTGAAATATTAATATTTGTCAGATTATACAACACGATAAAGGCCAATAATCCAGATACAGTAATCAAAACCCACACAACAATATTTAAGCTATGAATTGTATCATCTAATGCATCACTTGAGATTGATAAAAACGAAACATTCAATACTTGTTGATTAGCCATCAAACTTTTGCTAATTGTTTCTTCTTCTTTATCGTCTAATGGTTGATCGAATAATAAAAATTCTGTATTGTAGGTCGGCTCTTGTTTAAAAATCTTTTGGTAGTACACTGGAGACATATAGGCAAAATGACCAATATAATTTTCGGCAATTGCATAAATTTTTAATTTAAACTCTTGACTGTCACTATTTTTCAAGATAATCGTATCACCTTTTTTGTACTGAAAAAGGTTAGCTAATTTTTCATTTATAATGACTCCATCATCTGGTAATTGGTACTTTTCTCCAGTTTGTCGATTATTAAATAAGATAAACTGGTCAATTGACTTTGTTTTTTCAGGAACGTAAATAGAAACATTTTGCTTAGTATTAGACTTGTTTACTGTTTCCAACTGCTCTACGTGTAATGGCATAACTTCCTTCAGACCCTCAACATTGTCTAATACATCATGATAATTTTTTGTTTCCTGTTCTGAATCATCATTTTTTAACGTTACAACCGCTTGATAGTGCCAAATTTTATTAAACTGAACGTTGACAATATCAGAAATTGAATCTTTTAAGCCAAATCCTGTAATAATTAAAGCCATACAGCCAGCAATCCCTAATACAGTCATTAACATCCGCTGTTTATATCTAAAGAGATTCCTCGCTGTTACTTTTTGAATAAAGCTTAGTCTCCGCCAAATTGGTGTTAATCGCTCTAACCAAATTCTTTGCCCTGCCTTAGGGGATTTTGGTCGTAATAAACTAGCTGGTGCACTAAACAAATCAATTCGCAACACGACCATCGCTGCTCCTGCTGTACATAAAACAGCAACTAAGATTCCAACGATACTATAACTCAAGTACCACGGTGTAACAAAATTAGGAATATTATAGAGCTGCCCGTAAGCATCAAATATAATTGTCGGGAATAAATAGTAACCAACGATTAGACCTAGAAAAGCCCCGCAAAGACTTGCTGCAGCAGCATATATTAGAAATTTAAAAGCAATTTCGCCGTTACGGTAACCAATCGCTTTTAAACTGCCAATTTCAGTTCGTTTTTCTTCAACCATTCTGGTCATCGTGGTTAAACTAACTAGAGCAGCTATTAAGAAAAAGAAAATTGGAAAGACAGTCGATAATGAAGAAATTCGATCAGCATTGTCTTCGTATTCAGAATAACCTGGGTTATCATTTCTTGTAAAATAATAATAATCTGCTTTTTTCAATCCTGCTAATTCTTTTTGTTTCTCTTCTAATTGTTGTTTTGCTTCATTTAATTTAGGTAAAGCTTCATTTTTCTTCTGAGTAAATTCTGCTAGCCCTTGATCGTAGGTTTTCTGGCCTTCGTCAATTTTAACCTGAGCGTCATTTAATTTTGCCTGACCTTCAATTTTTGCTTGTTCTAATTGCTGCTGTCCATCAGCTAACTGTTCTTTCACGGAAGCAAGTTGATTTTCAGCTTGGGTAATTTCTGCTTCCGCCACAGTAATTTGTTGTTGACCTTCTGTATATTGTGCAATTGATTGATTAAGCGTAGCAATATTTTGATCTAATAATTGAATATTTGCTGTAACTTGGCTTTGTTGAGCCGTTAAAGTAGTTAGAGAATGATTAATTACGCCCATCACAACTGCTATATTCTCTCTAACTGGTTGAGCGATTAGTTGATTAATTGCTGCACTAAGCTCGGCAGGAGAACCTAATGCTTGGACAGCTGCTTGCAATTGTGGCGCTGCCTCTGCAATACTTTCGGTTAATAAATCATCTGGAACGCGATCAATCAGCGCTACAGAAGCAGCCAAACTTTGAAAACCGTTAGTCGTTTGGGTTAAAGAGTCACTTGTAGCAGTTAATTCACTTAGTTGTTGCTGTAAAGTCGGCAACGTATTTTGTGCTTGTGTTACTTGAGTAGCAGCTTGCGCTAATTCATTTTTCTTTCCATCTAATAAACGTTTTTGTTCAGCTAGATTGTTTTCATTACTTGTTAACGCCGTTTGATTTTGAACTAGTTCATTTTGAGCAGCTTCTATTTGCTGTGAATAGGCATCTTGCGCTTTTAATAAATCTTGTTTGCCAGCTTCTAGATCCTGTTTGCTCTTTTCAAGTTTCGTTTCTGCATCGTTTAAGGAATTTTCATTTTCAGTAATCTCTTTTTGTGCTTTCTCTAAAGACACTTCAGCTTCTTTACGAATCTCTTCCACACGTTCAGCTGGACGGTTTTTTAATTGTTTTTTTACAGCTTCAATAGCTTTATCACGCTGTTCTGTATACTCTGATGAATAACTATTTTGACTACTTAACTCTTTAAATGAAAGCAAGATTTCAGTGTAAGCCGAAAGATCCATATCTTCTTTAGGAATAACCGCGAAGAAATCAATTGTTCCTTTCCCAACAGTAGTGGTTCCCCTTGAAGTATTTTCAATGTACTCAGGAGACTGAACAAATCCAACTATTTTGAATTGCTCTTTTTTTAGCGATTTTTCTTGATTATCATCTTTTGATAAAGTGATTGTTTCACCTATTTTATAGTTTCCTCTAGTTTGAGCTAGGTCATCTAACGCAACCTCACCGCTTTTTTCTGGCATTCGTCCTTTAACAACTAAGTAATCTGACAAAAGCGGCTTCTCATTCAGATCATAGCTGATAAATTTAATCGCAACATTGTGGTCAGTTATTTGAATATCCTTTGTATACCTTGGATAAACGCTCTCCACTTCGGCTACTTTTTTGATTTCATCAATATCTTGTTCTACTAACCCTAAGGATGAAACAGCCCTAGCATCTGGTAGTTTTTGGTTTTGAAAATAGTTTGAAGCGGTCTGAGTCATATCTGGACCCGTGGCTTTTAAACCTACAAAGACCATTACACCAAGAAAAATTATACCCATGATTGAAATAAAGCGGGTTTTAGATTGTTTAATTTCTCGACCACTTGTTTTTAATAATGCTGTTTTTTTCAACACAAGCACCTACCATTCTATCTCTGCAACAGGTTTGGGTTCATCATTAATAGTAACACTGCGTACTTTTGCATCATTGATCCGAATTACTCGATCAGCTATCGGTGCAATTGCCGAATTATGTGTAATAATCAAAACGGTCGTCCCAGTTTTACGCGCTGTTTCTTGCAAAATAGTTAAGATTTGCTTTCCTGTTTCATAATCCAGTGCTCCTGTCGGTTCATCACACAGTAATAATTTGGGGCGTTTAGCAATCGCTCTGGCTATTGTCACTCTTTGTTGTTCTCCACCAGATAATTGTGCAGGAAAATTATCTAATCTCTCGCCCAACCCCACAGATTTCAGTACTTCTTCTGGATTTAGTGCGTCGGATACAATTTGAGATGCTAGTTCAACATTTTCTTTAGCAGTTAAATTCGGGACTAAATTATAAAATTGAAACACAAATCCAACATCATTTCTACGATAAGTTGTTAACTGTTTTTCATTATATTTTGCAATGTCAGTACCATCAATAACTATCTGACCTTCATCACATGAATCCATCCCGCCTAAAATATTTAAAACTGTTGATTTTCCAGCCCCACTTGGTCCTAAAATAATTGCTACTTCACCTTTTTCAACTGAAAAAGAAATTCCGTCATTTGCTGCTATGGTTGTTTCACCCATGTGATATCTTTTGTATTCATTTATTACATCAATATAAGCCATAATTCTTCAAACTCCTCTCAAGGAAATTTTATCACAACTAATCTGACAAGTCCCCTAACAGCTCAAAAGGTTTTTTGATTTTTACATTTTTTTTCGTATAATAGAAAGATAGGATTAAAATTGAATAGTATACAATATTTGGACTAATTTTTAAGTCTTATGTTATGTCATTTGATTTTACCTTTTACCCATAGTTAGGAGAAAAACATGGCAAGAAGAAAAAAACAAAAAACAACCCTCACACCGCAGATAATGCTTCTAGGATTTTTAGTTATTTTAGTTTTAGGTGTACTAGGGGTTCAAGTTCCAAAAGATATTCAAGAACTTTTCGGGATTAATACCCAAGAAGAAACCAAACAAAACACTACTACATCAGTAGCTTCAACGAACCCAGGACCTCAGGAACTTGGCGAAGCAACGTTCACTGCAGAGGAATTAAAAAATAGCAGTAAAGGTTGGATTGATTATCATTCATTAGATTCACTAGGCCGAGCAACAGGTGCAGACGCATTGTTAAAACCAGCTATGGTAAATACTGGTACTTCTGCCAACAAAGATATTCGTCCGCCTGGTTTTATTTCCGGATTAGATCCAACGAATCATTCTAGAGGACATTTAATTGGACGACAACTAGGCGGAACTGGCGATGATGCGAGAAACTTAACAACCCTTTACCAAACACCGGTAAACACACCCTTTATGACAAAATACGAAAATCAAATTCGCCAAGCACTGGATAATGGTGAAACCATTCGTTATCGGGTAACACCAGTTTATGAAGGAACTGAGTTAATGTGTAAACAAATTGATTTGGAAGCAAAAGGATTGAGCAAAGATTCTAAAATCAATTTCCGAGTAACGATTCTAAATGAAAAATAAATCAAAAATTTATAAATAGGAGGGGATTTTTTGGATTTTTATAAAATAAAAAAACAGGTAACTGAACCCAACCCGCAATCTTTTTTAACAACCCTATTACGTACAGAACAGTCTGAGGATAGCAGTATTATTTTTAGCCAAAATGCAGAAGAACATTTTGAACAAGCCGTTTCATATCTTGCGTCTGATGAAACAATTTCCTTGAAAGATGTAGTAGAATGGCAAAAGGATCTTTTTTTAGTGGTGGCTCAAACCATTGACGGCGACTATATTGCAGGAACTGTTAATCAAACTTTTGTAATTCCAGTCTCTTTATATAAGTCTGATATAGAAACTTATAATTTATTTCTCTCTGAGTTTTTTACTGCATATACTGAAGGTACTATTGAATCAACTGTCTTACCGAAATTTAGTGAATGAATTAAAAAACCAGATTTCAGAAAAATCTCTGAAATCTGGTTTTTACTATTAATACTTATGCGCGATAACGTTCTACACCATCTAAATAAGTTGCAGCTAAATCCATATTAGGATCTAAAACAATAAAGTCTGCATCGCGACCATTAGCGATCATCCCGCATTTGTCCTCGATTTTGCAACTTACAGCAGGAACTAATGTTGCCATCATAATTGCTTGTTCAGGAGTTGCAATTTCCCAATCCACTACATTTTTAATGGCTTCTTTTAATTTTAAAATACTGCCAGCTAAATTACCAGATTCTAAACGAGCAGTACCATCTTTTACGACAACAGGGAATTCACCTAAATTGTAGTCGCCATCAGGCATTCCACCTGCCATCATACAATCAGTAATTAAAGCAATGTGGTCATGACCAGCTTTTTCCATTAAAATATCAGCTGCATTAGGATGAACATGATGTCCATCACAAATTAATTCAGAAAAGACTTGGTTTAATGACATTAATGCTCCAACCATTCCAGGTTCACGATGATTTAATCCACGCATACCATTGAATGCATGAACAAAAACACTAGCACCCGCTTCAACTGCATCTGTTGCTTGTTCTAAAGTAGCATCACTGTGTCCTAAAGCGACAACTACGCCCTCATCAGTAATTGCTTTTACAAATTCTTTTACGCCTTTTCGCTCAGGAGCTAAAGCAATTTTTTTAATTAAACCACCCGAAGCTTCTTGCCATTCATGAAATGTTGCTAAATCTGGATCTCCGAAATAAATTGGATTTTGAGCCCCTTTATGTTCTTCAGTGAAAAACGGACCTTCAAAATATATACCTTGCACTTTTGCTCCCGGAACTTCTTGGTAGACTTCACCAATCGTTTGAGCAACATCTTTCAAGCGCTCTTTACTTGATGTCAAAGTAGTTGGTAAAAATGACGTCACGCCACAAGATAGTAAGCCTTCTGACATTACTTTTAACCCTTCAGCATCATTGTCCATTACATCATGATTCATGTAGCCGTGAATATGAGTATCGACTAAACCAGGTGCTATCCATTTTCCTTCTTCTTTAATAACTTTTGCATCGCTTTCAGGTGCTTCTTTATAAAAGTCTCCAAAAATACCATCTGTAATTTCTAAATAGCCCGGCCCTTTTACATCACTTTTTAAAAAGAACTTTTCAGCAAAGATAAACGTTCTCATCTTCATCCTTCTTTCTTTAAATTTTCTAATTTAAACGTACTCTTAAAATCAAAATAAGTCAAGAATGGTTTAGACCTTTTCTAAAATTTTTACTTAACTTTCGTTAGATTTTAATTGTTTCAATACGGTGAATTTGCTCAGATAAAGCTTGATACTCTTTTGATTTATCGGCTAATCCTTTAACATGCATTAATTGACTTTTTAATTGAAAAAGCTCACTTAGATAATAGTAACTATTTCTATTTCGTGACCAAACAATTCCCTGATCTATATAAATTTGGGCTTCTTCCAAGCGGTTCTGATTCGTTAGAAAATGCGCATAATTATAGAAAATTTTAGTTAATTCAGCATTTACTCGTTCATTTGGCAATTTGTGGAAATAATGAATACTTAATTTTAAATGTTTTTCAGCATCGACAATTTTCCCTGCACTACCATAAGCACTTCCGATACAGCTGATTACTTGTATTTCAAAATCTGACAAATTAACTTTATTCGCTTGATAAGTATACGACAAGCCTTTTTTTAAATCGATAATGGTTTGTTCACAATCATTGAAAAGATAAAACTTACAACTACCTAAATAATAATAATACCTCTGCCAATCCGTATCCAAATATAAACGTTCTTCAATTTTAATGTCATTCATATAGTTGATAATTTTTTGATATTCTTTATGCCGAAAATAATCTGCTATTTTTTCAAATATTCGGGTAATCAAATGGACTTCTTCTGATTTAAATTGCATAATCTGATCCATCGTTACTCCTAGCCGCTGGCAAATCTGCTGCATCACAACTACGTTAGGTAGTTCTTCATTATTTTCTATTCTACTCAATACGCTTTGTGAACAAATATCTTCTGATAACATCTTTTGTGTTAATTTTCTATTCTTACGAATTTCCTTAATCACTGCCCCAAAAGATTCCATATCTCCACTCCTAAGCTATTTTCAATTATATTTAACTGCAAAAAAAGTATTTATTACCAAAAAACTTAAAAATATGCGAATTCGCATTATGCATTTATTGTACTTTATTGCATAATATACTGCAAGAACATTACCTAATACTAGACTAAGACGATTAAAAATACTTTTGCTTTGCAAACAAGGAGTGCTATTCATGATGCAAGAAAAACGAATTAGCTTTAATTGGGACAAGGGTAGTTACATAGGCTATATCGAAAAAGAATACGAAAATGCTTACTTGGTCGTTGTTTCGGATCCTAGTCCAGATATGGAAGAAAAATATACAAATCGCATGGTCATCAGTAAAAAAGATTGTCAAACAACAAAATAATCAAAAATATCTAGTCTTTCCAAATGAAAGTGACTCAAAACATGTCGTTTTGAGTCACTTTTTCATATCTCTGACGTTTATTTTTGTCGATACGTACTCAAAAACTCTTGCATTTTATTAGCAGTAATTTTTAAATCTTCCATTTTAGGCAGATAAACAATTCTAAAGTGATCCGGCTGAGTCCAATTAAAACCCCCACCATGAACTAAAAGTATATGATGTTCATGTAGAAAATCTAAAACAAATTTTTCATCATCATAAATATTAAAGCGTTCAATATCAATTTTAGGGAAAATGTAAAATGCCGCTTTCGGTTTGACAGCTGATAAACCGGGAATATCATTGATTGCATTATAAATAAATTCTCTTTGTTCATAGACTCTTCCACCAGGCAATAGTAAATCATCTACACTTTGGTAGCCTCCAAGTGCGGTTTGAATAATCTGTTGTGACAATACATTTGAACATAAACGCATAGATGCCAACATATTCAACCCTTCGATGTAGCCTTTTACATGCTTTTTATTTCCACTTAAAACCATCCAGCCACAACGGAATCCTGCCACTCTATGAGATTTAGACAAACCATTCAAGGTCACTACAAATAAGTCTGGTGCTAGAGTCGCGATAGGTATATGAGTTAAACCATCCATAACCAAGCGATCATAAATTTCATCAGAGAAAATGATTAAATCGTTTTGTCTTGCAATTTCAACGATCTGTTCAAGAATTTCTTTAGGATACAAAGCACCTGTTGGATTATTTGGGTTAATTAAAACAATTGCTTTAGTGTTCGGTGTGACTTTTGCTTTAATATCGTCAATGTCTGGATTCCATTCTGCCTGTTCATCACAAATATAATGAACAGGATTTCCTCCAGCTAACGAAACAGATGCAGTCCATAACGGATAATCTGGCATGGGTACTAGTACCTCGTCCCCATTATTTAGCAAGCCTTGCATACACATCGTAATTAATTCACTAACACCATTACCCGTATAAATATCATTAATTGTCACATTAGGGAAACCCTTTACCTGACAATATTGTTCAATGGCTTTGCGTGCAGAAAAAATACCTTTTGAATCAGAGTAACCTTCTGAATTACGTACGTTCATAATCATGTCACGAACAACTTCATTCGGAGCATCAAATCCAAATGGGGCGGGATTACCAGTATTAAGTTTCAGAATACGAATGCCTTCTTCTTGCATTCTGTCAGCTTCTTCTAAAACTGGACCACGTACATCATAACTTACACCATCAAGTTTGTTGGACTTCTCAAAATTTCTCATACTGTATCCCTCATTTTCAAAATTTTATATCTTTAAAGTTACGCCACTCACAAAAAAAAAGCAATGAAAAATTTGAAATTTTCTAAAAAATTTTTCTATTCTTACATCTTAGCTTTTCTTAAACATAAAAAGAGTAAAGCATCACACAATTTTTAAGGACACTTTACTCTGATTTTACTTATTTATGTTTATAGACTCTTGCTTCATATGGTGCAAAAATGGTATGTTGATGAATCTCATACTTATTTAAGTTAGACAATTGAAGATCCCACTGTTCAATCTGCACATTTTCTGGCAAATCAGCAGAAGCAAATTCTTTGGAAAGGTTGATTATAACAACAAAGCGTTCATCACCCAAGCGACGACCATAGACAAACAATTGTGGATGTTCAGGTAGATACAATTTATACTCACCGTAGATCAGCGCTTCATTTTGATTTCTTAGCCGTATTATTTTTTTGTAGAAATTTAATACAGAATCTGGATCAGCCATTTCATCTAAAACATTAATTTTGTGCTTGTTTGGGTTAATGACCATCCATGGTGTTCTTTTTGAAAAGCCTGCAAATTCTTCACCAGTCCATTGCATAGGTGTTCTTGAGTTATCTCTTGCTGTTTTACGAATAACTTCCATGGCTTTATCTGGTGATAAACCAGTTTGAAGCATTTCATAATAAAAGTTTTTTGTATCTACTGCATCAATTTCAATGATTGACGTAAAAGGCATATTCGTCATACCGATCTCTTGTCCTTGATAGATAAACGGTGTCCCTTGTAAAAGTAAGAACGATAATGCTAATGCCTTAGCAGATGCCTGCCAAAAAACTTCTTCCTCACTACCAAAACTTGATACAGAACGTGGAATATCATGATTTTCCATATATAAAGCATTCCAGCCTTTTCCATCTGCTAAAGCTTCCTGCCAGTTAGTTAAAGCCTGTTTAAAATGAATCACATCCAATGTATCATTTTCTGATTTATTCCATAAAGAAATATGATCGAACTCAAACAACATATTAAAATAGCCATCATTGTCACCAACCCATTGATATGCCTGTTCAGCGCTAACTCCATTAGCTTCGCCTACAGTTAAAATATCACGTTTTTTGAAAATATCTCTTAGTTCTTCTAAATGAGTTTCAATTCCCGGAACATTTTTGAAGGAATCAAATGGGTCATTAGTTGATTTTGTTGCTAGTGGGGCTTTTTTTATATGAGAGATTGCATCTACTCGAAATCCATCAATTCCTTTATCCAACCACCAGTCAATCATCGAAAATAGTTCTCTTTTGACACGAGGGTTTTCCCAGTTAAGATCGGGTTGTTCTTTTGCAAAAACGTGTAAGTAATATTGATGCGTTGTTTCGTCGTATTCCCAAGCTGATCCGCCAAATATTGATACCCAATCATTTGGGGGACCATCAACCGTTCCGTCCGCCCAGATATAATAATCACGATAATCGTCTTTAATAGACGATCTAGATTCAATAAACCATTCGTGCTGATTTGAAGTATGGTTAATAACCAAATCCAGTATTACCTTAATTCCATGTTCATGGGCCTCTGACAAAAGTAAATCGAATTCTTCCATCGTACCAAATGTTTTAAGTATCTTTTGGTAATCGCTAATATCATAACCGTTATCCACATTAGGCGACTCATAAATTGGTGTAATCCAGATAAAACCAATTCCTAAGTCTTTTAGATAATCTAGTTTTGAACGAATGCCATTCAAATCACCAATTCCATCATTATCTGTGTCCATAAAACTTCCTGGATAAATTTGATAACCAACTGCTTCTTTCCACCAAGTCTTCTTGATTGTCATCTGTTTCACCCCTATTCTTATCTTTCCCTACATTATAAAATAAAAGAATAAAAAGCGTATCTATAATGCATGGGTTTTTGAAATTTTTAAACAAAAGCAACGGCTTGAACTATATAATAATTTTATTTTAATCTATAAAAACAGATAGCACTGACATTATAGTAGCTAATACTTTTATAAAGGTATAAAAAATAATCCTAAACCTATATATTTCTAGGGTTAGGATTAAAACATGCGGCCAAGAAGACTCGAACTTCCACGGGAGTACTCCCACCAGCCCCTCAAGCTGGCGCGTCTGCCATTCCGCCATGACCGCGTAAAAAAACATAGCTATTCAACCATCCCAGTATAAAATAGCTCACTAACCTTGTCAAGATACGCTGAATTCCAAATTATTCCATACGCATTCATATTTTCACAGATATCGATCGTTGGGATAGTTAATACATAGTTGCTCATAAGCTTGTTCTACCTCATCAGGGATCTCAATTACATCAATATAACTCTTGCCTAGTGGTCCATAGCCGTTTTTATCATTTCTTAGTCGAGGAATCTCACCTAAAACAAGTGAAATAAAATACTCCTTATGCCATAGTCCATTTAATCGATCATCTTCAAAAATTATAGAATTTTGAATTGCTTTTATATAGGGAATCCTCGGAACATTATTTGTAAATTTTGTTCCAGTACCAGCCCATTCTTTTTCGAAAGCTGCCTTGATTCTTCTCTGTAAAATTGGGTCTTGTAATAATAACACCTTTTCGGGATTTAGTTCTGCTTGTTTAACTACTTTTAATGCATTCGCAGCATTTGCACCAGAATTGGTAGATTCCATTTCTATTAAAAAGCTATCTTTTGGTAATTTAAATTTTTCTTCAAAGTACTCTAGATACATTTCTGCTTCACTTTTATTGGAGACTGTTATTCCAATTTTTTTTAAATTTTCCCGTAAAAAATGCGTTGCATGTCCAACACCTCCGACTAGCATAACAGAAGCCGTTATATTTTGTTTTTTTAAACGTATTAGCTCATCCGCCAGATAAGGTAAACTATTTCCAGCTAAAATTGCCAGATCATACGTTCCATTAACTGTTTCTCTTGAAGCTAAAAAATCAATAATGGTATTCCAATGCTTAATTTCTTCCATCGCTATTACCTCCATTACCTTATCCACTTTAATTAAAAAACAGCTCCTTGGAAATTAGGTAACTCAATCTCGTATTGAGAACGATTCTTCTTTCCAGGAGCTTAGTTTTTCAAAATTTAGCCGGAACAGTTACCTCAATTAGTCTACCACGACATTTTCCACATACAAACTTATTAAGATTGACTCGGCGTTTTCTTAAAATCAATGTTTGGCATTTTTCACATTGATATTGATAATAAGATTGTGGCTTTTGTTCAGTTAATGGTCGAACATAGCGGCTGCCTCCAGTTTGTTTTAGAAGTGTCTTAAAATCAGAGTCTTTATGTTGATAACCGCGCCCTTCTAAATGCAAATGATAATGACACAACTCATGCTTTATAACATTAACTAGTTCTTCTTCGCCGTAGATTTCAACAACTTTGGGGTTGAAATCAATGTTGTGAGAACTTAAATGATACCGACCGCCTGTTGTTCGCAAACGTCGATTAAAGAAAGCTTTGTGTGCAAATGGTTTTCTAAAAAATATACGTGAAATTTTCTCAACTAAAGTCTGTAACTGGTTATCTGAATACTGATTTTTCGTTAGGTTATCTCCTCTAGAAGAACGGTCCAAAATTAATCTTTCCTTTCAGCTTGTGGCAGCATTGTTAAACTAATGCGTCCTTTCTTCAAGTCTACTTCTTCTACCCAAACAGTCACTACATCGCCTACTGCAACAATATCCGTTGGATGCTTCACAAATTTTGTACTTAGTTTTGAGATATGCACCAAACCATCTTGTTTCACACCAATGTCTACAAATGCACCAAAATCAATAACATTACGTACCGTTCCTTGAAGCTCCATGCCAGATTTTAAGTCTTCCATCGACAAAACGTCTTTTCTTAAAAGCGGCGCAGGCATTTCGTCACGCATATCGCGACCTGGCTGAATTAGAGCAGAGATGATATCTTTCAACGTTTCAGTTCCAACGGCCAATTCTGTTTCTAATTCAGTCAATGACAATGTTTTGATTTTTTGTGCTGATTCTAGACTACCTAACTCTGCTAATTTTACATTCGCTTTTTCTAAAATAGCTTTTGCAGCATCATAACTTTCCGGATGAATACCCGTATTATCTAAAATATTTTTACCATTTGGGATACGTAAGAACCCAATTGCTTGTTCAAAAGCTTTAGGACCTAAACGAGGTACTTTTTTCACTTGATTCCGTGCAGTAAAAGCGCCATTTTCATCGCGATAAGTAACTAGATTTTGAGCAGTTGTTTTGTTCAATCCTGAAATATGCTGTAAGAGTTGCGGGCTTGCTGTATTTACGTTTACCCCAACTTGGTTAACTGCAGTTTCAACCACAAAATCCAATTGTTCAGCTAAACGTTTTTGAGAAACATCGTGCTGATACTGACCAACACCAACAGCTTTGGGATCAATTTTAACTAATTCTGCTAACGGATCTTGTAAACGACGAGCAATACTTATCGCACTGCGTTCTTCAACTTGTAGATCAGGAAATTCTGTTCTGGCAACTTCGCTTGCAGAATAAACGGATGCGCCAGCTTCATTAACAATTACATAGAATACTTCACGCTTAATCTGTTTGAGTTGTTCAGCCACGAATAATTCAGACTCACGACTAGCTGTTCCATTCCCTATAGCGACCATTTCAACTTGGTAATCCTCGATTAATTTAGTGAAGACAGATCCAGCTGCTGCACGTTTATCTGCTGATGCTGGTTTGTGAGGATAGATTACTTGAATAGCTAAAACTTTACCAGTTGCATCTACGATAGCCATTTTACACCCCGTACGATAAGCCGGGTCAAACCCTAAAACTACTTTGCCTTTCAAAGGCGGCTGTAATAATAAATTACGTAAGTTTTCACCAAAAATATTGATCGCTTGTTCATCAGCTTTTTCAGTTAATTCATTACGGATTTCACGTTCAATTGCTGGTCCGATGAATCGTTTATAACTATCAAGATAAGCAGCTTCAACGTATGATACGGTTAAAGCTTGTTGATTATCACCAACAATTTGACGTTCTAAATAAGCTTTGATTTTTTCTTCATCAACTAAAATAGCAACTTTTAGAATCTCTTCTTTTTCTCCACGATTCGTTGCTAACACACGATGGGAAACCATTTTACTAACAGGTTCTGAAAAATCATAGTACATTTCATAAACAGCTTTTTCATCTTTTTCTTCGTCTTTAACGGTACTAATATATTGGCCGTTTTTAAAGGTGAAATCACGAATCCAAGAACGGAATTTGGGTTCATCACTTACTCGTTCAGCGATAATTTCGTGTGCTCCTTGTAACGCTGTTTCAGCGGATTCTACTTCTTTTTCACTATTTACATACGACTCTGCTTCTTTCACTACATCAGCATTTTTCGGAAAACTTAGTAACCAATCTGCTAAAGGTTCTAAGCCTTTTTCCTTTGCTATCGTCGCTTTTGTTCGACGTTTTTGTTTATATGGACGATATAGGTCTTCTACTTGCTGCATTTTAGTTGCTTTTTGGATTGATTTAGCTAGTTCTTCAGTTAATTTTCCTTGCTCCTCAATTAAACGCAAGACTTCTTCTTTTCGTTTTTCCAAATTCCCTAAGTACGTATAGCGCTCTTCAATCTCACGAATCTGTACTTCATCTAAACTACCCGTCATTTCTTTACGATAACGTGCAATAAATGGTACTGTATTCCCTTCATTCAATAAAGTCAGTACAGTTGTAATTTGTTTCGAACGATAACCGGATAATTCTTTTAATAATAATTCAACTACGTCTTGATTGTAAGCTTCCGCCATTTTTTTCATACCTCTCTTCATAAAACATACTCTTTTATTTTAGCATAAATTCTACTTGAAATATAGGATGAGTCAGAAGCTTAAGAAAGGTTTGATGATTTTAAAATGTTCCTTTTTTTAAAAATCAGGCTGCCAAGGTCCAGTTAAATTTTGATACTCAATATCTTGTAAAATCCCATTTTTATTAAAAATTACACCGTGAACAGAACCTCCGAATACTGCACCACCATCAATCCCAATTTTATTATCTGATAACCATAAATCTGTTGTCTCCATGTCCCCGTGCAACATTGGTGTGATTGTATGACCAAAAACAATCGTTTTCCCAGTATTATTTTTCCCTTTATGAAAAGCTTCTCGAATCCAAATGAAATCGTGCGGGCTGGTTTCATGCCAGTCCTTTTTAGTCAAATCTACCCCGGCATGAACAAATATGTAATCATTCCATTCAAAAAAGAGTGGACGTACGGTTAAAAAGTCAATCAATTCTTTATAACGACTGCGGATCATCATCGCAATTTCTGTCGGGGAGTATTCTTCTGTTGCACCTTTATGAAGCAAGCTCTCCATTGTTTCTTTGCCGCCATTTCGAATATAACTTGGAAACCAGTCTTCTGGATTATTTAAAAACTGTAAAAAGTATTCTTCATGATTGCCTCTTAGATAGATTGCATCATATTTTTCGACTAGTTCCATACCTAAAAAGAAGCATTCTTTTGTTTTAGGTCCCCGATCATTTAAATCTCCTATCAAAACCAATTGATGTAGGTCTTTATCATAATATTGAATCAGATCTTCAAATAATTCAAATTCTCCATGGATATCACTGATTGCGTAAACATATTCTTTCATACTTTTTACTCCTTTCCAGTAATCGTTAAAATTATTATACCCTACATTTAACTAAGCAACTTCATAAAACGCCAGTTAAGTTTAGTAAAGATGAATGATTTAATAAATTTATTAAGTTTTAGATCATGATGTATCACTCATTGGCACAGCCGCTCCAATTGTCATATTTTCTTATATATAAACAGAAAAAGAACAAGACACAATTTTTCAGTATGTTTTGCTCTTTTCTTTATTCCACTTCATATTTTTCAATCTTATCCTTTACAGAGAAACAGTCTCCATATTTTCCATATCTAAGATGACCGTAGCTTCTTTAAAATGAAGCTCGTATAATACTAGCATTGCACCAACATTCCGAATATTTTCTTCGTATTCCGGAATTTTTTGAATCCATTGTTCGGCTACGTCATAAATCGTTAAACTACTTTTTTTAACTGTGCCATGATGAACTCTGATATGTTCTGTTGTTGTTTTCGGGATTGTTGTAAATGAAATTTTGGGGTTTTGTTCAAATTCCTTAACCTTTTGATTTCCTTTAAATGTGGAGAAAAATACGCATTTTTTAGATTCGTCATAGAAAAAATTGACAATCCTCACATTCGGCTGCTCTGCAACACTTGTTGCTAACGCAATTTCTGTTTGTTCCTGCATAATTTTTTTAAAAGCTTGTTCAATTTTCATCTAATAACCACTCCTTTGATTGATATAGTTCATTCTAGCAAATAAACCCTGACAACTTAGTGTCAGGGTTTATCAATATTAGGTATAATTAATTTTAGATCTAAATTTCCCTAATATTGCGGGATCAGAAATACTCTTGTTTATATTTTATCCAAGGTCCATGTAACGACATCACCATCTTTAGGAAAATATTCTACCGCTCCTACATCTGGTTGCTTACCATTTACATCATATAACCAATACTTACTCGTTGCTGCATCTTGCTTATGACCATCTATTCCACTAATAAAATCTTTATCCATATCTAACTTAAAATTAGCATCCATAATCGTTTGAAGGGATTCCTTTGGTTGAAATTTGATTTCTTTTTTATCAAATTGTTTCCCATCTTCTTTTAGAATAATTGTCACGTTTTGATTAGTCTGCTCGTTGGTTTTCTGACTATCTCCAGTTTTACCACATGCTGCTAAGAAAAAAATAAGCACTAAAACCATTGTTGCATTTATTAATTTTTTCATTTTTATCCACCTTTGTTTATATCATATTTTATCAAAATTCGCTGAAGTTTTTTCTGAATCGTTCTGAATAATAAACATGAGAAAAAAGCATTAGCAAAACAATAAGAAATGGTATACGGTAATGCGGTTCCAAGTAATGCTAAATATCTCACCCATGAAAATTGACGATCAAGTGAAAAGACCGTCCATATATCCATAAAAAAAGAGAAAAAGATTCCTGCAAAAATTCCATATATTATTAAAAACCAATAATTTTTTTTTAGTATTTTCTGAATCAACGGTACTCCAGCTATAAAACCAATTATTCCCCAAGATAACATTTGAAATGGTGTCCACGGACCTTGACCGAACAACATATTTGAGGTAATCGCCGACAACGACCCAACTAAAAAGCCGATTTCAGATCCCATGCAAATCCCAACTATAATAATGATAGCAGTCATCGGAGTAATCGCCGGAATCATATAAAACAACACACGTCCTAAAACTGCGGTAGTTGTTAAAACAGCTATTAAAACTAATTCTTTCGTATTCAATTCTTTTTTTTCATATTTATAATAGATTGGAAAACAAGCAATCACCGCTATGGCCATTGAAACAATTTGATATTGATTTGTCTGTATAAAAATCCAGAGCAATAGACAGATGACCATCATGATTACCAATCTAAAAATAGACTGTTTCGAAAAATATTTAGTCAACTGTCTCATCCTCCCATCTCTGATAGGCCTCACTTACTTGATCGATCGTCACTAAATTAGGAAAATATTCTCGAGCAATACGACTTGCTGCAGTAGTATAAAATGCATGTCTGCTAAAAAAATTGGATGGATCGGCTACTGTTAGTATTTGATTTTCAAAGAATAACCCGCAGCGATCTGATGATTCAGCCGCAAAATCTAAATCATGGGTAACACAAATAATCGTTTTCCCTTGTATGGATAACTTTTTTAGTAATTGAATTATTTGTTTTTTCCCATAATTGTCAATGCCTTTGGTAGGTTCATCTAGCAGTAGAATTTCAGGATCAGTCAACAATAGCTTTCCTAACGCAGCTCGCTGACATTCACCGCCACTAAGGTCTAAAGGATGCTTTAATAGACTATCTTGAATGCCTAAAAGTGCTGTTATTTCTTCGATACGTTCTTGTTGTTGGAATTCACTGATGTGTTGGTTTTGTAAACAAGTCTGATAATCTTCTTGGATTGTATCCTTAATAAAAAGCATTTGCGGTTCTTGCGGCAGATAGGCAATTGTCTTTCGCATTTTTTTTAGGGAGTGATTTAGTATCGTTATTTTTCCATGATAACAATTGTAAATTCCTGCTATCGCTTTAAGCAATGTAGTTTTGCCGCTGCCATTTCCACCAACTAAAGAAAAAATTTCTCCTTGTTTAAATGTTGCTGTTACGCCAGCTAAAATATCTTTTCCATTTTTTTCGTAACGAAACCAGCAATTATTCAGCTCGATACTATAGTTATTTTTACTTAAATCTTTGACAGTTGGTTTTATTTCTTTGGGTAACGGTGCACACTTACGAAACTGTTGTTCTAAAAAACGTTTCCCTTCTATTACTGTTAATGGGCATTTATCTTCATTTACCTGGCTCGCATGATAAAGTTGAACTGAACTAGGCAAACTAACAAGAAAACGTGACAAATCATATTGATTTTGTTTAATTCTATCCGAGATATTTACTGGTTTTTCATTCAAAACGATATGGCCATTCGCTAAAAGAACAACTTTATCTACTGAAGGAAAAATTGTTTCTAAGCTATGCTCTGACATCAGGATAGTTGTTCCCATTTCACGATTTAAGCGAATCAATACTTCGATAAAACTTTGCGCGGCAATTGGATCTAATTCGGTAGTTGGCTCATCTAATAATAAAATATCTGGCCGCATAACTAAAACAGAGGCTAAATTCAACAGCTGCTTTTGTCCGCCTGAAAGTATCTTTGTGGGTTTTCCTAGTAGATCTTGAATGCCAAGAAAATTAACCATCTCAGCAATTCGACTTTTAATCTCATAAGGATCTAGACCAAGATTTTCTAGTCCAAAAGCTAATTCTTGCCAAGTATTTTCTGTGACAATTTGACTGTCTGGATTTTGACTAACAAAGCCGATTTTATTTGCGGAAATTGACTTTGAAAGCTGAGTGAGCTTTTCATTGTTTAAATAAATATCGCCTGATTGTTTACCAGCAGGTGTTAACTGAAGCTTTAAGAGTTTTAGCATAGTTGATTTTCCACTTCCAGAAGCACCGCATAGTAAGACAAACTCACCTTGACGAATTGATAAAGAACAATCATTTAAAGCCGGCTGAGTAGCTCCCGGGTATTGAAAGGTTATATTTTTGATTTCAAGATAGCCCAAATGATCGCCTCCTTTAATCGATTAATCGTTGGAATAAAAGCAAAAATAACAATTAGCAAATAGTTTACCCACTGCAATTGGATGAACGGTTCGATTGCTTCTAAATAAGGATAATAGCTAAACTCAAACTTTCCCACCACTAAATAGTAGATAAAAATTATACTAAAACTGAAAATTCCAAATAAATATATACTATCACTACTATTCCACTGATAAAATAATCGACTTGTCCGTTTTGAAACACCATAGCCTCTGGCAAGCATTGAATCCGCAGTATCCAACGAGTTTTCTATTGCCCAAGAAAAAAAATGTCCGAATAAATCAAAACCGTAAGCCGCTTTATCTCTGAATGTTCTCTTTTCAGCTAGTTGAACTGACTTTTGAACCTGATTTAGTTCCTGAAAATACTGTTGGAATAATGGAATAAAACGAAAAATCAACGTTAAAATCATAGTAAGTTTGGGCAATTTTGAACCGAATAAATAAAATAAACGCTCCGAATCAACACTTTTTTGAAAATTTTGAAATGAATAAATAACTGTAGCCATCATTAACCCGATAAAAAAACCATAAATAAATGCTTCCAATGTGATCGGCTTATTAAAAAGGAAAAAAAGAATGGTTCCTCCACGATGTACAAATAGCGGATTAGTAATAGTAATCACAATAACTAAAAGTAATGGAAATACAATCGGAGTTTTCTTTGCTCCAACTAGTTGTACTAATCTAAGGCTTAAAGTAGCTAGGAAACAGCTAGTAATAATCACAGGATTGGTTGTGCTGATAATAATTAACAATAGTAATAGAAAATAACAACAAGAAACAAAGGGATGGCTACGTTTAAAAAAATGAGGATTCATCCGTCACATTCCTTTCTCTAGTTTCTATAATACGGATTTCCAGCAATTTATACAATAAAAAAACGGCAATTATTTTTATTAAAGTTTGCCGCTTCTCTTTCAATCAATAAATACGGTTCCAACGCAATTCAAAGCTAAATCTTTCATTAGCAAAATTTCACATCATGTTCGCTTCCACAATTATTTTTTTCAATTATACTATTATTGAAGACATAGAATTGAAAAAATAAAAAGAAGGTGCTTTTATCAAAACTGAGCGATTACTCACAATAATTATGATTTTATTAGATAAAAAACAAATTAGTGCCAGTAAATTAGCTGAAATGTTAGAAGTTTCAGTTCGAACGATTTATAGAGATATTACCTCACTAAGTGAAGCGGGTATTCCTGTCACTACAATTCCCGGTGTAAATGGCGGTATTCGAATTATGGATCATTATAAAATTGACAAACAATTCTTTACCAGTTCAGATATTACTTCTTTGCTAATTGCATTAAACAGCTTATCAAAAAATGTTTCCGCCCTGCAATTGAATCAAATCTATGAAAAATTAAAAACACTTGTTCCAGCTCATTTTTTAGAGGAAATTAAATTTAAAACAGATCAGATCACCATTGATCTAACACCTTGGACTAGTAATAAAAGTGTGCAACCCTTTTTGGAGACAGTCAAACTTGCACTAGATCAATCCCAATTACTAACATTTCATTATGAAGATTATCAAGGTCAGTTGACTAACCGTACTGTTGAGCCTTATCGCTTAGTTTTAAAAGAAATCAGTTGGTATTTACAAGCTTTTTGTACAGAGAAAAAGGGGTTTCGTACATTTAAATTATCTCGAATGTCAGAATTAAACATACTTCCTGAATCATTCATCCCTCGTGAATTTACGCCTCAACCTTTAGGTACCGATCACTGGGTGAGTTTACCTTTTATAACTATTCATTTAAAAATCCACAGCAAAATAAAAGATCAGCTAGTTGATAAATTCGGTGATTTAAATTTTTCAAAAATGGCTGGGAACTCAATGTTGACTGTGGATTTCCCTTTTGTAGAGGATGAATTCGGTTATAACTTACTACTTGGTTTTGGCAAAAATTGTGAAGTTCTTAAACCACCGCATGTGCGTGCAGAATTGAAACGACGAATCCATGATCTAGCTACCCTTTACGATTAACTGTTTTAGCATAATTTAATAAACTTTAAAAGTTTCACCCGTCATAATTCCATAGATTGACTTTTCGAATGCCGGAATAACATCTTTAATGGCTACAGGAACAAATCCCTTAAAATAGTCTTGATAATCAGACCAAGATTCTAAAAGAGCATTAGGACTGACTGCATTGATCCTTATACCTTGCTGACATTCAAGTGAGGCTGCCTTGACAAAAGAAGTTAAGGCTCCATTAACCATCGCAGATGATGTACCTGTCGGAATAAATTCATCCATTAAAATACCAGAAGTTAAAGTAATACTGCCATTAGGGTTCAAAAAATGTTGCCCAATTAAAACAAGGTTTACCTGTCCTTCTAATTTACTCATAATAGAAAAATGATTTTTCTCAGGCGTTAATTGATTTAACGGTTCAAAAGTAGTTGCGCCCGCCGTAGAGATGATTGCATCTACTTTTCCAACATTATCAAACATTTGTTGAATACTTTTTGGATCAGTAATATCTACTTGCACATCCCCTTTTGAACGACTAGCAGTGATGACTTCTTCTTTATCAGCAAAATAATTATAAACACCTGTGCCTAATGTTCCTGTATGTCCAATTAGTAATAGTTTCATATTTATCACCTCATAAAGTTTTTTTATCCTGAATCATTATACCTCTAGCTAGTTTCTGCTAAAAACTTTCTGCCTAATGAACAAAAAATGTCTGATACTAACTAACTTGCATAGTTAATACCAGACGTTTAATTATTTATTTTTTCTTTTTACCGCCGAAAGCATCTTTCATTTTATCAAAGAAACCTTCTTCTTGTTGTTCGCTAATTGTTTGACCACCAGCTTCAGCAAAGTTACGTAACGCTTCTTTCTGTTCGTCATTCAAGTTTTTAGGCGTAATGATTTTGACTTTCACATGTTGATCGCCATTATTCCCACCACGTAAACGAGGTGCACCTTTTCCGCGTAAACGGAAATTGGTTTCTGTTTGTGTACCTGCGGGAATTTTTAGTTTGACATCTCCATGAACAGTTGGTACTTTTACTTCATCTCCAAGGGCTGCTTGGACAAAACTTAATGGTAAATCATAGTAAATTTCAGAGCCGTCACGATCAAAAATATTACTGTCTTCAACATTAAAGACAACATATAAGTCGCCATACGGTCCGCCATTCATACCAGCTTCACCTTGATTTGCTAAACGCATTTGTTGTCCATCTTCAACACCTGCTGGAACATTCACTTTTACTTTATGAGCTTTTTTCTCGTGACCTGTTCCGTGACAAGTAGGACAAGGATCTTTGATTTCTTTACCCGTTCCATGACAAACATCACATGTTTGGCGACTCATCACACGACCAAGAGGTGTTTGACGTTCTACATTAATTGAACCTGATCCGTGACATTTATGACAAGTTTCAGGTTGAGTACCTGGTTTGGCACCATTTCCGCCACATGTACTACAATTGTCTTCACGGTTATATTTGATTTCTTTTTCTACACCAAAGATCGCTTCTTCAAATTTCAAATTAATTGAATATTGTAAATCTGCTCCTTGTCTTGGTGCTGTAGGATCAACGCTACGGCTGCCTCCGCCAAAGAATGAATCAAAAATATCTTCAAAACCGCCGAAACCGCTACTAGAAAATCCACCTCCGCCAAAACCGCCAAAGCCACCAGCGCCTCCGCCATAATTTGGATCAGTTCCAGCATGACCGTATTGATCGTATGCAGCTTTTTTCTGAGAATCACTTAGGACCTCATAAGCTTCAGAAACTTCTTTAAATTTTTCTTCCGCATCCGCTTCTTTATTAATATCGGGGTGATATTGTTTAGAAAGCTTACGGTATGCTTTTTTTATTTCATCATCTGAAGCGCCTTTTGCTAAACCTAGGACTTCATAATAATCTCTTTTCGTAGCCATTAGTTCCCCTCCAACTATTATTCCATTTATTCTAAAAGGTCAACGCCAACTTATCTGTTTAAAAACATCGTTGTAATCATACCATAAATTAAGTAAAAGAAAAATAGCTTAATTTATTTTAGCGTCTAAATAAAGATAGGCAAAGACCAAAGTGATGACTTTGGTCTTTGCCAGCTTGTTAACGATGATTATTTATCGTCGCCTTCTACTTCTTCAAAGTCAGCATCTACAACATCATCTGCTCCACCTTGTGCAGCTTCTGGATTTTCTTCTGCTTGTTGTTGCGCTGCTTGTTCATAAAGTTTTACTGTTAAGTTTTGGACGATTTCGTTTAATGAATCACGTTTTGCTTTCATTTGTTCGATATCGTTCGCTTCAACAGCTGCTTTTAACTCATCACGAGCATCTTCAGCTTTTTTAACTTCATCAGCATCAACTTTGCCTTCTAATTCTTTCAATGTTTTGTCAACAGTGAACAACAAAGCATCAACGTCATTACGTAAATCAACTTCTTCTTTACGTGCTTTATCTGCTTCAGCATTAGATTCAGCGTCTTTTACCATACGTTCGATTTCATCGTCTGATAAACCTGAAGAAGATTTAATTGTAATTGTTTGCTCTTTTTGTGTACCTAAGTCTTTTGCACGAACATTTACGATACCATTTTTATCGATATCAAAACTTACTTCGATTTGCGGTACACCACGAGGAGCTGCTGGAATATCTGTTAATTGGAAACGACCTAATGTTTTGTTATCTGCTGACATTGGGCGTTCACCTTGTAATACATGAATATCTACTGCTGGTTGGTTATCAGCTGCTGTAGAGAATACTTGAGATTTACTAGTTGGGATTGTTGTATTACGATCAATCAACTTAGTAAATACGCCACCCATTGTTTCAATACCTAATGATAATGGAGTAACATCAAGTAATACTACGTCTTTTACGTCACCAGTGATAACCCCACCTTGAATAGCAGCACCCATAGCTACAACTTCATCAGGGTTTACAGATTTGTTAGGTTCTTTGTTTGTTTCTTTACGAACAGCTTCAACAACTGCAGGAATACGAGTAGAACCACCTACTAAGATTACTTCATCAATTTCAGAAGGGTTTAAACCAGCATCTTTTAATGCTTGGCGTACAGGTGTTTTTGTACGTTCTACTAAGTCACTTGTTAATTCATCAAATTTTGCGCGAGTTAGGTTCATTTCTAAATGCAATGGACCAGCGTCTCCAGCTGTGATAAATGGTAAGCTAATTTGAGTTGACGTTACACCTGATAAATCTTTTTTCGCTTTTTCAGCAGCATCTTTCAAACGTTGAACTGCCATTTTATCTTTAGAAAGATCAACACCGTTTTCTTTTTTGAATTCAGCTACCATATAATCGATGATTTTGTTATCAAAGTCATCTCCACCAAGTTCGTTATCTCCAGCAGTTGATAATACATCAAACACACCATCACCTAATTCAAGGATAGATACGTCAAAAGTACCACCACCAAGGTCAAATACTAAAACTTTTTCGTCTTTGTCTGTTTTATCTAAACCATATGCTAATGCTGCAGCAGTTGGTTCGTTAACGATACGTTCTACTTCTAAACCAGCGATTTTACCTGCGTCTTTTGTTGCTTGACGTTGCGCATCGTTAAAGTAAGCCGGAACTGTGATAACTGCTTTATCAACTTTTTCGCCTAAGTATTCTTCAGCAAAACCTTTTAAATATTGTAAGATCATTGCAGAAATTTCTTGTGGTGTATAAGATTTGCCATCAGCTTCAACTTTATAACCAGCTTCACCCATATGACGTTTGATAGATGAAATAGTGTGTGGGTTTGTTACCGCTTGACGTTTAGCAACTTCACCAACTTGGATTTCACCATTTTTGAACGATACTACTGAAGGTGTTGTACGGTTACCTTCTGGATTTGCAATAATTTTTGCTTCTCCGCCTTCTAATACAGCAACTGCAGAGTTTGTTGTTCCTAAGTCAATACCAATAATTTTACTCATAATTATGATCTCCTATCTTGATTTTAAATTTTAATTTTTTTAGTTAATTTATATTATGCAAACAGTTTTGATTATTGTGCGACAACAACCATGCTTGCTCGTAAAACGCGTTCATGTAGTTTATAACCTTTTTGTAAAACTTCAACAATAGTATCTGCAGGCGTTTCAGCACTTGCAGGAATTGTTTGAACTGCTTGATGTAAATTAGGATCAAAGGCTTCACCGATTGCTGGGATTTCTTCAATTCCTTCTTCTTTTAAGGCTGCTTGAACACTTTCAAGTACCATAGAAATACCTTTTTTCAAGCTAGCTCCTTGTTCATCATCAACTTCAATTGCCATCGCACGCTCTAAATTGTCGATTGACGGTAATAACTTTTTACCTAAGTCTTGTGAACGATAACGAACAAGTAATTCACGTTCATTTTTGAAACGATTACTCATGTTAGCAATTTCTGCACGAGCTCTTAAAAACTTATCTTCCATTTCTGAAAGTTCCGCTTTAGTACTATCTAACTCTGTCATTTCAGCTTCAACTTCTGAAACACCAGAAGCATCGATTGCTTCTTCATGTTCTTCGTTTTGCTTGGCTTTTAATTCTTCGTTTGTTTCTTCTTTTTGGCTCACTTTGCAACTTCCCTTCTCATTTCCGTAGAATTAATTAGAAATTCTATATTTTACTGGTTACTACTCATCAAGAAAACGATAATAAGCACCAAGTTTTGACGCTAATTCATGTCGAAAAACATCGACTAATCCAAACATTTTTGAATAAGGCATACTAGTTGGGCCTAATAAAGCAATGGTTCCTTTACCATGTCCAGCTACCTCATAAGTTGCAGTAATCATACTCATATCATCAAGTAAGGTATTACCAATTTCAGAACCAATCCGAATCGCAATTTGGCTATCTGAAATTTCACTTGAAAGTAAGTGCGTAATCGCATCCGTATTCTGCATAAATGAATAAACTGATTTTAACTGTTCAATGTCCTGTTTCACACCAAAATCAAGTAAATTCATACGACCACTAACAAAAACTTTTTCTTCAAATGCATGTCCTAACATTGCTTCGAATAAATCCATCATTCCATCAGGTGTTTGAAAATAACGATGTAAAATCATCGGAATCTCCGTCCTTAAACGATGATAGACAGTTAAAAGCGGTTGCCCAACGAGTTTATCGTTAATGATTTGAGTCATTTTTTCTAAATCCTGACTCGTAACAGATGGAGGGATAGCGAAAACTTGGCTTTCAACATTACCTTTATCTGTTACAATCACTGCGATAATTTGCCGATCATTAAGAGGGACAATTCGAAAGCCAGTTAATTTACGTTCCTTAACTTCCGGACCTAAAGAAAATGCTGTATAGCTTGTTAAATTGGAAAGTATGTCTGCCGATTGTTTAATGATGTCGTTAATTTCATGAAATTCTTTTCCAAAAGAATGACGAATCGTCTCTAATTCATCGTGTTCAATTTCCGCTGGACGTAATAAATAGTCCACGTAATAACGATAGCCTTCCATCGAAGGAATTCGACCTGAAGATGAATGGGTCTTAAGTAGCAGGCCATGTTCTTCTAAGGCTTTCATGTCATTACGAATCGTTGCAGAACTTGATTGGATTCCTTCTTCCATCAATTTCTTTGATCCTACAGGAGTTCCTGTATTCGTGTATTCTTGGATGATAAGCCGTAGAATATTCTGTTGTCTTTCTGTTATCATAGTTACCACCCTCCATTAGCACTCTTGTTAGTCGAGTGCTAATACAAGTATTAATATACCAAGTTCTCATAGACTTGTCAAGAGAAAAACATACTTTTTTAGCACTCTTTACATACGAGCGCTAAAAATAGAAAAAGTCCTTAAATTGAGCTCTTTACTCAATTTAAGGACTAGTCAATATTACTAATTTCATTACTCTTTATCTAAAAGAAATTCTTCAAATACATCATTCCCTACAAAAAGACCTTGTTCCGTTAATTGTAAAAACTCTGGACCTTCTTCTAGTAAACCTTTTTCTATTAAAGACGAAATTTTTTCACCATACACTTGATTGGTTGTTCGCCCAAATTTATTTTTAAACCGTTCTTTAGAGACGCCATCTTTTTTCCGCAGACCTAAAAAGAATTCTTCTTCCATCTGATTATTTAGCGTTAGATTTTCAGTTTCAACCACTGGCAACTGATTTTCCCTAAGCGGTTTTAAATAATGCTGAATCGGTCCGTGATTACGGTAACGTGTATGACCAAGATAACCGCTAGCACCTGCGCCAAAACCATAATAATGGTTATTATCCCAATAAACTAAATTATGCTGACTCTCTTTACCAGCTAAAGAAAAGTTACTCACCTCATATTGATGACGACCTGCTTTTTCCATAGCAATAATCGTTTCTTCAAACATCAGCGCTTCAACTTCTTGGTCCGGCAGCTGTAAACGTCCTTGCCTCACCCAATTCATAAACATCGTTTTATTTTCTAAAATCAACGAATATAGAGAGTAATGCGGCAAATCTAATTCAATTGCACGTTTTAAAGTATCTCTAAAACCTTCTAAAGTTTGACCAGGTAATGCATAAATCAGATCAATACTCACATTAGTAAAGTCTTCTTTTTCTAAAAACTTCATCGTTTCGTATACATCTTCTGCAGTATGCTTGCGACCAATTTTTTTTAAAAGCTGATTATCAAAAGTTTGAACACCCATAGATAAGCGATTCACGCCAAAATCTTTCATCACACGTAATTTTTCTGCCGTTAAATCACCTGGATTAGCTTCTACGGTAAATTCGTTTTGCTCATTGAAAGGCAGCAATTCCCGTACCCCATTTAATAAAACAGCCAATTGATTTGCCGATAATGAGGTTGGTGTTCCACCGCCAATATAAATTGTTTCCGTATCATTACTAGGAAACTTTTCTTTGGTTAAACGAATTTCATTTAGTAACGCCTGAATATATTCATCTACTGGTTGTCCTTCTAAAAATACTTTATTAAAGTCACAATAGTAACAGATGTGTTCACAAAATGGAATGTGAATATATGCTGAAACTTTTGCATTATTCACTGCATGCTCATTTACCATTTATATATTTCCTTTCAAAATCAACCGATTGTATCTGTTGAAAAATATGCCGCAGTATCAAGCTCATCTTGTTTTAGTTGCGCGATTAAAGTTTCTGCCCCATCAAATTTGACTTGGTCTCTTAAATAATGATTCCAGCGAACAGTCACTTGTTCTCCATAAATATCTTGATGGAAATCTAAAATATAGACCTCTACCGTTAATTCGCGACCTTCACCGAAAGTATCATTGTGCCCTATTGAGCCCATTCCGATATACCATTTATCACCAATTTGAATTTCTACAGCATAAACACCAATTCGCGGCAAACGGACAGTACTTTTCACTTTAATATTAGCGGTTGGAAAACCAAGTAAACGTCCTCTAGCATCTCCATGAACAACTGTACCTTCAATTTCATAGACATAGCCAAGTAACTCCGTGACTTCTTCCATTTGTCCAGATTCCATTAATTTACGAATCCGAGTTGAACTAATTTTTTCACCAGCCAGTTCTTCCTTACTTACTGTGACAACTTCAAAGCGCCCTTGCGCATACTTCGGAAGATGGTCAACATCAGCTACATCTTTAGGGCCATAAGTATAATCGAACCCTGAAACAGCAACTTTTGAATGTAAACCAACGATATATTGATCGACAAATGCTTGTGGTGCTAATTGAGCAAAAGCAGAAGTGAAATCTACGATATATAAAATATCAACACCTAACTTTTCCATCAAACGCTCTTTTTGTTGTAAACTATTTAAATACTTCATGTTTTCCGGCAAGACTTTTTGAAAAACAATTGAAGGATGTTGATTAAAGGTCATCACTGCTAATTTCAACCCTTTTTCAGTTGCAGCTTTTTTACCTGTTTCTATAACTTTTTGATGTCCGCGATGAACTCCGTCAAAAAAACCCAAAACCATCACGACGTCGTCTGTTGGGATTTGTTTCGAATCAAAGGGATGTCTAATTGGAATAATTTGCATGTTAAAACTTCTTTCTGTTAATTATTTCTTAGTACTTTACTAGGTTTTAAAAGATTTGTTTTTGTTGGATGCGCCATGTATAAACTCACTACTTGATTTTGGTAGAATAAGGCAACTAGTTCATCCGGCATACTTTTCAATGAAAGCTCCTGCAATTTCAAGGGAACACCGTTTTTTACTTTTTCATATAATTTATCTGACAGATCAATCCTTGGAAATTTTTCGATTCCAACTTCAATTGGTAGCAGTACCTCGGCTATTTGATTATTTTTCATTTTTTCAGCAACTTCTGCTAAAGTGAGACATTGTTCAGCTTTCAGTCCACCACTGGCTGTTCTGGTTAAATCAGACATATGTGCTGGAACTCTTAAAGCAAGTCCCGTATCAACAGACAAGGTTCTTACGTAAGTTCCTTTGCCGCACACAACTTTAAAGCCCCAGCTTTGTGTGCCATTTTTAGAATCAAAAATAGGTTCACTGGTGCGTTCAAAAGAATAAATCTTAGCTTTACGTTGCGGTCTTTCCACTTCCTCGCCATTTCGTGCATATTCATATAGTCGTTTACCATTTACTTTGACAGCTGAAAACATTGGCGGAATTTGAGTGATTTCACCAGTTAGCGAGTGCATTGCCTGATCAATTGCTTCTATCGAAAAAGGTTGAGTGAGTGTTTTCTTTTCAACAACATCTCCGCTAGCATCTTCAGTTGTAGTAGAAAATCCTAACGTAATTTCACCTTCATATGTTTTTCCTGAATCTACCATGTACTCGATAACTTTCGTTCCTTTACCGATACAAATTGGCAAAACACCAGACACATCCGGATCTAATGTACCACCGTGTCCAATTTTTTTTGTATGTAAAATTTTTCTTAATTTAAAAACACAGTCATGACTAGTCATCCCGCGTTCTTTCCATAAAGGTAAAATACCGTCCATCTTTTTCCTCCAGTTTTAAATTGTCAACTCAGCTATTATAACATAGAAATATAATTGGCAGTATTCTGGCTTCTTTTACGAAAAGATAAATTTATTATAGTAGAAAAAGGACGACTTGAGCATAATTCAATGAATTACGTCTAAGTCGTCCATCTTTCAAAAAAGTGACATAAATTAGTCCCTTTATATAGAACTTCTATTCTAACTATTCAGTTAATTATTAGTTGATTTTCGATACGTTGATTGAACCAATATATCCTGCATTAAAGTTTTCAATAACAATTAACGGATCTGTTTCTTTCGCCCCTAGTTTAAATGTTGATGTCATACGATAGTATCCCTTTTCTGCTAAAGTACCATCAGAAATAAAAGCGTTAATTAACTCTCTACTCTCTTTACTACTTGGATCTTCTTTTAAGGATACTTTCAATCTATGTCCAGCTGGTTTCTCGTTTTCTGGTTTTACATAGACAGTTACTCGGTATTCTTTTCCTTGCTCTAATGCTTCTGTCCCAGTAAAGTGTTTATACACACCCGCATGTTGAGTTGAGAAGAAAGTGTAATCACCAACCAAAGCTTCATCAGGATTATATTGTAATTCAATATCTTGACCCGCAAACATCTTCCAACCATTCGATTTTCCTTCTGGCCAAGTATCTTTAACGTTAACTTTTACATCAATAGTCTTTCTTGCTACATCACCACGGTTATTTTTGACCTCATACGTGACATTATAGGTACCTGGAACCGCGCTGTTTACATTATTAGATATTGCTTTGATTTTATTGGTTAGATCTCCATCATTTTTATCATACGCTTTCAGACCGATTTTTTTATCGAACGGATTAAAAATCTCATCTTGTTGAATCTCAATATCATTAGCCTCAAGCTGAGGTATATTTAGTGTTGCCTCAATTTTACCAATACGTAATTTATGTTCTGCTGAATAATTGTTGGCAGTTGTAGCTGCCAAAATAAAAGAAGCCTTGTCTTTACTAATATTTTGTCGAATACTACTGGTATTCATAGTCAGCCACAACTCTTCACCATCAAACTCAATTATAGCCTTGTCATAGCCACTCAAAGAAAACATCATAGATTTTATTGATCCTATTGGATTTAGATAATCATACCAATCTGTATGAACAAAGACATGGTGAGCCCAATTTATTAACCCCGTTGTATCCTCTGGAACACCTGGATTCATATACGTATCAAATTCAAACCCTAAACCATTTTTCAACCCTAAAATACCAAGCCCACTACCATCTATCCCAGACAATCCAACTTCATTAGTTTTTCCATCATGGAATGCAAAACCTATACCATTGGCAAATCCAGATGATTTGTAACCCAAATCAATATACAGCTCTATTTTGAATTTTTCACTGAAATCTATTTGAGAATTTAGCGTAATAGCGCCTAATTGGTTAAATTCGTCTTTCGTTAGTCTTACCGTTTGATCGTCGATTAGTTCTGCATCTCCATGAAGAGTAAATAAGTCTGTTATTTTGATATCTGACTCTTCGATTCGTGACTTCGATACTTCCTGTTTGTTTACTCCTTGAGCAAAAGCATCTACTTTGGTCATACCACCACACACAAACACAGACATCGCGACCAATAACGTTGTAACAATAATTTTTTTCATCCTAACCACACCTTTCAACTGTATATTTTTCATTAATCAACTTTTATTAGGTAGATTCCCTTCTCAATAGTAATAAAAAGAAATTAATTTCTCTCTATAACAATAATTTACTATATTTTTAAAAAAATATTATTCACACAAAGTTTATTTATGCCCAAATTTGAATTTTTCATCCCCTAGAAGTTATTATCTTCTTAACTCCTACCAAGAAAAAACACAAGAATTAATGTTTTAGATCTTTATCGATTTATTAACATCAATCATTCAAGGTACTATTTAGTCATTTTTTTCCTCCAAAATGATTATTTTGAATGTGAAATTAAAAAAATTGTAGCAAAACTCAATGAGTTACGCTACAAATACCCAACAACCGAATAAATAAAGAAGTCAGAAGCAACCTCTTGATTATTAATCCAATTTCAATCAGTTTCAAACACATTAAACAACTTTTTTTATTGACTATTTCTTTTTAGCTAAAATTAAGATTGCCATCGCGACAAGTATCACACCCATAATAGCTGGTGCTGCATGGCTGACTGAAACATAAACAACTCCCCCGACAACTGGTCCAATAATCCTCGCCAGGGCTTGAATTGATTGACTTCCACCTTGTACTCGACCTTGTTCACTTCCATCAACAGATTTGGAAATAAGCCCATTATATGCTGGACCAAAAATTGAATCACCAAAACCAAAGATAAACATTCCCACAATAAATAGAATCGAATTCGTAAAAAAACTTGAAGCTGCCATCAAAATATAGCCGAAAATTTCAGCAGTCATTCCAAAAACTACAATTTGTTTATCACTAAATCTTGTAATTAATCTTTGCATAATCAGACCTTGGGAAAATATATCTTGAAAGCCCATAATTGAAAAAACTAAACCAATAAGTGCCGGTTTCCACTGAAATGTATCAATTGTAAACTGGGATAAAATTCCTTGTAAACTACCACTAGGAATCCAAAGTAAAAAAGCTGAAATAAAAACCCATTTTAGATTCTTAATGGACAGAACAGACGCAAGCTGTACAAACGGTTTTATTCTGCCAAACGTGATTTCTTGTAGTCGTTCACTTTTATCAAGGCTTTCAGGCATTAGGAACCAGCCATAGACAAAGTTTAATAACGAAATAATTGCACCAAAATAAAGTGGGGCTGCATAACCAAATTTTCCTGCAATCAAACCGCCAATTGTTGGCCCCATAATGGAACCAACACCAGCAACAGCACTTACCCAACCAAAATACTTCGTACGTTCTTCTGTTGAAGTGATATCGGCAAAATAAGCAAAAATAGTACTAATACTTCCACTGGTAATCCCTTCAATGATTCGACCAGCGAACAAAATCCAAAGCGCTCCTCCTAAGCCAAATACTAAAAAGCCCACTGCTGCCCCTAACAAGCTAATCAAAAGCAACGGACGTCGACCATACCTATCACTCAAAGCACCTAATACTGGCGCTGAAAAAAACATACACAAAGCATAAACTGAAATTAAAAGTGTCACAACCATTGCTTGGTTAGCCGAATTTTTTATATATGGTGCTACCAAAAATGGAATAACTGGGGTAATAATACTAAACCCTACCCCGATAAGAAACACTGAAATTAATCCAAAGGTTAATGCGTGTTTATCTATCGTTTGTTGTTTTTTTTCATAATTAAATTTAGACATATATGAATCTCCTTAAAAATATTATGTTTCCTAAGAAACATAACCATCATACAACTATATTGTTTCCTTGTCAACAATATTTTTTTTAAAAAAAACGTGGTGATAATATTATCACACGTTTACACAATTTTATGTTTTTTTTTCTGCATACTAAAACACTCATTTACGATCTATATTCAGCTTCTCGATTTCTTTATCTAAATGATGGCTGTAATTTTCCAAAAAAACAAGCATTGCATTATATTGTTTATCTGTTATTTGATTAAAAACAGCTTCGTCTCGTGCTTGAATCTCTTGATGAAGTTTTTCATGTGTATTAAAAACGACTTTCCCTTGCTCCGTTAGTTTAAAATAAATTTCTTTTTTGTTATCAGCTTTTTGGTAACTTTCAATCGAGCCTTTTTTTAAAAGTTTTTTCGTTATTTTGCTGATTGCGCCTCTAGTCATAAATAAAGATTCCGCAAGTTTGGTAACATTTGTATCTTTATTTTTCCCGATAAATTCGATACAGTGAACTTCAGAAGGTTTATATTCATTTAGTTGTTCTTCCATTTTTAGTTTATCAAGCCAAGATTTTTTGTTAAATAACTCTCTGACACTTAATAGAACTTGGTCTTTTTTGTCCATGACTTTTCCTCCAATAGATTCACGTTATGTACAGTATATTGAATTTCATGATTTATTTCAATCTATAATAACGGTTATTTTTGGTAAAAAAAGCTGAGCTGGAACTAATAAATAGTTCCAGCTCAGCTTTTTACCTATTCTTGATTCAACTTACGAATCAATTCGTCAATATGATTTCCATATTGAACAGATTCGTCTTTTTCAAAGATTAGCTCTGGCGTTTTATATAATGTTAGACGCTGACCTAATTCTTTGCGAATCAATCCTTTTGCTTTATCCAATCCTTGTTGCGCTTTTTGTTGATCAGAAGCTAGATCAGATAACAAACTGTAGTAAATCGTTGCTTGTTGCAAGTCGCCAGTCACACGAACATCGGTAATAGTAATACCTTCTACACGAGGATCTCTTACACGTTTTCTCAAAATATCATTGATTTCACGCATGATTTCTTGACCTACACGACGGTCACGATAATTTGCCATACTGTTGCTCCTTCTTTCTATATTTTAGTATTTTTACTTTTTAATTTCTTCCATTACAAAGCCTTCGATAACATCATCAACTTTAAGATCGTTGAAGTTTTCGATCATTGCGCCACATTCAAAGCCAAGTTTAACTTCTTTAGCATCATCTTTGAAACGTTTCAAACTAGCTAGTTTACCTTCTAAGATTACGATACCATCACGAATTACACGAACTCCGCTATCACGGCGAATGAATCCTTCTGTTACGTAACACCCAGCAATTGTACCGACTTTAGAAACTTTGTATAATTCACGGACTGCCATTTGACCTGTAATTTTTTCTTCAAACTCAGGATCAAGCATTCCTTTCATCGCTGTTTCAATTTCTTCAATTGCTTTGTAGATGATACGGTGCAGACGAATATCTACTTCTTCTTGCTCTGCTTGTTGTTTTGCTTGCGGTGTCGGACGAACGTTAAATCCAATAATAATCGCATTACTTGCTGCAGCTAAAGTAACATCACTTTCATTGATAGCACCAACTGCTGAGTGAACGATCTTAACTCGAACGCCTTCAACATCGATTTTTTGCAAACTAGCAGCTAAAGCTTCAGCTGTACCTTGAACATCAGCTTTGATGATGACATTTACATCTTTCAATTCGCCTTCTTTAAGACTTTCAAACAAGTTGTCAAGGGTTACTCGGTTATTTGCTGAACGTTGTTCAAGAACTGCACGTTTACCACGTTCTTCACCAGCTTGACGCGCTGTTTTTTCATCTTCAAAGACTACGAAACGGTCTCCTGCTTGAGGTACATCATTTAATCCAGTAATCTCAACTGGAGTTGCTGGACCTACAGCTTTATCACGACGACCAATATCATTTGTCATCACACGTACACGACCAAATGTATTACCAACAACAATCGGATCTCCAACTTTTAGCGAACCTTGTTGAACAAGTAATGTCGCAACTGGACCTTTTCCTTTGTCTAAACGAGCTTCGATAACTGTACCAATCGCACGTTGAGTTGGGTCAGCTTTCAAGTCTTCTACTTCAGCAATTAATAGAATATTTTCAAGTAACTCATCAATATTTTGATTAAATTTCGCTGAGATGTTTACGAAGATTGTTTCTCCGCCCCATTCTTCTGGGATTAAGCCATGTTCACTTAATTCTTGTTTTACGTGATCTGGATTTGCACCTGGCTTATCCACTTTGTTAACCGCTACAATAATTGGCACTTCTGCAGCTTTCGCATGGTTAATCGCTTCAATCGTTTGCGGCATTACACCGTCATCAGCAGCTACTACTAAAATAGTAATATCAGTGATTCCAGCTCCACGCGCACGCATACTTGTAAACGCAGCATGTCCAGGAGTATCCAAGAAAGTAATTGGTTTGCCGTCAATATCAATTTGGTAAGCACCGATATGCTGAGTAATACCTCCAGCTTCACCAGATGTTACTCTTGAATTACGTAACGTATCCAACAGAGTTGTTTTACCATGGTCAACGTGACCCATGATTGTTACAACTGGCGGACGAGTTACAAGATTTTCTTCTACCAAAGCTTCTGGTTCAAAGAATTTATCAATATCAGCTACATCAACTTGGACTTTTTCTTGTGGTTCCATGCCGTAGTCAACAGCTAAAAGTTCAATTGTTTCTTTATCCAATGATTGATTTTGGTTGACCATAACACCCATCATGAATAATTTTTTGATGATCTCTGCTGGTTCGCGGTGAATTTTTTTCGCAATATCTGCTACATTCATACCTTCTGTATATTCTAAAACATCAGGTAATTCACGGAATTTACGTGCTGGCACTGCAGGTTTTGTTGATTCTTGATATTTACCTTTTTTACCTTTTTTGTTGAAACGATTACGGTTTTGGTTATTATAACCGTTACGGTTGCGATTTTGTCCGCCTCCGCCAAAGCTGTTGTTGCGGTTTCCGTAGTTACTGTTGTTGTTATTATTCGTACGATTTTGATTATTTTGTCCTTGGTTCGTGTTTTGAGTGTTATTTTGCGTATTTCTATTTTGAGTGCTTTGGTTGTTTTGATTACTACGATTTTGGTTATTCTGTTGTCCTGCTTGTGCTGGACGATTTTGTTGCCCTTGGTTTGGACGATTTTGAGTCATATTTTGGCTGCTTCCTTGTGTATTTCGATTTTGGTTATTACGATTTTGATTATTTTGTTGTCCTGCTTGTGCCGGACGGTTTTGATGTTGTCCATTTTGCGGTGGACGCTGTTGGTTATTTTGTTGTTGCGGTCTGTGTTGATTTTGGTTTGGCTTTTGCCCGTTTTGGTTAGCTGGCTTTTGATTTGCTGGTTTTCCATGTGGTTGGCTGTTTTGTGCAGTTTGTGGTTTAGCCATCGGTTTTTGTTGTGAACTTGCTGGTTTGTTTCCTCCGAATGATTGACGAAGTTTTGACTCTTCATCAGAGGAAATTGCGCCCATGTGATTTTTCACATCCATGCCTAGTGCATGTGCTTTCTCCACTACGTCTTTGCTCGATTGATTGATTTCTTTTGCTAATTCATAAATTCTCTTTTTCCCCATGCAATCACCTTCCTAACCTTTGATTAGTTCCTTGAATTTAGTCGCAAAACCTTGATCGTTGATTCCAATAACCATACGTGTTCTACCGATTGCATGGCTAATCTCCGATTGGACGAACGAGTCATCCCAAGGAACATTGTAATAAGAACATTTGTCCTTAATTTTTTTTCTTGTATTTTCACTAGCATCGGCGGCAACAAAGACAAATTTTGCTTTGCTGCTGCGAATATCACCAATGGTCAATCCTTCACCAGTCACTAGTTTTCCAGCTCTCATTGCCAAACCTAATAGATTTAATACTTTTTCTTTATTCATTGCCAAACAGCTCTTTACGGGCTTTTTGATGTTCAACGTAGTCTAATAATTCTTGATAAAACTCATCAGTCAAAGCTGTTTCTAGTACACGATCAAGAATATGTTTATCCCACGCATCTTGAACTTCTTTAGGCTCTAAAGCCACATAGGCACCGCGTCCCGGCATTTTACCAGTAGGATCAATCGCTACTTCACCTTCTTTAGAACGCGTGATTCGCACTAATTCTTTTTTAGGTTTCATTTCACCTGAAACAACAGACTTACGCATCGGGACTTTTCTTTTTTTCATGTTGTTCCCTCCAGTACGTTAGACTTATTCTTCGTTTTCTGCTGCTTGTTCTTCAAATTCAACATTTTCATAATCATCTGCAGTCATATCTGATTCTACAATTTGTTCATCATAAGCTTCTTCTTCAGGAGTTCCTTCATTCTCAGCTTGTTGAGCGTAAAATGCTTCCATTTCAGACTCAGGTTTAATGTCGATCTTGAAACCAGTTAGTTTAGCTGCTAAACGAGCGTTTTGACCCCGTTTACCAATCGCTAATGATAATTGATAATCTGGTACAACAACCGTACAAGCTTTATTATTTGTAGGATCAAAAATAACATCTACTACTTGTGCTGGATTTAATGCATTACTAATGAAGATTGCCGGATCTTCGTTCCATTCAACGATATCCATGTTTTCACCTTTTAATTCATTAACAATCGCTTGCACACGTTGACCTTTTGGTCCCACACAAGTTCCTACAGGGTCAATGTTTGGATCAGTTGAGCGAACGGAAACTTTTGAACGGTCGCCTGCTTCACGAGCAATACTTACAATCTCTACAATACCATCATACACTTCCGGAATTTCTTGTTCAAATAATCGCTTCAATAAATCTGGATGGCTGCGACTTACAAAAACTTGCGGACCTTTAGATGTATTTTCAACTCTTGAAACGTATACCTTAATACGGTCATGAGGTTGATAAAATTCATTTGGCATTTGGTCTTGTTTTGATAAAACAGCTTCGATTTTACCTAAATTCACGTAGATATAACGGCGGTCTTGTCTTTCAACAATTCCTTGCATAATGTCATTTTCATAGGCACTAAACTCGTTGTAGATAATATTTCTTTCAGCTTCACGAACACGTTGTAAAATAACTTGCTTAGCTGTTTGTGCTGCAATCCGACCAAAATCTTTCGGTGTTACTTCAAAACGGATTTTATCACCGATTTCGTAAGCTTTGTTGACCTCCATTGCATCTTTCAATGAAACCTCAAGTTGTGAATCAAATACTTCTTCTGTTACTTCTTTGACTGCATAAACGTGAATGTTGCCTTTTTTTGAATCAAATTCAACTTCTACGTTTGTTGCTTGTCCATAATGTCTTTTGTATGCAGAAACTAACGCTGCTTCCAATGCTTCAATCACTGTTTCCTTAGAAATACCTTTTTCAGCTTCTAATGCATCCAATGCATTCAACATTTCTTTGCTCATTTTTTTATATTTCCTCCTACTGTATTAAATGAAAGTTGAACAGAGCTGTTTAACCTGTCTAGGTTTAACTTTGCAGCCCGCTGTAAACAAAAATGTCAATTTTTGTTTAGTATTTTATTGCTTAAAATTGAATTGCCAAACGAGCTTTTGCAATGTTTTTTCGTTCAAATGTATAGTCTTTGACTCTTGTTTTAATTTTAACTGTCAAGGTCAATTGATTTTCGTCAACTGATTTTAGAGTACCTTCGAATTGTTTTTCGCCGTCAATTGCTTGGTATAGTGATACATGAATATATTCACCAACTGCTTGTTCATAATCTTTTTCCTTTTTCAACGGACGTTCAGCTCCCGGAGAGGATACTTCTAAAAAGTAAGCCTGCGGAATAGGATCAGGGTTCATAGCGTCAAGTTGCTCACTAAGCTGCTCACTGACAAATGCGCATTCCTCAATATCAATGCCGCCTTCTTTATCAATAAATACACGGAGAAACCAGTTCTTACCTTCCTTGACAAACTCTACTTCTACAAGTTCAAAATTTTGTTTTTCTAAGATTGGTGTGACTAACTCGGTAACAGTTTCCACAACACTACTCAAAATTTTCGCCTCCTTACGAGATTTATGTAACGACGTACTAGTTATGAAAAGCGGAATAAATCGTTTTGCCACAAACTAATTGCTGGCAATTACAAAGCGAGGATATCGTTACATTTTTCTATTCAGTCCTCACTATTTAGCTAATGCAAATGAATTATGAAAGGATATCTAAATTGACCCTTTCGAATCCGAAAAACCAGCAGCTAAAGCATTCCTTTTCATGTTATTCCATTAAAAAGAGTGAGCAGAAATCCGCTCACTCCGACTAGTATCATTACTTACAAGTTATTTTACCACATATTTTCTGAAAACTCAAATTTTCATTATTAATTGGCTCTTCTATTCATTTTCTCACCAGACAGCTGCTTCCTTTTTTTATTCTTTTGTTTTACTATAGATAAGAAAAGTCGAAAGGAGCTCAAAGATGTCTCAAACACATGTCATTAAAGTAACTAAAGATAAAATGAATCAAATGCGTGTATCTTATGAAAAAAATCGTTTAAATAAAAATATCCCTTATACTGATTTTATTGCAAAAGTTGGTACTACAACGATCACTGCTTACACATCAGGCAAAGTGGTTTTTCAAGGACCAGATGCTGAGCGTATTGCCGCTAAATGGGGCATTTCAACGTCAAGTAAAAGTTCCAAATCTTCATCTACTAGTAAAAAAAACAACACCAACACATTACCAGCAAATTTCAGTCAACTCTCTGTTTTAGGTAGTGATGAAGTTGGTAATGGTAGCTATTTTGGACCTGTTACTGTGTGTGCTGCTTATGTTGATAAAGATATGGTAGCGAAATTAAAAGCCTTAGGTGTTAGAGATTCCAAAGAATTGACTGATCCACAAATTATCAATCTTTCAACAGTCATAAAAGAAATAATTCCGTATAAATTACTCATTGTTGAGCCAGAAAAATACAATCAAATACAACCTAAATACAATGCTGTTCATATGAAAGTTGCACTGCATAATCAAGCAATTTATTTACTATTAAATGAACTTGCACCCATAAAGCCAGATGCCATTTTAATTGACCAATTTACTCCAGAGGCTAATTTTAAAAAATACGTTAAGAGTGAAAAAAATCAAGTAACTGAAAAGCTTTATTTTATAACAAAAGGAGAGCAATATCATGTGGCTGTAGCTGCCGCTTCGATCATTAGTCGTGCCGCATTCCTTGAAGAACTAGACAAAGAATCTGCAGAATTGGGGATAAAGGTTCCCTCTGGTGCTGGCAGTACTGCAGATAAAATCGCGGCAAAAGTTTTAGAAAAAGGCGGTATGGAACTGTTAAGTAAATACACGAAACTTCATTTTGCTAACACTGAAAAAGCAAAACAACTTCTTAAAAAATAGAAAGTGGACCACTCCCAAAAGTTAGACCTGAAAATCTAGCTTTTGGAGTTTTTTTGTATAACAAAATTTGTTCGCGCCGCTCTTTTTTATTTACTCTTATTCAGTTTGTTGAATTTCTTTATCTAAGTCTGCATAATCTATGGATGTATGGATAAACGTCTCATCATTTTTAGGAAAGTGTTGTAGTAAAGAATCCATTGCTTGAATTTCTAAAATACCAGTTTCCAATGTATAATCCATCAAATGTCCACCAAATGTCAGTTCATCATCAATGAAATGCAAATGAAAGTCTGCAGCTGCGACACCTTGAAACAACTCTGGTGTAAAAAAACCAACAATGGTGCCTGTTACATTTTTTTTAATAAATTCGGGTTGATCTTTTGACACTTCTACCAAACGTTTATACGGTTTTTGTTGTCTCGGCATTACACGTATATGAACCTCTTTAAAGTTTCCGTGCAGCTTAATTGCATGAAAAAGGTTTTCGCTTTTCAATTGTTTTCTTATTAATTCACTAATTTTATGATTGTCACAAGCTTCAATATCAGATCGAAGTGTTGGATTAAATGTTGTAACTGCTACATAAGGAGTTTCGATTTCGCCATCTAATTCAAGCAACGCTCCATCTTCTCTTCCTTGAAAAGCTTTTCCATCTAAAATGATTAGCTCTCCGTCAAGACTGGATAATGTCCCGATACCAAAATCACCTTTTTTTAGAATATTGTCGATTGTTTCTGTGCCATCCATCAGTCCTGCCATCAAGGCACCTAAAGTTCCATGTTGATATAAAATTGCTTCTTTTGTCAATTCGCTCACCCTTCTAATAAAATTGATTCGGTAAAATTGTTACGTCCAATTTTTCATTCTCTTGATAATCAATTAAATATTCATCATAAATGGTTCATCTATTTTGAATCCTGTAACAAACACTTCATTTACTTTTCCAAAGTTCCACACATTTTCTGTACTAGTCTATTTCCAAGTTGTGACAATACGATTAAGGTTTTAAATATAACAATAAAATTATTTTTAAAGCAAAATAATAGTACAGTCAAAATTTCTGTTTCATTCCATTTTTAGTATAGCACTCGTTAAATTTTTTGTTTAATCATTTGTTTTAAAATTATTTTAAAACAACAAATCTTTCTTAAAAAAAAATTAAGAAATAAAAAAATGTTAATTTATCTATTTATTTTGACACTATTTATTGTTATTACGTTTAAAAGCCTATTTCACAACGATATCTAGTATAAAAACTTTTAAATAACGAAAGTTCTTTTCTCTTGGCTTTTTCTATTATGAAAAAATTAAGCTTTATGGCATTGACTTAAGTCGTTTTTTTTACTATATTTAGGACGATCTAAATAACTTGTTAGGTGAGGCTCCTATGGAAACACAGGCTACTGCTCAAAAATGTCGAAAGACAGGCATGGGTAGGACAGGAATTGTCGAATTAAGGCTTTTCACAAAGTAGCTAAAAGCGCAGCTTTTTACGTTTCATAGTGCTAAAACTCAACGATGAGAATGATGGAAAGCTCTATTTGTGCTGTAATCAATCCCCTTCGCTGAGTATTTTTTCAGCGAAGGTTTTTTGTTTTTGATCACTTTTTTTGGCAAATTTTTATTTAATTAGCTGGAGATGCCTAAGCTAATTTACAATTTACCTATTTGTCAATTTTATCATTTAAAACAACAGCCTACAGAACTTTTCCCCGTGCACTCACTATCGACTCCTTAATCCAACTTTATTTAATGATCAATAAAATGATTAGCGAGGAATACAAAATGAAAAAGACAGGTAAAATAATTATTGGACTTACTTTATTTATCCTCTTGATTTTCACAGCAATTGGAAGTTACGCCGTTATTGAGTTCAACAGTGGAAAAAAACAAGCACAAACATCCATAAATAAAACAAAAAATCAAAATTTTTCTGGAGATCAACGAACGGATATGAAAGAAATTTCCATCATGATAATTGGTGATGATGGTCGTGAAGATGATGAAGATGGCGGTCGCTCAGACACCCTGATGGTTGCTCATTATAATAGAGAAACAAAGCAGCCAAAACTGATTTCAATCATGCGTGATTCTTATGTTGAAATTCCAAACCATGGTTTAGAAAAAATTAACGCAGCATATGCTTATGGCGGAGCAGAATTAACAAGACAAGTACTCAAAGATTCTTTTGATTTACCAATTAACTACTACATTTCGCTTAATTTCAACCACTTTATCCAATTGATTAACGAACTTTATCCAAATGGTGTTGAAATTGATGCCGAAAAAGATATTAATTTAGATAATGTGGACATTAAACAAGGTGCTCAAGTGATGGATGGTAATACTTTACTTCAATATGCTCGTTTTAGAATGGACGAAGAAGGTGATTTTGGTCGTATTAGGAGGCAGCAGCAAGTAATGGATGCTTTAGCTAAACAAGCAAAAAATGCTGTTCCAATTACTCAATTACCTAAAATCGCAGGTCAAGCTATGGGGTTTCTAGATACAAATATCCCTTCTGAAACGTTAATTTCTTTAGCAAAAGACTTTCTATCAGGGAAGGTTAAAAACTTAGAAACTTTGTCCGTTCCTGTTGAGAATAGTTGGTCATTTAATGATTACACTGATGCTGGCAGTGTTTTAGAAATTGATGAAGAGCAAAATAAACAAGCAATTCATGCTTTTTTAGCTGAAGGAGAACAAAAATGAAGTGGTCGGCAAAGGTTTCTAAGTTACATTATATAGACTATTACATTCTAATTCCTTATTTAGTCTTATGCGTGATCGGTATCTTAATGGTTTATAGTTCCAGCTCCTATCAATTTTTAGATACTGATTTAAGCCCAGCAAGCAAAGCTATTAAACAAAGCTCATACTTTCTTTTTAGTTTAATTTGTATGAGTATTATTTTTCGAATCAATTTGAAAGTACTGCGAAAACCACAAACGATGAAAATTATCCTTTTTGTAACGTTTCTTTCATTGATCGCTTTACCATTCATTGGAACGACTGTTGGTGGTGCGAAACGCTGGATCAATTTGGGCGTAATGCTGTTTCAACCATCAGAATTAGTTCCTTTAGTCCTTGTACTTTATTTGTCTTCTACTTTAACAAAGTCAAATAAACTAGTTCCTTTTTCGTTTAAAGATTATCGTAAAGCTTTTTACGTTTCGCTTTTCTTTATGTTTTTGGTGGCTGTACAGCCCAATGTTGCTGGTGCCTCAATGATCTTCATTTTAGTTGCGGTATTTTTCTTATCTAGTGGTTTGTCGCCAATTTTTATGTCATTAGCCTTAATTTCATTCGTTGTTATCAAACGACTCGGAACAATTTTGCTGCTTTCGATTCCGACAAATTGGATGCCGCAAAAATTTAGTTATTTAGTTACACGTTTTGAAGTTATGCAAAATCCTTTTGTTGATCCGACGGGTATCGGATTTCAAACCTCTAACGCTTATTACGCTATGCATAACGGTGGTTTTTTTGGACGAGGATTAGGAAACAGTATCCAAAAGAAAGGCTTTTTACCTGCAGCAGATACTGATTTTATCTTTGCTATTGTAATTGAAGAGTTGGGGCTGATCGTTTCATTAGGTATTCTGTTCCTTGTTTTCTTCATTGCGGGTCGTCTATTTTTACTAGCTATTCGTTCAAAAATTTTGTACTATTCTTATCTTTATATCGGTTGTGGAACATTAATTTGTTTGCAGGTTTCTGTAAATATCGGCAGCTTGTTAGGGTATATTCCAATGACAGGTTTAACTTTTCCATTCATTAGTTATGGTGGTTCTAGTCTGTTAATCTTGAGTATTACATTGGCTATCGCTCTCAATGCTCGTGGTACCGAAATAAGAGAAAAAGAAATGACTCAGGAGGGCATTTATGAGAAATAAGTTAGCACCTAAAAATGAACCTGTCAATTATGCTCTGCTTTTACCTGTTTTTCTTTTAATACTTATTGGTTTTGTTGCACAATACGGTGCTTTTAAGGCTGATCCAGCCATTGAATCCTTTGATCCTTTACTAAAAAAACAGTTAGCATGGACCATTTTGGGCTTTATCTCAATGTTTATTACAATGTTTATCCCGATTAGATATCTATGGAAATTTACACCAGCTATTTACGCCCTTTCTTTAGGTTTAATGAGCCTTTTAATTCCTTTTCATGATCCGGTAATGTCTGCTGCTACAGGTACAAAACGCTGGGCTCGAATCGGACCATTTTCATTCCAACCGTCAGAATTTGTGAAGTTAGGCTACATTTTGATGTTAGCTTATATCATTACTAAAAGAAGGCAAAAAACATCTGATCAGGCGACATTAAAAGACGACTTTCGCTTACTAGGAGAAATGGTTCTTGTAAGTTTGCCTGTGATGGCTTTAATGTTTTATCAAAAAGATTTTGGAACCAGTTTGGTTTTTATGTCCATTTTTGTTGGGATGCTTTTAGTTTCAGGCTGTTCTTGGAAAATTTTAGGTACTGGATTTGCCGCCCTGACCGCTCTTGGTGTAACTGGAATTCTATTGGTTTTAACAGAACAAGGGCAAAAAATCCTTTCATTTCTTCACTTTAAACCCTATCAGTTTGACCGCATTCATGCCTGGCTAAATCCCTTTGAATATGCTGATTCTATTTCCTTTCAGCAAGCACGAGGTCTAACTGCGATTGGTTCGGGTGAAATGCTCGGCAAAGGTTTATCAAATTTAGAAGTTTATGTTCCAGTGCGAGAATCTGATATGATCTTTACCGTTATTGGTGAAGCATACGGTTTTGTTGGGACCTGTATTTTGATTTTGTTATTCTTCTATCTGATTTATCAAATGTTGATTTGTACATTAAATGCGAAGCGAGAATTCTATGCATATATTACTACCGGAGTTATTATGTATTTCTTATTTCACATTCTTGAAAATATCGGCTCTAATATTGGATTACTTCCTTTAACAGGTATCCCGTTACCCTTTATCAGTCAAGGTGGTAGTGCTTATCTGGCAAACTTTATTGCGATCGGTTTGATTCTCTCAATGTATTATCAGAAAGAAAAAACAGACATCTATCTTCCAAAAGAAAAAGAATTTGTACGCGTTAAATCAACTTAGCTACTTGAAAATCTTTAAAATAAATGCTAAATTTTCCCTACTCCATAGGACGGGGCAGTTTATAACTATTATTTAGTTGTGGTAAAGTCATTTAATAGATTCGTCTATCAAATCGAACTGAAATTACAGGCCTATGTATACATTTGTGTACTTAGGTCTTTTTTTGTACCTGAGGGGAAAAAAAGAAAGTAGGTTTAGTTTATGATTTTCATGTTAATAACGGCTATTAGTCTATTTATTACCACGAACCTTGATGATATTTTTATATTAATTTTGTTATTTTTCCAAAAAGATTCAGAAGAAAAACAGTCGCGGAATGATTTATGTAAAATTGTTTTAGGGCAATATTTGGGCTTTGGATTCATTCTTGGTTTAAGTTTATTAGGAAGCTTTGGGGCAACATTTATTTCTATAGAGTGGACTGGAATTTTAGGTCTTCTACCAATTTATCTAGGAGTTAGGATGTTAGTTAGACAAAAGCAAGTAAACCTTGCAGATTCGGACAGTGTTTTTAAAGTTAAGATATCCGTGATAAGTATTGCTGCTTTCACTATGGCTAATGGTGGTGATAATATAGGCATCTACATGCCGTGCTTTTTAACACTTCAACCAATTCAGGTCATCTTTACAATCGTCACGTTTTTTGTGCTACTTGCCATTTGGTGTTGGCTTGGATACAAACTAGCTCAGTTAAATCAAATAGCTAAAACTCTAGAAAAGTACGGTAAAAAAATTGTACCATTCGTTTTTATTGGTTTAGGAGTGTATATATTAATTAAAAGTAACTTTCTTTTTTTCTAAAGATTCTTTTAACAAAAAAATACCCACTCTTTGGGGAAGAGTGGGAAAAGGAGTTAAAAATGAAAAAGTGTTTTGTTAGGGTTGTTTGTTGGTATGCTTATATAATACAAAGTAATTGTGATCTTTATGTGAATAATCATCTGATTTTTAATGATAAATTCTATAAGACTTTTCATTATTTGGATTTCCCTATCAAAACTGAGTGCTAGTTTAATATAAAATCCATTATTTTCGGATTTCATTATTTCTATTATCTTCCCTATCCATAATTAATCTCCTTTAATTAGTCAGATCACCACAAGATTTATTCTGTTTCAACCCTCAGTAGTCACTTTATAACGATGCACATAATATTTTTCTAAACGATTTTGCCCCCAGCCAATTCCAATACAAAGCAGCCAGTAGATAATCGCTACTAAAATATACATAGACATATAATCAAAGGTTCTGCCTCCAACAATTTTTGCTTTTTGAAAAATATCAGGAATTGTAATCATCGCTGCTAAAGAAGTTCCTTTTAATAGGTCCATCGCCACGTTTCCTAAAGCCGGAATAGAAATCCGAAATGCTTGGGGCAAAATTATTTTGCGCATCACTTTTCCATACGGTAAGCCTAACGCATAGGCCGCATCCCACTGTCCGGCTTCCACACCAGCAATTGAACCTCGATAGATTTCAGCAATAAAAGCACTGCTCGACAAACTAAAACAAATACAAGCAGCAGTTAGTGCACTTAGTTGGTATGGTAAGCCAAAGTACAAAAGAAAAAGTAACACTAATGCAGGAACACCACGCAAAAATGAAATATAAAAACGTACAAATGCTTTAATTATTTTTGAATTCAGCATCCCCAACATCGTCAAAAAAATTCCTATCACATTTCCCATCAAAAACGTTATCAGACTAATTCCAATCGTATAAGGTAATCCGGTTAATAAAAATGGGATAGATTCCAGCATTAAGTGAAAGTCAATTTTTGGTATATACATTTACTCAACCGAAACACTTTCTTCAACTTTTTCAGTTGGTTCTACTGAAACGTCCGTTTGGAAATAGCTTTCAGATATTTTTTTCATTGTGCCGTCAGCTTGCATTTCTTTCAAAGTCTCATTAATTTTTTCATTCAGTGCAACACTCTCTTTTTTCATGATAAAGCCAGTATGATTTGCATTGAAATAAACACCTTCCAAAATTTTTACTGGGATATCCGGCAACGCACTCACTGACATTTTTTGTAAATAATAGTCATTCAAAATAACATCTGTCCGTCCATTCGCTACATCTGTTAAATATTGATCATTTGTTGCATTATCATAGGTAACCAATTTTGCTCCATATTTTTCAGCTATTTTCATATAATTTGTATTTGGTTCACCTGCTGCTTTTTTACCTTTTAAATCTTCAAGTGAAGCAATTCCAGAATCATCACTTTTTCGGACAATCATGCTATCAAAAGAGTATTTAATAGGTGTCGACAAAATAAATTTCTTCTTTCTTTCACCGGTTAAGCTAAAATCATTTGCAGCTAAATCTGCTTCCCCTTTTTCGACCGAAGCAATTTGCCCATCTACATTGTACTCTTTAAATACAACCTCAAGACCTAATCGTTTGCCAACTTCTTTGATAATATCAACATCATATCCAGTTAATTGATTTTTATCATTATAATAAGACGATGGAAATAATGTCCCCGATGTTGCAACGGTTAATTGCTTTGCTTTTTCGACTTTTTCAAAACTTTCATCTTTTCCTGCTGTTTTATCCTGTGATCCGCCACACGCAGCTAAAATAAAAATTGATACAACTATACTTAAACTAACAAAGATTTTTTTCATGTCTTCCTCCTATAATTCACGATAGATTTCAGGTAATAAAAATTGTTGTTCTTGTTCAAAGAGCTTGCCTACTTGAAAAAGTAAATCTTCTCTGCCTTTAGAGGCCATAAATTGAATGCCAATTGGTAACCCTGAATCGGTAATGTGAGTGGGCAAACTAATTGCTGGTTGACCTGTTAAATTGGCTAACTGAGTATATGGGGTGATAGTTAAACTTTTTTCAAACATTGCATACACCAAGTCTTGTAGTTGTGAGGTAGATTGGGTTTCTGCTTGCGCTAATGATTTACGGATTTGTTCACTTTGCAATTCTGCATCAATTTCAGGCGCAATATCTGCTGCAGTTGGCGTCAAAAATAAATCATATTCTTTAAATAATTGCTCCATCTTAAAGGCTGCTTGATCCCATAATTGAAGCGATCTTACATAGTCACTTGCAGGTAATTTTAATCCATACTGATAGATGCCCCAAGTCATTAATTCCATATCTACTTTAGTAACTGGTCGTTTAATTTCATGTTGAATACTTGCAAACATTGCGGCTGTTTCCGCACCATTCATTAAATAGTAGCTATCAATCAATTGACGACCGTTTACTGGATAAGAGATTTCTGTTACTTCGTGCCCTTGTTTTACCAAGAATTCCGTTGCATGACGAATTGCTTTTTTCGCCTCATTTGAAACTGAAGTACCCACGGGGGACTCCGTCAAAAAGGCAATTTTCAGGATTTTTTTCTCTGCCATTTTATGGTGATTCCATTCAGATTTTGGTGCTTGGTATGGCGCTTCTGGCTCTGTTCCACGCAAATGATAGAACAGTGTTTCCGTATCACGCATAGAAACCGTTAATGCAAAATCAATCGAAGCTCCCTGCCAGCCACGCCAACCATTGGGACCGACTGGCATGCTGCCTCTTGTTGGTTTTAGCCCAATTAAACCACTGAAAGATGCTGGAATTCGAATAGATCCGCCACCATCACTTGCTCCAGCAATTGGGAACAAACCGCTGGCAACAGCTGCCGCTGCACCACCGCTAGAACCTCCTGGTGAATGCGCAAGATTCCAAGGGTTTCTAGATGGTCCATAAATCATTGGATCTGAGATATTTTTAAACCCAAACTCAGGCGCATTGGTTTTCCCTAAAGGAATAAAGCCAATATTTTCTAATTTTTTAACAAAATTATCGGTCGAAACTGAACGATTTTCTGTAAACAGCCTAGAACCGGAAGTTGACTTCATCCCAGCTTTGTCTTGACCTAACATTTTTAAAGGAATCGGCAAGCCATAAAAAGGGCCCTTGCTTACTTCCATAGATTCATATTGTCTTTTTGCTGCAGATGCATCCCAGTCAACGAAAGCATTCAATTTAGGGTTTAACTGTTTTAATTTTTGCTCTCGGTCATCGATCCATTCTGTTACACTCATCTTTTTTTCTTTAAATTGTGATGCGTAATATAAACCGTCTTTCATGGGGTTCTCTCCTTTATACTCCGACTTTGTTATTATACAGGTTTTTGTTGGAATGTTATGTTAATTTTGCTTGAACCAACACCTATTTATTAATTAAAGTATATTTGGGACACAAAAGCTTGAAGGATTACGATAAAGTACGATTATATGTATTTAACTCTTCTACTTCAAATGAATCTCTAATTTATTTTACAAACCAATTAAATTAGTACCAAATAGCTGTGGATTCTTTATCTATTTCATGTTATTATTTCTCTATTTTTGACTATCATTATAACTTCAATCCATCTAAAACCTCAAAAAGATACTTCGCATCAATAACTATATTTATGAAAAAAAGGAGTTGGCAATCAAACCAGCTCCTTTTTTCTACAGTCTGACCAGCCATAAATAATAGGTTGGTTTTTGTAAAAGATAACTATTTTTTTATAATTCTTCAGTTAATCTCACCGTATTTTTTATACAAAAAAAACCAAATGGAGAATTCATTCTTTTCAATATTTTTTTCGGAAATAACTGCTGCATAGAACCAAAGTTTTCTGCACCATCCGAAGGTTCTTTCTTTGATTCCACTGTATAATTCCCGTCAGTTTTAACAAAATAATAGACTAAAGGAAAACTTGAACCGCTAATATTATTTTTGCCTGAATCTTCTAAGTCAAAATTTTGGTAAACGTAAACTTTCGTATAGTTCTCCTCTTCTTCAACACCATAAAAAGTAAGTTTTAAAGATACTTTTGATGCTTCTGGATAATTCTTACTCTCATTTCTTTTGTAATCCATTATGGCTCTTGCAAAAAGTTCTTGATGATCAATTTTTTTTGAATTTTTAAATGAATGCGCAAATAATAGTATAGAGAGCAATAGAATTGCTAAAATAGCTTTTTTTTTCATTTTACCACCGTTGGAATCTCAACACTATGACGTAGCTAAAACCAGAAAAAACGTCTATGTTGTCAAATTTTTCATCTTTTCTATCCGTTGTATGCTGACTTATATAAATCTTTCCACCAGTTTTTCTGTTTACATAAGCAATATGATCCACAACTCCTGTGCTTCTTCTAATATAACAAAGCATATCTCCCGTATTCGCTTTGCTATTTACCTCAGCTTTGTTAGCAGCACCATAAGATCTCATTCCTTCTGCATTAAAAAAATTGAAAAAGGTACTTGCATTATACCACGCTTTATTTTTACTCAATATTGATGGATGCCAGTATCCCCCTGAATAATTTGTATATGAATTACTGGTTCCCATGCCTCCGGCTTTGGCTATCTGCGAAGCGAAATTTGTACAATCATTTGAAAATGTTGGGTAGTCTATTGCATTCCTTCCTTTTGCATATCTAGCAGCATATTCATTCGCTTTTTTAACATTGAAAGACCTTGATGGTGTGGCAGCTCGTGCTAAAGGGTTTTGTTGACCGTTAAATTCTTGCAAATTATCTAGATTTATATTCCTCTTCTCAGCAAAAGTGAATCTATTCATTTTTTCCAAAGCTGATAAAATATCCTCTTGGTTACTTCCGTCTATCAGCTGAATTGATGCTATTTCAGATAAATAAAATGAAATATAGTCTAGAATTTGGTTTCTACTGCTCTCTGGTAGGATCGAATCATCTTCATTTTGAATAAACTGTAATTTATCAGAGTAATCTAGACTCCCCGGCTCCAGGTTAACATTATATTGATTGAATGTTTCTATCAACATATCTTCTCCCACCTTTAGCAAATCCCCATCGTATGGAAGGCTAATATTTCGACTGTCTTGCACAATGTCTGAGACATCCTCAGCATGAACTTGATAATTAGACAAAAGTAAAAAAGATCCTAACATTAAAACAACAAACATAACTTTTTTCATTTATAACACTTCCTTCTCTATAAGTTATAAAAACTTTACAATAAAGTTTGTTTTTTGTCAACATTTTTTACAAAAGAAAAAAGCTGAACCTCTATGCATCAAGGGTTCAGCTATATTTTAAACTCTATTCCTCTTCTTCAGCCATGAATGATGATAGCATTTCACAGGCTTTTATCTAACGTCATGTAATATTTTTTAAGAAGATAATTAATATGCTGTATCAATTAGTTTCAAAGAATCGAATGCGAATCGTATTCAATCTCGTATTCACTAAAATTATCATTAGCGTGGGGCGCTATATAAATCTATTTTTAAACTAACCTTTTATTAATTCTTCTATATTCACTAGTATAATCATCTAGAATTTTATACAAGATCAATATATATTGATCTTGTTTAGTTAGTGCCTTAAACCCCTCAGGATCAGATTTAATCAGCTCTTTATAACTAACCTCAGCATCTACCACAGTTCCATCTAACAATATGGTTATCATCAAATTAAATTGTGATCGCAATTCTTCAGCAAATTTATTATTGTAATCTAAATTTGAATAAAAAAGTGGTTTTTTTGATAATAACTTTGCCTCATATCCTAGCTGCTCCAGTTTGTTCTTAGAACGAGGATACAGTCTAATCATAGTCGCAGTATCAGCTATTATTTGTATAAGTTCTTCAAATTGTTTTCTATTTTCAGAATAACTAGTTTGTATACTTCTATGTTTTCTCTTATCGTATACCGTATAACCAGTATTACATATTGTAACTACTAAAGTTATTATAGAAATAGACATTGTTATTTTAGTCACTATTTCACCTCAAAAAATATTCTTTTACTATTTTTAAACTACTAAACAGGATACACATAGTTTTATTTACAAATACAGACAAATGCACAGACAAAAACCATCATGACAATGGATATAACTTTGTTAAAGTTATATCATCTTATCTTTTTAATCGAAAATTTCACTTTATTTTCTATATAAGTTATTTGTTGAAAGAATAGATAATTAAATATATTCATTTTTTTAAAAAAAGATTTTCCTCTACCCCATAAAAAAACAAAAATTAATAATTCCAGTATTCCAGCAATGATGTAGACTAAATATGTCGGCATTTCCGTTGCATCTTTTGTTTGAAATTCCATTAACATTTCAAAATAGTGTATTATTCGTTTATGTGTGATGATATCTTTAACAACAACTACTGATATATACAATAGTAAAGTAGAATATATAGTGATAAACTTAAAGAAATAAAGATTACCAGAATTAAGTACTTTCTCTTTAATAAATTCTCTCACAAAATTTTCTGAAAAAGTCAATGCCAATATAGAAGTCAAAATAGTTATAATTGTCCAATATTTTAAATCAAATCTGCCTAAACAAATAAAAAAGAAGGCTAACATCAATAATCTTCTATATTGAATGCGTGTATAATAAAAAATAATTGCGAACAGTGCAACACAAAATATTATGAGCATCTCTATTTTTAAAATATCCACAATATTATTCAATAATTCTCTATTTAATGGTGTGATACTAACTAAAAAAAGTATAGAATAGTAGAAAAACATAGCCATTTCAACATATCTTAAAACTATTAAAAAAAATCCGTAAAAAAATTTAACACTACTTCTTTTCAATTTTTTTTCATCATAAATTTTTGGAAACGAATCAGTCAACTCCAACCTTAAACTATTTGAAACAACAAAATAAAAAAAACATGTTAATATCATCCCCACTAACATAATTGACTCATCTAAATAATTATTTTTGACAATAAAAACAATTCCCTGTAACACTACTATGAACATTAAAGAATTATCAGGAACATCTTTAATTTTAATTTTTTGTAAACAAAAGATTGGAATACATAATAAAAAAAGAAGAAAAAATTCACTTATACTCTCCATTCAAAAACACCTCAGAATAATCATACCAATAGTAAGAATAAATAGCTAGTGAATATAAAAAAAGGTAGTCAGTTTTTCCACTGAACTACCTAGTCAATTATTCTTCAATTTTCTTTACTCTCCCACCTATTCGATTAGCAAACAATTCAGCTTCACGCTTAACTTCAAATGTTAGTGCTATTTTTTTGTTTCTTGTTCGCTTACCATCTTTAGTTATATATCCATGGAGAAATTTTACTGCATACATAGGCCATCACCTCTTAGTTTTTTTAGATAATAACAACTTTTAAAAACTAATTCAATAAATTTGCTTCAATTTAGTTTTTGAAAACAAATGAACAAGGTAACTAGTTCGATATTTTCGACTTAGTTACATTGACTTAACCTCTTCACCCGCGGGTGATAAGGTACCCTGTTTTTTTCGGTGTCGTTAATCATACAACCAACGCATATTTGCGTTCGTTCAATTTATGCCCTAACGTTTCGCTAGGTCGTCACCACATTTCGACAAGGTTACTATTTGATACTCTGTTAAAGTAGTCGTTCAGAACGACTACAAACATTTTTTGAGATCAGTTGTTAAAGTTCTTATATTTTAAAATATCGATGGACTTAGTTATTGACAGCTTATTCATTAAGCACTTTTTGAAGTGCTTCTTTTATAATGTCAGCATCTCGGGGGTTTTCTAATAGCAAACTGTTTGATGCTGATATAGCGGCTGATTGACTGGTTTGAACAGATTGTTTTATATGAGGATCTTCAATAGAATTTATGTAGTCAACTTGTCTCTGCTTTACATCTTTTATAAAATTATAATAGTAGTTTTCTGAATTTGTTTCATTTTCTTCGTTTGTATTGTCCACTACTTCTGGATATACCTGTTCTTGAACTTCATTCTCAAGGCTAGCGGTAGTTTGTTGAACGATAGAAGACGAAACAATTGATTCCGAAGTAGAGCTAGAAGTTACTTCCGTGGTAGATTCTGATTTCTTTGTTGTCGATTCGGATTGTTTAATTTGGAAGTCGGAATCTTCTGTTTTAGTTGGCTGTTTTTTAGAACAACCTACTGATAGTAAGGAAAAAAGTAATAAGACCCCTAAATATTTTTTCTTCATTTTATAATCACATCCTTTTTGAAAGTATTTCTAAATAAGTATATCAAATAAAATGTTAAATTTAAAAGCATACCTTGAAAACACAGTTATCGTTTCTATGAAATAACCGCTCAAAGCAATTTTGCTTTCGGCTAATTAAGTTTTACTCTATTTCAGTAAAACATATTCCGTTTATAAAGTCGTTAATTGCTACTTTTAAAAATCACTATAATTTTAAAAGTTAACACATTATGAGTCATCAGTTTAACCTCAACTTTTTATTTGATATACTTATCCAGAAAATCATCTTAGGAGGATTAGTTCTGAAGAGATAGAAAATTAAAACGGAGTGAAAAAATGAGTGTTACGTATAACGAATGTTTTAAGGATAACTTTAATTAGGATAGAAAAATATTTTTGAGCAACCCTTATGAACAATCGAATATCTTGTTAAAGCAGTGTTTTAGATTCCGTCACAAGAGTATACCTCCTTGAACAAAAATGAAGAAAGGCTTTTAAAAAGAATTTTTCAAATCACAGAAAATACCTACCGATCGAAACTGGTAGGCTACATTTTATTTAACTAATTATCTTTGGCGTTCCATAAAATAGTTTGTTTTCATCCATGTCGATTTCTTATTCAATTTGCGTCTTCAGTCCATTCTGGCAATTGTTTAATAAACTGTGAATGAAGATCATATAACTGTTCAAATTCAGTATTTAAATGACCATATATTCCAAGTAACATAATCAACTGTTCTTTAAACATCTGATTGCTATTTAATACGTTTAAGTCAGCATGAACATCTATTGATTTTATCTTATTAATAGTTTGCTGTAGTTCCTTTAGATCATCTTCAATTTCTTCTAGTATATCTTCTTTTAGTATTTTTATTGGGAAATCTGAAGCATATTCTTCTTTATTTTTCTTATCTACATCTTCATAAAATTTTACTAAAGTCTTCCAATCAATATTGTTCACTATTTTAAAACCCTCCCTAAAGCTTTTCTAGTTTTGTCAGCATTAACACTTCCGTCTAAGTTTAAAACTTTTTCTAACTTACCGCTGCTATTAAAAACTTCTAAGTGATCTTTGTGCATCCCGTCTAAATAAAGTTGATCACCTTTTTTTAATCCATATTTTTTCAATTGTTTGTTGTCTACTTTATAAACTTGCTGTCCATCAACCATTTTTCCATTTTTTGAAACGTTACCTTTTATATTAGATCCAAACTCTGTTTCAAAAAATTCTTTCATATTTGCAACAGCTTTGTTATCTGGTTTATAAGAATGACCATTTCCTAAACTATTCCAAGCACTGGTAAATACACCACCACCATGCGCAGATACTGCTAATCCACTTGAACTAATCGCAGGAACTGCAACCGCTCCTGCTCCACCAGAAAAGAAAGTAGAAGCTGCTGAACCCCCAAATGCCCATAAACCACCGCCTATAAACTCTGCTCCACCTTGTACTAAAGAAGCTAAGTCCGCAACAAATTGACCGAGCGCATAGCTTTGTGTTCCAGAAAGTTCTGCTCCAACTTTTCTTTCACCAAACCATTCGTTTAATAAAGATTTACCGTTGTTATTTGCTAATTGATCGATAAAACCAGAACCAAAACCTTTAATCATGTTGAAATTCTGAGTCCTGATCGCTTCTTGCAGGGTACTTGTTAACTCTGAATCAAATTTCCCATCAACGTAAACACCTGTGACGTTGCCGTATTCATCAAACTTTGTCGTGATCTCTTGATTGGCTAGATTATAGGCTTTTACTTTAGCATCAATTTTTTTCTGGCGATCTTCCCAACGAGTGGTGATTGGTTTTGCCCAGTTCATATCAAGCCGTGCAATGTCAAATGTACCTGTGGACGCGTTCCATGCTTTACAACCTTGTACTTGTGCTAAACCATTGTTTAATTCACTTTGTGACGATTGGTATTCTGAAAAATAGCTTGCTGATTGACCACTATACGTACGAAATTTTTCCAATTTCTCTTGCCGCTTCTGCATCGCTTGATACGCATTCATCGAGCGTCTTTCTAAATCAGTTCTTTGCGTTTTCGCATCCCGAATGAGATCATCAATCGTATCCAACAATGCTTTGTAATTGTCAATCTCGGCTACTAATTGGTCTTCGTCCAGATCAGAACCATTAACCGTTGCTAAGTACTCACTTAAGAACTTCTTATGTGCATTCGCTAATGCCTCACCTGTCATTATAATCGATTGACCGATTGGTGTATAGGCTACCATAAAGTAATTTTTTGCTGAATCATAAGCTTTACTAGATAACGGCGCTGATAGAAAAGTTTGAATACTTTGTTGTAACGCTGCGGCTGCTTGTTGTGCCTGACTGCTTGCTTGTGAAGCTTGTGTACTTCTTGTTTGTGCTTCTGATACAACAAATTTAAGTCCCATTAACAGTTGCCTCCCTCTCGGTTTTTAGAAAGGCTCTATGAGCTGCATGGACAGACTCTTCTTTTTCAAACAAAATTCTTCGCTCTTGTTCTAATTGTTCTCGATCCTCTTCAAGCTCTTGTTGGACTTTTCGTGATAAATGAAGTCCTTCGTCATGGCGTTCCTCGAAAAAAGATCGTTCTTCAGGATCTACTTCATTCAATGATCCTTGATAAACTTTTTGTTCTTGTTGCTGCAACAAATGAAACCGTTCTTGTAAGTTTTCCAGTTTTCGTAGTTCCTTTTTGTTGTCTAGCTGTGTATCTTGTAATTCTTCCAATTGGTTTCTAAACTGGTAATTTTTATCTTCAAAGAGTTGTTGCTGTGTTAATTCCATTACCTCATACCTCCAAAGGATAGGTTAGGTAATTGGGCGATTTTTTGGTCAATCCGTTCAAACTCTTTGGCAACAGAGTTAATATTATCACCAGCTGTCACCACACTGTTAGAAACGGCTTTTACGCTTGATTGAAAACTTGAAAAGCTAGCGAGTGCAGTTCCGTTCCCAGCCACATTTATTTGTCCAGAACCGACAGAAATAGAGAGGCTATTTAAAGCACTTGCAGATTTACTGAAGGAAGCAGATACTCCCCCAGCAATACTTGAATTACTATTAATTGTCATGCGAGTCTCCTTTTCTTAGTTTAAGAAAAGTATAACAAAATATAGGACTCCACACAATTCTATTCTTACTCAAAGTCTGTAATAGAAAATCTTTAGAATGTAATTCAACACAAAAAATGCCAACCGCTAAACTATCTTGGGGAAGACATCGCTGGTTGGCTCGTGTAATATATCACAACTATTAATTTATCATATAAAATAACATTTGTAAACACATTCACGCGAAAAACACACTGTTAATTAAGCTTTCCATCCTTATTAAATAATAACAACAGTTACGTTATAGAGCGTAACTACGCGCTTATCATATTACTTGAAATATTATTAATTATCATTTACACTGTTTTCTGGATAAAATAAAAAAACACCGATTGAGCATAAAAAATCTTGGGGAAGGTTGCATCGCTCGTTATTGGTGTTTTTTGTTGTTTTCGAATATTGAATATATCATAGAGTAAAGTATTTGTAAACTGACACATCTCGCAAACTGTACAAAAATACTCCTATCGGCATTTCAACCAAATAGGAGTACTTCTCGAACCACTCTCAGCTAGTATAACACTAGTTATTGGTATAAAAAAACAATTTCCAGCGGACAAAAAAGCACACACTTATTTCCGTAAATGAGCGCTGATAAAGCGGAATGTGGCTATTCTAGCGTTTGATTTTATTATTAGCAAATAAAAACACCGCGCCCGACGAAAAGAGCGGCACGATGGTAAATAATTGTTTTTGTTTAGTATATATTATTTTAATTCCGAGCATAATACTAAAGTTTTGATTCTAAATCATGTGTTTCGATTAAAGATTCTATATCTATATCTAGCTCTAATGACTGCACTTTAGTCCTTAAACATTCAAAAAGTGTTTTACCTTTTAAATTCATAAAATCAGCTAATTCAAAATCTAATATAAGATTATTATCTCTGAGTGCGATTTTTTTTATTAGTCCTTTCCCGTCTTGCCATTTACTCCTACCAGTTATACCTCTTTTCGAAATAAACAAACCAACTTTTGTATTAGATACTCTTAACAGACTTGCAAACTTACCAATCCAAGTCACATCCGCTTTACTATTATAGTTTTTACATTCAACCAAAACTTCATTTTCTAAAAGACTTTTCTCGATAGTTTGATTCACTTGATCTCCAAAAAACTCTAATTCTAAAAATACATCTATTTCGTTTGTGCTAGTTTTTAAATTCCTTCTAACTTTATAAATATTGTGACTGCTAAAAATGTAATCAACAAGACTTTCTAGTGCGTCGCCCTTACTTTTGGTGGTTTCAAACTTATCTTCAAGTATTTGAATAATTAATTTATCTATTTGTAATGCTTGCTCCTCTGTGAATGTATACTCCCGTTTAAAGATACTTGGGTTGGTCTTGGCAGCTTCGATTAATTTCGTTAAATCATTATTCATCAGAAATCACTCTAAAAAACACAAACACATTATCAATAAAGTTAATAGGAACATCTTCATACTTGTCTTCATCAAAAGTAAAGGGAGGTATATCTTTCAAGTAATCATACTCTGCAGAAAGAATTCTATCATCTATTTTTATTTTGTATACCGGTTTCAATATATCTAAAGTAACTAACAACTCAATCACACTTAGCGATTCTTCTTGAGATATTTTGAAAAATTTTCTTATAGTTGATATATATAATCGATTATTTCCATATTCATCTAATTTATCAAGAAATCGTTTCACTTTTTCCTGCGGCAAGTTATTGGTTGTTACTATTTGTGAAATTGCAGTACTCTTTGAGTAAAGATTCAACGACATCATTCATTCCACTCCTTCCCTTTGTGTGGCTATAGTAACTTAAAAGTGTATATGGATAATCTGAAAACACAAATTTAACCTGAATTTTTTTACTTTTTATTTTATCATCCCAAGTAAATGTAATCCAAGGTAAATCAGACATCAATTCTGTATCCTTAATAAAATCTTCAATTAGAATTTTAACATCTGGAGACTCCGAAAACAACTTCTCATTTGCTTCGATTAGTTTTTTTAATTCTCCAAGGATAGGTAATATTATAGTCTCGGCATCGTTAGAATCCAGTATAGCTTGGGAACCAGAGCTTAAAACCATTTTTTGAGCAGAAGCTTTAGGTAAATTTTTTAATTCCCCTGACTTTTCTTTATCTTTAATTTTCTCCAAAACAGCGTATAAATCAATCGCTTTTAATGATAACGCAAAGTCAGTTTGAAGGTAATTTAATACAGTATCAATCATAAATGTAAAGAAATTACTTTTATCAAGCCTAAAATATGTAGCAACATTATCAACGTCAATTTCAACGAATTTTTTACTACTGTTCTCTATCTCCCAAAATTTTACTACAACAGAATATGTTGTTTTACAAGGCATCGGAGAACTGTCTTGAATTTTTATCCCTTGCAAAAGAAATGTAAATTTCAACATATTGTCTATCATAATTGCCTTTATTTCATATGCAGGATCGCTTAAATCTATAGTTGAATCAGAAAGCTCATTGCCTTGTCCTATCGCTCTTACAATGTCATGGATTTTTCTATCATCATCCAATTCAAAAAGCGCACTATATTTTAAACTTTTTTTAGATTCAATATTTTTATAAGCCTCAATCAATATTTCATTTTGATTTAACAGAATTTCACGCAAAGCAACGATTGCACCTCTCCTTTTCCGAATATATTATTAATTTCTTCTTTTTTTGAGGCAAATTGTTTTTCTTTAGTCAGTCCCTTTACTGCTGTTACATATTTAGCTCTTAAGAAATGTGGCATAACTTTTAATTCGTTTTCAAAATAATCATTAAACATTTATAAACTCCTCTTCTAATTAAATACTATCTATATTAAACCAGAAGTACGTATACAAAACAACAGCTTTATCAACTTTAATAGCACATATATAAAACAATTAGTTTAATTGTTAATTTCTCATAGACTAAACAGAATCCTCAGTATTTCTAGATCTTAACTTCTTTGACTAACCAACTTCGGCATTCTCTATTTTATAAAGGACTCTGCAAATTCCTCATCCAATATCCATTGATTAATAGACTCTTTAGGTAAAATTACAGGCGTACGATCATGTATCTGCTGCATAGATTCATTTGCTGCAGTAGTCAAAATAATACTACGATTACCATCCTCAAATCTTTTGTAAATCCTGCCAAGTAAACAGACTTAGAATCTTGCTCAGTAAAATAGAAACTTCTCTTTATTTGCATCCCATTCATAAAATCCCGTGGTTGGAAATACACACTATGTGCTTTTAAATGCTTTGGCAAGCGTCTTTTTCTCGGTCACGGTTCCAGATCGTGTGTGTTGATAAGAAGCTGTCCTTTTTTAAACCTATGAAATCCCCATGTCGTAGCATTATAATCAATATCATCAGAATCAGGACTATAAATCACTGGTACATCATTAGATGGATAAATCTCACCCGTTTTGATTGTTTTATGTTTCTCTTCTACAGCTCTAACAATATCCCATATTTCTTTTGATTCGTCAGGATTCAATGAAAATCTTCCACACATATGTATTCCCTCCTGTTAATTGTTGGTTTAAGTGTAACAGGAGGAAGAAACCTAAGCTAAAGATATGTTTTAATTAAAAAAACCTCTACCCCAAGTCGTATTTGTTTGCCCATCATCTGGACCCACAGCAACATAACGACGTTTACCACTGCCAGCAATGTAACTAATCCAAGCATAACCGTTAGCCATAATATAGCTATCATACGAAATCACATTACCCGCATTGTAATAGTCTAACGCTGGACTTGCTTTGTCATCTGGATTTGTATCTGCCCTTACTGCTAACTAAAAGCTTGTTAAACACTTGAATTTTTAACACACCGTATTCAATCACATATTCACTAAAACAAAATAAAAAGCTAAGTCCTTATGTATCAAGGGCTTAGCTATCATTTAAACTCTATTCTTCTTCTTCCGCCATGAATGTATTGAAGACTTCTTCAATCATATCCCATTCAGCATCTGTTTCGATTTGTTCTAATTCGCCTTCTGTTCCTTCTTCGTTTTCGATGTAAGCATAAGCTTGCAATTCAACGTCTTCTTCTTCTGGAACGCCAGCTGGATAAAGAAGTACGTAATTTTTACCGAATTCTTCTTGTCCATCAACCGTTAGTAAAATTTCATATAATGTTTCATTGCCTTGTTCATCAACTAAGGTAATATGCTCATGTTCTTCATGATCGTGGTTGTGTTCTTCTGTCATTTCTCTTGCTCTCCTCTTGAACTTACTTCATTAAGTTCTTTAAATTTTATTTCCAGCACCATCTAAATAATTTTGTAAAATCATGACAGCTGCTACTTTATCTATTACTTTTTTGCGTTTTGCTCTTGAAGTATTGGCTTGTTCAACTAACATTCGCTCTGCTTGTACTGTAGTTAAGCGTTCATCTTGATAAACAACTGGTAATTGAAAGATTTCTTCAATTTTCTTACCATAAGCCATTGATGCTTCTGCTCTCGGTCCAATAGAATTGTTCATATTTTTCGGCAAGCCAACTACAAAACTTGTTACTTCATATTCTTTGACCAATTCTGCCAAACGCTCAAAACCAAATTCTTCTTGTGCTTCATCGATCCGGATAATTTCCACACCTTGTGCTGTCCAGCCGAACGGATCACTTACGGCAATTCCAACCGTTTTTGATCCAACATCAAGCCCCATTACTCTCATCGAATTGATATTCCATGATTAGATAAGTAAAATTTAACAAGCTCTTCCATGATCTCATCTCGTTCGTGACGACGAATCAAATTTCGAGCGTCTTGATAACGAGGAATGTAGGCCGGGTCTCCAGAAAGTAAATAGCCCACAATTTGGTTAATTGGATTATATCCTTTTTCTTCTAAAGCTCTGTATACAGTGGACAAAGTCTCACTTACTTCTTTCTTACGGCTGTCATCAAAATCAAAACGTACAGTTTCATCAGTAAAACCCATTTATCTACACCTCACTTTTCTTCTATTCATACAGTTTCATTCTACTAAAAACAAGACGAAACTACAAATAAAACTTAACATTTCCTAGAATAATCTAAAGATTTTCTTTAAATTTAACAAAATCAACGTATTATTCGTTTTTTTCACCTAATGTGCAGGTAATTTCTACGTAATTTTTGCTCTGCTTGCTGTTTTTTTATTGTATACTATTTTTAAAAGAAGTTGGGATAGAGTATAGGAGGCTGTTATGTTTATTTGGATGAGTTTTGGCATTATTATATTATTAATGAGTTTATTTGGACTATTATTAAAACAATCAAAAAAGCCAACTGGAGCACTTGGTTTTGTAATGATGAGACTTTGGAATAAAGTTTATCTTCCTTTAGTCAAATGGGCGATGGAATATATTGATTTAAATGCTGGATCAACCGTTTTGGACATTGGTGTTGGTAATGGAGCATCTAGCGCCTATCTTGCTCAAAAATTTCATACAGTTTCTGTAACAGGAATTGATCTTTCTCCAGATGCTATTTCACACGCTAAAAAAAGATATCCTCCTGACATGTTCCATTTTGAAACAATGGATGTTCATAATCTTACTTTTGAAGCTGATCAATTTGATTTAGTGACTGCTTTTCAGACACATTTTCATTGGAATGATCTAAAACAAGCTTTAGATGAAATACATCGTGTTCTTAAGCAAGACGGGCTTGTTGTTTTGGCCTGTGAAACAGCAAAAATCAATTATTTTTTACCTGAATTAAAAAATTCGACAGATTTTAGTAATTTTATTTCAAAGATTGGTTTCACTTTGATTAAGCAACACACAACAAATCAGTGGATGATGTATACATTACAAAAAAAATAGGAGTCTAAGCTTCCTATTTTTTAAACATATATTTTTAACTAAACACGCTCTGTTTCTCTATTACAAATTTCCCATAACTTTAATCATTAACGCCTTTTGCGCATGTAATCGATTTTCAGCTTCTTGATAAATAGCTGAATGGCTACCGTCGATAATGTCAGCGGATACTTCCTCACCTCGATGCGCGGGCAAACAATGTAAAAATAAAAAATCTTTTTTTGCTTGAACCGCTAAACGATTATTAATTTGAAAATTTTTAAATTTTTCTTCACGTTCTTTTTGTTCAGCTTCCGCTCCCATACTTGCCCAAACATCTGTCACCAGAACATCCGCATCTTTTACTGCTTGGACTGGATCATTTACAATTTCAATTTTACTGCCGCTTTTTTCTGCATTTTTTTGAGCTATTTCAATAAATTCAGCTTTTGGTTCATAGCCTTTAGGTGCTGCAATCGAAACATCCATGCCCACTAAACTTCCGCCAATTAAGAAAGAGTGAGCCATATTATTGCCGTCACCGACGTAAGCTAGTTTTAATCCAGCAAGTTTTCCTTTATTCTCGTAAATTGTTTGAAAATCAGCTAATATTTGGCAAGGATGATGATCGTCTGTTAGTCCGTTAATAACTGGAATCGAAGCCTCTTTGGCTAATTCAGCCACCATTTGATCTGAAAATGTGCGAATCATGATCCCATCAACATAACCTGACATCACATTTGCTGTATCCTTAATTGGTTCACCTCGACCCATTTGTGTACTCTTAGAATCTAAAACAATGGCTTGTCCGCCAAGTTGAATAATACCTGCTTCAAAAGAAATACGTGTTCTTGTACTATTTTTTTCAAAAATCATTGCTAAAATTTTCCCAGCTAAAACACCTTTATAATTATCTGGTTTAGCTTTAACTGCTACTGCTAGTTCAATAACGGACAAAAACTCTTCTTTTGTTAATTCCGTTAAGTTCAAAATGCTTTTACCATACATAGAATTTATCATTTATTTTTCTCCTTCAATGAAAACTTTTTCCAGAATTTGCAACCCACAATCAATTTCAGTAGGAGTAATCGTTAATGGTGGTAATAAACGTAAAACAGTTTTCCCAGCTTTTAAAACCAGCAATCCATTTATTTGTAAATCATTTACGATTTGATTTAAAGTTTCTGGATCTGATAACTCTAAACCAATCATCAAACCTTTACCACGCACTGCTTGGATTTTTTTACTTTTTTCAGCTAATTTTTCCAAACCTGCAAATAATTGTTTACTTTTTTCCTGAACGTCTTGTAAAAAAATCGACTGATTAACCTGCTCCACGACTTTATTCGCAACACTCATTGCTAATTTATTCCCGCCAAAAGTTGAGCCATGACTTCCTGGGTTGAAAGCTTCAGCTAAAGCTTTTTTTCCTAGCATTGCGCCAACTGGAATTCCATTACCTAAGCCTTTAGCTAATGTAAATATGTCAGGTTCAATTTGATAGGTTTCGTAGGCATACAACGTTCCTGTTCGACCGATTCCTGTTTGAATTTCGTCAATGATTAAGAGCGTCCTAGTATTTTTGCAAAGCTCTACTATTTTTTGAATCCATTCCTCATCAGCTGGGATTACTCCACCTTCACCTTGAATCAATTCCAGCATAACCGCTGCTGTCTGCATGTCTAAAGCTTGTTCCAACGAAGGAATATCATTGTATGGCAGATAAACAAAATCAGGAACCAATGGCTGAAAGCTTTCTTGGATACCTGATTGCCCAGTAGCACTCATCGCACCATATGTCCTGCCATGAAACGAATTAGTGAACGTAATAATTTTTGTTCTACCGGTTGCTTTACGTGCAAGCTTAATAGCTGCTTCATTAGCTTCTGCCCCACTATTACAAAAATAGCTGATATAATCCTTGCCATTCGCTAGCTTTTCCGCCACTTCTTCTTGTAAATGATTCTCATATAAATTGGGTGTATGCCACAACAATTTTGCTTGTTCCGCTAAAATTTCATTTAATTCTGGAACTTCGTAACCTAAATTCATTACGCCAATTCCACTAGTAAAATCTAGATAGGATTGTCCAGCCTGATCTGTGAGAGTATTTTTAGAACCTTTCATAAACTCAATGTCTTTTCTTGCATAATTGGGGAATAAATAGCTCATACAAAGACCTCCTCCGCTTTGATAATTGTACCGGCGCATTGAATTTTATTAGTGATATGAACTTCTTTAACGCCACCTTTAATCGCTGAAACTGCACTTTCCAGTTTTGGCAACATGCCACCTTTAATTACTTTTTTCTGTTTTAAATGGGGAATTTCGTTAGTCGAAAGTTCTTTCAGCCATTGTTCTTCCTTTTTCACACCTGGTACATCTGTCAGCAAATATAGTTTTTCAGCTTGAAGTTCTTCGGCTACTTTACAAGCTACATGATCCGCATTGATATTCAACCATTCGCCTGTTTTAGTTAAACCCAAAGGCGCAATAATCGGAATATGTTTTGTTTCTAATAAATGCTCTAACAATTCAGTGTCTACTTGCTGTACCTCTCCAACTGAACCTAACGCTTGTTTATCCAGATAGTTTCCCGTAATAATTTGACTGCAAGAGGCGTTTAACCCTACTACCGAAAATCCTTCTTGTTGAAAATGAGTGGTAATCATTGGCTGAACTTGTCCAATCAAGACCATTTGAGTAATTTTTAGGGTTTCTTCTGTCGTTATTCGTAAGCCATCTTGAATTTTAACTGGTACATTTAAGCGCTCCATCATTTCGGAAATGTAATGCCCACCACCATGAATAATTACTACCTTTTTCCCTTGCTTTTGCCAATGATCTATTTGTTCGAAAAATGTTTTTGTTAAATTATCACTAGCTACTCCACCCATTTTTATAACGATAACCTTCTTCATTTTGCCGCTCCCTCTTTAATCAATATATTTAGATTAACCAATTTTATTTATGGAAAAATCGGAATATTGTCCAGACCACTACATTCATCAAATCCTGCATAAATATTTAAATTCTGTACAGCTTGTCCCGCTGCACCTTTCCCTAGATTGTCGATAACTGTAACGATTGTGACTAAATTCGTCTCTTTGTTGTAAGCCAAACCAATATCACAGTAATTTGAGCCAATAACTTGTTTCAACGCTGGATAATTACCAACTTCCTGAACTCGAACAAACGGCTTTTCCTCATAATGATCTTTAAATAATTGAACCAATTTCTCGTCAGAACTTGGTTGCTTTAATTTGGCATAAGCAGTTAGAAAAATGCCTCTAGTAACTGGAATTAATGACGTTGAAAACTGAATTGCTTTTACTGCTTTCTCCCATATCTTTATTTGTTGAATAATTTCTGGTATATGCTGATGTTGATTCATTTTATACAATGTCATATTGTCATGAGCTTCTGTAAAATGAGTGAGTTGAGACAAACCTTTTCCAGCACCTGATAGCCCTGATTTTGCATCAACTATAATCGAATCCGGTAAAATTAGCTCTTCTTTTAGTAAAGGTGCTAAAGATAATTCTGTAGCCGTTGCATAACAACCTGGATTAGCAATCCATTTTGACTTTGGTTTTTCTCTTGCTTCCGCTAAGCCATAATCAAACATATTAATAATAGCTTCCGGTGCAGGTGACGAACCATACCAAGTTTCGTAAGCGCCAACTTCTTTTAAACGAAAATCTCCCGATAAATCAATGACTGGAAAATCAGCCTCTACAAACGGAATCGCTAACTCTTTGGAAATCCCTGAAGGTGTTGCCAAAAAAACTAGTTCGCTCGATTCCATGATTTTCTGAAAGTTAATCTCTTCTAATGGTAATGAAATTAGTTGCCGCAAATGTGGGTTAACTTCAGCTAATGATTTTTTATTCATTGAATGACTATGAATTGAAACAATTTCAACAAAAGGATGTTGCTTTAAATATCGTAATAACTCTAACCCGCTATACCCCGTCACCCCAACAATTGAGACTTTCATTTACTTCACACCTTTACTTTCTCATATTTTTCTAATTATATTGTTTCTCACATTATAAGATTAGTCAGAGTACAAGTCAACGGTTTTTTATTAAAAATAAGCAAAAAATCAAATATTTATGCAAAAGCAGACCGGGATATTCCTATTTTTGTATAAAAATAAACTGACGTAAATACAACTCTCTGAGTTATATCTACGTCAGTGAAAATTTGAATAAATAGTGTGAAGAAGTCAATTTATTCGGCAATTGAACTAAACGACGTTTGTCACAATCTCATTTTCTGATTTAATTTACCGAAAGATAGATACTAACAGATCCATCGGTTTTATAATATTCAAAATCAGTCAAATAGCTTCGTCGGCTTTCTAACTCAGCATCTCCCCAGATACCTTGCCACGCTTTACCTACATTTTCTGGTGTTCCATCAACTACAGTAATCTCAACATAATTTCCTACTTGGATTGTGCTGCTTTCTTGAAAGTTTGCATGTTCGTTACCAATAAGTAAATCGTAGTCCCCTTTGAAATTGCTAGCATAATTTGAATAAACTGCATACACTTCACCACTTAACTTCATTTCAGGTACATGACTCCATAACTGAATAATTTCATCTATTTTACCGTTATTTGTCCGAATTTTCTTTCCCTTAATTATTTTTTCTGTTAATTGTGTCATCATTTTGATTTCCTCCTTCACTTTATAGTTAGATCGTATCACAAAAAAGATGACAACTAGCTGTCATCTTTTTAGCTTTCTAGATTACAATTAAAAATAAAATTGGTAAGTAATTATTGCGATTAAGATCAAAATCCCCGGAAGATAATTTGATACTCGAATTTTTGTGATATTCATAATATTTAAACCAATACCTAAAATCATCAATCCACCAATTGCACTAATTTCACTCATTAATAAATCCAATAACTCTTTGGGCACATAACGCATCATTAGACTAGCAAAAATAGCAATCAATCCTTGATACAAGAAAACTGGAACTGCAGAAAAAAGAACACCCACACCTAAAGTAGCTGTCAACATAATCGACATAAAACCATCCATTACAGCTTTAGTAAACAGCGTTTGGTGATTATGCGCTACTCCGCTTTCAATTGCACCGATAATTCCCATCGAACCAATCAAAAAGATCAGCGAAGCAGTAATGAAACCTTCCGCAAAATTACTATTCGGTTTTGCATAACGTTTTTCCAAAAATAAACCAAATTGATTCATTTTGTCTTCAAGTCCCAACAGCTCACCAAGCATTGCACCCAAACACAGGCTAATTAAAATAATGATAAAAGAAGATGTCTTGAAAGCCATCTGAACACCCAATACTAGTACACCTAAACCGATTCCTTTGGTAACCGTATCTTTCATTTGTTCTGAAATATTTCTTAAAATTGCGCCCAGCAAACTCCCAATTATTATTGCAACGCCATTAACCAAAGAACCCAGTAAAATCATTTTCTCATCCCATTCATTTTTTGTATTTTTCTTATTATACGCTAACATGGAATAAACGAAAACTTTTTTCAAATAAATTCTTATAATTTTTATCATGGTAGGTTTTTCTTGAATAGGTGTTACTTGTTTATCTTTTTGTCCCAATATGCTATTTTTTCAGAGAGTTTTCAACTATACTAACATATAGACACAATAGAAAAAGTGAGGAATTGAAATGGCAACTTTGGACATAGAAAAGGTACTAGAAACCTGCTTATTAGCTGGGAAAATCATGTTGGAAAGCGATGCTGAAATGTACCGTGTTGAAGACACTATGAGTCGTATTGCATTAGCTTCCGGTGATTATCGACTGGTAAGTTATGTTACGCAAACTGGGCTTTTCGTCGGACTGGATGGCACTTCCACGATCCGCATGGTTCAAATTTTAAATCGTTCTATTAATTTGGAAAAAGTCTCTCATATTAATCAATTATCCAGAGAATATGTAGCTGGTGAATTTACATTAAAAGACCTATTGGATCAACTAAAATCATTAGAGCAAGAAAAAAAGTTTTTCCCGTTATGGCTACGTTTTGTTAGTGCAGCGGTTATCAGTGGAACGATTATGATTTTATTCGGTGGCATTTGGTCAGATTTACCGTTAACTTTTGTGATCGGTGGTTTAGGCTATAGTTTATATTATTTTAGTCTTAAGATTTTACGAATAAAATTTTTATCCGAGTTTTTATCTGCATTTTTTATTGGCTGTGCTGCTTTATTATGCACGCAAATTGGTTTAGGAACGAATCAGGATATGATTATTATTGGTTGTGTGATGCCTTTGGTACCAGGTGTTCAGATTACGAATGCGTTGCGAGACTTGTTAGCTGGTCATTACCTTTCAGGTGTCTCACGGGGAACAGAAGCAATTATGACTGCTACGATGATTGGTTTTGCCATAGCTTTTGTGTTTCAATTATTTTATTAGGAGGTTTATAAAAATGTTTGATTTATTTGTTCAATTTTCATTTAGTTTTTTAGCCTCTGCAGCATATGCGATCCTTACTAATGTTCCTCGTCGCTCATTGATTGCCTGTGGTTTGTCTGGAGCGTCTGGCTGGATGATTTATTGGTTTGCAGTTCAACTAGGTGCAGTTCCCGCGTTAGGTTCATTATTAGGAGCTCTAAGTGTGGCCACCGTAAGTTTTATTTGCTCTAGAACGCTAAAGTTACCTGTTACCATTTTTAATATTCCCGGAATGGTTCCTTTAGTTCCTGGTGGTCTTGCTTATCAAGCAGTTAGAAATCTAGTAATCGGACAGTATGAAATAGCTATTTACTCGACTGTTCAAGCAATTATGATCGCGGGGGCTATTGCCTTAGGATTGGTTCTATCCGAAGTGTTAAATCATAACATACGAAACTTCAGAGAAAAACGTGAAATACTCAGTCTAATTAGAAAAAAAGAAAATAAATAAAGTTTTGGAGTTGAATTGATGAGTGTAGGAATTGTTCTTTTATAAGCTAATTTAGAAAGGATAAGGATAAGGATAAGGATAAGGATAAGGAAAATGATAAAAAAATAGAAACACCTACCACAAAAGAATTAGACATCCTCATGGAAATTTGGTTAACAGCAAATATTGAAGCACACTCGTTTGTTTCAAAAAAATTCTGGCTGGATAATGCAGCTTCAGTGAGGAAACAATTGCCTCAAGCAGATTTATATATCTATTTGAAAGATGAAAAAATTATTGGTTTCGCTGGACTAATTGATAATTATCTTGCTGGAATTTTTGTTGAAAGTAACTTCCGTAATCAAGGAATTGGGCAAAAACTTTTGACTAATATCAAAAAAAATTATCAGACATTGACTCTTTCTGTTTATCAAAAAAATCAAAAAGCCTATCGCTTTTACTTGAAACAAGGGTTTAAACTCAACTGTACACAAATAGATGAAACAAGTGAATTAGAGAATCAACTTATCTGGGAAAAAAACTTTAATAAATTTTCCTGAAATTAAAAGGAGAAGAGTGGTACAAAACTAAAAATCAGTTTTTGTTTCACTCACTATATCCGAATAAACGGCGAGAAAAAAGCAGCTCCTTCGGAAATAAGCTGAAATTCACAAAAATTTGAAGAGCAATTTTCGTGAATCCCTTCTTATTTCTCGGAGCTAAACACTTTTTTCTCAGCCTCTCTCTTTTTTTATCTAAAAAGAACGATAGACATATTGATTTTTTGGTTGATCGACTTTTACCACTTTACTTACGTCCACAATTGGTAATTCACGTTTGAACGGCGCATAGTATTGAGAGTGGATCGTACCAGTCACCTCAACCCAATCATTATTTTGGTATGTTTGCCCTTCAGGCATATGTGTTAGTAATCCAAAAACACCTGAATCTGCTACACAATGAATGATCCCAAAACGAAAAACAAAGACATCGGACTGGGCTGTTTCAGAAGAATTAAACACAAATCCTTTATATGAAATTGTTTTACCGATAAATTCACTTGGATAGTTATAAATCAATTCCATAACTTCTAAATAATTTTCATCTGTAACTGTAACATGTTCATCTTTAATATAAGGTTCCAGCGCTACTTTCATTTGCTTATCGTAATCTGTTTTATCAAAATAAATACTGGTATCAGGTTTTAAGTATTGGGTTTGTACATCTGGATCCCCTACAGATTCTTTACTCAAAGGCAAATTAAACCCTTTTGCTTCAACTATTGATGTATCTAAACTTACTGTAGGAAAAAGAAAACCAACTACTAAAGGCAATAACAGTAACAGATTAGCGATCCCACGCTGATAGGGTTTATTTAGTCCGTGGTCGTGCCCCTCGTGCTGGTGGTGGTCGTCTTTTTTCTGATCCTCTTCTTTATTCCATAAAATAAGCTGAACAATCGCTAAAACAAAAGAAAGGACCATTGACAAAACTGCTAAGTAACGATAATGAACATTAATGTATTGATTTAAACGACCAGATACTTGCAGATAAGTCATCAATAATGTATAACCAATTAAAATCAAAAATCGAATCATCTTTCTACCCTCCTCAGATTGCTAACGCGTACAAGCTGACAACCACTGTAACAATTCCTACAAATTTCAACATAAAAGAAGTTTTAAAATAGCGTTTCATCATTAATAAATTTTTGATATCCACCATTGGTCCAAAAACTAAAAAGCCAATAACAGGACCGCTGCCAAATAAACTCAACAAAGATGAACCGATAAATGCATCTGCCTCTGAGCATAATGATAAAGTAGCTGCTAAAATCAACATCACTAATATAGCTAAAATTTTGGTATTTCCTAATTGAAGCATAGCACCAGTCGGTAAATAGGTCTGCATAGCTGAAGCTAATAATGAACCAAAAATTAAATACCTCCCAGTGTCAAAAAATTCGTCAATACCATGTGTTAAGACTGACCAGCACTTTTGCCAGAAACCTTCTTTTTTATGGTCATGTTGATGTTCATTCGATTCAATCGTACAAGAAATTTCTTCACTCAAACTTTGTCGTAAGATTGATTCTTTGTTAATGTATGCCAACCAAACACCAACGACTAAGGCGACAATTAAACTCCCCAACACACGCCAAATCACAAATTTTATTGAGTTACTAAAGGCAATATATGTTGAAAACAGCACAATTGGATTAATAATAGGGGCTGTAATCATAAAAGCAAAAGCAGTGTAAGTCGGCACATCTTTTTTGACAAACTGATGAACAATCGGCACGATGCCACATTCACATGAGGGGAAAAAGAAGCCTAAAAAGCTGCCAACAAGAATAGATAAAAATTTATTTTTCGGCAATAATTTCTTGACTCTTTCCGGTGTTAAAAAAACGTGTAAAGCGCCTGAAATCACACAACCTAGCATAACAAAAGGCAAAGCTTCAATAACAATCGATAAAAAAATAGTACCCATCTGTAAAACTGAATGAGGTAAAAATTGAAACATCTAATTCCTCCTAGCGCAGAAACAAGTAAACTCTAACGTACTGCTTCTGTGTAACAAATTTAAACAGAAAAATAATTTCTGTTTTTCAACGTTCAAAAATATAGTTAACTATACTGCACCAAAGCAAAAAAAACAAGGTCTATTTTGTTAAGGTATCTATAAGAAAACTGTCATTTTCATTCCAAAGAGATATTATGAAAAAAGTCGTTTAGACTTGAGCAATCGGACTAAAACCCACACAATGCAATAAAACGCATTGTGTGGGTTTTAAGAAATTGTCGAATCTTTCAATTCTGAGAGCATTAAAGGAAGCACCGAACATTCTGTCCCTTGTATCGTTCATCATCGAATCACAATATTCTTCGTGATTTACAGCAATCTGATCGAAATGAAATGATGCCTGACTTTTTCACACCGTTTATTCGGATTTTTGCTGACGTGGAAATAACTCAGAGGTTACGTCCCAGCCACTTTCAAAATAATCAAATGTTATTCATCAAGTATTTAATCAAATCGCAAATAACTCAGAAGCAGAATCTGGATCAGTATCATAAACATTGAAATCAAAATTCACACCTAATCCTTTTTCTTTTAGAATAGATTCCATTGCCATTCTAGCATGTTCTTTCGTGTTATTCTCTTTACTTAAATGCCCTAAGTAAATTCGTTTTGTATGATCTCCGATAACATCAGCCATTGTTAACGCACCATCGTCATTTGATAAATGACCCTTGTCACCTAAAATTCTTTGCTTCAAGCTCCATGGATACGGACCCATCCGCAAAATTTCAAGTTCGTGATTACTTTCAATTAAATAAGCATCTGCATCTTTAATTGTTCCGCGAATATGATCACTACAATAACCTGTATCTGTCAACATTACAAACGAGCGATTATCTTTATAAAAACGATAAAACTGCGGTGCAGCTGCATCGTGAGAAACACCAAAACTTTCAATATCCATATCACCAAAAGTTAAAACTTTTCCCATATCAAAAATATGCTTTTGTTCAACCGCAACAGTACCGATCAAAGGATCCATGGCAGCCCAAGTCTGTTCATTGGCATAGACATCCAATTTGTATTTTCTGGCCATTACACCAACACCATGAATATGATCGCGATGCTCATGGGTAACTAAAATGGCATCTAAATCTTCTGGTTTACGTCCGACTTCCGCTAATAATGAAGTGATTTTTTTGCCGCTTAAACCGGCATCTACAAGTATTTTTTTATTCTCAGTTTCAATGAAAAGGGAATTTCCTGTACTGCCGCTGGCAAGAATGCTAATGTTAAAAGCTGTTTCTTGACTCATTTTTCTGATCGCTTCCCTTCTTTTGTTTACAGCTACTTATTATACAACCATCACTACTGATTTTCCACCTTTGGAACTGTATTATTTGTGATGATCGTATTACTCATTGCATTTACTTGCTCAATCTGTAAATTTCCCTCACTAGGTTTCAGCCCCACAAACCAAACTGGAACATAAACATTCTTTTCACGAATTTTATAAATTCTCGTATAAGCTAGCTCTCTAAATAAAATTTTTGTATTACTTGGAATTTTATTGTTAATATACAATGTTTCGACTGCATCACGTTCTGAAGATAAGTCCATTTTATCTCTTAGTTCTTCGATATTTTGAATATGTGTTTGTGTGTACTTATAAATTTTGTGAATTCCTGCTGATTCATCTGATTTTTCAATTTTCAATGAGATTTGTGCAGTATCATCCTTAAAAGGAATATTCTTATAACTTTGAGAAGCAATTAATTCCGGAAACTCCCCATCTAAATTAGAAAAGTTGGAAAGATACTGATACTGATTGCCAAATAAGACATTATCTTGATCATTTAAAAAAGTTTGTAAAGATTTTTCCACACTTTTTTCGTCAATAAAATAATTAGTTTGGGTATAATTCATTTGCGGATAAACAGTTAAAGAATAATCAATCAGCTCTGTACCGCTTCTAAAAAAATTCCGGTCTCTTGTTTCACGCTCATTTTGGATCGCATCATAAAAATTAGTCTGCTCCCCACTAAGATAATAACCCTCTAATTTTTCCGAAGATAAATCACCTTTATACGTAATCTGATCTTTCCCTAAGCGTTTTTCTATACTATCTGTTTGATCTGAAAAAGCGACATTGCTTTCTTCTTTTAGCCCTTCTTGATAAATCCCAAAAAGAAAAATATTCAATCCTAAAAAAGCAACGAAAAAAATCCACTCGATTCGTTTAAAGTCCATTATTCCACCTCCGAATTCGCTAACAGTTCTAGTAAATCCTGTTCTGAATACCATTTTTCATCATAGCGAATATACCATTCCGGAGTTAGGTCAACGACTTGGGTAATTTCTTCAATCTTATGCCACGTATACCCAATTACAACTGAACTTATTTTCGCGGCATCAGCACCGTTTGCACTTAAGCTTTCAAATAAACTTTCTGTACTTTGCAACGTAACTTCTTCTTCAGAAGGAATTGGAACTTGAATCGTATCAACACTCGTATCAATCACCACAGTAGAATTTTCTGCCTTTGCATCTTCTATAGTGATATGAACTTGGCCTTTATTATTTTCACTAAACACAGGATAGCCTTCTACAAAAGTACGGTAATTGATCTGAGAATTTGTTCGATCAAAATAACGAATATTCCCCATATTTGTTCCTAATTTTTTAATGTAGTCAAAACTGTCCGAGTAAATATTATCTTCAGGTTTTCTTGACTCTAAGACACCATTAAAATGTATTTTGCCCAGTCTTTCTTCTACTACTAACCGTTCATTTCCACTACTATATGAGAAATCATTACTATCTTCATTCGTTTGAATGTCATCTGTATTTGTAAAAAAAGCATTGCGAAACTTTGTTACAGGTTGTGATGCCAAAATATAACTATATTTTTTCATCTTAAGATTTTCCGAGAAATAATAATGTTGCGCTCCAATCACTTTTTGATCGAAGATTTGATTATACTCAGTTCCAGTTTTATCTAATGTAGTTAGGAGTCTTTCTGCGTCAATCGTAATTGCTGCTTCATAGACATCTTTTCGATTAAAATCTAGAAAACGGATTTTGTTTTGATTCAAATCAATTTGAATGCAAGTAAAATCAACTTTGTCACTATCTGTAAGCTCCGCTGTATCAATTGCGATTCCATAAACTGAAAGATATTCTTTTAACAAAAAGGAATCTTCATAAATTAATTCAACGCCGCTGTCTATAGTAAGGAACTTTTCAAATTGTTCTTCATTCTCCTGAACAACTTGAGATAGACTGCCAAAAGAACTTTGTTTAATTTCATTTTGCACATTAGCAATTAAATTTTCACTATTGTTCATTTCATTTTTTCCATTTTGGATTCGAATTAAACGCAATGGCAAAAAGACATCTGTAGCTGATCGTTCATTAACAACTGCAGCGACTTGGCTATCATTTTTTAGCGGTTGCTCTTTCTTAGCAGAGCTGATCCAGATACTAACAGAAAAATACAAACTGAGCATCACTAATAAAACTAATCCAATACGTATAATTTTTTCTGTTAGTTTCATTCCCACCAGTCCTCCTCATAAGGTTCATAAGGTAAGGATATATAAAAAGTAGACCCCCGACCTTCTTGGCTTTCAACCCAAATTGCGCCATTATGAGCTTTGATTACTTCTCTTGAAATTGCCAAACCAAGACCTGTACCGCCTTGCTCGCGTGCTCGCGCTTTATCCACACGATAAAAACGCTCAAAGACTTTATTGACATCTTTCTTTGGAATCCCTAAACCTTCATCGGTTACACTAAAGACAACATTATTATGGGTTTCAAGTAAGCGACAAGTAATCATACCACCATCCGGCGAATATTTTATCGCATTATTTAAAATATTATCCAATACTTGAATAATCTTATCTGTATCTAGTTCCACCCATAAATCACGTTTCGTAAATTCACGTAGAATAGTGTACTTTTTATCTCTAGTTTCAACCATCATATCAAAGCGGTCTAGTACAAAATTAATTAACTCATTGAAATTCACATACTCTAATTGTAATTCACCATTTCCGGAATCCATTCTAGAAAGATTTAATAGATCATTAATCATTCGAATCATTCTATCGGTTTCTTCTAAAGTAACATTTAAGAAATTAGGTGCAATCTCCGGATTTTGCCAAGCACCTTCGCTTAAAGCTTCGATATAACTTCTCATACTTGTAAGCGGCGTCCGCAACTCATGTGAAACATTAGAAACAAACTCACGTCGTTCCCGTTCATTTTTTTCTTGTTCAGTAACATCATGCAGTACACAAACCAGACCTGTTATAAACCCAGATTCTCTACGAATCATAGCAAAATCAACTCGGATAATCATTTGATCTTCTTCTGTTGCAGAAGATGAACGGTCAATTAAGATTTCTTCCGGATCTTCCAAAAGTTTTCTAAGCGTATAATCTGTTTCAATATCTAACAATTCCAATAAAGAAGAACCAATAACTTCTTCATTCTTTACATTCAGCAGCGAAATAGCCATTTCATTGATTGTAATTACTTTTCCCCGTCGATCTGTGGCAATTACCCCATCTGTCATATGGGTTAACACGCTATCAAGTCGATTTCGTTCAGCTTCCATGGTCTCTTGCGCTTCTTCAATTCGTTCAGATAGTTGATTAAAGGTTTCAGCTAACTGACCCAATTCATCTTTACCATATACTTTAACTTTGCCAGAATAATCTCCTCTTGCGATCCTCAAAGCCTGCTCCCTCATTTCACCGATCGGCTGTGTAATTGAACGAGCAATCAGCAGAGTCACAATGATTGAAATCGCTCCAGCTATTAAGGAGGCAGTAAAAAATATTCGAGCAGTATCAGTAATTTCCTGATATTTCCCTTCGATATTACTTTTAACATAAAGAACCCCGATAACTGATTCGCCAGCATTCGGGGATTGGATAGGCTGAACATTAATATATACTCGTTGGTCTTTATCCATCGCAGCATATTTTTTGGCACTAAAATCATTTAAATCCCGGTAATCATTTTTCTTACCGACGATCCCTTGTTGGTTTAAATCGCTCGTTGCTCGGACAATACCTTTATCATCAACGACACGAGCTTCTATTGTTTCAGAAGCAGAAAAGTCACTTAGGGCTTTTTTTAAGTTGGCATCAATCTCTGTGCGATCCTGATCTTTTTCACCCAATTTAGGACTAAGTGTATTTGCTAACTGCGTAACTTGTAAATCAACATTTTTCTTAAAGTCATTAATCGTTGTTGATTCCAGCTCACGAATAAAATAACCGCCGATGATCTCAATGGCAATTAACAACAATAAGATAAACGATAGCGCAATTTTAAAGTTTACCGATTGAAAAAAGTGAACTTTTTTCTTCATAAATCACTACTCCTGTTCAGGGTTTCGTAGATAATAACCGACACCACGACGAGTCACTAAGTAAGTGGGATGGCTTGGACTATCTTCAATTTTTTCTCTCAAACGGCGAACCGTTACATCAACTGTACGAACATCACCAAAATAATCATAACCCCAAACAGTTTGAAGCAAGTGCTCACGAGTCATTACTTGACCAATATGTTTTGCTAAATAATACAACAATTCAAATTCACGGTGTGTTAACTCAATTTTACTCCCACGTTTAGATACCATGTAAGCATCCGGATGTATTGTCAAATCACCAATTGTTAATTCAGATTGAGTTGTTGATTCTGCTTCTTTAGCATTTGTTGCGCCGCGACGCAAGTTAGCTTTTACTCTGGCAACTAGTTCACGATTTGAAAATGGCTTAGTGACATAGTCGTCTGCACCAAGTTCCAAGCCTAAAACCTTATCGATTTCAGAATCTTTAGCTGTTACCATAATAATCGGCATATCATATGTTTTACGGACTTCTCTGGCAACTTCCAAACCATCCATTTTAGGCAACATTAAATCAAGAATAATCAAGTCAGGTTCAACTTCTTTTACTTGCTCAACAGCTTCTTCTCCATCATAGGCTGTAAAAACTTCATAGCCTTCTTTTGTAAGATTGTATTTCACTATTTCTGAGATCGGCTTTTCATCATCTACTACTAAAATTTTCTTCATATTAAGAGACACCTCTTTTTTCTTTTCATTGTTTAACCATATTCTCTACTATTATACCTTATTTTGTCCACTGTTTCATCTTTGGGAATAGACTCCTTACTTTTTCTTATCTTTATCTTGCAAAAATAAAGGGATTCTGATTATAATTAAACATAAGTTTTTTTAAAGGAAGCGATAATAATGAAACCACCACGATTACAAACAGGCGATGAGATTCGAGTCATTGCCCCATCCAGCAGTTTTTTACGTTTATCAGAACCAGGAATTGAGTTAGCAAAAAAAAGACTGACTGATTTAGGCTTTAAAGTCACGTTTTCTGAACATATTTATGAACAAGATGAACTTGGTTCTTCTTCTATTATGAGCCGAGTAAAAGATTTACACGAAGCTTTTGCTGATGAAAATGTTAAAGGTATCTTGAGCGCTATAGGAGGCTTTAATAGTAATGAGTTACTCCCATATTTAGATTTTGAATTAATTAAACGCCACCCTAAAATTTTTTGCGGTTACAGTGATATTACTGCATTATGTAATGCTATTTCAGCTAAAACAAAGATTTTAACTTACGTAGGTCCACATTTTTCAAGTTTTCAAATGGATGAATTGCAAGACTATCAAACTGAAAATTTTTTACATGCCGTCACTGATGAAAAAACATTTGAAGTAACTGCCTCTGATTTTTGGAGTCAAGATGAATGGTATCTGCCGAATTCTGATAGAAACCTACATGCAAATGAATGGAAAATATATAATCATTCTGAGCCAGTTACTGGTACTTGTTTTGGTGGAAATCTAGGAACTTTTCAATTACTATTAGGTACTCGGTTCTTACCTAAACCAGATCAATCTATTTTATTTGTAGAAAATGCTGAAGAAGATGATTATCATGATTTTGCACGTGGTTTATCTGCTGTATTACAAGTGATTGAACATCCAAAAGCACTTCTAATTGGACGGTTTCCTAAAGAAACTGAGATGACGGAAGAACGTCTTTTAGCAATTTTAGCTAAATACCCTTTACTTCGTGAAATTCCTGTTATTTATAATATGAATTTTGGTCATACTCAGCCAATATTTACAATCCCGATTGGTGATCAAGCTACAGTAGATACTGAACAGAAAAAGATTACATTTTTTTAAAAACAAAAAAAGTTCTTACCGATTTGCTTCACAGATCGGTAAGAACTTTTTGATTATGCTTCAGTATCAAGCAAGTATTTCGCCACTAAAGCAGCTAATAAACCACCAATAATAGGTGCTACAATAAATACCCACAATTGAGATAAAGCTTCGCCACCAGCGAAAATTGCTGGAGCAATACTTCTTGCTGGGTTAACTGAGGTACCAGTTAATGGAATACCCACTAAATGAACCATTGTTAAAGTTAATCCAATTGCAATTCCAGCTAATTTAGCGTTACCTTTTTTAGAACTTGTCACAGTCATAATAACTAATACAAAAATAAATGTTAAAATAATTTCTATTGTTAATGCTCCCATAGCGCTCAAATCGCCAAAACCATTTTGCCCTAGATTCGCTGTATCTTTACCAGAAGCGTTTAAAATTGAAAGTAAAGCAAATGAAGCGATTAAACCACCAATAATTTGACCTACAATATAATAAACTAATTCTGTCACTGAGATTCTTTCGTTCAACCACATTCCGATTGAAACTGCCGGATTTAAATGCGCTCCTGAAACAGTACCAATACTATACGCCGCTGCAATAATCGTCAGCCCGAAAGCTAGTGCAATTCCTGTTGTACCTATACCTTCAATCCCATTACCCAAAACTGCCGTAGCTGTTCCGAAGAAAACTAGAATAAATGTACCAATACATTCTGCTATTGCTTTTTTCATCTATATTCCTCCTTTCAGTTTATTCATACTTATGATAACACATTCATGAAAATTTTCATGATATTACCAATTAAATTAAGAGAAAATTTGATGAGCGTTATCTCAATCTAATAGGTAAGTATAATAATAATTAAAAGTCAAAAAAATAGCCAACAAAATGCACAAAACAGGCATTATTGTTGGCACTATTTTTTAATCTAAAATTTGAATTCCTATTCCTAATAAACCAGGACCAGTATGTACGACAAGAGCTGGGCTAATTGTTCCAAAATAAATTTTTTCTACTTGTGGAAATTGCTCTTTTAAGCGTTCAAAGAAAGTTTCAGCTTCTTCCAAAGCTTGTCCTTGCGCAACCGCCAAAGCAAATTTTTTGTGGTCACCAACGAAGGACTTCACAAGTTCAAACGTTTTTTCTAAACTTTTCTTTCTACCGCGCGCTTTTGCTACAGTATGGTAGACGCCTTCCTCATTACAAGAAATAATTGGATTCAATTTTAAAGCATTACCCAAAATCGAGGCAACTAAACCAATTCTTCCGCCTTTTTGTAGATATTCCAACGTAGCAACATTGAAAAAAACTTTGGCTTTCGCAACATTATTCGTTAAGGTCGTCTTAATTTCTTCCCAAGAAAGACCTGCTTCAATTAATTTAGCAGCTTCAATAGCTTGTAATCCACTACCAATCCCGATATTTTTAGTATCTAAAACAAAGGTATCCAGTCCTTCAACCTCTTCTGCAATCAAACGCACCACATTGTACGTACCACTTAATCCGCTTGAAATGGTTACCGCAAGAACTTTTTCGTACCCATCATTTTTTATTTTTTCAAAAATCTTAGTGATCGTTTCACCATCTGGTAGAGATGTACTTGGAATTTCTATTGGTAAGCGCTCATAGACTTCTTCCGGCGTAATATCTACTTTATCCGTATAAATTCGATCTTTATAAATTATTTGCAGTGGAATCATATACATCCCGTATTGTTCAATCAATTCTTGAGGAACATCCGTACCCGAATCTACGAGCAAAGCAATTTTTTCTTTATTCATTATTTTGTTCTCCATTTTCTTCTAAGTATTTTTGTTCTAACTCAATCACTTTTTCAGTAAACAATTTGGTTGCAAAAGATAATGTTGCTCCTTTTACTGCCATATATTCTACTGATATTGGCCGTTCAAATGCAGCAAGTGGTTCTGTTCCTAATGCTTGCGCAATCACCACTGCAATTGCTGCTTCCTGCTCATCACAAAATAAATTGTATGCTTCACGAATACCGTCTACAGCTCCTTGATATAAAATACCTTGCTTAATCTCAGGAATAGTTAAAACTTGTTTTAATAAAGTTATAGCAATTAAAAAAGCTAGATGCTTTTGATTATAGCGTTTTTTGTTTGGCGCTGGAATCAAACCTAATTTGACATAATTATTGACCATTGAAGAAGTCAGCAAGGTATGTTTTTCTTTCAGAATAACTGGAGATAAATAGCGTTCTACCAGCGTAATTACTTGGTCCATATATAATTCGATCTCAGGCAATTCATGCCATCTAGGTAAATGAACATCAACTAATTCTTCACCCCAGGCTCTAAGAGATCCGCTTATTCCATTCACAATACCCCTCCTTCTTATTATGAAAACATTCTAACATTTTTTCGACAAACATTCAATCTAGTTTTCGAAACTAGATAAAAATTTTATAAAAAAACAAGCTTTCTTTAATTGAAAGCTTGCTTTAAAAATTTTTAAAAATCACTAAACTCATCATCTTCTTCAGTACCACGCATAAATGGATTAAAACCAAATTTCCCTCTACTTGGAAAATCATGTGAATTAAAACGATCACGTGGATCAAAATCTGGATTCATCGGTCCATGTCCGCCGCCAAAACCATGACCGCGCCTAGCGTGTCCATGCATCCGACGTCCATGATGTCCACGCTCTTCTTCTGGAATTTCAGCCTCAAGAGCTTCTAGTAATTTGCCCATAATTTCTTTAAATGAGTCTTGCTCTTCTTCAGAAAGAACATTAAAAATAGTTTCTTCTTCTTGTTGACTATTATCGGCTGCTGCTGTACCAGCTTCAGTTAATTTGATAACCATTACGCGTCGATCACTTTCCAGCGGTTCACGACTAATATAACCTTTTTTCTCTAACTTACCTAATAATTCTCCCAGAGATTGCGGGCGCATGTCTAATAAATAAGAAAGTTCTTTTTGCGTAGTCTCAGGTTTTAATTTTAAAAGATTCAGTACTCTTCCTTGTCCTCTATGAGGATTACCAAAAGGACCATGTTCTCTTCGACGATTCATAAAATATCGTTGCATCATTGCTTGCAAAGTTAAAAACTGTTCCATTAATGTTTGTTCTTCCATAATAGATTCCTCCATAAATTCATTTTTAATTCAGGTACCTGCTTTATATTATAAAGGCACCTTCTTATTATGTCAATAACTTCATTAAAACTTTTTAATATAATATTTTCTAAGAAAACAAAGCCACCTTTATAACAAGAAAGTGATTGCAACTAATAAAAGCTACAATCACTAATTATCTATAATTTTTTTAATTCTCGTTTTCCCGCAATAATCCCAATCAAAAAAAATAATTCTAATACGATGAAAAACAAGATAAAGCTATGCATGAAAAATCCCTCTGGTAACACATTAATAATCGGATCTGTCGCAGGATCGAATAGCCAATCATCATTGTTAAAGAAAACACCGTGAAACGCTACAAAAAACCGATCAAAGCCAATTGCCATCAGAATTCCAAAGAAGACTGGGACAATCATTCCCCATTGAAATGGACGAATTAAGCGCCACACTCTTTTTCTCTGAATCAATTGGTGAACAAATAAGATACTTGGAACGATAGTTACGAGTAAAACGCCATAACACAGCATAAATAAGCGTTTGACTTCATAAAAATGAAATGCACCACTTTTTGAGAATGGAAAATCTGAAAGCTGCAATGTATGATTAAACGGATTGTTTAAATAAGACATTAGCTCACCAAAATTTTTCAGTAGTGTTGCTTTATCCATTGCTACAGCATCCAAAATATTTAAATAGCCGATATCAAACTGATACAGTGGTCTAAAATTAATTGTTATGGTAATACTTAATGATAAGATGGTCAAAATTAAACATAAAATGCCAGCACGCTCGCGCCAAATCCAACTTTTTTCTTTCATTACTAAAAGTCCCACTCATCTAAAGAATCTACTACATATGTTGGTTTTTCTGGTAATGTAGGAACTGCTGCTTTTGGTGTAAAACCTGATAATACTAACAAACTATCTATGCCATTTTGCAAGCCTGATTGAATATCTGTTTCATAGTTGTCACCAACCATTAAGACATCTGACTTTGTTAAATTCATCACCTTAAGCGCCTCATCCATAATGACAGCATTTGGTTTGCCGATCATGATAGGGTTCGTTTGTGTCGCAGTATGTACTAAAGAAATAAAAGAACCAGCTCCCGGCAATAAGCCTCTTTCGGTCGGTATACTTTTATCTGGATTAGTCCCAATAAATTCAGCGCCGTTTCGAATAGCTAGTGAGGCGATAGCGAATTTTTCATAGTTAACTTCTGTATCCAAACCAACAACTACATAGTCTGGCTGTTTTTCATCCCATTCAAAGCCTGCAGCCAAAATCAGATCAATCAACCCAGATTCACCAATCACGTATACTCGCTTACCTTTATTTTGCTCTTTCATATAGTCGATCGTTGCTAGACTTGCAGTATAAATAGTCTGTTCCGGCACATGGATATCAAATTCTTGTGCTAAACGAGAAGAAACGGCTTCCGGAGATTTTGTTGTATTGTTTGTTACGAAAAGAAATGGGATTGATAATTTCTGAAGTCTTTCGACAAAGCGTTTACCAGCTGGAATAACTTCTTTTCCAAGATAAATTGTTCCATCTAAATCGATTAAATATCCTTGATAATGCTTTTTCACAAATAATTACTCCTCACGTTGACGAATAGTAAATGAGCGTCCATTTTCAGCTGATTTTTTTGGTTTAGCTACCGGCGCTTTTTTTGGCTCATTTTCTTTGCGGTTTTTTATTACCGGTTTCGTTTTATTCGTTGCCGGTCCACGTTTTTCCTCTGTATGGGCTTGTTGATTTTGATTTGCTGGTTTTTTATTGGTTCTTTTTCGGCGAGTTTGTTGTTTTTCACGTTTTCCGCCAATTCTTTCTAGTACAAAATAAGCGCAGCCGAAGTTACAGTATTCATACAAATAATCTTCTAATGTATCAATTCGTTGTTCCGGATTCGCTTTGCGGTTTGATTCATTGAAAAAACCTTTCAAACGAAGCTGGTCATAGCCCCAATCTCCCACAATATAATCATATCTTGAAAGGACATCGCTAAAACGTTCTCCTAAACGCTCTGGATCAAACGCATCACGATGATTTTTAACTATCAGATACTGACGATCGCCTATAGTAATGTTCTCTTCATCGACTATCGTAACGATCTCGCCTTTTTTCTTTTCTTTGACAGGTTCATCTTTTATTTCTTCAAGAACAGCAGTAATTTCTTCAGTTAAAGTATTATCCTGTGTTTCTTTATGTTTAACTGGTTTAGTTGTTTTAGTTGATTTATATGGTTTCTTTACTTTTTCTGTCATATTTTCACCACCTAGATTTTATTATACCTTGTTTTTATTGGATTGGATAGTGTTCACTTAAGTAGTCTGCTAAAACGGTTCGGATAAACTCAGGAAAAATAAATTCAATTTCACCGGCTAATTCAATCGTTGGGAAAAATGGAATAAACATAAAATGATCAACAGTCGTAAATGAATAAGTTTGACTTGGATCAACAAGCTGGTTTTGCCAAAGTACTTGCCGACTAGCCTTATCATACGTGAGTCCATCATAATAAAGTTCACCAAAAACTTTTCCTCGAAAACCCATCCCGCTAATTGGAAATTTACGTAGATAATGCCGATTCTTTTCCATCTCTTTTACCAATCGCGATAATTCAAATCCAGATAAAGTTACCCGAATCAAATGCATAGGATGTGGCAGCGTTTCATGTAGTTGATCTTTGTTCACAGTACCAGTAGGGATATCTGTTAAAAATAAACCATTGTTTAAAATCGCTGCGTCTGTTTGCCCTTTTTCTTTTAAGGCTTGCAATGTTGTTATCATTAATGGGGCGGATGCATTTAAATCCACTAGAAGAGGTTGAGTAATTTTAGCAACTTCCTCACTTTTTAATAATTCATGTCCTAACGCCAGATAGTCTGCTATCTCTTCCTGATCTTCTGGTAAAACAGGTAAATCAGCTGTTGAAATCGCTCGGGCTTCACTATGAATTATTTTCCCGCTAGCTATTGTCAGATGAACTTCACCAATATAATAACCGAACTTACCCGCAGCAGATAGTTGCGTCTGATTAATCTTTTCACCATGTTTAAATAAATGGTGTGTATGTGAACCTAATAATACATTGATTTCTGGATAATCATTCGCTATCTTAATATCTTCGTCTATTCCTAAATGACTCATTAAAACTAAAATATCACATTTTGCTTGAACTTCTTTAATCAGTTCAGGTAGTATTTCTTTTGCTGTACGAATATCCCAACCGTTTGGATTATAGGTCAACGGAAATGGTGCAGTTAAAGCGATTAAACCAATTTTAGTTTTGTTTGTTGTTTCGATTATTTTGTAAGGTTTTACCCAATTCGGAGCTTTTTTAGTTTTTAAATCGAATAAATTTCCTAACAACACATCAAAATTTCCATGGTCGTATAAATGGTTTAATTGATCTTTTGAATTACCAACGCCTTCATTGTTGCCAATCGTAACTGCATCATAATTAATTGTATTCATCAATTCAACATTTGCCTGACCGTTAGTTGCTTCGGTAAGCGGATGCCACCTATCGATAAAATCACCTAAATCAACAGTTAAAACTGTTTTCCCTGCATCGCTATATGCTTCTTTTTGCTTCATTAGATATCTTCTTATTTTGGGCCAGTTTTCTAAATGTGAGTGTAAATCATTCGTATGAAAAATTACGATCTCTTCCAACAAATCGCCCCTCTTCTTTCAATTATAAAAATATAGTACCATATTTAACCAGAAAGTCGCTAATCCAACTCTTTTAGCTTATTGCTCAATTCTAAAAATCGCGTATAATAAAGTCAACAGCTACGAAATAAGGAGAGAACAAGATGAAAATTATGGTTCCTTTCGGATCAATTTGGTTAGATGCTGATAATAATGGCTTAACAGCAGTTTCTTTTCACGAAATTATCGGACATCAAACAAATGCGTTTACTGAACAAGCTGCACTTGAACTTGCAGAATATTTTGCTGGAAAACGCCAAGCTTTTACAGTCCCGTTATCTATCCAAACGGGTACACCATTTCAACAAAACGTCTGGCAAGCCCTCACTATGATTCCTTTCGGAGAAACCCGCAGTTATTTGGAAATCGCTCAAGCCGTTCATTCACCAAAAGCCGTGCGGGCAATTGGACAGGCTAACAGTAAAAATCCATTACCAATCATTATTCCTTGTCACCGTATTATTGGAAAAAACGGAAAATTGACTGGCTACTTAGGAAGTTCCGAACAAGATGGTCTTAGCATTAAGCAATTTCTTTTAGAACTAGAAAAAAAATAAAAAATAATGGGAAACAAAACAATCAATGCTTTGTTTGCCCATTATTTTTTCGTTGTTGTTGTAAAATAGAATGAAAATTGTTTTGTACAATTTAATTGTTATTATTACTGCTATCTTTACCACGATATTTTTCTAAAAATTCTTCTTCGTTCATGACATCATCAACGTTCATATTGAATTCTACCAGATCAAGACCTGTCATATAAAGGATGGCCTCTTTAACTCTTTCTACTGCTCGGTCAAAAGCTTCAGAAATATTAACATCATATTTACAAATTACTGATACATCCACAGCCACTTGCTTCGTGCCAACTTCCACGCCAATACCTTTAGTAATATCGCCAGTGTCTCTAAAGCGATCTGCAAAATCTGTAAATAAATTACCGCTTAAACCTAAAATACCATCAACCTCTGAAATAACCACTCCAACGATTTTTTTGATAACAACGTCATCAAATGTTAATTTTGATTTAAACTCACCTGAATTTTCTTGTACTGGTTCTGCCATTTGCATCCTCTCCTTTAACTTACTATTTAAATCCCTATCATTGATCGCACTGTATCAATTAAGGAATAAATATCCAAATCTTCATCACGCATCTTGCCAATAATATAGCCAACGAATGCAAAAACAATTAAAATAACTGTTTTCCAAAAACCTATGAGTAGTATAAGTAAAGCCATAAGGAAAAATAACGTTGACCAAATAATTCGAAAGCGATACGGTTTAAGTTGCTTAAACCAACGCTCCTTTTTTTCTTGATCCATAATTTTCCCTCCTTATATCACTCGTGATTGTTTTTTTCCAAAAGTTGATGTCTTGGTTGGCTCTTGTTCTCTCAGATGAATCGATACCTGATTTTCAATTGGTTCCAAAGCCGTAGTTAATGCAGTTTGCATTTGTTCTTTAATTTCATCGGCGATTGGTTGGAAACGTACTTTACTTAGCACATCGATCCTAAGATGTATCACTATTTTTGCTTTGCCTTTAATTTTAACCTTCATTTTGGTTTTATCCGGATGGACAGTCGAATTAAATGCCTCTTCAGCTACTTGTTCCACAGTACTTTTTAGAATTTCAATTCGATTTTTTCCGTCTTTAATTACTAAGCGCTTCCTCCCTCCAGAAACTGATAAAACGACAACTAAACAAATAAATAAAAGTCCACCCAAAATAATTAAAATGCCTTTAAAAAAAGAAATTAGCCAAGGATAATTCAATAAAAGCCAATTTACTTCTCCTGAGACCCACGGAATTTCAATTAATCCGCCAAGTAATCCTACCGTTCCAACGAACAATAGAAAGATGAATAGCGCTAAGACGACTTTTATCAATCGTTTCATAAGCATTCCTCCTTTTCAATTCTATTTCTTCACTAATTAAATTGTAACTCCTTAAAAAAAGTAATACAAAAGATACGAATTTTTTTATATAAAAAAAGATTGATTCTGTTAGCAAATAAGTTTTTCTTATATAAACTAACCGATCAATCAATTTTATTTATTCATCTAAATAATCTTCTTTTGAAAATTCAGTATCTTCGTATTCACCGCTGTCACCATAATATCTGTTATAACGTTGTTTAAACTTACGAAATACATACGTAACCAAAACTTTTGCAATAGCATAGATTGGAATTCCAAAAATCAGTCCAAACATCCCAAGCAAATCCCCCATCACTAACAAAACAATAATAATCGTTAAAGGATGAACAACTAAACGTTTACCCATTACTTGCGGAGCAATAAAATGACCATTCAACATTTGAACAATCATCCAGACTATTGACATCTTAATAAACATTCCAAAAGAAACCATTAATGCCACAATTGCAGCCGGAACATAAGCAATAACTGGTCCAATATAAGGAATCACTGCCGTTATTCCCACAATAATTGATAACGTTCCTGAATAAGGCATTTTAATTATCCAAAAACCGATAAAAGTTAAAACCCCAATAGCAATCGATACCAGTATTTGCCCTTTTAGATAAGCACCAACTTGACTACTCATTGTTGACCCAATTTCTTTGGCATCATTTCGAAAACGAGGAGGGACAATACTTAAAACAAAACCGAAAAATTTCTGATCGTCTTTCAATAAGAAAAAGGTGATAATCGGTGCTGTTACCATTATTAATGCAAAACCGGTTAAAGTTGAAAAAACCGTTGAAGCTCCTTCAACTGCCTTGGTAAAGTAGCTGCCAATACCATCTGAAACATTATCAAACCATTTTTGGATACTTGCTAAAGCATTAGATAATGGTTTTTCCAATGCGGAATTATGAAAGAAATCACTGACCATTTTTTCTAAGTCCGTCATATATTGAGGAAAACTTTTAATTAATCCGTCCACTTGTTTTTGTAAGATCGGAACAACTAGAATAATTCCTACAACAATCAATGTAATCACAATAACAAAAATAGCTGAAACACCATATACACGTTTAACTTTATGCTTTTCCAGCCAATTTACAACTGGGTTAAATAAATAATATAAGATCAAAGCCAAAATTGTTGGACCTATAATTGTTTTGAAAACGACCCCGATCGGACCAAAAATAAACCCAACTTGATGAAAAATAAAAATCACTGCTCCAAGTAATACTAAAGCTACTAAAGTAAATAATAGATTTTTCCCGCCCAGAAATTTAATCCAGCGAGTTTCTTGTTTCTTTTCCATTCTTTCTTCCCCCCATTCTCACAAGTTCATTGTATCTAAAAAAAGAATATCTGTAAAAAATTGTATACTTTAACATCCACTAAAAAATGACTGCGAAACAACTTTGCAAGTCATTTCTCAGTCACCTCAATTAGTAGCAATTAAGCTTTTAACAATTCAAATTTAGCTCAATCTAATTTGATGATTTACGCCCTTTTCGCTGAGTTGCTTCCATAATTACTGGAAGAATTACAGGACGGCGTTTCGTTTGTTCAAATAAGTAACGACTCAACTGTTCACGAATATCTTGTTTTAACTTGCTCCACTCAAAATCATTACTTTCAAGATGCTTTTCGACAATCTCAGTAACAATATTAGCACTTTCCTTCATCAGGTCTTTGCTTGTTTTCACATAAACAAAACCTCTTGAAGTAATTTTGGCAGGTGAAACAATTCGTTTTTCACGACGATTGATCGTGACAACCGCTACAAAAATGCCATCTTCTGATAAAATTCTACGGTCACGTAAAACAATATTACCAATGTCTCCTACACCGATTCCATCAATCATGATATTATCCGCAGTAGTGCTGCCGGCAACAGTCATTTTTTGTTTGCTATATTCTAAAATATCGCCGCGCCCAGTGATAAAAATATTTTTATATGGGATACCAATTTCATGAGCTAAATCTGCATGCGCAGCTAATTGACGATATTCACCTTGAACAGGGATAAAATATTTAGGCTTAATCAAATTCAGCATTAATTGTAAATCAGTTGGATTAGCATGACCGGAAACACGCATATTATCAGAAATTTGCTTCACAATTCCGCCAGCACGATAAACAATATCTTCTGTTTTAGCAACAGCTGTCTCCATTGCTGTTGTTGGTGTCGTTGTGATATAAACTAGATCACCATCTTGAATTTTAATTACACGGTGTGTGCCATTTGCCATTTTTTGTAATGATTTAATTGGTTCACCCATGGTTCCTGTTTCCAGCACAACTAATTGATCTGCTTGATATTTTTTCATATCCTTTGCAGGGACAATTAAGTCTTCACTCGGTAATTTCAGTTTATCTAAATCAATCGCTGTATTGATGATTCGTTGGAAATCTTGTCCAGTTAAAACTACTTTACGATCAGAACGGTAAGCAGCATCTAGTACTTGTTGGACCCGCTGTAAGTTACTGGCCACACAAGCTACGATAATTCTGCCTTCCCAATAACGAATAGTATCAAAAACTTCATCAGCAATTTGTAATTCAGAAACAACTTGAGCTGGATTTTCTGCATTAGAAGAATCACTTAATAATGCTAATACTCCTTCATTACCAATCTCAGCTAACCGACCAAAATCAGTTTGATACATTGGAATGGCACTTTGATCAAACTTAAAATCACCAGTGTAAACAATATTGCCTTCCGCAGTTTTTAAATTGATTCCAATAGAATCTGGAATCGTATGTGTGGTACGGAAGAAACTAATCGTCGCGTGTGCAAAATCTATTTCTGTATGCGCATCAACTACATGAAAATCATCAAAATCTTTTGACCCAGCATGAGCTTCAACATTTAATTTTGCTAATTCGACAGTTAACTTCGTTCCAAATACTGGTACATGAACTTTCGCTAAAAGATATGGCAATGCCCCAATAGCATCAGCGTGACCATGTGTTAGGAAGATACCTGCCACACGATCAATGTTTTCCTCTAAATACGTAAAATCCGGGATAACCACATCAATTCCTAATAATTCATTTTCTGGATATTTTAATCCACAATCCAGTACAAAAATTTCATCTTCCACTTCTGCGATATACATATTTTTTCCATTTTCACGAACGCCGCCTAAGGGAACGATTTTTATTGTACTCACTAATTTCACCTCTCTATATTCTCACACCGAATCAAAAATCCAGTATGCTTAAAATTTTCGCTTTTTCTTCAGAAGTACAAGATACAAGAGGTAAACGTAAATCACCTACAGAAACGCCTAAATGATTTAAGACAGCTTTTACAGGAGCAGGTGAAGGCACTGAAAATAATGCGTTCATCTTTGGTAATACTTGCCGCTGAATACTTGCTGCTTTTTTAACTTCTTCTTGATCCAAAGCTTGGAACATCTCATACATTTCAGTTCCAAAAATATGACTAGCTACAGAAATTACCCCTTGTCCACCCAAAGCTTTAGTTGCAAAAGCTAAGGAGTCTTCTCCAGTATACACTAAAAAGTCTTTTGGCGCCTTTTCTATCAACTCAGTTAATGCATCTAGACCAGCACATTCTTTAATAGCAATAATATTATCAAGCTCAGCTAAACGCAAACTAGTTGCTACATCAAGGCTCGCAACTGTTCTGCCAGGCACATTATATAAAATGATTGGTAAATCACTTGCTTCAGCAATCGCTTTAAAATGTTGATACAATCCTTCTTGGTTAGGTTTATTGTAATAAGGTACAACAGCTAAGCCGGCATCTATTCCGCGAATAGCTGAAAGTTCTTTTACAAATTCAACTGAATCTCGTGTGTCATTGGTTCCAACACCACAAATAATTGGTACTCGACCATCAACTAAACGAATAACTTCATTGAATAACTCGATTTCTTCATCGTGGGTCAATGTTGGTGATTCACCTGTTGTTCCCGCTAAAATAATTCCTTCAGTATGATTATCCAGTAAATGATTCACTAGTTGGGGCAACTTAGCAAAATCGATTGCTCCATTTTCGTCAAAAGGTGTAACCATTGCTGTAATGATTGTTGCATTCTCTAAATTCATCCTTACTCTCCTCCAACCTTAATTAAACTCGTACTAAATCCATTTCATGTAATGTTTCTGCAATTTGAACAGAATTCCAGGCAGCACCCTTTAGTAAGTTATCTGAAACAACCCACATGTGATAGCCTTTTTCAATATCAATATCCTGACGGATGCGGCCGACAAATGTTTCTTTGCGGTCAATACTAGTTAAAGCTTGCGGATATAATTGTTGACTTGGATCATCTTGCAAAACCGCTCCCGGAGCTTCAGCAATTAGCTGTTTGATCTTCTCAACGTTAGATCCGTCTTTTTCCACTTCAATATACACAGACTCAGAATGACCAGATAAAACAGGAATCCGTACACAAGTCGCAACAACTTTAATACTGTCATCTTCCATAATCTTCTTCGTTTCGTTGACCATTTTCCATTCTTCATACGTGTAATCTGCATCTGAAAAAACATCAATTTGAGGCAAGGCGTTGAATGCAATCGGATAGTGTTTCTTATCGCCGCCACAAGGTAAAATATCAGCTTGCAATTGCTCTGCCGGAGTTCCATCAATATAAGCTTGTGCTTGTGTTTTCAATTCGTTCATCGCATTGATTCCAGCACCGCTTACCGCTTGATAAGTCGACACAATCACGCGATCTAAACCATATGCTTGGCGAATTGGCTCTAGTGCTACCATCATTTGAATCGTTGAACAATTTGGATTGGCAATGATTCCTTTATGACGTTTTAATGCTTGTGGATTGACTTCAGGCACCACCAATGGAACTTCAGGGTCCATCCGAAAATGACTCGTATTATCAACGACAACTGCTCCGCGTTTAACAGCTTCCGGTGCAAATTGTTTTGAAATGCCGCCACCGGCACTAAATAGAGCAATATCAACATCTTCAAAAGATTCCGGTACTAATTCTTCAATAATTAATGTCTTTCCTTTGAAGGTACGTTCTTTCCCCGCAGAACGTTTTGATGCTAATAATTTAACATTTTTCAATGGTAAAGTTGTTTCTTCCAACATTTCGATCATTTTTGTGCCAACAGCACCCGTTGCGCCTACCACGGCAACATTATACATTTTTTCCATACTTATTGATCTCCTCTCAATTTCCTGAAGAAAGTTGCTTTTTTCATTTTACCATAATATTGGCTTTTACTACATAGGTAGTAAAATGATTTTTCTTTATTTAGTGAAGATTTTTATAAAACAAAAGTTCTGGACTACTATTGTTTCCATAAGTATTGACTTTCCAAGGTGTTTTGATATAGTTAAAAGCGACATTTACTTAAATGAAGGAGTGTGTATAATGGCACGAGTTGAAAGTTTTGAATTAGATCACAATACAGTAAAAGCCCCTTATGTCCGTTTAGCTGGTACTGAAAAAAATGGTGAGGTCTTAATCGAAAAATACGATTTGCGTTTCTTACAACCAAACGAAGATGAGCTTCCTACCGCTGCGGTTCATACATTGGAACATTTATTAGCAGTAAACTTACGCGATCATTTAGAAGGAATTATTGATATTTCACCAATGGGTTGTCGTACTGGCTTTTATATGATTATGTGGAATGAGCATTCACCAAAAGAAATCCGTGATGCATTAGTGAAGGTTTTGAATTTTATTGTTGAAACAGATTTTGTACCAGCAGTTTCTGCAAAAGAATGTGGAAATTATAAAGATCATTCTCTATTTTCTGCACAGGAATATGCCAAAATCGTTTTAGAAAAAGGAATTAGTTTAGATCCTTTTGAGCGTATATTATAAAAAAAGTAGTAAAATTCGACTGAATTTTACTACTTTTTTTATCCTAATGCCACATCCAAAATCATCATAATAATAAATCCTAACATCACACCAAATACAGCAAAATGACGTTTACTTGTCACAGTTTGTTGCGCTTCTGGAATGAGTTCCTCGACAACTACATAAATCATGGCACCTGCCGCAAAAGCTAATGCATATGGTAAAAGTAAAGTTACTTTAGTCACCAACACTGCTCCGATAATTCCAGCAATTGGTTCAACTATTCCAGATGCTTGCCCATAAATAAAGGCTTTTTTACGACTTAAATTTTCTTGTCGCAAAGGAATCGAAACAGCTGCACCTTCGGGAAAATTTTGAATCCCAATTCCCAATGCTACCGAAATTGCTGCTAAAACTGCTTTTTGTGGATCATCAGCCGAATTTGCTGCACCGAATGCCACCCCTACCGCCAAACCTTCTGGTATATTATGTAACGTTATCGAAAATACCAATAAAATTGTTCGTTTTAAATGACTGGGAAGTCCTTCTTTTTCATGATTTGGTCCAAAATGCATGTGTGGCAATGTCTTATCCGCTATATATAAGAATAATCCGCCCAAACCAAAACCAAAACTAACCACCAACCAAGCAATGCTGCCATTTTCCTCAGCCTGTTTTATCGCCGGATCAAGTAACGACCAAAAACTCGCAGCAATCATCACGCCAGAAGCAAATCCCAACATCATATTTAAAATATCTTTTTTGATTTCTTTAAAAAAGAAAACCAAGCTTGCTCCTAAAGCTGTCATAAAATAAGTAAAACCAGTTCCCACCAGTGCTTGTTGCCAAGCATCTAATGATAAGAGCCAGTCAGTGAACATGGACAATCCCTTCTTTCTATTGAATTTTTCTAAATCTACTTTATCATATAAAGGAAATTATGACTATGTTCACAATATACAAACAGAGACGGAGACAAATGCGTTTATTCGGATTAAAAGCGTGGAGCAAAACTGGTTTTTAGTTTTGCTCCACGCTCATTATTTGCTTATTAAATTGTCTTATTCAGTTTCTCTTTTTTTCAACAATTTTCCAAAGAAAGCTAAAATCAGAGCGAACAATCCAAGATTAACTGCATAAGCTCCAGCTTCTTCACCTGTGTTCGGTAGTTGTTTACCGCTAGCTGATTTTGTAGTACTAGCCGAACGAGTTAGCGGATCACTTGAAGTGATTTTCGCCGTCGTTTTTGTGTTAGCAGGATTAGCAGGATCTACTAGTTTCTCTGTGTTTCCAGATGTACCAGTATCAGGTAATTTAGTAACGAGAGGTAAAACTTTTCCTTTACCAGAATCTGACGTGCTCCCTGTTTTAGGGTCCAGTGTTACAGCTGTGACATTATCTCCTTTTTTCAATACAATATCTTCAGGAACATCAGCTTGCCAATTACCGTCTTTATCGACATCAACAGTTATCGTTGAACCATTTGGAAATGTAACAATTACTTGAGAATCAGGCATCCCTTTACCACTTACTGTTTTTGCTCCTTCTAGTGTGTCATTGACAGTTGGGGCTTCAATTTTTTTGTAAACATATGTGACTTCTGTCGGGTCAGCTGTATGCTTTCCAGAAGCATTACTTGGAACTTCAACTAGAATATAGCCCGGAATTGATGCTGGTTCAGTTGAATATGGATCATCGAATAACCCGTCTTTCACGAGATCATCAGCTAAAGATTTGCCTTTTTCATCAACAAAATGGACATTTACTTTAGTTTCTTTCTTTTTGTAGACATACTTAACAGTTTGGTCTTGATCTGTAAAAGTTCCATTTGGATTAGTTGGTTCTGCTACTAAGTCATAGCCAGGAATATCTTTTGGTTCTGTCGTGTAGTTATCCCCATATTCCCCAGGAATATTTTTTCCTTCAGTAATAGGATTTCCTTGTTCATCGACATATTCTACATGGATATTCGTGTTGATTTTTTCATAAACATACGTAACCTCTGTTGGTTCAACAGTATGTTTTCCTGTCGCATTGTTTGGAACAACTTTTACGATGTAGCCGGGAATGTCTTTGGGTGTTGTAGTATAATCCTTATCAAAAACGCCGTCTATTAAAGTACTTTCTGATAATTTCTTACCATCTTTATCAACATAATGTACGTTTACTTGAGTTGCTTTCTTTTTATAGACATAAGTGACTGTTTGATCTTGATCTGTGAAAGTTCCTGTCGCATTTTCTGGATTTTCTACTATTTCATAGCCATGGATGTCTTTTGGTTCTGCTGTATAGTTATCTCCATATTCACCTGGAATGGTTTCCTCTGTGGCGATAGGATTTCCTTGTTCATCGACATACTCTACATTGATAGTTGTTTTGATTTTTTCATAAACATACGTAACCTCTGTTGGTTCGACGGTATGTTTTCCTACCGCGTTATTTGGAACAACTGTTACGATATAGCCGGGAATGTCTTTAGGTGTTGTAGTATAATCCTTATCAAAAACGCCAGGTATCAAAGTATCATCTGATAATGGATTACCATTTTTATCAACATAATGTACGTTTACCTGAGTTGCTTTCTTTTTATAGACATAAGTGACCGTTTGATCTTGGTCTGTATAATTTCCTGATGCATTTTCTGGATTTGCCACTAATTCATAACCATAAATATCTTCCTTAGTTGTTTGATAAGGATCGCCATAATCCCCAGTAAGCGGATCTTTTATCAGTAAATCGACACCAGCCTCATCGACATATTTAACATTAATATTTGTTTTGATTTTTTCGTAATAGTATTTTACGATTTGCTCTGATTCTGTATATTTTCCATTTTGATTTGCAGGTTTCTTTTCCTCTACAACTTTGTAGCCTTTAATATCAATGGAACTCGTTGTATAATCCGCGTCAAGTCTGCCATACTCAGGACCTTCAGTTTTATCAACTGTTTCATTTCCATCTTTATCAAGTAAAATATGTTCCACTACAACGGAACCACCACTCATTTTAAAGGCCCCTGAAGTTATATCAGTGATTTCAGCTGGTGCGAATCCTTCCGGAACAGTTTCATTCACTGTATTGGTAATTGTGTAATTACCTGGTGGTAAAGAAGCCAAGTCCTCAGGTTTCACCTCTGTATTATCCCCTTTAATTTCAATAAGATTACCTGCTAAGTCGGTTCCGGAAATTACCCAACTATAGGTATAATCACCATAATTATCATTTATATCTCTATCGACCACAATTGATGTAGGGTCTTTAACAACCTCATTCGGATTATTTACCACGCCATCGATATTGACCGAGGATGCTGTTCGCTGAACGTTGTTAAAAAATTCCCCTGAATCTGCGCGATTTTGAGCTGTATAACCAGCTAAATCAATGAGATAAATCCCTTCATCTGTATAGCCAGATAAATCAACAACATTACCAGGAATTTCACTTGTTATTGGAACTTCATTTAAACTAATCATATAATCATATCTTTCGTTATACTTATCAGATCGAGCGAATGTAAAAGTTTTTACATTTGTTCGCATATAGTTCTCCTGCAAAAGTGCTTCTTCAACCCCATCAACGGTTAGGATAAAATCAGCTGTTCTTCTAGGAGTAATTTGCAGTATCTCACTATTAGAATTTTCGCCAGACTCCTTCACACTTTCACTCAAAACTGGGTTAGCATTTTCATTCTCCACTTGTGAAACTTCTGATGCATTAGGTATCTTCTCAGACAATCTAGTTTCTGATTGAACTTCTTCTGCGTTACTTTCCACAGTTGAATCAGGTTGTGTTGCGACTGATTTTTCAGCAGTCTGATCTTCTACTTCTGCAGCACTTGCATGATTAGGTGAAATTACAGCATTATAGGGTACTGAACCCAAAACAAGTGTTGAAACTAGTAACGTGTGTTTCCATTTTTTCATAAATTCTCATTCCTTTTCCAGATTTTTAACATTTGTATATATTATTCCATTAATAATTATATCTTATATACAATTGTTATTTCTCTCATCTTTTTAAAAAAATATCAAAAAAAAAGAAAATTCGACATTTCAAATTGTACATCAATAACCTTATCAAGACAAATATTTTTTCCAAAAAGAAAAAACAAATAAACGAGATTAAAATATCTTTATTATGCATTTTTAATTCCTTTCGAATCTGGATTATGGGGTTTATAACAAAAAAATACACAAAACATATACTTGTCTTGTGTATTTTCCAGCTATTTATTTATAAATATACAGAGTCTTACTATTTATCACTATGCTTGTGGAATTTTTCTTTGATATCATCAAAGCCTTCTTTGATTTTGTCACCTAATTTGTCGGCTCCCTCTTTAATATCATCACCGGCATCTCTGGCTTTTTCTTTTACGTCACCAAATGTTGATTGTGCTTTACCTTCAAGCTCTTTGCCTTTATCATCTGTTACTTTTCCTTGAACCTCTTTAGCTGTACCTTCAACTTTGTCTTTTGTGTCATCAATGCGTCCGTTTAAATCTGCCATGTGAAAATCCCTCCTAGTTATTTTATATAGTACATAACTAGCATAGCATCAATTATGTCAGTCTTCAAACGATTCGCTTTTAGCGGATTAATTTTTATCCAACCAGTTTTTCGCTTGGTTTACTTCTTCTAAAGTTAATTGATGACCTTCATTAGTAGTTAAAACAGTCACTTGAGCTTCTCTATTTTCTAATTGCTGAATCAAACTTTGTGAATCTTCATGTGACACGATCGGATCATTTTGACCAACAGATAGCCATATTTTCTTTTCTGATAGTGAAGATGTTTGCGTGTCCACACCCAAAGACATCGGATGAAATAAAATTGCTTGCTGAAGGTTTGAATTTCGCTCCAACAGTAGATGTGCAGCAATATTTGCGCCATTCGAATAGCCAACAATTGTCCAATCTTCTAAAGAAATCTCTTTTTCTTCACTAATCATTATAATTTCATTTAATAGTCGATCACTTTCCTCTTCTAAACTAACTAAATCAAACTGATTTAATCCATTTCTTTTAAAGAAACGATTCATACCAGCTTCTTGAACTGTTCCTCGAAATGATAGAATAGTTGGTTTTTCGGCTATATAATTAGCAATATCAAGTAATGAGGTCTCATCGCCACCCGTTCCATGAAGTAGTAATAATTTTTTTCCTTGTGCTTGTCCTTCTTCAAAAATATGCTCCATGCCATCACCTATTCTCTTTAATCATAAATTAAGGTTATTCTACTCAAAAACTTACTTTTTGTAAGTGTATATATCTTATCATATATTATAATAACTGTCTTGCTATTTGTTTCACTGTATCGTTTCAAAATGAGTCAGCAGTGATTTAAGTTTTCTTGTAACCAGTACTTTTAGCTGCTCTGGTTCTATAGATAAAATAGATTCTCCAAATCGAATAAAATAGGCAGCAATAAATTTTACTTCAGAAGTATCGTAAGAACCAGAAATTCGATAATTTTCTTGGAAAGGCTCCATTTTCATTGATGGGTAACTTTCTTTAGTAAAAATATCGCTGCCTTTTTCGTTAACTGTTACAGAAAACGGGATATCACTGCTACGTTTTTTTAAATCTGCTATCTGACTTAAAAGTTCATTGATTGATTTTGCTGTATTTTTTTTGCTTAAATGAAGATCTTTAATTTTATCACAGCGGATTATGCGAATTTGCTCAGTTTCAAAGTTCCAAATTTTAGCATACCATTGGCCAAACTTCGAAGTAAGTTGAATAAATTGAACGATTGACTGTTTATTTTTTCCTTCCTTGGAATAAACCAGTTCAAAAACAGCCTCATGTATAATTCCTTGTACAATTTCCTTTAAATGACGACTTGCTCGACTATGGTTTGTTTGCTCAAGAACGATAACCTGCTTCATTAGCGTGAGCTTTTCTTGAAGTTTTTGTGGCAGCACATGCCGATATTTTTTTTCCAAAGTATCACTTTCTGCATCAAACGGGATCGATTTGTATCCATTAAGTGTCAGCAGCGAGAAATAAAGAGCATACATTTCTCCTTCTGTAAATAAGATCGGAGCAGCAATTTTTGTATCTAAAATAGTATATTTGCCATATCTTCCTAATTCTGAATACAACGGCAAACCGATTTCTTCCAATGATTCAATATCACGTAAAGCGGTACTTTTTGAGATTTGGTATCTTTCCATTAATTCTTTTAAATTAAAACTGTTTTTATCAGCTAAAAATAACAACAGGTCATTGATTCGTTCAACTTTTTTCATTTTATCCCTTTCAAAGGTTTCATATTTTGACACTTTTAACTAGTATACTATAGCTGTAAACAAAAACAATAGAAATGGGGATTCACTATGACATTAGAAGTTGCATTATTTTTATCCATGAATGGACATGCTGGCGAAGCGATATCTTTCTACAAAAAACATTTTGGCGCAAAGGAACTTTTGTTAGTAACTTATGCTGATATGGCGAAAAGAGACCCGGAATTCGCTCTAACTGATGAAAATAAACATTTTATTTCACACTCAGTTTTGCAAATTGGAAAAACCAAAATAATGATCGCTGAGGAACAAATGAATCCTGCTGAATCGTTCAAAATGGGGAATAATTGTTCTTTATGTATTCAAAGTGCTGATCTTGCAGAAATTAAAGAATTTTATACTAACTTGCTAACAGATAAACGTGTTAAAATCATCGTGCCGCTAAATAAAAATGTTTTTAGTGAAGCATATGGAATCGTGGAAGATCCTTTTGGTATCCAAATCCAGCTAATGTACGATAATCGATTAAACGAATAATTATTTTAATAATCAAAAAATTATGGAGCAAAACTTAGAACCGGTTTTGCTCCATAATTTAAATTCAAATAAACAGTGAGAAAAAGCAGCTCCTTATAGTTTCTTAGAGCTAAATACTTTTTTCTCCACCTCTTTGATTTTTTAGTTCATTACCACATATTCTAGGCCAACCATTTTCGCCCATGTAATAATTTGTTCTACAGAAATATTTAATGAGACAACCGTATGGTGACCACCACCACTCTCAATCCAAGTACGAACACCAGCATCAAAGCTTGGTTTTACTTTCCAAAGAACACGTGCTACTGGTAAATATGGAGCAGGCTCTGTCGGTTCAAAAAGGTCAACAGCATTTATCAATAAACGGTAATGTGTACCCATATCAGCCATTGAAACAACAACACCTTCACCAGCTTTTCCATCAAAAACTAAACGTGCCGGATCTTTACGATTCCCCATAGTCAAAGGAGAAACAACAATTTTCGGTTTATTTCCAGCTAAAGTAGGATCAACTTCCATCATATGAGATTGTAAAATTGCTTCGTGCCCTTGTGCCAGTTCATAGGTATAATCTTCCATAAATCCAGTATTTTGATTATGTGCCATAATTTTTAACAAACGGTCGATCGCTGCTGTTTTCCAGTCACCTTCTCCTGCAAACCCGTAACCTTCTGCCATCAAGCGCTGTACAGCTAAACCAGGTAATTGATTCATACCATGCAAATCTTCAAAATTGGTCGAAAAAGCAGAATAGTTTCCTGTTTCTAAGAAACGACGTAAACCAATTTCAATTTGTGCTTGTTCTTTGACATGGTTCACCCAAACAGTTTCTTCATAGTTACCATAATCAAAGTCATACAGTTCTTTGTATTCAGAAAAAGTTGCTTCGATTTCTGCTTCTGTTACTTTATCTATCTCAGCAACTAAATCTCCAATACCATAGTAGTCAACTACCCAACCAAATTGAATTTGTGCTTCTACTTTGTCGCCTTCAGTAACAGCAACATGACGCATATTATCACCAAACCGGGCAACTTTTATCGTAAAACTATCTTCAAATGCGGCTGCAACATCCATCCATTCAGCAATTTGTTTCTGAACAGATTCTCGCTGCCAATACCCAACTACAACTTTATTCCCTTTTTTCAAACGAGCATTGATGAAGCCATATTCACGATCACCATGTGCGGACTGGTTTAGATTCATAAAGTCCATATCGATTGTTTGCCAAGGAATACTCTCATTATACTGTGTCGCTAAATGTAGTAACGGTTTTTGCAGCATTTGTGTCCCGCGAATCCACATTTTTGCAGGTGAAAATGTATGCATCCAAGTAATTACACCAGCTACTTCATCACGGTAATTTACTTCTTTCATAATCTTTGTAATAGCATCTGCTGAAACCGCTAGTTCTTCTTGTAAAATAATTGGATAAGGAAGTTTTCCGCTATTGTTTAAGCCTGCTACGATCTCTTCAGCATGTTTTTTCACTTCTAATAATGTTTCTTCTCCATATAAGTGTTGGGAACCAACGACAAACCAGAATTCTTTTTTTCCTGTTGTTAGCATGATTTTCGCTCCTTCATTAAATTGAGTTATTTTTGTCCGTAGTACGCATTTTCACCATGTTTTCGTAAATAATGTTTATCTAAAATTCGTTTAGGCAGTGTTTCTGAAAAATGATTTAGCTCTCTTGAAAAAAGATTCATTTTGCATACTTCATCTAGAACAACAGCATTCATTACAGCACTTTTTGCATCTTTCCCCCAAGTGAACGGTCCGTGACCATGAAGTAATACGCCTGGGATTTCCATGGGGTTAAGCCTTCGTTCTATAAATGTTTCAACAATCACATTGCCAGTTTCTGCTTCATAACCATTATCAATTTCCGTTTGATTTAAAAACCGGGCACATGGAACTGCACCATAAAAGGTATCGGCATGTGTCGTCCCCATCGCCGGAACATCTAAACCTGCTTGCGCCCAAATAGTTGCCCACGTTGAATGTGTATGCACAATACCCCCGATTTCAGAAAATTTTTGGTATAAAACGGCATGAGTTGGTGTATCCGAAGATGGGTTTAACTTCCCTTCAACAACGTTACCATTTAGATCACAAACAACCATATCCTCAGCTGACATTGTCTCATAGTCTACTCCACTTGGTTTTATGACAAACAAACCTTGTTTACGATCGATAGCACTGACATTGCCCCAGGTATATTTAATCAATCCATGTTTTGGCAATTCTAAATTCGCTTGAAAGACTTCTTCTTTTAGTTGCTCTAACACAATCAAACCCTCCCTTTCTAAACTAAATGATCGACTGCTGCTTGTTCGATTGGCAGACCTTGTTTATAGCGTTTAATAAAGACTTCATAGCCTTGAACGTCTTTTTCATCTGCCATAACAGTCGTTGCTTGATTCTTAATAAATACATTCTCATTAAGATAATCGGCTAATGGTTTATCTGTCGATTTTTCACGCATAAATGAGGCTAATAGCGCTATTCCCCAAGCTCCGCCTTCACCAGCTGTTTCCATAACAGAAACTGGGGCATTCATAACAGAGGAAACAATTCTTTGACCGACCTCTTTAGTTTTAAATAAACCACCGTGTCCAACGACTTGATCGATTTGAACGTGTTCTTCTTTTAATAAAATATCCATCCCAATTTTTAAGGCTCCAAACGCTGAATACAAATGTAATCTCATAAAGTTGGCTAGATTAAAATGACTTTCAGGAGTACGAACAAACAATGGTCGACCAGCATTCATCCCCGTAATATTTTCTCCTGAATAATACCCGTAAGATAGCAATCCGTCTACATCCAAATCACCTTCAAGCGCAACTGAAAATAACAATTCAAATAGTTGTTCTGTCTGCATACTATTTCCTGAAAGCTGGGCAAATTCTTTAAATAATTTAACCCAAGCATTGATTTCTGAAGAACAGTTATTTGCGTGAACCATTGCTACTAAACTACCCGTTGGTGTCGTTACTAAATCAATTTCAGAATGGACTTGTTTTAAGGCTTTTTCTAATACAATCATGGCAAACACAGATGTCCCGGCTGAAATATTTCCAGTGTGAACTGCTACACTATTCGTTGCAACCATGCCAGTACCAGCATCACCTTCTGGCGGACATAATGGGATGCCAGCTTGTAAGTTCCCACTTAGATCTAAGAGATTTGCACCAGCTTTTGTTAATTTTCCCGCTTCATGTCCAGCAGTCAATATTTCTGGTAAAATGTCCTCTATTTGCCACTGATACGTATATTTGCTTACTAATTGATTAAACTGTTGGATCATTTTAGCATCATACTCTTTGTTTAAAGGATCAATGGGAAACATCCCTGAAGCATCACCAATCCCGATAACTTTTTCACCCGTTAATTTCCAATGGACATAACCGGATAAAGTTGTTAAAAAATTTATTTCCGACACATGATCTTCCTGATTTAAAATCGCTTGATACAAGTGAGCAATACTCCATCTTTGCGGAATATTATGTTGAAACAATGCTGTCAATTCTTCTTCAGCTGCTTCCGTACCAGAATTTCGCCATGTTCGAAACGGAACCAACAACTCATCATTTTTATCAAATGCAAGATAACCATGCATCATTCCACTGAAACCGATTGAACCAATTTTTTTCAGTGCAATTCCATAACTTTCTTGAAGTTCTTTTACCATATTTTGATAACTAGCTTGGACACCTTGCCAAATCATATCTAGAGAATAAGTCCAATTACCAGCTTCGAATTGATTTTCCCAATCATAACTTCCAGCGCCAATCACTGAATAATCCGAACCAATTAAAATCGCCTTAATCCGAGTAGAACCTAATTCAATTCCCAAAGACGTCCGACCAGCCTCAATATCTGCTATAATCGTATTTTTTTTTTCCACCACGAGATAACCTCCTATCACCATTCATAAAATATCCAATTTCTCCTCTTTATCTAAGCAACTGGCTCACCAAATATTGGAAAACCAGCTTCATCCCAGCCAAAAACTTGCGCTCTAGCATGACGATTGGGATTATTCAATGGATCACCCTTGTGATTAGGTTCAGGTCTAGCATGATAAACCAATATATCTTGTTGATTATCTTCACTTACAGTAAACGAATTATGTCCTGGTCCAAATTGTTGATTCCGCTCAGAACTTTTAAAAACTGGATCTGAGCCTTTATGCCAAGAAAATCCATTTAATAAATCGCTACTTTCATCCGCCCACAATAAACCCATTGCATAATTTTCATCTGTCGCGCTTCCAGAATATGTGATAAAAATTTTTCCATTTCGGATCAATGCTGCTGCTCCCTCGTTAACTGAAAAGCCGATTTTTTCCCAATCATATTCCGGGATCGACAACAGAGTTTGTTTCCCTTTCAAGGTCCAAGGATTTTCCATTTCTGAAATGTATAAATTAGAATTTCCAGGAATCACCGGATCTTGCTGTGCCCATACATAGTAGAGTCGTTCACGATGTTCAAACATTGTTCCATCTAAGCTAAAGCTGTCAAACTGGGTTTTAATTTGACCTTTTTCTTCCCAATTTGAATTCATCGGATCTGCATTTTCATTTTTAATCACAAACATGCGATGATGATGCGTTTTATCCCGAATGGTTTCGCTATCACTTGCTGCAAAATAAATGTACCAGCTTCCCCGTACAAAATGAATTTCAGGTGCCCAAATTAACTGACTCATAATGCCAGAATCAGGTGCTTGCCAAACCGTTACTCTTTCAGCTTCTTCTAATTCATCTAAGTGTTTTGAGCGACGTAACTCAATCGTTTTATAGCCTGGTACTGAACCAGTAAAATAATAGTAACCATCAGTATGTTTATAGACCCACGGATCAGCTCTTTCCAAAACAATCGGATTTTTATAATTTGCTGACGAATTTTTTCCTGTCATTGTTTTTGACTCCTTTATTTTCCAACACGAATGGTGTTCCAAGAATACGGTGCGATAGTGATATGTATTTTACTACCACTAATACTGACCTGATTTTTTATTTCTTTTGGCTGAATAAGTGTTGGATTTTCTCTAGTATTTTTATCTGTTAAATTAGTGCTGGCTAATTCTGAATGTTGATAATTTCCACTTAGTGTAAAATCTGTATTTAGTGTAATTGTTTCTTCTTTATTTGAACGATTAACAATAAAGCAAACCAATTCTTTTCCAGAATCAACAACAACTGCATCAACAAAAGATACATTTTTATAAATATTCGTGTCATAGGTTGGTCCTTTTATCACACTTTGCAGTACTTCACCTTTAGCTAAATTACTCAAGTCTTTCATTACATAATAAGTCGGATTGCACCATGAGGCACCATTGGGATCAGTTAAAATCAAAGGAATTGTATTAACTAATAATGATTGACACGTAATTTTGATTCGGTCAACTCTTCTTAAAATCGCGAGTCCCATTGAAGCGAATAACAACGTATCTTCCATCGAAAAGTGACACCAGTCGACTGGACTGCCAATTTCAAAATCTTTGTGCTCTTTTTCAGGAAAATTGTGAACATTCCATTCATCAAATGCTAAATACATTGTTTTTTCACTGCGAACTAGCGCTTTTACATAATCACAAGTAGCAATTACTGTTTCGATTTGCCGATCAAATTCTAGTGAACGAGCTAAAAATGTTGGTGTATCATCTGGCTCTCTCGGCATTTTCTTGCTCAAATCTTCATCTTGGCAACGATCAATATAATTATGCAAAGCCAAATAATCAACTGTATCATATGCTTGTTCCAAACTAACACGATCCCATTCAGGATAAGAAGCTAATTTAGGTGTTGAGCTGCCAACGAGCACCGTTTCTATTGAGGAATCTACTAATTTCATCACTTTTGACGCTTCATTTGCTAAACGCCCATAATCGTAAGCTGTTTTCCTGCCAATTTGCCAAGGTCCGTCTAATTCATTACCTAAGCACCAAACTTTGACGTTATACGGTTTTTCAACCCCGTGTGCTTTACGAAGTTCACTCCAATAAGTACCTGCAGGAAAATTACAATATTCAACGATATTTCTAGCATCATCAATTCCTTTAGTTCCTAAATTAATCGTCATCATTGCTTCTGCTCCAATCAATTTAAGCCATGAAAAAAATTCATTTAAACCAAAAGAGTTTGGTTCAATCCCGCGCCAAGCTAGTTCCAATGTCGTTTTTCGTTTTTCCTTTGGACCAATTGTATCCAGCCAATTATAACCAGAAGTAAAATTTCCACCCGGATAACGAATAATTCCAAGATTCAGTGCTTTGATTTTGTTTAAAACATCTTGCCGAAATCCATTTTCATCAGCTTCAGGATGTTCCGGTTCATAAATTCCGGTATAAACCACACTTCCCATATGTTCAATAAACGAGCCAAATAATCTTGGACTTATCTCTCCGACTTTAAATTGATGATTAATTTCTATCGATGTAGCCATGCGCTACCTCCTTAAAACTAGTTTTCTTGTATTATTATGTCTTTTCTATTATTTAATTTATACAAGGCAACAGCCGTAATAATCGGTGTAAAAAATACGGTAATAGGTAATAAGAAAATTAAAAAACTGTTCAAAATAATCAATAGAATCCCTAATAAATTGGGTAAAAAATTCGTAAAAAAGCTGATAACTGCAGCTTTAAATAGATTAGTGAATTTCACCTTTTTTGTTTGGCTATCAATGAAAGCTAAATTAATAAAAAGCATCAGTAAGACTAACAGTGTCACAATTAAGATAGTTATTATTTTTTGATCGTCTGAAATCAGGTTTGATAAAATAGTAAAATCAACATAAATTACACTGATACTTATTAGAAAGCCAAATGAAATCAACAATTTAACGAAAAAACTTTCCTTAAATTTACGGAAAAACAACCGCAAGATATTACCTGACTCACCTTCATGCCATTGGTCAATAACATACATGAGTGAAACTGTGGCGCCATAGATCGTTACAATTGGAAATGCGCAAATCAACCAAACCAAACCTAATAGTAGATAATCTGTAATTATCATCAGTGCCGAATAGAAACGACTATTGATTAATTTCATTTTCCATCACCTATTCTTTCATCCCAGACATTGCTGTACTTTGAACAAAATATTTTTGAGCAAACATATAGATAATTAAAAGCGGCAGCATTGAGATTACCGTTCCTGCCATTACTGGTCCGTAAAAAGAAATATTTTGTCCAGTAAATAAAGCTAATCCGGCTGGTAACGTTCTCATTTTAGAACTACTTGTTAAAATCAATGGATAAAGCAAGTCATTCCAACTATTCATTAATGTAAAAATAGCCAATGACAGCATTGTTGGTTTACTTAGCGGCAACATAATTTTTAGAAAAATTTTAAATTCATTCAATCCATCAACACGTGCAGCTTCTTCTAAATCCTTCGGTAAAGTTACGAAAAACGATCGCATCATGAAGATCCCAAACGCACTTGTCATTTTAGGAATAATTAATCCCGCATACGTATCTAATAATCCCAATTTGTTGATTTGAATAAATAATGGGATCATAAACACTTGAAATGGAATCATCATTGTCAGTAGTACAAAATAAAATAAAACAGATTTTCCTTTAAAATTCATGCGGGCAAATGCATAACCAGCTAATGAATCAAAGAATACTGAAGTTACTACAACACCACCTGCAAAAATCACCGTATTTTTAATGTAATCTAATAACGGAATTGTTGACCAAACTTTAAGATAATTTTCAAAAGTATAACTGTCAGCAAAAATTCTAGGCGGAAATGAAATAATATCTTTTTCATATTTAAATGAAGATATTATCAGCCAAATAAATGGAAAAGCAATAATTATCAAAACTATCGTCATAGCGATTTTCGTAAAAATTGATGTTTGATTTTTCTTTTTCAATGTTCGTCCATTCTTTTTCACAGGACTTCTGTCAATCACAGAGCTGCTTTGAGCAAGTTCTTTCATTTTTTATCATCTCCTATTTCATTTGGCGTTCTTTTCTAGTCATGTAAAGATTCGCTGAAACAGCAAGTACCGCAACTAGTACAAACAGTACGGAAGATAATGCTGATGCGTAACCAAGCTCATAAGGTGCTGAGAAACCTCGGCTGTAGATATATTGAACGGCTGTTTCTGTTTTAAATTGTGGTCCACCGCCTGTTGCAACATAAACTTGGTCAAAGACTTGCATCGATCCGATAAGATTTGTCAAAATACAAAAACCTAAAGAAGGGACAATTTGCGGTAAGGTAATATTAAAAAATTGCTCTTTTTTAGTCGCTCCATCCATTTCAGCTGATTCGTATAATGAAGGAGAAATACCTTGAATACTCGTCAAGAGAATAGTCATTGTGACACCAAAATTTTTCCAAACAGTCATTAGGGCAACCGTTGGCATCGCAAGTGTAGGATCTCTAAAAAATTGTGGAATAGGCATACCTAGTTGAGAAAGGACATAAGGAATAGCTCCGATATTTGGATCTAATAACATAGAAAATATAATAGCGATAGATGTTAAAGAACAAATAACGGGAATATAAAATGTAGAACGGCAAAAGCGATTGAACATCGTGTTTTTAGATAATAAGACTGCAAATAACAAACCAACGATGATCTGTGTAGGAGTTTCAAGTAAGGTAAAATACAAGGTGTGAATCAATGAATTAATTGCTCGTTCATCTTGAAATACGCGTAAAAAATTGTCAATCCCATTAAAGGTAGTGTTTGTAAAAAAGATATTAATATTGAAAAAACTAAGTGCAAATGTGCCAACCAAAGGAATCACTGTAAAAAATAGTAACACCAAAATAGATGGTGCTAGAAAAATGTAACCAGCTCTGCTTGGTTTATTCCAATAATTCGAAAGCGATGTCATATAATTTTTCATCGTTTCCCCTCCCTTTTCAATTATGTAATCAGGATATTAGTGGAAACACACTCGTTATCAAAGCTCAACAAGTGTGTTTCACTAATCGTCAGTGTACTAATTGGCTAGCATGTCATTGATCGCTTTATCCGCATCGTTCATTAATTTTTCTGGATCATCGCCTGCTAATAATTTTTCAATTAATGGATTCATAATGTCATTGTTGATTGAAGGTAGTTTATCAAAACCTGGTAAAAATGGTTCAGCGAATTCAATTTGTTTACCAAGTTCAGAAACAATTGGATCTGCTTTCACTTCGGCATCTTCACTAACTGATTTCAAGTATGGAGGGAAGCCGTTTTCGATACTCCATTTTTTACCGATTTCTGTTGTATTCCAATATTTAATAAATTCATAAATTGCATCTTTTTTGGAATCATCTGTACTAGCTGGAATACCAAAACCAACACCATCTAAAATCGCATGTTCATTTTTTCCCGCAACTAATTGAGGAATAGTTGTTACACCGTAATTGATTTCATTTTTCTTCAAGCCATTATTTAACCATGGACCGTTTAGCTCGATAGCTAGTTGTCCAGCGTTCATTAAATTATCCATTTCAGCACCAGAAATTGATTCAGGACCTGTCTTATCGGTATGGATCATCGTTTGGATTTTTTTCAATACTTCCAATGTTTGCGTAGAAGCAAATTCTGACTTAGTATAATCATCATTCACTAGTTTTCCGCCATTCGCTAAAATCCAGTTGTAAAGAGGCGCGGTACCATCTTTATTGAAAACAAAACCTGAAACATTTTTAGATGCATCCGTCAATTTCGGTGCCATTTCAGTTAACTCATCCCAAGTTCTAGGCGGATTATTTTCATCCAGACCAGCAGCTTTGAATAAATCTTTATTCCAATAAGTGTACATTCCTTGAACCTGCATTGGAATGTAGTATTGTTTTTCATCAACAATTCCAAGCTCGACTGCTGTTTTTGTGAAATCTGATTTGTCTACACCATCAAAGTCCCAAAAATCATCTAGTGATTGAACCGCTCCATTTTTAACATACTGAGCAAAGTCACCGTAATTTAAGAGCATAAAATCAGGACCTGTTTTGGATGAAATCGCTGGTGGAAGTTTTTCATTTAAGTTCGCCCAAGTCATTACATCCATTTCGATTGTTATGCCTTTATCATTCTCTTTATTGAAATCGTTTACAATCTCTTGCAAAATTTCACCATCAGATGCTGTAAAACCATTCCAAAAAGTTAACTTAGTTTTTTCACCATCTGAATCCGCTGCTTTTTTCTCACCGCCGCCACAAGCACTTAACAATAACAGACTACTAGCTAATACAAGTGAAGTTCCTAAAATTTTCTTCCATGCGCTCATCTTTTTCTCTCCCTAGTTAATTTAGTAGTTGTGCATTCTCTAAATCCAGTACTTAAACTATAAATGCTCCCTCCTTCATTTCATTTACATACAAATAATATACTTAATTGCAAGCGCTGTCAATAATAAATACATAAATCTTTTCAATTATTTTTTTAATCAATTAATACAAATGTTAAACATTTACAATTAGTCAAGGTGATGTTACTATTACAATAAACAAAAACATGAACGGATGGTGCCAAATGCAATTAGATATTTCAGATGAATCTTTACTAACTTACGAAGCATTAGCAAGCTCAGTGAGGCTGCATATTATTCGTCTACTTTCAGAAAGAAAAATGAATAATAAAGAACTAGCTAAAGAGCTAAATTTGAGCAGTGCCATTGTAACAATGCATATTAATAAACTAGAAGAAGCTCATCTGATTAAAACAGAGCGAGTAGGTCAACAAAAAATCTCAAGTTTAAAAGTCGATAATATTGAGATTAGTTTCCCTGAAAAAATTTTCCATGCTTTCGATACATATGAAACATCCATTCCAGTTGGCCTGTACACAAATTATAGAGTTAAGCCTACCTGTGGGCTCGCATCAACGACAAATCGAATCGGAATCTTTGATGAACCAAAATATTTTATGGCACCAGAAAGAATGAATGCTGAGATTTTGTGGTTTACTGAAGGTTTTGTCGAATATCAAATCACCAATTTCCTTCAACCAGATGATACTTTGGAGATGTTGGAAATTTCTTTTGAAATCTCTTCTGAATTTCCTTTTGCTAACAATGAGTGGCCTTCAGATATCACCTTTACACTTAATGATGTAGAACTTGGGACTTGGACGAGCCCTGGTGATTTTTATGATACTAGGGGAAAATTCACTCCTGACTGGTGGGAAGATCACTTAAATCAATACGGCTTACTTAAAACCATTCGTATTACAAATCATGGCACGAATGTCGATAGTAATATCTTATCAGACATTAAAATTTCAGATATAAAAAGTGAAACTGATACTTGGAAGCTGAAAATAGAAGTTAAAGAAGATGCTGAGCATATGGGTGGCTGTACACTTTTTGGTAAAGGTTTCGGCAATCACGATCAAGATATTAAAGTAAAAATGTATTACCGTTAAACAAAAGACTGAGAAACTCATCCGCCTTGGTTGAATTTCTCAGTCTTATTATTCATTCCAACTATTAATTGGACATTTCTTATCAGCTAAACTCGCACGAAATTCATAAAAGCAGCCACATTTAATACAAGTATGCTGAGCTCGAAAAATACAGCTTTTACATTTTCTCATTCTAGCAACTTTCACTTTTTCCTCAGCTAAATTTCGCTCCAATGTCAACTGCTCCTGAATTAATTGTTTAACTTCTGCCTCAGTCAAAATTTTTTTCTTTTCACAGCCAATGCAAACCATTTAAATAACTTCCACAATAATCGTTGTCACTGACATTGGTGACACATCCGCTATCACAGTCGTTTCCTTGATTAGAACTTGATCGAAATTCTGAATACTAATTGTATTTGGATGACTAAAGTCATTATGTGCATCCTTCTGATCGCCGTTTATCGACCTCGCACTAATAAGCTTGATTTTAGCCGTTTGAGCAAACGAGATGGACTCAGTTTTTGTTAAGGAAAAATTACAGATAGAAATTGTTATTTGGGTTTCTTTTTGGGATACCGTATACGATATAGTTTCAGATTTTTCAGTAAAACTTACAATCAATTCGCTATCCTGATGATTTTTATATAGATCAAATACGTGATAAGTTGGCGTTTTGACCATTTCATTTCCTTCAGTTAATAGCATTGCTTGTAATACATTAACCGTTTGAGCAATATTCGCCATTTTAACTCGTTCAGCATGTTTATGGAAAATATTTAACGTTATTGCAGCAACCATTGCATCTCGAATCGTGTTTTGTTGATACAAAAATTCCGGGTTAGTGCCTGGTTCAACGGCAAGCCACGATCCCCATTCATCAACGATAAGTCCAACTCGTTTTTCGGGATCATATTTATCCATAATAGCACTGTGATTCGTAATTAGTTCATCCATTTTTTGAGCACTTGCAATCAATGACCACCATTCTTGTTCTGGAAAATTCAATGCCTTTCCCTTATCTTCCCATGCGCCAGTCAATGCATAATGGTGCAAACTAATACCGTCCATAAACGATCCAGCTGATTTCATGACTTCTTCCATCCAATGATAATCATCAACATTTGGACCACAAGCGATTTTATAGATTTTTTCCGCTCCGTATTGTCTTACATAGGTTTGATAACGACGGTATAGATCAGCATAATACTCTGGACGCATATTTCCACCGCAGCCCCAACTTTCATTGCCCACACCAAAAAACGGGACTTTCCAAGGCTGATCCTGTTGATTCTCTCTTCTTAAATTTGACATCGGTGAGATACCAGGCATCGTCATATATTCAACCCATTCTTGCATTTCTTGAACAGTGCCGCTGCCAACATTTCCATTGATATAGGCTTCACATCCTAGCTGATCGATCAGCTCAAAAAATTCATGTGTACCAAAATAATTACTTTCTGTCACGCCTCCCCAATGCGTATTCACCATCTTTTTCCGCTTTTCTTTGGTCCCAATACCATCTTTCCAATGATATTCATCTGCAAAACAGCCCCCAGGCCAGCGTAAAACAGGTACATTTATTGCTTTTAGTGCCTCAACGACGTCACTTCTAATCCCTTTATTATTTGGAATTGATGAATCTTCACCCACCCAAAGCCCTTCATAGATACAACGCCCTAAGTGTTCTGCAAACTGACCGTAAATATATTTACTAATTTTAATTCCAGATTTATCTGTTGCTAAAATAATTTCCATTTTATTCACCTTCACTTTAGCCAAGATATAATTATCTATAATTCACAGCGAATCATATTCCAAGATAGTGGTTCAAGTTGGACAACTAAATTCTTTTCATTTAATGAATAATGATCTGAAAATTTTGGTTTTACTTGTTCTTGATTCGCTAGATTAGTTGCTTTTTTATCAAAACCAGTCATTTCGCTGTATTCTATAACTCTCTTGATCTTAAAGTCAGTTGTATTAACCGAAAAATCCATCGCGTCTTTTGAACGATTAACGGCAAAAATTACTAATTCATTTTGTTCCTCATTCAGGACCGCAATCGTTTCAACATAGGGAACAGCTTCAAAATCTTTTGTTTCATACGTTGGTGAGTGAGTAATGGGTGTCAAAACTACTCCTCTACCAAAATTAGAGACTTGCATAAAAGGATAAAAAATTGTTTGACGCCATGCTGGTCCGTCTTTTTCCGTCATAATCGGCGCAATAACATTAACCAATTGAGCTAAACATGCAATTTTCACACGATCTGAATGTTTTAATAACGTAATCAATAAACAGCCTAATAATAAGGCATCCTCAAAATTATAATGATCTTCTAACAAAGGCGGAGCTACTTGCCACGGTTCAACTTGCTCATCGTGTTCATTCGAATGATACCAAATGTTCCACTCATCAAAAGATAAATTGATTTGTTTTTTACTATGTTTTTTTGCCTTAACAGAATCACAAATCGCTACGACACCATTAATAAATTCATCCATATCAAGTGAGCGAGCTAAATAGTTTTCCAAATCATCTTCAGGATTTCCATAATATTGATGTAAGGATAGATAATCGATTTGTTCATAAGCTTGTTCTAAAACTGTCAACTCCCAATCGCCAAAAGTCGGCATATGGCTGTGCGAACTACCACATAAAACAAGCTCAATTGAATCATCAACTAATTTCATAACTTTCCCGGCTTCTTCTGCAAGACGACCATATTCCTCTGCCGTTTTATGTCCAATTTGCCACGGTCCATCCATTTCATTGCCTAAACACCAAGTCTTAATACCAAAAGGTTGCTCATGACCATTTTGTTTTCTTTGTTCACTCCAATAAGTGCCGCCTTCAAAATTACAATACTCCACGAGATTTCTTGCTTCATCAATTCCGCGTGTACCTAAATTAACCGCCATATTAATCTCAGAACCAACTAAATTAATCCATTTAGAAAATTCATGTAATCCAACTTCATTTGTTTCGATTGAACGCCATGCTAAATCTAGACGTTTTGGGCGTTTTTCTTTGGGACCAACACCGTCTTCCCAATTGTATCCTGACAAAAAATTTCCGCCTGGATAACGGATTAGTGGAATGTTTAATTCTTTAACAAGTTCGATAACATCTTGACGAAACCCATCCTTATTTGCACTCGGATGACCTGGTTGATAGATTCCTTCATAAACTGCTCGTCCCATATGCTCTATAAAAGAACCATAAATGCGGGGATCAACTTCGGAAATTTGAAACTCTTTAGAAATCGTTAACATGCTTTCCATAAAAGCACCTCCATCTTTATTTACAAACAAATAATAATCGATAAAGAAACCGCTGTCAACAATATATATATTAATTAAAAACTCGAAAAACCTAAAACAAATTAATAAAAACATTACTCAAACACATTAGAACCTTTCATCGTTTACTAATATTAATAAATATGTTAACATGATTTAAAGAATACGAAACGGCGGTGTACACTATGCAACTCGAGATTTCGGAAGAAGCCCTTCCAGTTTACGAAGCTTTAGCTAGCGCAGTTCGAATCAACATTATTAAACTCTTAGCTAAACAAAAAATGAATGTTAAAGAGATAGCAACTGAACTTGGATTAAGTAGTGCTATTATAACAATGCATATAAAAAAATTAGAAGATGCCAATATCATTAAAACAGAAAAAATTGGACAACAAAAGATCTCTAGTTTGCGAGTAGATAATATTGAAATTCATTTTCCAGAAAAGATTTTTAATGCTTTTGACACATTGGAAACATCTATTCCAGTCGGTCATTATACTAATTATTCTGTGGAGCCGACATGCGGTTTAGCCACCGAGTCTCATTTTATCGGTAAAGTAGATGAACCCAAATATTTTATGGACCCTAGTCGAATGGATGCGCAAATTTTATGGTTCACTGAAGGTTTTGTTGAATATCAAACACCTAATTTTCTCAACTCAGATCAGTCACTGGAAATGTTGGAGATCTCCATGGAAATATCGTCTGAATTTCCTTTTTCAAATGACAATTGGCCGTCAGATATTACTTTTTCGTTAAACGGAATTGAGTTGGGTACTTGGACAAGTCCTGGAGACTTCGCGGATATTCGAGGAAAACTCACACCAAAATGGTATCCTGATAATGTTAATCAATACGGCTTATTAAAAACCATTCGGATTATGAATCATGGAACTTACATTGAAGGTGAAGCACTTTCTTCAGTGAAGTTAACAGATATTGATGCTCAATCAGATATTTGGCAATTAAGGATTGAAGTAAAAAAAGATGCAGAAAATGTTGGTGGCTGTACCTTATTTGGTAAAGCTTTTGGTAATTATGAACAAGATATCAAAGTAAAAACTTATTATAGTTAAATTAACTAAAAAGTGTGGGGAACAAAACTAAAGATCCGTTTTGCTCCCCACACTACATCCGAATAAACGATGTGACAAAAGTCTGACTTTTCCACATCGTTTATTCGGATTTTCGCTGACGTAGATAGAACTCAGAGAGCTATGTTCCAGTCACTATTTTAGTTTCATTATTTAATTGCTTTTTTTGCCAAAGCCAAGCAGCCAATCGTTCCCGGATCATCTTCAAGAGTTGGAGTCACGATGTATTCTTCTAACGGCGGTGTTTTCACATAGCCATTCACCAATTTTTCAAACTCTTGATGAACTTTTGCCAACATATGACGCTGTTTCATAACCCCGCCACCAAAAATTATTACATCAGGAGCAAGCATCAACGTTGTATTATAAGCTGCCTGTGCAATGTAATAAGCTTCCAAATCCCAGACCGAATCTTCTTCTGAAAGATTTTGTCCTTTTTCACCTGTTCTTTTTTCTAGCGCAGGTCCTGCAGCCAAACCTTCTAAACAATCGCTATGAAATGGACAATTGCCCTCAAACGTATCTTCCGAATGCCGTCTAATAACCATATGTCCCATTTCAGGATGGCTAAATCCTTCAATAAAATGATCTGCTTGAATAGCACCTGCTCCTACGCCTGTTCCAATTGTATAATACACACAGCTATTTAAATCCTCAGCGCTGCCTGCGACATATTCTCCATATGCAGCTGCATTAACATCTGTTGTCCAAGCAATCGGTATGTCAAAATGCTTTTTCATTTCACCGACAAAATCATAATTTTGCCATGCTAATTTAGGTGTTGAAGTAATGTGACCATATGTTGGTGAAGTTGGATAGATATCAATCGGTCCAAATGAACCAATTCCAATTGCCTTCAGCTTATATTTTTTAAAGAAATCAATAACTAATGCCATTGTTTCATCAGGAGTTGTCGTTGGAAAACTAACTCTTTCAATAATTTCGAGGTCGTCTGTACCAACACCGCAAACAAATTTTGTACCGCCTGCCTCAATACTTCCTAACAGTTTTTCCATCTTTTAACCAGCTCCTCAAAATTAATTGTTAATTTTAAATATTGTCCGACTATTAAATGTTGTTTCAGGAGATAATACGATATCGCCAAAACCTTCAAATTCCACAGCCCCTGGGCTAACCTGTGTTTCTAACGTCAGTCCACCATGATTAACCAGTTTTTGACCGCGAACTTCTGGTCCAGCTTCGCCAAATTGCGCCGTAAATATCACTACAGCTGGTCGATCAGTATACATCTCAACAGAAAGATCTTTGGTTGGAGCCGTAATAATTGCTTGTGGAGTTTCAAAACCTGTCTGATTAAGAATAAATGGATGATCTAAACCGTTAACCAGTTTGTTTTGTTCATATGATGCAGAAAATACCTGATCCAGCTTACTTGCCTGATTAAAGTCGAATGGTGTATTTAAGACTGCGCGTAACTCACCAGTGGTAGTAGTATCATTGCCAACTACAGCAAAACGATCTGCATCAACAAATAATTCATGGGTTCCGACTGATTGAGACATATCTCCGGTCAAATTGAAATAAACATGATTCGTTGGATTATATAACGTTGGTTGGTCAGCAACTGCTTGATAATCGATAATCCATTCATTTTTATTTGTTAGAGAATAAGTTACAACCGCTTCCAATTCCCCTGGAAAACCATTTTCCCCATCTGGGCTGATATAAGAAAAAACGACTGAGACTTTGTCATCTGATTCTTCAGTTTTTGCTGACCAAATTTTTGCTTCAAAACTGTTAGGTCCGCCATGTAAAATATTGCCATTTTCACGATCAACTGGTAGTGAATAGTTTTGATCTTCGATTGTAAACAAGCCCTTTTTAATTCGGCCAGCAACACGACCAATCGTTGCTCCAAAATACATATCTTTTTCTAAATATTCTTCTGCAGAATCAAACCCCAAAATAATATTTCTCTGCTCTCCATTAATAGGCACAATCAAATCTACAATTCTAGCTCCTAAATCAGTAACATTCATTGTGGTGCCTAAATCATTCGTAAGCGAATACAAAATAGCTGATTCTCCAAATTTTCGTTGACTTATCTTCACAACCTTCATCCTTTCTAATTCAATTCAATTTTTATCCTTGTATGGATCACAACTATTTTACCATCTTTTATTGTATTTTCCTCTTTTGTTTTGAATTTTACTTACTTTTGTTTGATTTTACAATAAATCTGTCAACATGCACTTAGACATGATGTACATTTAGGTATAAAATAAAAAAACAGAATTTCCCACCAAATGAGAAATTCTGATAAACTCTGTTTTAATAAAGTTTTTATTATTCTGCAGCGTTTTCGTCTTTGAGACCGTATTTTTTGTTGAAACGGTCCACACGTCCGTCTGCTTGTGTGAATTTTTGACGTCCAGTGTAAAATGGATGAGAGTCAGATGTAACTTCGACACGGATTACTGGGTAAGTATTTCCGTCTTCCCATTCAACTGTTTCTTCAGAGTGCTTAGTAGAACCTGATAAGAATTTAAAACCAGTTGTTGAGTCCATAAATACGACTGGGTGATATTCTGGATGGATATCTTGTTTCATAGTCTTTTCGCTCCTTTGCCCTGATCCATTTGCTGCATCAGAGTTATTTTGTCGGTATACAACAGTACTATAATAGCATGATTTGTTTAACGATGCAATTATCTTTTTACATTTCTTTTGGCTTGTCTGCCGAAAGAAACATCATGGAACTCTTCGAAGAATTTTTCATTGCTTTTTGTCTTACGTAAAAACTTAACTAGCTGCTCAGTATATTCTAAAGAATCACCGACCATATGGTTACGCAGCTTCCAAATTTCCTCAAGTTTTTCTGATGACATTAACAATTCTTCTTTACGAGTACCAGATTTTTTAATATCAATTGCTGGGAAAATTCGACGTTCTGCCAAATCACGTGATAAGTGCAGTTCCATGTTTCCAGTTCCTTTGAATTCTTCATAAATCACATCATCCATCCGGCTGCCTGTATCTACTAAAGCTGTAGCTAAAATTGTTAAACTACCGCCTTCTTCAATATTTCTAGCAGCACCAAAGAACCGTTTTGGTTTATAAAATGCCGCAGGATCAATCCCACCGCTCAATGTCCGTCCACTTGGTGGTACAACTAAGTTATAGGCACGAGCTAAACGAGTAATACTATCCATCAAAATAACGACATCACGCTTATCTTCTACTAAACGCATAGCACGTTCTAAAACTAATTCAGAAACACGCGTATGATTTTGAGGCTGTTGGTCAAAAGTTGAAGAAACCACATCACCTTTCACACTACGCTCCAAATCAGTTACTTCTTCAGGGCGCTCATCAATCAGAAGTAAAATCAGTTCTACATCTGGATAGTTTTCAGTAATTCCGTTAGCGATTTCTTTAAGGACACTAGTTTTACCAGCTTTTGGCGGGGCTACAATTAAACCACGTTGCCCAAAACCTACAGGTGAAAAAATGTCAATCATACGGGTTGAGACTCTACCGGGAGTTGTTTCTAATTTGATTTGTTTTTCGGGGTACAAGGGTGTTAATGCAGGAAAATGTGGACGTTCTTTTGCTTCTTCCGGATCTTTGCCATTCACACTTTCAACATGCATTAAACCATAATAACGTTCCGACTCTTTTGGAGGACGAGCTTTTCCAGCAACTTTATCTCCATTTCGTAAGCCAAAACGACGAATTTGAGAAGATGAGATGTAGATATCTTCAGCACTTGGTCCATAATTGATCGGGCGTAAAAAACCATAGCCATCTTGAGAAACAATATCCAAGACACCTTCCATAAAGAAGAACCCTTGCTTTTCTGCTTGAGCTCTAATAACAGCTAAAGAAAGTTCTTTTTTGTTCATTTGACTATAATAGGGAATCTTAAATTCTTTTGCATAAGCGTAAATATCTTTTAATGTACTATTTTCAAGTTCTGCCATCGTTAGATAGTCACTCATTTAGCCACCTCGATTTCTTCTTCCGTTTCGATCATTTGGATATCTGCGCCAAGCGCTGTTAATTTTTCAATAATATGGTCATATCCGCGTAAAATGTATTCCACATTGTAAATCGTAGTTGTGCCTTCCGCCATTAAACCTGCTGTCACTAAACAAGCACCTGCTCTAAGATCGGAAGCAACAACTTCGGCACCATGTAATTTCGCTGGACCATTAATCACAATCATATTTCCTTCAATTGAGGCATCCGCCCCCATACGAACTAACTCAGGAATGTGTTTTGTCCGTTGAGTATAAATACTATCGATTACTTCACCGGTACCTTTAGCTTTTAACAATAATGGTGTGATCGGTTGTTGAAGATCGGTTGCAAAACCAGGGTAAGGATATGTTTTAACAGTGGTCATTTTTAAGTCATGAGATGGATGGACTTCGATGGTATCCTCTTCAATCGTCATCTTCACGCCCATTTCTTGTAACTTAGCAATGAAACTTTCCAAATGCTCATAGATAACATTACGAACTTTTATGCCCTCGCCAACAGCAGCAGCTAAAGCTAGATATGTCCCTGCTTCAATTCGATCAGGAATAATTGAATGACGACAGCCATGTAAACTTTCCACGCCTTCAATTCTGATAATATCAGTACCGGCACCACGAATGTTTGCTCCCATATTGTTAAGTAAAGTGGCAACATCAATAATTTCCGGTTCACGGGCAGCATTTTCAATGATTGTTTTGCCTTCAGCTTTAACTGCGGCTAACATCACATTGATTGTTGCTCCAATTGAAACCATATCCATAAATATTCTCGTACCTTGTAAACGATCTTCAGTTCGTAAATACATTGCACCATGTTCATTCGTAACTTTAGCACCCAATGCTTCAAAACCTTTGATGTGCAAGTCAATCGGACGAGGACCTAAATAACAGCCACCCGGTAACCCTACAACACCTTCTCCAAATTTGCCTAATAAAGAACCCATAAAATAATAAGACGCACGGAGACTATTGATTTTACCTTTCGGCATCGGTACAGAAACAACTTCTGTTGGATCGATAACTAAAGTATTATCTTTAAAGCTTGTTTTCGCTCCCATAATTTCTAAAATTTCAATTAAAGAATGAACATCTTGGATATCAGGAACTCCATCTAAAGTTACTGGAGAATCTGCCAAAATAGCTGCTGGGATTAAAGCCACTGCACTATTCTTAGCTCCACTGATACAAACTTCTCCTGTTAAAGGACGGTTACCATTGATTACTATTTTTTTCATTAATTATTCTCACCTATCTATGTAAAACAAATAGTTTTATTTTTTTGTGTGATATACCCAAACTATTCTACCACATTAAGGCACAATAAAAAAGCGCGTAACCAACACCTATGGAATATTTTTGCTATTCCATCACTTTTTATCTATTTTTTCTCAATTTTCAAAATATATTTTTTTAATTTTATTTGCAACTTATTCGGTATAATTTTTAAAATAGCAAAAAACTAGAACATATGCTACCATGCGATAACATATATCCTAGTTTTCTAATTAGTATAAAATTAAATTATGCTTTGTTAGCTGAACCGAACCATTCGATACGTTGTTCAACTAATTCTGTAACAGCTTTAGTTCCTGGTGCTAATAATTTACGAGGGTCAAAACCTTTACCTTCAAGATCTTTTCCTTCTTCAATATATTTACGAGTTGCAGCTGCAAATACTTCTTGACACTCAGTATTTACGTTGATTTTAGATACGCCCATAGAAATAGCTTTTTGAACTTGCTCTAAAGGAATACCAGAACCGCCGTGTAATACTAATGGAATGTCACCAACAGCGTCAGCGATTTCTTGTAAATGGTCAAATGCTAAACCAGTCCAGTTTTCTGGATAAGAACCGTGAATGTTACCGATTCCGCATGCTAGGTAATCAATACCTGTAGCAACCATTTGTACACATTCTTGTACGTCAGCTAATTCGCCAGTACCGATGATTCCATCTTCTTCTCCGCCGATAGACCCAACTTCACATTCTACAGAAACACCTTTAGCATGTGCTTTAGCAACAACATCTTTAGCTTTTTCAATATTTTCTTCGAATGGTAAATGAGAACCATCAAACATTACTGAAGTGTAGCCGATTTCGATACATTCTAATGCATCTTCGTATTCACCATGATCTAAATGAAGAGCTACTGGTACAGTAATTCCCATTGAATCAATTAAATCTTTAACTAAATCGTAACATACTTGGTAGCCGCCCATGTATTTAGCTGCACCCATAGAAGTTTGGATCAATACTGGCGCTTTTTTAGCTTCAGCAGCTTCAAGAATCGCTTTTGTCCATTCTAGGTTGTTTGTGTTGAATCCGCCAACACCGTAGCCGCTTTTGCGAGCTGCTTTAAGAAATTCTGTTCCTGATACTAATGGCATAATAAAATTCCTCCTAAGTTTTAAAAAAACTTTATTTGTTAAGGATACCCTTAATCAACAGTTATATTTTAGCAGACTTTTTAGTACTTTTCTACTAAAATTCCCTTTTTCAGAAAATTTTTGTCCAAAGTTTCACAATATTCGTGACACATCCCGCTTTTTGTACGAAAAATGAGTGAAAAGCTGTTAACTTCTGCTCTCACTCATTTAAACATTATAATGAAAATCGAATACTAACGACTAGAAATGTTACCAATGTAATAAAAACCATAGAACTGTAAACTTGGATTTTCACTTGTTTGGAAATTTTAACTTGTTCTGATCCTTCCAACAAGCTCCGATAGACTAAAATACACAAAAGTAAGCCAATTACATTCAAAGAGCACAATTGTTGGATCATGCTAAATTTCAAAAAAACACCGAAAAAAGATTGTCGATAATTGCTAGAATTTTTCAACTTGTACAAAATAAAAACTTGAAAAAAAGATAAGAGTGCTACAACACTTGTCAAAGCCAAACTAGGAATATTAGTAAAAAGAGCCGTTACCGAAACATTTTTCACTGCAGCAAAAACAATTACATACGATCCAAAAAGAACTGGAATCATTAGCCAGTATATAAATAAGATTCGTTTCAGTTTTACCGAATTATTCCAAAAAATGGTCATTACATCCTCTCCTCGAATTCATTATTTAAGTACGTAACATATTTTCTAAAAATAATGTCTACTAATACACTTAAGCCTACTAGGGACTGGGCAATATGATTTTTACCTGAAATGGTAAATGGTGTTGAATAATAAAAATAGGAAAATTGTGCGTGTTCAGCAAAAAAATTATGAGAAAATGCCGTTATTGCAACAACTGGAATCTTACGAGCATTTAACGACAAAATATTTTCTTTAATTTCGTCCGTTTCACCACTCAATGAGACAAATAAAACAATATCTTCTTTTGAGATCATTGACATACTAATATCTAATTCTGTTTTAACAGGTATCACAATTGAGCGTTTATCGCACAGCATCAGCATTTTTGACAATTCTTCTACTACTTTCCTTTGAGAATAACCGGTCGCGTAACAATAGACCGTGTTGGCTTTTTGGAGCGCCTGACTTAATAAAGAAAAGTTCGTTTGTTGAGCTAATTTAACTGTATTATCAATGTCTTTCGCTTGTAATTCAATCAAGTTTGCAGTCGCTAAATTTGTCTGATTTTGTTTAGATTGTCGCATGAAATATTTAAATTCTGAATAACCTGAAAAACCAAGTTTTTTCGTTAAACGTAAAATTGAGGATTTAGAACTATGCACTTTTTCTCCAAGCTCCACGATGCTTAAACCCATCACTTCTTGTTCATTTTCTAAAATATAACCTAAAATCATCCAATCCATTTCACTTAAATTCTTTTGGTATTTTTGCATTAACATTTCCAAATTCATCTTCAACCCATCTACCTCACTTATTCTTTCCTCCAATTATAATGGAAGTCATCCAAAACGGAAACTAAGGGAGTATCTCAAAGGAAAAGAGCTCGGGGCATAAACCATGATGGCTTCATTTTTAAAAAGACTATCCGCTTTTAGCGTACCCTGAGCTCCTTCATTTTTAGCGTAGTTCAGGCCAAAATTCTTTATTTACTTCTACTAAATCATCCAGTATTTCTTGAGCAACCCGAGCATTAGGTACTATTCTTGACAACGTTAGTGCTTGCCATAGTTTTTGATAAGAACCTTCTTCCCAAGCTTCTACAACTAATTTTTCTACAGCAACCTGCTGCTCCATTAAACCTTTTTGAAAACGCGGGATTTTCCCTTGTACAACTGGCTCAGGACCATTACTACCAACAATGCAAGGAACTTCCACCATCGCTGTCTCATCAAAGTTCACAATAGCTCCTTGGTTTTCAACAATCAATAACATTCTTTCATGCGTGTTATACGCAATAGCTCTGGCTAGGTCAACAATATAAGACGCGTGTTCATCTACTTCCAATGTCGTATCAGCTGCTGTCCCCTCCTTGGCTATTCGATTACACTCGCCAAAAACATGTTTCTCCCGACCAGCCATTACTTCGTTAGCTCTAGTATATTCTGGATTGGCATGAGCCACTTCGTCTTGGGGATAAAAATAATATTTTAAATAAGTGTTCGGCAACGTTTCTGGATCAACCGCATAGACTTCTTTTGCTTTGGCAAAGGTATGCATCCAGCTGGCATCTGTATGTTGAGATTCCTCTATTTCTTCTTTTAATGAATAACCAAAATCTTTTACATGTTGTTTGATTTTCGGTAATAAATCATTTCCTTCTTTATCACGAATATCTGTCCACCAGCCAAAATGATTCAGTCCATAATAACGCACCACCATATCTTTTCGTGAACTTAAGCCAATTGCATTCGCCATTCGTTCTTCGATTCCGACTGGCATGTCGCATATATTGATAATTTTTGATGTTGGACGTAATTTTCTCGTCGCTTCTGCTACAATCGCTGCCGGATTTGAATAATTTAGCATCCAAGCATTGGGTGAATATTTTTCCATAAAATCGATTAATTCCAGAACGCCGCCAATGGAACGCATACCATAAGCAATCCCCCCCGGTCCACAAGTTTCTTGACCGATTACGCCATATTTCAAAGGAATTTTTTCATCTTGTTCCCGCATTGCATATAGACCAACACGAATATGCGCCATTACAAAATCGACATCTGTAAACGCAGCTTCCGGATCTGTCGTCGCTGAAAAATCAATATCAGGTGCTTGTTCTTTAATGATAATTTCACAGGCATCAGCAATTTGTTTTTGCCTTTCAAAATTATTATCATAAAATTTAATTTGACGAATTGGAAATTTCTCTAAATTATCCAATAACATTAATACGATTCCTGGCGTAAATGTACTACCGCCACCTGCAATTACAACTGAAAATTTCTTCATTCTATCCATCTCCTCAATTCGATTTATTCATTTATTTGGTTTTGATTGTTTAACATTAATAGATTTTCAAACTGTTCTCTTACCTGAGGTACATCCAACCCAACAATCACTTGAAAGGCCGTTCCATTTCGGACAACTCCATGTGCGCCGCCATCTCTAAACACTCCATCTGGTGAAACCAGTTCTTCATCTTTAACTGTAATTCTTAATCGTGTCGCACAGTTGTTGACTTTTTCAATATTGTCACTGCCACCAAATGCTTCTAGATAAACTGCTGCTTGTTCGGTATATTGATTGGCACCCGCCACAGCAATATCACCAAGTGCACCAGCTTTTTTCGCTTCTTTGTATTCTTTTTTACTATATAGTTTGACTTCCTTATCTTCTTCTTCCCGACCAGGTGTAGCAAAATTAAATTTCAAGATCAAGGTTCTAAACACGATAAAATAAATCAAAGTAAACGAAAGCCCAATAATAAGCTGAGTAAAGATCATCCCTTTATGATTGGCAAATAGAGGAATCCAGTTTTTCGCTAATAAATCAATCAATCCACCGCCCATATCGCCTACAACGCCAAAGAAATACATCGTTGCAGCCATTGTTGCAGCCAATAAAGCATGTAAAACGAATAACGGCGGAGCTACAAAAAGGAAAGTAAATTCTAACGGTTCAGTAATTCCAGCTAAAACAGCAGTTAAGGTAACCGGAATTAAAATAGCCAAAACTTTTTTACGTTTTTCTGGTTTTGCTGTAAAGTAGAACGCAGCCGCAATTCCTGGTGAAGCAAAAATTTTAGAATTTCCATGCAAAGCAAAACCTCCTTGAGGGAACAATTCTTTTAATGGTGTAGTCGTTCTTGCATATTCATTTAAATGAGCCATCCAATATTTGGTGATCCCATTTTCCACTACAGCCGGGCCAAAAACGAATGGTGTATAAATGAAGTGATGCAGCCCGGTCGGAATTAAGATCCGTTCTAAAAATGTATAAAGCCAAACACCAAACGTTCCTGCCGTTGCTAAAAATGTTTGCATTGAACTAATGCCCATCTGAATTTTAGGCCAAACAAGACAAATTAGAAATGCGACTGGCAACATCGCGAAGAATCCTAAAATAACCACTAAAGATGATCCTTGGAAAATTCCTAAAAAATCTGGTAATTTCGTATCAAAGTAACGATTATGCAGCCAAACCACAATTGCCGAAATAAAAATTGCCCCAATAATTCCAGTATCCAATGTCTTAATCCCAGCAATCATTTTCATGCCGCTATCGCCACCGATTTCCTGTGTGAAATCTACACCGAAAAAATTACCAAAATATTCCAACATACTACTAATAAAATAATTACAGGTTAGATAAACGACAAAAGCTTCCATCGCTGCTCGAGCATTCGCTTTTTTCGCTAAGCCTATTGGTAACCCAATTACAAATAGTAGCTCCATTTGGTTAAAAACAGTCCAAGCCCCATTTTCTAAAACCGACCAAATCCCATACCAAACAGTTCCTTCATTTGCAATACTGCCGACGATCATCGGATTTTTAAAAATAATCGCAAGCGCTACCATTATTCCCGAAAAAGAAAATAACAAAACTGGAGTAAACATCGCCCCACCAAACCGCTGCACTTTTTCCATCAATAGAAAAACACCCACCTTCGATATATTTTGTTTACACATTAGTTATACCATCTGAATGTATGCGCTATCAATGCGTTGCAGCTGATTAGGGAAGTTGCTTTTTCAATTGAGAAAAGGTGTCAAATCTTGGGAAATTTACCAACTAATTCAGCCTATAAAACTCACCAAATTTCCATACAAAAAACCATCTAAAATCAAGATCTGATTGTCCTTGATTTTAGATGGTTTTGATTATTTCTTTTTATGTTTTTTTGCTTCCGGGAAACTTCCAGTGCTCTTAAAAATACGCTGCTCATCTTCATTGGCAAATCGTCCTAACACCGATTGAGTCGGAATTATGTTCATAAAGGCATTTTCATCGACTTCATATACAATTTGCTCCAAGTCATAAAGTTCATATCGAGTAATCACCATCATAATCATACGTCCTTCAACACCAGAATATCCTCCCATCGAGGGAAGCAGTGTCATACCACGAATCATCTGTTTCGAAATCGCTTGAGTAACAATCTCTGGTTGGACTGTAACAATCATCGCTGTAATCTTTTGATGACTTGTATGTATCGTATCTACCACTTGAGTCATACAATAGATCGAAATAATCGTATAAAGGGCACTTTCCCAATCAAAAACAAACCCTGCTATCAGTACAATGATGCCATTTAGCATAAACATATAGTTTCCAACAGTTTTTCCTGTCGTTTTTGACAAGACCAACGAGATAATATCCATGCCGCCTGTAGTAAATCCTAGTTTTAAAGATAAACCAGCACCTATCCCAATCAGCACACCACCAGCAATTGCATTCATCAATGGATTATCTGTTACGACATGAATTGGAATTAAAATAGTCGTTATTGAAACCCACGCCACACTTAGAAAACTAAAAATCGTTGACTCTTTCCCTAATTTAATAAATCCTAAAATAAAAATTGGAATATTTAATAACAAAATAAAAAGACCTGTATCAATTGACAGTCCTAAATGTGTATATAATAAGGTCGCAATTATTTGCGCAACACCATTCATCCCTGCAGAAAATACTTTAGCCGGAATTAAGAAAAAATTCAAGCTAATCGCTACTAAAATACCTGTCATAAAAATAACAGCCAATTTTTTCAATAATTCATTCTGTTGATATGTAACCCTGTTTTTCATCCAACTCCTCCTTCTATCTCAAATACAACCGTCTGTCGTTTTATCCTAATTTATTAAGTAAAATCCCACGAATTAGAATAACAGTTTGTACAAAAAAAGAAAAGAAAAAAAGATCATTATGAGGATTATTTTATTCTCTTTCAATTTATCACCGGCCCCTCTTATACTCCTTAGTAGATTCTCAATCTTTTTCACTTGTTTCTTCTATATTTAATGGTACTATAAAAGTAAGAAAAAAATGGGAGGTTATCAAATGGCAGCAAAAGAAGCAAGTTTCGATGTGACATCTGAAATGAATATGGAGGAAGTTAAAAATGCAATTCAAATTGCGTTAAAAGAAATCAAAAATCGCTTTGATTTTAAAGGTTCAATTGCAGATATTAAATTAGAAAATAATAGATTAGTCGTTGTAGCAGAGGATGACTACAAAGTTGAACAAGTGAAAGATGTTTTGTTCAGTAAGCTAGTAAAACGCGAAGTACCTATCAAAAATATTCATTTTTCAGAAAGCGAAAAAGCCTTAGGCGGGACAGCTCGTCAATATGGTGATTTAATCAGCGGAATTGATAAAGATAATGCAAAAAAAATCAACGTTGCAATTAAAAATTCTGGGATTAAGGTTAAATCACAAATTCAAGAAGATCAAGTTCGAGTAACAGGAAAAAGCCGTGATGATTTACAAAAAGTGATTACATTGCTTAGAAATTTAGATTTACCAATTGAATTACAATTTACGAATTATCGCTAAAACGAATGTATATAAAAAGAACAAAGTCAACGTAACATTCTCATTGGACTTTGTTCTTTTTTTACTTCTACTCACTCAAAAAAGCATTTAATTCTTCCATACTTTTCCCACTATTCAATCCAACAATCAAACGAATTCGCGCTTTAGGTCCATTGATTCCTCTTGAAAAAATAATTCCCATTTTTTTCAAGTTTACACCGCCGCCTTCGTAATCGTAAATATCTTCAGCAATTCCGTTAGAACAGCGTGAAACCAACACAACTGGAATATTACGAGCCAATATTTTTTTCAGAGCTGGTAATGTTTCAGGCGGCAGATTCCCAGCTCCCAGTGCCTCAATCACGATTCCAGCTGTTTGATCATTATCCACTAATTCAAATAAACTTCCGTCCATTCCAGCATAAGCTTTAATCACGTAAACATTGCCAGCTACTGTTTGAATATCACAAACTTCTTGCGGAGGAACTTCACTAGCAAAAAATGTTTTTTCTTTTGCAATCATCCCAATCGGTCCAAAAGTCGGTGTACGGAAAGTTGCAACATTCGTCGTATGTGTTTTCGTTACATAGCGTGCCGTATGAATTTCATCGTTCATAACAACCAAAACACCTTTACCATAAGATTCCTCTGAACAAGCGGTAAAAACAGCACTAATAAAATTATACAGCCCATCCGTGCCTATCTCGTTACTGGAACGCATCGCACCAGTTAAGACAATTGGAATTTTATGTTCTAACGTAATATCTAAAAAATACGCTGTTTCTTCTAATGTATCTGTTCCATGCGTAATAACCACACCATCAATTGCTTCATCATAGGCTTTTTGGATACGCTGTTTCAATTCTAACATTCGTTCTAAAGTCATGTGAGGAGATGGAATATTGAAAATTTCTTCAACTATTAAATTAACTTTTCCCTCTAAAAGTTTTTCTTGATCCAACAAAGGATTCATTGTATTTAAAGCTACGTTGCCATCTGCTTCTTTTGACATAGAAATCGTGCCGCCTGTATGTAAAACTAGTATTGTTTTCATGTATTAACCTCCTAAAATATATCCGCTTTTGCCTCGTTTAGTATACCAGTATCTGTTATTTTTTTCTAATGACGATTCTTGTAATTTGTCTGCCAAAATTGCGTTAATAATTGTTTAGAGCGTTCATTTGAATAAGCTGTTTGTACTTGATCCCAATGAGGCGGGAAAAATTGCTGAACATTTCTTGATGAAAATCGCTGATCTAATAGCAATACAACACCCTGATCATCAACATCTCTGATTACCCGACCTGCTGCTTGCAAGACTTTGTTCATCCCGGGAATTTGATAAGCAAACTGAAATCCTTGATTTTTTTCTTGATCGTAGTAATTCTTGATTAATTCCTGTTCATGATTGATTTGAGGTAACCCAACTCCGATAATAGCCGTTCCAATTAAACGTGTTCCTTTCAAATCAATTCCTTCAGAAAAAATACCGCCTAAAACACAAAAACCAACGAGTGTCTCACTTGGATTTTCAACGAATTCGCTTAAAAAATTTTCTCGTTCAGTTTCATCCATTTTTGAATTTTGAAGCATTGTTTTTACTTGAGGATTTCTTCGTTTAAATAACTCATAAATAGTATCCATGTACGCATATGATGGAAAAAACACAAAATAATTTCCTGATTTTTGTTCGATCATACTCGTTAAACTAGCAACAATTTTATCATAGCTAGCTGCTCGCTCTTTATACGTTGTTTGAATATATTTCTCAATCAGCAGCAACTGATTTTCTTTTGGAAACGGATTGGCTATCCGATAACGTAAGCTCTTGTCACCACCGCCTAAAATTTCTTGGTAATAATCTAGCGGTGTTAAGCTGGCAGAAAACAAGACACTTGCCTTACCTAGATTTAATTTTTGCTCTAATAAATAAGACGGATCTAAACAAAATTGTTTAACAACCACATCATAATTATGGCAATTAACATATGTACAGTAATGATCGTCATAATTTTCACTAATTTTAATGTAGTTTAACAAGTCAAAATAGACTGTTGAAACTTGATTCAATTCGCCAAATTCCTGATTTTCAGGTAACCATTCTTTAATATTTTCTGTTAAAGAGTATGAGGCATTAATCAATGAATCAATTGGCTCTTGCTGATGTAAAAATTCCTGATCTTCTTCTGTGCAAACTTGTTCGATTTTTTCAAAGGCTTTTGCGATTTTATTGATTGCTCGCAGCAGTTTAGGGTGTTTTTGATTCAAGATATCTTTTAAAGCCAAGACTTTATTTTTCGACAATTCTGCTGAGTACATTTCACGTGAACGATTGACTAGGTTATGTACTTCATCAACTAAAAATAGATTCTCTTTCGTTTCTTGCTGCTCATCAAAAAAACGTCGTAAATAAACAACTGGATCAAAAAGATAATTATAATCACAAATTACTAAATCACACCACAAACTCACATCCAGTGATAATTCAAAGGGACATAACGTGTGTTTCCGAGCGTAAGTTTCAATCACTTCTCTAGTAAATTGATTTTCGTTGTTTAATAAATCCCACAATCCCTCGTTTAATCGATCATAATAGCCATTGGCAAAAGGACAAGCTTCCGGGGTACAATTTCGTTCAGTCAAGAAACAAATTTTATCTTTGGCTGTCAAAGTAACACTTTTTATTTTCATATCTTTTTGTCTCATCGCTTCGACTGCATCTTCGGCTACCTGACGTGTAATCGTCTTTGCGGTTAAATAAAAGACTCGTTCGGCTTGTTCTTCGCCAACTGCTTTTAATGTCGGAAAAAGGGTCGAAATCGTCTTTCCCGTGCCAGTTGGCGCTTCGACAAATAATTTTTGTTCGCTTAAGATTGTCTTATACACAGCTACTGCTAATTCTCTTTGACCTGAACGATAAGAATCGTAGGGAAATGACATTTTTTGTAGCGATTGATTGCGGATTCTTCGCCAGTTTGCTTTAAAAATTAACCATTGTTCATATCTTTGGGTTAAATCATCAAAAAATATTTTTAGTTCATCTTTACTAAACGTCTTCACTTGGCGAGTAATTTCGTCTGTGGTAGCTTGATAATACGTCAGCTGTAAATCAATCGTCTCTAGTGCTTCTTGCTGGCAATAAATATGACCATAGCACATTACTTGATACCAGTACATATCCACTTGCTCTTCCAGTAGCTCAGAAAAAGCAGGTTCAGATGTTTTAATTTCATCTATCACAGTTTGCTTATCTTCATTAATAAAAATTCCATCTGCTCGCCCTTCAATTATGTAAGCTTGTTGATTTAATTCTATGTCAATTGCTAATTTGATTTCTTTTTGATAATCTTCTCCTGCTGCTTTTTGAAGCTTTCGATGAATTTTTCCACCTTCAAGCGCTGTATGTTCACTAGCATGCCGAGCATCAATACTCCCTTTACGCAAAATGAACTCAACTAATCTACGCACCGCAATTTTCTCTGTATTTACCATAAATAACCACCACCTATCATTACTCATTATAGAACATACATTCGTAAATTGAAAGGTAATATAAAAAAGTTCTTTGTTAAAAATCAACAACATAAAAAAAGAAGCTATTCCGTACTTAATTTCTAAGTAAACAGAATACTTCTCAATTTTTAAGTAGAATAAGCGCTATTTATTGTGACATAATCATAACTCAAATCACAACCAATAACTTGAAAACTTTTTGTTCCCTGATGAAGATCGACTGTTAAATAAATCTCTTCATTTTTTTCAATATAATTGGCGATTCGTTTGATATTTTGTTTTTCTTCATTGTTTTTTGAAAAAATCGGCAAGTCCCCATAGTAAACTTCAACGTTCGTAGGATCGAAAACTAATCCTTCTGTTTTTCCTAAAGCCATTGCGATTCTACCCCAATTTGGATCACAACCAAATAGAGCCGTTTTTACTAGTGGGGAATTAATAATTGATTTTCCTGCATCTTTAGCTTGCTTTTGATTTTCTGCATTTTTTACGGTAACAAATAATGTTTTAGTTACTCCTTCGGCATCTTTCACAACGTCTAAGGCTAGTTCTCTACTCACTTGATTTAAAGCTGTTTGTAATTCATCCTTATCAACATTGTAATACCCACTTGCCATCAAGGCAACTGTATCACTTGTACTAGTGTCAGTATCTATACTAATGGTATTAAATGATTGATCTGTTGCTGTTTTCAACATTGGATAAACTTGATTTTTGTCTATTTTAGCATCGGTTACAATATAGGCCAGCATTGTCGCCATATTTGGTTCAATCATACCAGAACCTTTGACAATACCTAAAACCGTCGCTTCACCCACTTTCATTGTCCGTACTTTTATTTTTTGATCTGTCGTTAAAATAGCATTGGCAAAATCTTCATACTCATTCTTCAAATCAAACGATTGATTCTTTATAAAAGCTTCGATTTTTTCAATCGGCAGTTGTGGTCCGATGACTCCTGTTGAAGAAGGAAGGATATCTTCTTTTTTTAAATTGAATTTTGCTGATAGAAGCTCTAATATTTTGTATTCATTCTTTCGACCAATTTCTCCTGTTGCAACATTGGCAATGCCACTAGTCACAACAATAGCCTGTAATTCAGCATTTTTCACGTGATCCTTACCAATCGGTATACACTCACCACAAAAAGTATTTTTCGTAAAAACAGCTGCTGCATGACAAATATGGTCTGCCACAATTAAACCAAAATCTTTTTTCCTTTTCTTAATCCCACTATGTGCTCCATAAAACTGAAACCCTTTTGGTATTTTCTCATTAATCCCCATCAATAACACCTTTCCTTGGCTAACAAAACGATTAGTCTGATTCAAATATATTTCTTCAATTTTATAAAAGTATAATGCATAAAAAGTAAACAGTCAACATTTTTATACACAAAACACCTTTAAAAAGAATTTATATTCATAATTTCCGAGAATAAGACTAACTTTATGCAACAAAAAAACACAGTAATGGATTTTTCCAAATACTGTGTTTCAACTATTGCTCATTTTAGTTGTTTTTACCAAAGATACGTAAGAACGCTAAGAACAAGTTAATAAAGTCAAGATAAAGTTGCAATGCGAAAAATACAGCAATTCCTGTTCCCGCTTGTCCGCCTGATTGGTTATAAACCGTACGAATTTTTTGATTATCATACGCTGTAATCCCAGCAAAAATCAAGACCATCAAAATTGAGATGAAAAATGATACTGCACTACTACGTAAGAAAAAGAAATTGATAACCATCGCAATGATAATTCCAATCAAAGCACTGTAAGCTGCATGACCCATTGCAGATAAATCTTTTTTCGTAAACATACCCACTAAGGACATTGCGCCGAATGTAGCTGCGGCACTAACAAAAGCACTAACAACTGTCGCTTGTGCGTACATCAGTAAAGTAGCTGAAATCGTTACACCATTTAAAATAGAGTATGCAACAAATCCGCCGATTGCTAAACTAGGATTTTTTTGCGCTTTCACACCTAAAAAGAAAACTAAACCAATTTGTAAAATCCATAAACCAAAAAACAAAGGAACTGAACTCAATAATGTTTTTAAAACAACTGGATAAACATTTAAAATTAGATAAGATACAAGAGCACTAACTCCGATACCCATTGCTAAAAATGCATAAATCTTTGAATAAAACTTATTTAAGCCAACACTGGCTACTGCTCCATTATTCATTTACTTCTCCTACTTTCTCTTCTAATTCTGCTAGTGTAACTTGAGGCGGCTGTACCATCACGACCGCATCAAGAACACGGCTTTCTTCTTCATTTACAGCCTCAATTGAAATGGTTACAACATCTTTCATTTTATCAACCTTGATTACTTCAAACTGAAACGTCAACGTCTCGTAATGAAAAACAGGTTCAACAAAATTCACAGAAAAATTAACCACATGAGAACCAGGTCCTGGTAAGTGCTTCGAAATCGCACTTGTTATAATCCCCATCAACATAATCGATGGTACGATTGGTTTGCCATATTCTGTTTTTTGGGCATAATCATGTTGGATATATAAAGGATTGGCATCATTGGTTAAGCCTAAATAAAGAAGTAAATCTTTATCTTCGATCGATTCGGTTAAAGACAGCGAATCGCCTTCCTCAATATCTTCGATGGTTTTGCCTAATTTTCTCGGTTTTCCGATATTCAAATTAGTACACCTCCACTAATGATAAGTTTATTGTACCAAAATGACGGCAAAAGGCAAGTTAAAAAGAAGCTCCAACCCTTCAGCTGAAACTTCTTATAGAAAAATAAAATAAACGTTTAAAGCACACTTCTAGTTGTATTACTCAATAGTGTTTCGTATGCTTGTTCAAACTTTTGAACATCACCGGCACCCATAAAAACCATTACAGCATTTTCATGATCCAGCAGCGGAGAAACATTTTCTTCTTTAATCACTTGACCGCCTTTTTGAATTTTATTGCCAAGATCTTCAATCTTCACATCACCTTGTTGTTCTCTGGCAGAACCAAAGATATCACAAAGATAAACATGATCGGCTAAATCTAATGCGTGAGCGAATTCATCCATTAAAGCAATCGTACGTGTAAATGTATGTGGTTGGAATACAGCAATAATTTCTTTATCTGGATATTTTTGACGTGCCCCATCAATTGTCGCAATAATCTCAGTTGGATGGTGAGCATAATCGTCAACGATAATCATGTCAGAAACTTTTTTCTCAGTAAAGCGGCGTTTTACACCTTCAAAAGTTAACATTTCCTCAGCAACTTTTGTCATGTCTAATTTTTCAAAATAAGCAACTGCAATCACACCTAAAGCGTTCATGATATTATGCTGCCCAAATGCTGGTAATACAAAATGACCGACGAATTGTTCTTGATGATAAACATCAAATGATGATCCTTGTGTAGTTCGTTGAATATTTTTGGCTTGAATATCATCATCGTCATTCAAACCATAGAAATAGATTGGAACATCCGCTTTCAGCTGACGTAAGTATTTGTCATCACCATAAGCAAAGATTCCTTTTTTAACTTGCCCTGCCATTGTTTGGAACGCAGAAAAAACATCTTCTATACTCTTATAATAATCTGGATGATCGAAATCGATATTCGTCATGATCGCATAATCTGGAGCATACGCAAGAAAGTGGCGTCGATATTCACAAGCTTCAAACGCAAAAAACTGCGCATTAGGGTCACCGTGACCTGTTCCATCGCCAATTAAATAACTTGTTGGCGCGATACCTGTCAAAATGTGAGACAACAAACCTGTTGTACTTGTTTTACCATGAGAACCTGTAACTGCTACGCTTGTATATGGCTGAATAAAGCGGCCGATAAAATCATGATAGCGAATCACTTCTGCCCCTAATTCTTTTGAGCGCACTAACTCTTCGTGACTATCTGGAAAAGCATTTCCAGCAATCACAATCATATCTTTTGAAATATTATCTGCATTAAACGGTAAAATTTTGACGCCGGCTTTTTCTAAATCACGTTGAGTGAAAAAATATTCTTCTACGTCAGATCCTTGTACTTGGTAGCCTTTTTCAAAAAGCACCAATGCTAATGAACTCATACCTGAACCTTTAATTCCAACAAAGTGATGTAATTTATTTTCTTGATTGCTCATTATAATCCTCTTTTCATATGTAAAAAACTGATAATCAATTTCAATTTAAACAAATCGTATGCTACTCATTATCATACAAATTCATAAAATAATCAACCTAAAAAAGCTGATTCTAATTTTCAAAAAACGTACTTTTATTTCTAAAAAATAAATTAGTATATCAGGATACAAAAAAATTGCTCACTATTCCGACAAAACGGACGATAAAAACAGCAAATACTTTATGAAAAATACTTGCTGTTTTCTAATTCCATGCTGGAATCTTCAATAATACCACTCAATGGCTTATCAAGAATTCCCTTCTTTTTATCTTGTTCTGCTTCTGCTACTTTTTGTCCATAAGCAGTTTGACCTTTGGCATTTTGTTTAGCTGTTTTTAATTCTTTCCGTGAACGCGGCAAAGTATGGCTAATATCTTCTTCCTTGTCAAAACGTTCCATCTCAGGTTTGATTTGTTGGTATTGACGTCTAGTCACCGGAATCTCAGGTGAACCTTTAGGAATATTGAATTTTTTAACAGTAGGATCTTCATTCCCTTTTACTTGAAATGCTGCTGGTTCATCATCAAAAAGTAAATACGTAGCTTGATCTTTCTTCATGGCTTGCGCTAATTCCTGCTCTGATAAAACAGAAGTAGAGGATTCTGGAATTACTGAAGCCGGTATATACTTCGGCACAAAATAAGAACGAGTATCATACGTATAATCTCTAGAAGTAGCCATTTTATTTGATCCATTTGAGCGCTTAAATCCATTACTATACGAACTTTTTTTCGGCATTGAACCAAATAAATTAGTCTTTTGCTTTGGGCTGGCTACTTTATTGTGGCTCATCATATAATTTGGTAAATTAGATTTGTGTCTAGCCAGCTCTTCCATTTGCTCTTGGCTGTGAGCAACGTGCTGCGCATTCGTTTTAGTTGGTTGTTTAGAAGACACAGGCTGAACAGTAACAGGATCCATTACTGGTGTGCTTTGCTGTGTTTGAGTCATATTTTTATTAAGTTCCGGCTCATCTTGAAATAGTCTTCTCTTATTTTCAGAAGTTAATTTTACACCGATTTCATCATCGTAAGCTGGAAAACGAAAATGTTTTCTTTTAATTTGAGTTGGATTTTCCATTCAAGTCATTCCTTTTTTGTACTTTCTATTGATTCTACCACATAATCTTGGATTTCTAAACAATTTACTTTACTTTTTCATGATAACTTTTGCTCTTTTTTCATACATTCTTACCAAAAAATTTACTGGTTCAATTAAAAAGTTAAATACATTAAAATAGCAGCTAAAACGAAGATAGATTCTCCGTCTTAACTACTAAATAAAAACGATACTAAGGATAAATACGGTTTAACAAACGTGGGAATGGACTTGCTTCACGAACATGCTCGATTCCTGCTAACCATGTAACTGTGCGTTCTAACCCTAAACCAAAACCAGAGTGGGGCACTGATCCGTAACGACGTAAATCTAAATACCAAGAATATTCTTTTTCATCTAGGTTATGGTTTTTAATTTGTTCTAATAGGTAATCATAGTCAATCGCTCTTTCAGAACCGCCAATGATTTCTCCATAGCCTTCCGGTGCGATCATGTCAGCACAAATGACAACATCTTCACGAGTTGGATGTGGTTTCATATAAAAAGCTTTAATTGCTTTTGGATAGTTTAAGATAAATACAGGACGGTCAAATGAATTTGCAATAAAGGTTTCATGCGGTGAACCAAAATCGTCGCCCCATTCGATATCATCAAAACCATTTTTCTTCAACAATTCCACTGCTTCATCATAAGAAATGCGTGGGAATGGTAATTGTGTATATTTTTTCAGTACTTCTTTATCACGTTCCAGCACATCTAAAGCTTGATCGCAGTTATCAAGTACGCTTTGAACTAAGAAAGAAACATATTGTTCTTGAACTTCTAAGCTTTCTTCTTGATGCATAAAGGCCATTTCAGGCTCAATCATCCAGAATTCAATCAAATGACGACGTGTTTTCGATTTTTCTGCTCTGAAAGTTGGACCAAATGAAAAGACTTTACCAAAAGCTAAGGCTGCCGCTTCCATATATAATTGACCACTTTGAGATAAATAAGCTTTTTGATCGAAGTAATTTGTTTCAAATAAATCAGTTGTTCCTTCTGCTGTACTTGCAGTTAAGATCGGCGGATCAATTTTAACAAAATTATTATCATTAAAGAATTGGTACGTCGCACGAATGATTTCATTACGGATTTGCATAATGGCGTGCTGACGAGAAGAACGTAACCATAAATGACGGTGATCCATTAGAAAGTCTGTTCCATGTTCTTTAGGAGTAATTGGGTATTCATGACTTTCACCAATCACTTCAATTCCAGTAACCCCAATTTCATAACCAAATTTTGAACGGCTATCTTCTCTGATTTCACCTATAATCCATACAGATGTTTCTTGTGTTAAGCCTTTAGCTAATTGGAAAACTTCTTCTGGTACTTCACTTTTCACAACAATTCCTTGAAAATAAGCTGTACCATCACGTAGTTGTAAGAAAGCAATTTTCCCACTTGAACGTTTGTTAGCAATCCACGCTCCGATTTTTACAGTTTCTCCAACATGATGTTTTGAATCAATAATTTGAATTTGTTCCACAATTGTCTCTCCGTTCATTTCTTTTTTTGCCTATCCCGAATATAGTAATTTTAATTCTTTGATTTTTTTTCTATGAAAGCAGCGATTCGTTTTACCGCTTCTTCTAAGGTTGCTAAGTCTGTTGCATAACTAATCCGAACGTTTTCTGGGGCACCGAAGCCTGCACCTGTAACTAATGCAACTTGGGCTTCTTCTAATAAGTCATCCACCCATTTAGTCACATCGGTATATCCGCATAAGTCCATCGTTTCCTTAATATTTGGAAATAGATAAAACGCGCCATGAGGTTTTTGTAATTTAAACCCTGGTAATGCAGCAAACTGTGGGTAAATTGTATTTAAACGTTCTTCAAAAGCCTGACGCATCGTTTCTACTGTATCCTGTTCACCAAGTAATGCTTCGACTGCTGCATACTGACTGACTGCGGTTGGGTTACTAGTCGATTGGGACGCAATATCGTTCATTGCTGAAATAATTTTATCATCACCAACGGCATAACCGATTCGCCAACCTGTCATAGCATAACTTTTTGATACACCATTGATAATAATTGTTTGTTGACGAATTGCCTCAGATAAAGATGCTATTGGCGTAAATGTGGCACCATTATAGACTAATCGTCCATAGATATCATCTGCTACAATCAAAATATTATTTGCAACAGCCCACTCGCCAATGCTGCGTAATTCTTCTTCCGAATAAATCATCCCAGTCGGATTGGACGGTGAATTTAATATCAGCAATTTGGTTTTATCAGTACGGGCAGCTTCTAATTGTTCAACTGTAACCTTGAATTCCTTTTCTTGCGCACCTGTAATAAAGACTGGAACCCCTTCAGCTAGCTTAACTTGTTCACCATAGCTAACCCAATATGGAACGGGAATAATAACTTCATCACCTAGATTTAAAACTGCTTGGAAAAGTAAATATAAAGCAAACTTTGCTCCGTCTGTTACAATCACATTTTTCGGTTGGTACTGTAATTGATAGTAGGTTTCAATGTGTTGAACTACAGCTTCCCGTAACTGTGGAATTCCCGCTGAAGGAGTATAGTAACTAGCTTTCCCACTTTCAATAGCTTGAATTGCAGCTTGCTGAATATTTTTTGGCGTAGTAAAATCTGGTTCGCCTACTGTTAAACTTAAAATATCTTTACCCTGTGCTTTTAATGCATTGGCTTTAGCTGCTGCAGCCAAAGTAACAGAAGGTTCTAATTTTTGTGCGCGTTTTGAGATTTCCATACTTTCACTCCATTCATTTTTTCATGTATGTGTAACGGACATAAACTACAGATTAGTTTTACATCACACACTATACCTGAATAAACGGCGAGAGCAGAAGCAATTTTAACACTTCTGTCACAGCCTCAATTTTAATCTATTGGAATTTCTTTAAAGTTAATAATTAGTCTCGTCAGACATTTTTAATAACCATGATTTCTTCTGCTTTTTCAAATGACAGTAAATAATAGCTCAACAAACCATCTTTATCCTTTATAACAACTTCCCAGGTTGGTTTGCCATCATACAATCCTAAACTAATTTTTTGGATATTATTTTCTTGATAGTCCGTCTCCATAATTTGACGGATCTGACCTTCTTCTACGCCGTCTTTTTGATTTAGAACGGTTACGTCACCATCTTTTTCAGGAATAATAACAACTAAATTTTCACCCTCAGCATTTTTACCAGTTACACTAAAATATGTTTCTTTTCTGGTAAACCAATAAAAATTATCTACGGTAGTTAACTGCGCATATTCTTTTGCGATTTCGGTTGCTTCTTTTTTCGCCTGAGTTCTTGGATGAGTCGAACGAACATAGAAAATAGCAATCATAACAATAATCACTAATAAAATCGTAATTATGCTTAACAAAATCTTAGTCTTTTTTTCTTCATTTCGGTTTTCTTGCTCTTGCAATCTTCTCGTCCTTTCCAAACTTACTGGCTACCATTATAGCAGAAAATTAGTTCACTTTAATAGCAAAAAAGCGAATTTCTTTCTCTTAATTGTTTAAAAATTCTTTTAGTTCAGAAACAATTTCTTCTATAGAGGTTTCTTTAACTGGCAGATTTTTCGGTAAAGCCTTAATCATACGTTTTCCATATTTCGCTGTAATCAAACGTCTATCTAGAACAATTAAGGCTCCTTTATCTTTTTCAGAGCGTATCAAACGGCCTAACGCTTGGCGTAATCGTAACGCGGCTTTGGGCAGTGCTTCATGGGTAAACGCCTGAATTCCTTTTTCTTCAAGATAATCATAACGCGCTTTAACAAAAGGTCTCTTAGGATTTTCAAAAGGCAATCGTGTCACCACTAAAAGTGATAAGGTCTCCCCAGGTAAATCGACACCTTCCCAAAAACTATCCGCACCAAGTAACACACTATTTTTTGAATGAGCAAAGCGTTTTAGAATTTTTTCACGGCTGCCACTAATTCCTTGTGCCAAAAGTTCCCTACCCTCATTTAAAAATAATGGATGCAGACGATAATAAACACTAGACAGGACTTCATGAGACGTAAAAAGAACCAAAACCGAACGATCAAGTTGAGCTAACTCTTGCAAAACAGATGCAATATAAGCGGAAAATTCAGCCGTTTTCGCCTGACTGATTGCAATCGCCTCAGATGGTATAAATAAACGAGCATTTTTCTCATAGTTATAAGGGTCTGGTAATGTTTTAAACACAATATCTGTTAAACCCAACTTTTCAGGTAAATATTTTTTATCATTTCCAAATTTTAGTGTTCCGCCTGTATATAGAATTCGTTGATAACGCGCATACCATATTGTTTCAGGTAAAATGCTGGCATCTAGATCATTGATTGATAATAAACTATTCCCTTGTATACTTTGACTGTACTCCTTGATCCAGCGCGGCTGCCATTGATTGACATAAATATCAAAACATTCATACAAATATTCCACCCGATCAAAAAATTGTAGTAAACTAACGAAAATAATACGGTCTGATGCCGTATATTTATCTAAGTATTTAGTAATCAATTGTTGAATTCTTTCTTGTATTTCCAGCATTTCTGATAAAAGAACTTCAATTTTTTGAATACTCCGTTCCCCAGTTAAAGACAAATGATCAAATCGTTGTTTTGTTAACAACACGGGCTCCATCACTTGCTGCTCTTTAGGAAACAGTTGATTAATCTCATAAAATAAATCACTAAATTCTTCTACTAAATCCCCCAAAGCTTTACAGTAAATTCGCAACAAACGCTGTCCTTCTTTTTCTTGTTTAAAGACTTGCATTACTTGATCGAATAATTGCTCTTCTTCCAAATAACCTGCTACTTGTTTTTTAAAAGAAGCATAATTAAATTGACGGTTTGCAATTTTACCAGCAATATCTGGCAAATGATGCGCTTCATCAATAATTAAATAAGAACTTTTAGGTAAAATCGGCAGCTCTCTTAATGTTTCCTGTGCTAAAAAAGCATGATTCACAATTAAAACATTGCTTTGCTTGACTTTTTTATATAAGAAACGAACAAAATCCTCTTGATAAAGATTATCTTGGTCCGATAGAAAATCTACCCCTCGATGAGCAACCTCTTTCCAGAAAATATGATTGAAATTAGTTAATTGCAATTCATCCAAATCACCCGTTTCCGTTTCTAACAACCAAACCAAAACGCCCATTTGGTACAATGCATACTGTTTTTGTTTAACAGGTGAATTCAATGTTGCTTTAAATCGCTGCAAATCGATATAATGCCGATGACTTTTAATAATCGTTGCTTGCAACGGTTTTGGGCAAAGCTGATTTGCAAATGGAATATCTTTCTCCGCTAGCTGATTTTGTAAAACAATTGAAACTGTACTAATAATAACTGGGTTTTCCGGGGTTGCTAAATAACTAAGCGGAAATAAGTATCCTAGCGTTTTCCCTATTCCCGTTGCTGCTTCAACAAACAAATCCTTATGTTCATCGTTGATAAAATGTTCATAAACCAAATTCATCATTCGGCTTTGTTCAGAACGATAACCAATTATTTGACCAAAGACTTTTTCCTTTGCTTTTTTCTTAACAGGAAAGATCGATTCACCATATAATTTTTCTTCAAATAAAGTCACTTCTTTACGCCGTAAAGCAATCCCAGATACTACATGTTGCTCTTTAGGTAAAGGTTGGATATTTTGTTTCATTTCTTCATAAATTTCATGAATATAAGCACTCGTATCCATCCCTGTCAATTGACTCAAGCGATCAATCGCCTCCATTGTGATTAAAGGAAGACGTCTCATTTTTGCTTCAATTAACAACAACAATTCTGCTGTTACTTGAGCATCACTATCTGCTTGGTGGGGATTTTCATGGATTAACCCTAGGCTATCTGCTAAATCCCCCAAACGAAAGCTTTTTTCTGTAGGTAAAAAAATCTGTGCCAGCTCAACAGTATCAATTCCGGGTATTTTTAACTTAGGTGCACCACAACGAACTAATTCATGGGTTAAAAATGAATAATCAAAATAAATATTATGTGCAACAAAAACGGTATCCGCTAATAAATTATAAATAGTTAACGCCACATCTTCAAAATAAGGTGCCTTTCGCACACGTGAATTACTAATACCTGTCAGGTGCTGAATTTGTTTAGAAATGGCTTGATTAGGATTAATGTCAGTAGCAAAACGAGAAATAATTTCACCGTCTTGGATCAATACACAACCGAACTGAATAATTCGATCAACAGTGGGATCTGTACCAGTTGTTTCGATATCAACTACTGCATAAACCTGACTTTTTTCCATAAGCTCCCACCTTTCCTCTATTCCTTCAAAATTATACTACAAAACAAAAGTTTTTTTTAGTCTTAGTTGCTAAGATTAAATCTAATCTCTTGTTTCATAAAACAGTCATTATGATAAACTAAGATAAAAAGATAAGGAGTTGTTAGTTTATGAAGAAAAAATTGGTTGGTTTAACATTGGTATTTACTATTTTCTTTTTGAGCGCATGTCATACAAGACCACAGGGAAAAAATAGCATTAACACTGATACGGTTCAGAAAATTGTAGGGACTTGGTTTGCAGATAGCTATGATTATGGATCTTATGTAATTACAAGTGATAACCAAAAAATAGATTTTAATTCAACACATTTAACCATTGATTTTACAGAAGAAAATACTATATATACCTATGAGACTGATGATAAAAAATCTCACTATACCTTTAAATTAGAAGAAGGCACGGTAACTGTTTATCCAACTTATGAGGTTGAGCCAAATGCTGTTGGCGGTTCATTAGCCCCAATTATTTTAAAAAAACAGCAACAAATTTCTACTGAGAATATTTTGGGTAGCTGGCAATCTACTGAATCTGATTATCCAGCATTTATTCAAGTCAAAGCGACTTTTGATCCTCTAAAAATCGATTTACTTCTAGCAAAAGCAGAAGATGCCTCTGATCGTGAAACGATTCCGCTAACACTGGAGAGTAAAAAGACAGATAAATCACTAGTCTATCTTAATTCAGATGAAACATTAAGATATACATTTTCTAATTACGAGAACAAAAAACTGATTCTTACTTCAACTTCAACAAAACAGGATGCTGAAGGAACAGCTAGACCGTGGATTTTAACCCGAGTTCATTAAATTCTTCCCAATACTTCAACAAAAAAAGGGTGTGGGCAAAACCAAAGATCCGTTTTGCTCCACACACTATATTCGACTAAACAGCTAGAAAAAGTAGCTCCTATAATTTCCCTAAAATTAAATAAATAATTGTACACTTTCGAAATGACTAAACCATTTTAATTTTGCGTTGGTTCGTCTGAAAGAATAATCAACTTCTGCATAAATTGATCCATCAAAACATAACCTTCCAAACGCCGTAAAAGCTCAATGGAACAGCGAACTTTTTTCCCAAATAAAGAACGGCTATACGCAATTCCACGTACTTCATCTAAAAATTCATCTAAAGATGAAACTAAGCTGCTACTACTTAAACGTCCACAAATCAAGACATCTTCTTGACGTTTTCTGAGCACTTGTCCCCAAGAATAATTTAAATACTCTGCCTGCTCAATTTGGGCTAAAAGATCTGATCGTAGAACTCTTTTTTTCTTAGTATGTTTTTTCTTGTCACCTAAACGTTTGCGTTTATTGACAAAACATTGATAAATTTCATTTTCAAGATTCTCTAGGTCATCTGGTTCAACATTTGATCTTTCTGTAGAGGAATCAACCATTTGACTATCCTCAAGTTGTAATGAAAAATCAAGCCAATTTTCCGGCTGCAATTGTAGAGCTTTCCCTCTTACCAATGTTAAAGCTTTTAGCTCAGGCTTAGTGACATTATTTTCAGTAATTTTTTCCTTAGCATCTGCATCATCTTTTACTTTTGGCTTTAGAGAGGTGAAGCGTTCGTCTGCTATTGGGGAATTTTCTAGCGTTGGTTTTTCGTTCAACTTGATTTGTGGCTTTTTTTCAGTCTCATTCCCTGCTGCTTTCTCTACCGAATCGCTCAAAACATTTAAGTCATTCTTCTCTATGGATTCTTCAGTCGCATTACTTGAGTCTAAGTGATCGTCTTCTAGTAACAATGGCTGAGCACGTTTTAAATGAATTGTTTTAATACTTCTAGAAATAACTGGTTGAATTTTTGGTTGATGAAGTACTTCAATTTTCCCTTGATTAATTGTTTCAGATAAATCATCAATCATTTTTCTTAAGCGGAAAATTTCATTTGATGTTTCAATCATTTGCTTCATCATACTCTGCATTTCACCTGTATTAATCTCAGGTTCACCTTTATAAATCAGTGAGCGTTCTTCTTTTTCCAATGAAATATCTTCAAGCCAGTGTTTTAAATCTGTCCGCAGTACTCGCTTAGTTGGCTCAAAGCTACCCATTAATAAAGTATAATACATCACTTCAGTTTCAACGTACATATAGATTTTTTTGACAACCAATTCTTCGAAATCATCCGTTGCATCCCAACTATCACAGATAGCATCAAAAAAAGCCTCACCTTCAGCCAAATTCTGATAATCTTTTGCTAAAGTTAATCTTCGTACTAAATAAAAAGAATACGGTGTTTTTATATTATCAGCATAAATTTCACGACCTAAGTAATCAGGATCAATCTCTTTACAAATAAACGTTGATCTTTCTTGTTTAGCTGATTGTTGTTGTTTACTAATCGTTCTCACTTCCTCTAATTTTATCCTTTATAAATCGTATCATTTTTTTAGAAAAAAGAACACACTTCCACTTCTATTATACCTTTAAAAATACAAAATTGCTCTTTTTTTCTATAATACACAATTGCAAAAACAAAATAGAGTTTAATTAATTCATTTTTTTATAATTTTGGTTAATAAAAATCTAGCTTGCTGCTCTAAGACAACTAGATTTTATTGAATCGTAAAGTGATACCAATTATTATCAGGCTTAATAACATAACAAACCATAACGAAGCGTTTGTCGCCGGAATAATATCTGCAATAATCCCCATTAAAATTGGAATCATTCCACCAATAATGTAGCCAAATGATTGAACCATTCCAGTCCAAGCACTTGTTTCTTCAGCTGAATGAGTTAGCTTCAATGGTAATAAAAGTGCAATCGGAAATAAACCGCCTAAACCTACTCCAATCACAAAGGTAGCAAGGACAAACCATAAGAAAGCACCTCTCATAAGTAAACCAACAATCCCTATAAGAACAAGAGAGCTACAGATTAATGACCAGCTTTTAACTTGTCCTACATAATCCATTAACAACGGAATTAAAAAGCTAAATACCATCTGTATTAAGGTATAAAAAGTTAAAACCAAACTTGCAACTTCAATACTAACACCTCTTGAAAATGCAATTGTTGTGATCCAAGTAGTCAATCCATAAAAAATTCCCGATTGAATACCGAAAAATAATGTGATTTTCCACGCTTGCCTATTTCTTAATGGTAAAGCAGCTTTTCTTACAATTAACTCACTTTGTGACTGTTGCTTCGTTCCAGTTTTCCAGCTAAAAAAACCGACTAATGACAAACAACCAAAAAAAGCCAATGCAAAATTCCATCTTCCGCCAAAATAATCAGTCAGTTTCATTACACTGCCTGAGCTGATCGATGCGCCAAGTCCCATACTAATTGAATAAATACCAATTAATAAACCCGATCTTGTAGGAAATTCAGCTTTGATATAACCTGACAACAAGGGCCCAATAATAGCTGTCCCAACACCAACCATAAATGCCGTAGTTATCAATCCAAAATAATTGACTGTGACTGCTCGAGCTAAAATAGCCGCACTCAGTACCAAAAGAAAAACTAAGATTCCTTTTCTTCGACCTAATTTTTCCTGAACAAAAGAAACTGTCAAAGCAAAGATTCCCATACAGATCACTGGAATACTTGTCAATAGACTTGCTGCTACATCAGAAATTGCCAATTCCTTTTTCAGCATTGGCAACAAGGGCGGAATAGAAGAAATTCCTACTCGTAAACTAAATGCAACTAAAAAAACTAGACCGATTTTTTTATAATCTTCTTTAACCATCTGTTATTTTCTCCTGCTATTCTCTAAGATTGCTTCAACTATAACAGCTGGTTCTTGAGCCAAAATACCATCAAACATTTTCTGATGTAAATTCGTATTGTCCTGATAATCTATTGAATCAATGACTAGCGTACTAAGCATTGTTTTTAAATCTGTAAAAATCTCTTGATACCATTGAATTAAAAAACCATTTTTACTGCTTTTTACAATTAATAAATGAAAGTCTAAATCGGCTTGAATATACTCAGAAAAATTGCCTTTTGCTAATAAACGATTTCGGGTAAATAACGCTTGGTTCAAAGCAGCTAAATCGGCTTCAGTTCGATTCTCACATGCTAGTTTACCAGCAGTTGTTTCAAGCATTTCTCTAACATCGATTAAATCTTTCCTCAAATTAGAACCTTCTTCTAAAGCTTTAACAAACGTTCCCGCACCTTGTTTAACTTCCAAAACACCGCCGTATTCCAAAATTTTTACAGCTTCACGCAACGTCGAACGACCCACACCAAACTTTTCAGCTAATTGCTTTTCTATTAGCAGTTTGTCCCCATCCTTAAAGTTTTCAGTTTGAATATATTTTTTTAATTGATCGATAGTTACTTGAACTAAATTTTTGTTTTTCATTATTATCCCCTCATAATTCATCAGATCTATTTAAATTCATCATATCATTTTAGTCAGAAAATAAAAAGAGAGAAAAATACTATTATTTCAAGTATCGTTCTCTCTTCATTTAGTTAATGTAATTATGCTCTTTTTTTATCTCGACGGGCTAAAGCTGGTAAAATCATCCCTAGTAAGATTAGTACAACCGGGGTAATTATATTTGAAGCTAATTGGAAGAACCAAGCTTTTGGATCCACTCCAAAATCAACTTTTGGCACCATTCCTAAAATACAAGCAAACGCGGTAAAAATAAAACACCACAGTCCAAACCCAAAGGCAATTTTGGGATTTTTAATAAATTTATATTCTGAATTGTAGTTTTTATATGCTTTGTTCAACATCATATAGGCAAAGAATACCCACAGATAACGCATTGGCATAACAACAGAATTTAAGTTCGTTAACCATTTAACTAGCTCTTGAATATTTTTTATACCAAACATCGGTAATAGAATAATGATACTTACCAGAATACCAGTTAGTAAATACCCATTAACCAAGGTTCCTTTTTTACTTCTTTTGCGTAATGCTGCCGGAACATATTCTGGATCAGCATCTGCTAATAAAATTTGCAGCGGCGCATCAATCGAAAAAGCTAAAGCTGAGATTTGACCAATACCATTTGTGATTGCATAGATAATCATTAATAAATTCCCTACACCATAATATTCACCTAATAATTGGAACGCTGTATACGCGCCATTTGCCATCAAATCGTCTGGAATATTATTACTTGCAAAAAGCATTCCCATAGCGAATGAGCCTAACACAGCTGAAACACCAACCATTGCTGCTAAGAAAATCATTCCCTTAGGAAATTCTTTTGCTGGATTTTTCATTGAGTTAACATAAGGCGAAATTTTTTCTGCCCCACCAACCGCAAAGACCAGCATAGATACTGTCGTAAAGTAACTAAAATCGAATTTTGGAATATAAGTGCTGACTTGATTCATATGTGGTGTTGCAAATTGTACTGTAGAATTCATAAACGGTGCGCCAACTGCCAATAAAATAAATAGCATCGACATTACAAAAATAGCCGTACCTGCCATCCCGCCAATAACTTTTAAGGTCATTAAACCGCGCGTAGATAAAAGTAGAAAGATCAAAAAAATAGCCAATGAAATTAACGAAATACCAACAACTGAGAAATTATTAACAATATTTCCATTTCCTTGAATTGCCCAGCCAAACGCAATCAAAACTAATTGAGGCTTTTGAGCCAAATAAGGAATATGCACAACCCAATAAGTCCAAGCTGCATAATATGCTAAACGTTTGGTACTAGTATTTTGGACCCATGAGCTGACACCACCGCTACTATCTTTAAATGTTGAACCTAGTTGCCCTACAATCAAGGCATACGGAATAAAATATAAGACCAAAATTAAAACCCAAGATGTGACAACTGAGATTCCTTGTTGAGCATAGTTATTTACAACATTTCCTAAGCCCCAAACCATGTTAAATGCGATTAAACCAACTGTAAACCATCGCAACTGCTTTTGTTCCATTAAAACACTCCTAATCCTAATAAAGTTTAAAATTTCTTTTTAATCATAATCATTTTTAAATGTATAAACAAGCGCTCAAACGCATAAACACTCGTTTTATCAGCAATTTATTAGTTTACTTAGAAAATAATAAATCCCTCTAATTTTTCATTTAACTCCCAAAACAACAGAAGCTCTAAACGTTGATTAGTCAACGTTTACAACTTCTAGAATTTTTTTTAGATTTTTCCTTTTCTAACATTTAGACATTTTTTTTAATAATCAAAGTTAAAATAGAACAATTTTACCTATTTCATTATATAAAATAACAGCAAAAATGAAAATTAACTCAATGAAACATCTCTTTTCTTAAACAGTAATTGCATTGCAAAGTAAATAATTGCACTATAAATTAAAATCCCTACAGCCATTTGCCAGAAATTCAGGTACGTTTTAAGTAATTCTTCTTCGCCAGTTGATTCCATAACTGTATTTTTAATATTCAGCATGTTAAATAAATTCCATTTTAACCAAGGTCGCTCTTGCATCAAAATATTCAAAAATGTATTAATAATGCTGCTTCCAAATAAAACACCTAAACCGACACCAACTGCCAAACTTTGCGATCGAACTGCCGCTGAGATAAACAATGTAATCGTAATATATAGTAAAACTAGCAACAAATTAGCACACGCATAAGCAGCGGCAACGGTTAAAGCATTCCAACCATAAAAGTCTTTTACTACTTCAAATGGTGATTGTACACCAAGTAATAAATTCGAAAAAGCAAGGCTACTGACATAAAGAATCACTGTTCCAACCAAGCCGTAGATCAGACATACAATAAATTTTGAAAATAAAATTTGACTGCGCGTAAATGGTCGGATCAGTAAGAACTTAATTGTTCCTCGACTGAATTCTTCAGCTACAATAGATGCTGCAACAATTACAACGAATAAATTAAGAAAAGAAGTCATGTCTGTTAAATTAAAAAATACTTCATTAGCCTTTATAACTCTCTCAGTTCCAGTATTCGTCGTTGACCTTATAAGTAACGTAATACCGAAAGTCATAGCCGCTAAAATAATCCACATAATCCACGACGATTTCTTTTTTATTAATTTTATCCATTCGTTTTTAATCAATGCTCCCATATTACAACCCTCCATTTTCAGTCCAGCGTAAGAAGTTTTCTTCCAACGAATCAACATGGACTTTTAGTTCTTTAATACCAAAACCAGCCTCAACTAGCTGCTTAACTAACGTTGTTCTAGTATCTTCGGTTAATTCAAGCTTCAAATAGTTTTGATCAACACTTACACTGTAGCCTTCTTCTTTTAGAAAAACTTGTACTTTTTCCTGCTGATCCGTTTCCAGCAATACGACTAGTTTATTTTCTTGATTTGCAGCCGTCATCGGACCCACATACGAAATTTCTCCTTTTTGAACAATCACTAAGTCATCACAAATCAGCTCCATATCACTCAGCTGATGACTTGAAATCAGCACACCAACTCCTTGTTCTTTAAGCTGCTGAATCATTTCACGAAATTCCCGCATTCCTTGTGGATCTAAACCATTCATTGGTTCGTCTAAAAGTAACAAGTCTGGCTCGTGTAAAATTGCTTGCGCTACTCCTAATCGCTGCCGCATACCTAAAGAGTAGGTTTTGACTTTTTGATCAATGTTATTTTCTAAGTGCACGCTTTTAACTACTTGATTTAGGGTATCTTCAAAAATTGATTTCTCTGTCATTCTCACAAATTGTTTTAAGTTGTCCATCCCAGTCATATAATTATAAAATTCAGGGTTTTCAACAATTGCACCAACATGAGCCATGGCTTCTTTAAAATTTTCTGTAAGTGAGTGTCCAACGATCTGAATTGAGCCTTTATCATGACTCATTAAACCAACCAACATTCGGATAATCGTTGTTTTCCCCGCACCATTCGGGCCAAGAAGCCCTGTTACTCTGCCACTCCTCACACTAAATGATGCATCTTTAATGATTCTTTTTTTACCAACACGTTTAGATACATCTACCACATTTAATACTTGTTCATTAACCATACTATCCCTTCTTTCTCCTTTTTATTTAATACAGTAGCTTTTGATTACTTAAAATCACTGCTGATTTCATTTTACCAAAAAAACTATAATAAATAAGGATTTTTCAAACATTTTGTTAACGATGCTTACAAAAAAATAAAACTTGCGACAAAACTAAACATCCGTTTTGTTACAAGTTCTATTTTTTATTAAGTTGACTATTCCTCTACCGCTTGCTCTTTTTCTTTCTTTACTGCATCCAAATCTGATTTTATTTCTCGTCTTTTTTGTACCAAGACAAATACGAAACCAATCAAAAATGGTAAAACAAAACTAGCAAAACGATACAATAGTAAAGAAGAAACAGCATCCACCGTACCAACTAATGGTTTAAATAAGAGTAAGTAGACAAATTCAAAAGGTCCAATTCCTGCTGGTGTTGGGAAAACTCCAGATAAAATTACTGCAAAACTAGTAAACGAGAGAACTAACAAGAAGTCAATTTTCGGATGTTCCTGCACTAACACAACATATGGAATCACGTACCAAAAAAGCAATTTTGTCACATTCCAGCCAAAAATCCGAATGGCTGCAGAACGATCTTTGGTAATCGTTAAAACCGTTTCTCTCAATGAATAGATTTGTAGATTACATTTATCTACCCAATCTCTTAATTTTTGGCGTTTAAAATACTTGTTCGTCCATTTAATTAAGAAGACTTGTAAATTCAGGCTGCTTGACAGAACTAATAATGAAAAAATAATTGCAAATGTCAAAATAACCCCTGCCAAAATAAATGGAATCATTTTTGGTGCATGCTCATAGAATAGCGAAAACTGAACAATAAGACCTAGTACAGATAAGAAAATAACAGCTACTTTATACATAATCATATGTAACGCTGTCACACCTACACCTTGTGAAATAGCTAAACCTTTTTTCTTATAGAAATAAATTTCTGAAAGTAAAGTCCCTGTACCAAATGAAATAACCCGGTAAAACGCTACATAACATGACGTAAAAAAACCATCTTTTGTTGTAAAATCTTTTTGGAAATAGGAGGCAATTTCTTTAATAGAGCGCCCTTCCACAATTTGATAGACAACACCTAATAAAATAACCAGAGCAACAACAAGCCAACTAGTTTCCATTAATTGAGCGAATATATCGCTTAATGAATTATCCATGACATAAATTAAAATGCCTATGAAAATTACCAATAAGCCAATATTCACGAAAATTTTTGTTTTTGAATTGCTTTTCATGGTTTCTCCCCACTAATTTGTATTCACGACGTCCTTTTATAACTAAAATAAAGAATTGCGATAGCTACTAGTGTACCAAAAATAAAGAAAAAATAAAAGCGTATTTTTTTTGTTTTATGATGAAACAGCTGCTGAGCAAGCAGACCGCCGATCCCGCCGCCGATAATTCCCATAAATAATAAATCAAATTCAGGAATCCGCCATCTTTTTCTAACAGCTCTTTTTTTGTCAAAATACATTGCTAAAAACTCACTTACATTTATTAGAAGCAAATATATCCATGGTGCATGCTTCATTAAATCGTTCATAACTTTTCCTCCAAAATCTTTCTTCTAATAGAATACCTTGAATAAGAGTTGGATGTAAAGTTATTTCGACAATTAATTGTTATAAGTTTACTATTCAGGAGCAAAAACCGTCACCCCATGTTTCACAACTTTCATATTAATAGGTAAATCTTCACTGGGATCTCCATCAACGCGTGTCCCTATTTTTTTACCTTTTGTACTTTTTATCGCGATATCTGTAGCGGTCATATATTTCAAGCCTGGAATTTCATAAATCTTGCCTAAGATGATTTTAGGTAAATAAAAAGCTAATTTAAAAAAGTTTAGTTTGGGCAAAATTGTTACATGAAATAAACCATCATCCGGTGAAGCTGAATCATCAAAATTTGTATAGCCTCCCACTGAATTAGTCATAGTAACCGTTACTAACTGTGTTTTTCCCTGCCATTGTTCTTTCTCTGTAGTAATTGCTAATCGATAACGTTTTTTCTTCGCTAACAATTTAAAAAAGTTTTTTACAAAAATTAATTTTCCATATTTTTGCTTTTCTTTCTGACTAATTCGTGCAGCTGTATCAGCCAAAATGCCAATAGTCATTGTGCTGACAATCACTTGATTATTAATCATTCCATAATCGATCTTGCGTGTATGTTCAGCTAAAATTACTGCTGCGGCATCTTCAAATTTAAGTGGTATACCTAAAACTCTAGCCATATTATTTACTGTTCCACCAGGTAATAAACCAACTTTTAGATCTGCTAGTTCATCTTTAAAATCGGCAATATTATGATTAATTGTGCCGTCACCACCAATAAAAATCAGAGTATCCACTTGCTCTTGTTTGGCTTTTTCAACTGTTTTTTGGCTATCACAATCTGGTCCAACTTGTTCTAATAAAAAATGAATTTCCGAACGACCCTGATCTTTGGCATAGTCAACAAATTTTTCTGCCAATTCTTTGCCTTTATCTTTACCTGAAGTTTCATTAAATAAAATCATGACATTTTCCATCGTTTCCCTCCTACAAGCTAGAATTTCCGTAAAAATAGGAAGTAAGCTACTACTTGTAACTTTACTCCCTATTTGCTTTTTTTACTATCGAAAGCAATTATTTAGCATTTAACTCAGCAATCTTTACAATGACATCCGTTGCTTTTTCCATGGACTGTAAAGAAACGAATTCGAAACGACCATGCATATTTTCACCACCAGCAAAAATATTTGGTGTCGGTATTCCTAAATAAGAAATCTTAGAACCATCGGTACCACCGCGAACTGGTTCAATCAAAGGTTCAATGTCTAATTCGATCATTGCTTGTTTAGCCAGCTCAATGATACTCATATCCTTCTCAATAATTTCCCCCATATTATAATATTGGTCGTATAAATTGATTTGAACGCGTTCTTGACCGAATTTTTGATTCAATTTTGTTTGGATTGCTGTAATCAGTTCTTTACGCTCTTCAAACTTTTCACGATTATGATCGCGGATAATATAGGTCATTTGCGCTTCTTCAGGTGCACCAGCCAATTGAGCTAAATGGAAAAATCCTTGATAACCATCTGTTTTTTCAGGAACTTCTTCTTGTGGTAAATGGTTGTGAAAATCAATTGCTACTTGCAGAGCATTAATCATCGTATTTTTTGCTGTTCCCGGATGAACATTTTTCCCTTGAATGGTAACATCTGCTTGAGCGGCATTAAACGTTTCATATTGTAATTCACCTACTGGACCACCATCCATTGTATACGCAAAGTCAACATTAAACTGATCCACATCAAATTTATCAGCACCAACGCCGATTTCCTCATCTGGTCCAAAAGCAACCCGAATTGTTCCGTGTTTAATAGTTGGATTTTTAATTAGAATTTCCATCGCTGTCATAATCTCAGCAATTCCAGATTTATCGTCTGCTCCAAGTAGTGTCGTTCCATCTGTTGTGATTAAAGTTTGATTTTGATAGTTTTTCAAATTAGGAAAATCGGTTGTATTTAAAGTAAATTTACCGTCTTTATCTAATTTAATTGTTGATTCCCCATCATAATTTTCAATAATTTGCGGATTTACATTAACAGCATTAAAATCAGCTGTATCCATATGAGCGATAAAGCCCATTGAACGAACATCTTTATCTGTATTACTAGGCAACGTAGCAATTACGAAACCGTTAGACTCGTTATAAACGACATCGCTCATACCCAAATCTTCAAGTTCTTTTTTTAAGGTCTGTGCAAAAGCAACTTGTGTTTGTGTTGATGGAGTTGTTGTACTTTTAGGATTAGAGCGAGTTTCTGTTTTGACATAGCGTAAAAAACGAGGTAGTAGATTTTCATACATAACGAAATTCCTTCTTTCTTTTTATCTAAATTTAAATGGATTTGTATTAATTTCAGACTCTATAAAAATAATATCCCAATTATTCTCTTGCTTCCATTGATTAAACTTTTCGACTAATTTTGGTTTACACAATTGCTCAATATAATGACCTGGATCAATCACAGCTAAACCTTCTGTCAACATATCATGTCCAGTGTGATAATAAACATCTCCTGTAATATAGACATCTGCTTGTTTTTTTAAAGCATCACGGAAAAATTTTTCTCCGCTGCCGCCACAGATTGCCACACGTTGAATTTGTTTAGATTCATCCTCAGCAACTAGTCGCAAACCATCTAAATCAAATTTTTCCTTAACAATCGCTGTAAATTCTTTTAAAGATAGCGGCTTTTCTAAGGTTCCAACCCGACCTAAACCATATGTTTCTACATGATTTTCAATTAGTTGCACATTATACGCAGGTTCCTCATATGGATGTGCGTTTAACATTGCCTCGATAACGTTCGCTTGGATCGTTTCTGGAAAAATAACTTCGATTTTTGTTTCTTGAACTATTTCTTCTTGATCGATTTCACCAATTGTTGGATTAGCTCCAACGGTTGGTGTAAAGCGACCATTACCAACAAGCGAATAACTGGTATTTTTATAATTTCCTTGTTTACCAGCACCAGCTTTTCCCAGTTCCTGACGCATCTTAGGGGCATCATCAACAGGTACAAAAACTTCTAATTTTTTATATGGAATTGTATGCGTTTTGGTTAAGTACGTAGTATTTTTAATTTCTAATAACTCGCAAAACCAATCATTCAAACCATCATTAATGATATCCATATTCGTATGCGCAGCAAAAACCGCAATATTATGTTTCAGTAAATCAGCATACATCCTCGTTTGTAAATCATCCGTCTCTAACCGTTTTACAGGTCTAAAAATTGGTGGATGTTTAGCAATAATCAAATCGACTTGTTTTTCAATTGCCTCAGCAACCACTTCTGGACGAACATCTAATGTGACTAAAACACGCTTCAAGTCTTTATTCAAGGTTCCAATATGCAGACCGACTGGATCACCTGTTTCTGCCAACCATTGGGGACAATAATTTTCAAAATGACGAATAAATTCGTTGCCGTTAAGACTCATCAACTAAAACCTCCTTAATCTCATTAATTTCGCGTTTAAGTTGTTCTTGTCTTGCTTCCTGATCGCCAGCAGCTTGGGTTAATTGAGCTAAAATATGCTCACGCTGTTTTAATTCTCGCTGCCATTTTTTTTTGAAAATTGTTGATCTTTGCTGCATAAGAAAGGGACCGAACAGTTTTTCTTTTTCTGAATAAGCAATCCGTGTTGCTTTTCTAGCTGCTACGATAATTTCATATATTTTATTATTTTCTTCTAAAATATCTTCTTCCAAAATTGTATAGCCATGAACTGTCAGCCATTCTCGCAATGTTTTTTCGCCTATATTTGGTTGTAAAATTAATTGCTCAGTTCCATTTAAACGCTGCTTGTTCCAGCCAGCATCTAAAATATCACGAATCAAGGAGCCGCCCATACCGCAAATGGTTACTGCAGTAATGTTATCATCTTTCTCCACTGCATCCAATCCATCAGCTAATCGGACGATAATTTGCTGTTCTAATCCATTTTTTCTCACTTGTTTTTGGGCTGATTCAAATGGGCCTTTAACCACTTCACCTGCAAGAGCAAATGGGATCTTATTTTGTAAAACTAACGCGACTGGTAAATAAGCATGATCCGAGCCAATATCGGCTAAACGACTTTGCTCCGGTACAAATTCACCTACTCGATTTAAACGTTTTGATAATTGATTTTCATTCATCTGCTACATTCCTCCGAAATCATTATACCATTGAAAAATTGGGAAGAAAACGTTGAAACCTGAAGAAGTGTTATTAAAATAAAAAAAGCGTAAAAACAAACAAAATTTCAATTGTTTCTACGCTTTAAAAAGTTCCTTAGTGCTTATTTTGATTTTGTGCTAGTTGTCTCTCAAGCATTTCTTTTTTTAATTTCTTGTGTGCTTTTTTCGAACCACGTTCCAAGTCTTTACGCTTTTTCCGTTCATGGAAATCTTCAAATAATGAATCTAAATCATAGTTGGATGGATATAAATCTTTATTACTGCTTTCTAATTTAAGTTGTCGTTTATGCACTTTAATTTTTTCTTGATCTAAATAAATAATCACATCATTTGATAGTTCGGTTTCTTCATAAACTAAAGCGATTTGTTTCTTTTCTGTCCAGAAAACACGATCACCTTTTTCGTAACTGGGATAGTTCGCTGGCTCTTTGTCTTTTGGTTGAATTAACACATACTGTTTTTTTGCAGTATTATATTCTCTAGTTTTTAAATACTGTTGCGCTTGTTGAACTACGTTCGGATTCAGTTGCATTTTATTGGCGATCCAAAATGCGTTACTTTCACCTGTTTCACCTAAAATTAATTGATATTTTGGTGTAAGATTTTCTGAGTCAAAGGCCATTGCAGCAGTGGTAAAATCTTCATGTTGTTCAGAATAGCGTTTAATTTCGCCATAATGTGTTGTCGTTATCAGGATGCTACCTTTTTGATAGAAAGCTTCCATAATCGCAATCGCTAGGGCAGCTCCCTCATTCGGCTCTGTTCCACTACCGATTTCATCTAGTAGAATTAAGCTATTCTTTTTGGTTTGAGTCAAAATTTCTGAAATATTTTGCATATGACCTGAAAAAGTACTTAAAGCATTCTCTAAACTTTGTTGGTCACCAATATCGACAAAAATTTGATCAAAAATACTAATATTTGTTCCTTCATCTGCTGTTATTTGCATCCCTATCATCGTTTGTAAGGAAATCAAACCAACTGTTTTTAAGACGACCGTTTTCCCACCAGCATTTGGACCGGTGATTGTTAGACCTCGATAATCGTCTCCTAAAGTTAAATTCAGCGGCACAGCTTTCTCACCTAATAAAGTATGACGAACATTAACAAATTTGATAACACCCTCTTGATTGATTTTTGGTTCTATACCGTTGATTTCCCGACTATATTTTGCTCGAGCGAAAATCATATCATACTGAGCAACAACTTCTAAGTTCCCTTGAATTAGTACCATTTGCTCAGAAATCAAACCTGTTAAGGTTGATAAAATTTGGTAAACTTCGGTCGCTTCTTCCATTTTTAATTGATACAATTTATCGTTCAATTTCGTTACAGAAGTTGGTTCAACAAATACTGTCGTTCCTTTTGATGAAGCTTCCACAATCGTTCCTGAAATTTGATTTTTGTATGTTGCTTTAATAGGTACCGTAAAACGATCATTTTTCTTCACTACGATTGCTTCTTGGATTTTAGGTTTGTTTTGTGCATTTCGAATGAATGAATTTAGTTTGCTTTCAATTTCTTTTTCACATTCTTGTATCCCGCGGCGAATTTTACGAAGTTCTCGACTGGCATCCGTATCAACCTGATTGTTTCGAATCGTTTGATAGATTTCATCTTCAATAGCAGGAAAAACCTGTAATGTTTCGCTGTATTTAGCCAAAAGAGGTGTGATAAACTGATTTTTCTGCATAAAGTTCTGGATTAAACGGCTGCTTCTTAAAAAGTCAGCGTAATTAACAAGTTCACCTGGTTCTAAAATAAAGCCTTTTTCGACTTGCTGTGTTAAGTGCTCAATTGCATTTAAGCCCATAAAAGGAACATGTAAATTAGCCATCAATAAAGCTTTAGCTTCAGCAGTTTCTTGCAGGCGTTTTTGAACAACATCCAAGCGGCTACTCGGTTGTAACTTACGAATATTTTCTTTTCCATAAGAGCTAATAGCATAGCTTATTAGTTTTTCTTTTATTTGGTTAAATTGTGTTTTTTCATATGTTTGTTTATTCATTTTGTATCTCCTTCTTTATAGAGATACCCACCTTGTTGAATAACCTTTTATTGATGAACACAAAATAAAAATAAAAAACGATGAAGTTTCCCTCATCGCTCAATCATCAATAAATAGATATAGTAAAAAAGGTTTATCTACTAATTTTATGAGTTAAGATAGGCATCAAACTTAGGTACACTAAAGAAACCATGCTTCTGGTCATTTTTTCTTCAGTTATTCATTTCCTTAAGTTAGATACTTACACTCACAAAAAACACCTCAAAGTTATTTTCTTTGGTTATTCAATACTCATAGAAATTATACAAATAATTTGTTTATTCGTCAACTGGAGATAGCTTTTTGATAAAGATCCAGATATAAACGACTGGATTTTTCCCAGCTAAAATCTTTCTCCATGGCATTTTTCATCAGAATTTGCCAAACTTCTTGATTTTGCCAATATAAATCAATCGCCGCTTGAATACTTTTTATTAAATCAGCTGTATCAAATTTAGTAAAGCCAAATCCTGTTCCTGATTTTGCAATGGGATTAAATGGAATGACTGTATCTTTTAAACCACCGACTTCATGAACAATAGGAAGTGTTCCATAGTGCATTGCCAGCATTTGCGACAAGCCACAAGGTTCGCTTTTTGATGGCATTAGGAATAAGTCCGCTCCAGCATAGATCAATTGTGCAAGATCTACATCAAAAGTAATGTTCGCTTTAAACTTGTCAGGATGACGCTCAGCAAATTGCTGGAAAGACCGTTCGATTTCCTTGTCACCTGTTCCTAGCAGCACTAATTGAACATCTTTATCAAGAATTTCAGCTAGTTCATCTAATACGAGCAAAAAACCTTTTTGAGCAGTCAATCGACTAACAATGCCAATCAGTGGAATTTCATCCCTAACTGGCAGATTCATTTTTTCTTGTAATACTTGCTTATTTTTCTTTTTGTCCGCTAAATTATCAACTGAATACGGTGCGGGAATTGCTTGATCTGTTTCAGGGTTATTCAGTTCATAATCAATGCCATTTAAAATCCCGCTTAACTTATTTTTTCGATAACTTAATATCCGATCTAAACCAAAAGCAAATTCTTGAGTTTGAATCTCTTTGGCATATGTCGGACTAACCGTTGTCACATGATCTGCAAATAAAATACCTGTTTTAAGATAATTAAGCCCATCACTGAAAAGTTCTTTTCTATCCGTATATGGTTCCAAAGGAATTCCGAAATAATCAGGTAAGCTTTCTTTAGCAAAATTCCCTTGAAATTCAATATTATGGATTGTTAAAATTGTACGTATCGATTGAAAATTTTTGATTGCTGCATATTTTTCTTTTAACAAAAATGGAATCATCGCTGTATGAAAATCATTTACGTGAATAATCTCTGGCTGTAATTCCAGTTTGTTGATCATTTCAATGATTGCCAAAGAAAAGAAAGCAAAACGTTCGCCATCATCACCATACCCATATAGATTTTCGCGATCAAAATAATAGGCATTTTCGATAAAGTAATACGTAACACTGCTTTGTTTTAATTGCTTAACTTGACAGCTTTGTTTTCGCCAGCCAACCTCTACTGTAAAATTACAAAGTGTTTGGCATTGTGATTGGTATATTTCGGGCATTTTTGTGAAATATGGCAAAACCACCGAAATATCTGTTGCTTTTTTGGCTAATGCTTTGGGCAACGAAGCCGCCACATCACCTAATCCTCCTGTTTTAAAAAAAGGAGCACATTCTGCCGATGCAAAAAAGACATTCATTCGTCGATCCCTCCAAGCACATCCTTAGAAACTGTTTGACCTTTTTCAATAATCACTGGAAATTCAGGAGTTCCACAGATTGTTACACCAGCTTCTACGGTGACATTTTTATCTAAAATAGCATATTCCACTTTTGCATTCTCACCAATAGTCGCACTGGACATAATTATAGCATGCTTAATTGATGCACCTTTTTTAACACTGGTTCTTCTTGAAACTAAACTATTTTCTAAACTACCTTCGATAATACAACCTGTTGCACATTGGCTATTTTTTATTTTTGACTCTTCTGAATAGTAGGTTGGCACTTCATTTTTTAGTTTTGTATAAATTTTTTGATTTGAATATAAAAGAGACTGATAGTTTTTTTGTTCCAGCATATCCATATTCGCTTTAAAATAGGACTGCAGATCATAAATATTAGCCAAGTATCCAGTATACTCATAGGCCGAAGTCTCTACTTCTCCAATTTTCGATCTTAAATACTTTTGAATATTAATTGGACTATCATTTTGCTGCCCAATTTCTAGTTGCTCAATTAACCATTTAGTTTGAACTAAATAAATATCCATACATAGATTAAATGTTTCGGCTTTGTCTTGTTCATCAAACAATTGAACATTTTGAGCAGTTTCTGATTCTGTTATATCCACAACATAATCTTTTAATGACACAGTACCACGATCGGTCTTTTTATACACAACTGTTAGTTGATTTTTTTTCTGTTCATGAAATTTTAGAACATCACGTAAATCAATTGCACATAGCATATTACTGCCAAGAAAAACAGTATACTCAGCTTCTGATTTCTCAAGATAATCTATAATTGATGCATAGTAAGGTAAGCCTTCTTTTTTTTGTTTTAAAAAGTCTTGGTGAAAATAGATAAAAAAACTATTTTGAACTGAATCCAGATTCCATTCTTTTCCGCCACCGATATGATCGAAGAGCGAACGAGTTTCGCCTTCATTAAACACCATAAACATAGAATGAACATTGGCATTAGCAATACTTGATAGCGGAAAATCGATTAAACGGTATTTACAATCAAAGGGTAAAGTGTCCAACGGTCGGTTTTCTGTTAACGGCAATAATCCATCAAAACGGGGAACATTTCCTAAAATCGCACAAATATTATTGGCTTTCATCGTTTTTCGCTCCTCTCACTTCAGCATAGCCGACAACTTCAATTTCGTCTTCTTTGTAGACTGTTAAACCAGCTTCAATTACTGCATTTTCACCGATTATCGCATTTTTAACTGTTACATTTTCACCGATTTTTGCACCTGACATAATCAAGCTATTTTCAATAACTGCACCTTCAGAAATGTGTACATCTGTCGAAAGAATCGTATTCTTAATTGACCCAGCTACATAACAGCCATCGACTATCAGCGATTGACTAACAGAAGCTGTTTTTGTAATGAAATGAGGGGGTGAAATTGTATTTTTAGAAAAGATCCGCCAATTTTTATTTCTCATATGCAAATCATTTTCCGGCTTAATAAATTCCATACTAGCTTCCCATAAAGAATCAATGGTTCCCACGTCTTTCCAGTAGCCTTTAAAGCGATAAGCATACACTTTTTCTCCTGCTTTAAGATAAGAAGGAATCACGTGTTTACCAAAATCCAGCATTTGACCGTCTGTGGAATCGCCGTTCACCAAAATATTTCTTAAACAATCCCAATTGAAAATATAGATTCCCATTGAGGCTAAATTACTTTTGGGTTCAGCTGGTTTTTCATCAAACTCAATGATACGATCTTGTTCATCTGTATTCATTATGCCAAACCGTGATGCTTCTTCAATCGGTACTTCGATGACACCAACCGTTAAAGTCGCTTGATTCGCAATATGTTCCTTTAGCATTTTTTCATAATTCATTTTATAAATATGGTCCCCAGAGAGAATTAAAACATACTTTGGATTCATTTGATCGATATACGAAATATTTTGTGAGATCGCATGTGCTGTTCCTTCAAACCATTTTTCTCCATTTGCATTAGAATACGGCTGTAAAATAGTGACCCCAGAATCAATCCCATCTAATCCCCAACTAGCACCATTTCCAATATGATTATTTAATGCCAGAGGTTGATATTGCGTAACGACACCTACATTTTTTATCCCTGAATTCACACAATTACTCAATGTAAAATCAATAATTCGGTATCGACCGCCAAAAGGAACTGCAGGTTTTGCAATGTTTTTAGTCAATTTACCTAAACGTGTTCCTTGTCCCCCTGCTAAGATCATCGCAAGCATTTCTGTTTTCATTGTCAACGGGTGTGATAATAACACCCTGCCCCCTTTCAAAAGCGTATACACTGCTTTATTTTTAAGTAACGAACTATTTTCCTGATAATATCTTCTTTGAAAATTTACTTATTAATACAGGTATCTGCCCTTCTTCCAATGGGTTATTAAAATTAAATGAATATGACTATAAAATAAATCTAACAACAAAATGAAAAAAAAGAAAGAATTAGGACTTTGAACGTAAAAAAAACGAAAAAACAAAACACAACTCTGTTTTGCTTTTTCGCTTTCATTTATCTTGGTTTATTTACTTTGATAACCAGCTATCAACTTCATTTAAGGCATCTGAAATTCCAGCCGGATTTTTACCGCCAGCTTGCGCCATATCTGGACGACCGCCACCGCCGCCGCCAACTTTCGGCGCAATTGCTTTAATCAAATCACCAGCTTTTAAACCTTTTTCATTTGCTGATTTACTCATAGCAGCCAATAAGCTAACTTTTTCCTCTTGTGCAGTCGCTAAAACCAGCACATCAGATAATTCTTTTTGTTTCCATTGGTCAGCCAATTGACGTAATTGATTCATGTCTTTTACGTTCACTTGAGCTGCAATATAAGTTGTACCATTAACCTCTTTTACATCTTTGAAAATATCTCCAGCTTGTTGATTCGCTAATTTTCCTGCAAGTTGTTCATTTTCTTTTTGTAATTCACGTAATTGTTGTTGTAATTGTTCTGTTTTAGAAACAACTTCTTTTAATTGTGGTGATTTAACAATACTTGCAATTGTTTTTAGTTGTTTTTCTTCTTCGTTCATTAATTCATAAGCTTCTTTGCTTGTCACAGCTTCGATACGACGAACGCCCGCACCAATACCTGATTCGGAAACAATTTTGAAAATACCAATATCTTCTGTATTATTCACGTGTGTTCCACCGCAAAGCTCGATTGAGTAACCACCAATATTAACAACACGGACTTCTTTACCATATTTTTCACCGAAGAGTGCCATTGCTCCCATGTTTTTGGCTGTATCAATATCAGTCTCAACCGTTTCAACTGGAATCGCTGCCCAGATTTTTTCATTAACAATAGCTTCCATTTGAACTAATTCTTCTGGTGTTACTTGTCCAAAGTGAGTAAAGTCAAAACGTAAATGTCCCGGAGCAACTAGTGAACCTGCTTGATTCGCATGATCGCCTAAAATATCTTTTAATGCACGGTGTAATAAATGAGTAGCTGTATGATTTTTCAAAATACGATTACGCATTTTTTCATCTACATGCAATGTATAATTTGCACCTTCTGCTAACTTCCCAGTTATTTGGACCGTGTGTAAAAATTGACCATTTGGTGCTTTTAAAACATTTTCTACGTGTGCGACAATCGTTCCATTTTCATCAGTAATTGTTCCATGATCGGCAACTTGTCCACCCATTTCAGCATAAAATGGTGTTTGAGCGAAAATCAATTGTGCTGTTCCTTCTGAAAGTTCACTAACAATTTCTTCATCTTTTAACAAGATTAACAACTGACTGTTGATTTCAAGTTCTGTATACCCAACAAATTTACTTTCAACTTTAATATCCGTTAAAACAGCTGATTGAACTCCCATTGACGTTTCTTTGCTACGAGCTGAACGAGCGCGTTCACGTTGGGCTTCCATTTCTTTCTCGAAACCAGCATGGTCAACTTTTAAACCTTCATCTTCAGCGACTTCTTCTGTTAATTCAACCGGAAAACCATAAGTATCATATAATTTGAAAATGTCTTTACCGTTCAAAGTATCTTCGTTAGCTGTTTTAACTTTAGCAATAACTTCGTTTAAGATTTCCAAACCTTCATTAATTGTTTCGTGGAAACGTTCTTCTTCAGTACGGACTACTTTTTCAATAAATTCTTTTTGTTGTAAAACTTCCGGATAATAGCTCACCATGATTTCACCAACAACTGGAACTAATTTATATAAAAATGCTTCGTTAATCCCTAATTTTTTTCCATGCATAACGGCACGACGTAATAAACGACGTAATACATAACCGCGGCCTTCGTTTGATGGTAAAGCACCATCACCAATCGCAAAAGATAACGCACGAATATGGTCAGCAATTACTTTAAACGAAATATCTGTTTGTGGGTTTTGACCGTATTTTACTTGTCCGCTTAATTTTTCAACTGCATCAATAATTGGTAAAAATAAATCTGTTTCAAAGTTGGTTGGCGCATCTTGAACAATAGAAACCATACGTTCTAAGCCCATGCCCGTATCAATATTTTTATGTGGTAAAGGTTCATACGTATCATCAGCTTGATGATTAAATTCAGAAAATACTAGATTCCAAATTTCAAGATAACGTTCATTTTCACCACCAGGATAATTTTCCGGATCATCTTCAGCCACATCATTAAATGACTCACCACGATCATAGAAAATTTCTGAATCCGGACCACAAGGACCCGCACCAATATCCCAAAAATTATCTTCAATATCAATGATATGATCCATTGATAAGCCTACTTCTTCATGCCAAATTCGTTTAGCTTCTGTATCTTTTGGATAAACTGTTACATATAATTTTTCCGGATCAAAAGCCATCCATTCGGGAGATGTTAAAAATTCCCACGCCCAATGAATTGCTTCATTTTTAAAATAATCACCGATAGAAAAATTCCCTAACATTTCAAACATTGTATGATGACGAGCTGTTTTCCCAACATTTTCGATATCGTTCGTTCGAATTGATTTTTGCGCGTTGGTAATTCTTGGATTTTCTGGAACAACCGAACCATCAAAATATTTTTTTAACGTTGCTACACCTGAATTAATCCATAATAATGTTGGATCATTTACTGGTACTAAAGATGCACTTGGTTCAACTGAATGTCCTTTTGATTTAAAAAAGTCTAAATACATTTGACGCACTTGACTGCTTGTTAATTGTTTCATTTTACGTAACCTCTTTCTGTTTTTTCAATGTTAACAATAAAAAAACGATGCCACTGCAATACAAGGACGACAAAAACGCGGTACCACCTTGTTTGCAATGAACATCGTTTGAATTCATTACCTCTTAAGCCTCCAGTTAACGCTGGAGTAGCGGTGATATTTCTATCACATTTATAGAAAGGGAGCATATAAACACAATAAAGCATTTCTTTTCAGCCAAGAGAAATGTCTCTAATCTTCATTTTTTAGTTTATATTTTCTTTCAGACATGTTGAATTATAAGGATTTTTTGCACAATTGTCAATAAGTATCTAATTTTTACTTTCCTATAATAATTGCCTTACGGTAACTATACAGATTTGGATCCAATAATTGCTCTGTTTCAATTGAATGATTCGGACGAAAATAAGTTGACAGTGGCAACATTTTTTCAATCAACGTTTCTTTCTCTTCCTGAATATAGCCAAGTTTAGAAATTTCCTTGTCAGCAGTCAATTCAAACCGTTTTTGCTGCGTATCAATTAATAAACCGAACATATTAGAACCATTCATTTTCCCTTTAATTTGGCGACCTGATTCATTTTCTTGAATCAGTAATTCATTGCCCCAGCGAAATAACCGTCGTGTTCCTGCACCAACTGAAAATTCCCATTGATCTTCTGTCAACAAATCAAAGCCTTGTCTTTTAAGCGCCAATTTTAATGATTCATGCGTATAGTCCTTGTGATGATAGACAAAATAATAATCAGATTCTGGTAAAAATTCTAAATAATACATATTTTCCTCTAAAACTGTCTTAGGGAACGACCATTGGAAACTTTCAGCCGCGGTTAAAACAGGAAATAGCTTTTCACAAATCGATTCTTCATAAGGCGTAAATTGGTCCAATTCTCCCTCAAACGTGCCAGAGACCGTATCAAAAATCCCTAAAAACGTCGTCCCTGCCGGCAATGCATATTTCTGAACAATCATTGCAGGAATTTCAACCTTTCGTAACGGAGTTGTACGATCATTTATATAATTAGAAACACCTTCTAAAGAAGCCAAATCATAGCGTTCATCTTCTTCATCCCATGAATCCGAGGGAATGATCGCATCATTGGTAAGCGAGGTTTTAAAGGTATTTCTCTCTAATTTATCTGAATCATAGCCCAATAGTTCATGAGGTCTCAAACCTTCAGCTCCTAAATCCCAACCAAGAATTGCCTCTGTATTTCCCGGTATAAAAACAAATAATTCACCATCTAACTCCAGCTCAAACGTTCGACATTTGATTCCGTATAATTCAAAATCAACCAAGTCAACCGTAGTAACTTCCATCGTCGGAGGAACAAAATACATTAATAATTGCTGCAGTAATGCTTCTTTTTCAGGATCTTTCAACTTTTTCCAATTTGTCCATTCAATTTGTTCAAACAGGTCCACATAAAACCCTCCTCGTACATTTCAAAAATATCTGTTATGATTAAGTATACCACTGAATGTACCATTTCTTAAAAATATTATCCGGAGGTTACCTATGCATATTCACTTTGGCAGTGAGCGCTGGCATCAAGCTGCAGCTTTCGCCTTACGCTATGAGGTTTTTGTACTGGAACAAGGTATATTACCGCAAGATGAGTTTGATTCATTAGATATATCTGATAGAAATTATTTTGTTGCCTATGAAGACTCTCTTGTTATCGGAACCATTCGTTATCAAAAAAAAGACGACATAACCATTCAACCTGATCGCTTATGTATAAAAAAGAATTTTCGTGGAAAAGGTTTTGGGAAAAAATTACTATTATTATTGGAACAAAAAGCGATTAATGAAGGCTGCCAGTTTAGCCTACTCTCAGCAGAAACTTCTGCTATTTTGTTTTACGAAAACTTAGGTTATTCTATTCATTCTGATGAATACTTGGAAGACGGAATTCTATGTGTAAAAATGTCAAAAAAAATCAGCAGCTAAGATGAATAAAACATCTTGCTGCTGATTTTTATTTATTGCTATTTTTTTTCGATTTTCTAGCCGTTCTCGTTTGCTGACGACGTTCAACTTTCCGTTTTTGTCGGTTACTTTCGGAAATCGCACGGTCAATTTTCTTTTTATAGCCCGGCTTAATTTTTTTCTTTTTCTTTTTAACTAAGCCAACTAACGTAGTATCTAAAACTTCTTGACTTTTTTCGCGCTTGGTACGACGATTACGGTCATAGGTATCAACAATTTCGCCATCTTTGATTTCTTTTGGATGAAACTCAATACCTAACTGCTCAACTTCAGAAATCGCTTCTTCATCAGCTGGTGAATATAGCGTAATTGCTGTTCCTTCTAAACCATTTCTACCCGTTCTTCCGACTCGGTGAATAAAGAAATCCAAATCACTAGGAACTTCTGCATTAATCACGTGAGAAACCCCTTCAATATCAATTCCGCGAGCAGCTAAATCAGTCGCCACTACATATTGAAACTCTAGATCCTGAACCTGACGCATCACACGTTTGCGCTCACGAGGTGTAATATCGCCATGGATTTTCGCAACTTTTAATCCTTGACCTTTAAGATACTCTGTAATTTCATCCACACGTTGTTTTGTGTTGGCAAAAACAATCGCTAAGTAAGGATGTCCAATCGTCAATAGTTGATAAATTAAACGGTTTTTATCTTTTCCTTTAGTAGAAATCAACCAATTATCGATGGTTTCAGAGATGATATTCTTAGGTTTAATATGTTCTACAACAGGATTTTCCATATATTTTTTCAAGAAAGGTTTTAACTTTTCAGGAATCGTTGCAGAGAAAACCAGCATTTGTAAGCGATCCGGCAAACGACCAGCAATTTGATCCACTTCTTCTAAGAAGCCCATATCCAAGGTCATATCTGCCTCATCAACAACAAAAGCAAAAGCTGTATGTGCTTTTAATGCCTGTTCATTCATCAAATCTAAAATTCGTCCTGGAGTACCAATCACCACATGAGGTTGTTGGTTTTTTAATTTCGAAATTTGGCGTTGTTTATCCGTTCCGCCGACAAAATTTGTCACACGAATCTCAGGTTGGCTAAATTTACCAATTTGAATGGCTTCTTGATAGATTTGATTGGCTAATTCTCGACTAGGTGCTGTAATCACAATTTGTACTTCATCTAGTTGAGGATTAATTTTATTCATTAATGGTAATAAAAAAGTATGGGTTTTTCCACTACCAGTTTGTGATTGCCCAATCACACTTTTTCCTTTTTTAATCACTGGAATCAGTTTTTCTTGTACTTCTGTCGGCTGTTCAAACCCTTTATCTGCTAATGCGTTCATAATAAAGTCGTTGAACTGAAATTGTTTAAATGAACTCATTTTCCTCACCTCTTTCAAACTTGTTGTGTAAGTCCTCATGCATTATAACATAAAAATCAAAATTCCTTAGTCGTTTTCTGCATTTTCTTCTCTTTTTATTGTACTGATCGTATACGTATGGCTGGCATTTTCATAAAACAATCGTCTTTTCCGCCGAATTAATACAACTAGCACATTGAGTATAAACAAACCCAGTAATAAAGCACAGAATAAAAATAACATTAAACTGACCAGCTGCAGCATCCGATTACTTGAATTCAGTAAGTCCGCTGAATCACTCATGTAAGTAGTTATCAAACCATAAACAAAATACAGATAGCCATAACGAACAAACAATGCTCTAAAACGGATTTTCTCACGACCTTCCTCAACTACTTGAATACGGACAATTTTTTTACCAAGCGTTTTGCCATTAGTGAATGTCGGCATCAACATAAAGACTAGAAAGACCATGATGAAAAACCAAAGTCGATTTTCTAACTCTGAATAACCTGCAAACCACGCTCGATAGGAAGGAATTAAATTGGCTAAGATCATCAGAATCATTTGAACAATACCAATCACGAACCAATCAATCAAGAAAGCTGCCAAACGTCTGTATAGACTAACTGATTGCCCCTTTTTATAGGCGGCTTGATCCAATTCATCTCTACTAGGAAATAAAAAGGTCAACATCGGCGTCACTGCATAACCGACAATCCCGCCAAGTGTATTATTGATTAAATCATTGACATCGGCTAAGCGATAGGGTCTTGGGTAAATAAAATATAGTCCAGTTAATTGAGTCAACTCAAAAAATAATGATAGCAAAAAACTAGCCAAAATAACTTTTTTAAAAGATAGCTTAAAAAAGTAGCGCAGATAAACACCAAAAGGTACTAACAATAATACATTAAAAAGCGGCTCTAACACTACTCCTTGTTTTAACGCTGGGACGAAGGTACTAGGATCATGAATATTCAAAACCGTTTCATCTAAAAAATGAACAATTGAATAAAAGGGCCGTAGTTCGATTATTTGACTCGTGTATTGGGCCACTTCATCACGCGGCGGTAATGGTAAAATAACCAAAAAATAAGCACACAGTAAGTAAAAAACAAAGGAATAAAGTATTAGTGCTTTCCTAAATAAAAAAGTGCCATATTTTCGATATTCATAGATAATAAAAATAAAAGATACTGCAAATGCTAAAAACGGAAAAATAAGCATTGCTGTTTTGATTGGTTCTGCATAAGCTGACATCTTGTTTCACTCCCTCACTTTTTAGTTTAGAGGAAAAAAACAGGTTTGTCATTTCAAAAAGTTGAATTCTTATCAAAAATATATATTTTGCAATTAGATCAATTTGCAGTATGATTACAGTAGTTAATTTTGTATTTTAGGTCAGGAGGTTTTGATATGTTAAATCCATATTTTGCGTTTGGTGTTCCAGCTTTTCTGGTGTTTTTATATATTATTTTTGCTATTATTCGAAAAAAAAGTAAACTTCACTATATTGGTTTTGTACTCTTATTGATTGCCACTTTTATGATGGCGTTTAGTTTTCAGGTTTTACAAGGTTTGTGGACTTTGGAAGATAACCACTCTACTGAGCAATTGAATCAATTAGGTTATTCACCAGAATGGTTGTGGCTGCCTTTGTTTTTGGGTGGTGTGTTAGCGATTGTGAATCTTTGGCGTGGGGTGAAAAGAGTTCATTCGTTTCGGGAAAATACGTAAAATCAGCGGAAAATCAAGAAAGGGACAATTGTCAGAAAAATTCTGATTATTGTCCCACTCTTTTAGTCTAATTCTTCTTCACAAATTCAGATTTCAATTTCATCGGACCAAATCCGTCAACTTTACAATCAATATTATGTCCATCCGCTGCATCTACAACTAAACGAATACCTTTAACTTTCGTTCCTTGCTTGATTGCGCCGCTCGCACCTTTGACTTTCAAGTCTTTGATGACTGTTACATTATCACCATCAGCTAAAATATTGCCGTTTGAGTCTTTAATGGCAGCCGCCACTTCTTCTTTTGACTCCGCTGGTGACCACTCATGTCCACATTCTGGGCAAATGATCATGCCGCGATCCTCATAAGTATAGGTTGAGCCACATTCTGGGCAACTTGGTAAATTTTCCATTTAGATTCTCCTTTAAACTATTGTCATCTCATTCTATCGCACTTCCAGATGAAAGGAAAGCCCTAGTTAAAAGCCTGAAATTAAATCAGTCCGTCAATGTTTATTTGCTTTCTGCTCCTTTTTCAACATACGAAAGATCATTCACACTATCAATTGTATAGTTACCATCTTTATACGTTACTTTAGAGACACTAGCATTCTTTAACCCACCATCCGGTAAATCAGCCTTTGCATCTAATTCACCTAGTAAAGTGATAATACTCATTCCATGCGAAACGACAAGAACATTTTTGGCACCTTCTTTTTGCGCATCCTTTACAAGATCATCTAAACCTTCTGTTAAACGAGTTACAATTGTCTGGCTATCTTCTGCAGGCCAATTCACTCCAGGTTCAACATTTTTCTTATCTAAATCAGATAAAATATCTGCAAAGTCAATAATCCCTTTGTAAAAACCAACTTCTTTCATCCACTCACTGTATTCTTCATAGCTTTGACCTTTAACTTTGGCTACCGCTGCTTGCATATCTTCATTCATTTGTCCTTCATACGTACCAAAATTGTATTCTCTTAAACGTTTATCTTTGGTCATCGCTTTGATTAGATCTTCCTGCCCATTATTTTTTAAGACAAGTTCAGCTGTTTCAATAGCGCGCCCGCTATCGCTTGTTACGACTTTATCAAAAGTTACATCCGTCAGACCTTTGCCTAATTGTTCTGCAACTTCAACGCCAGCAGGGGTTAATGGTGCATCAATCCAGCCTTGAGAACGATCTACTGTATTTAGCATTGTTTTACCATGTCTAGCCAAGTAAATAACAACCTCAGAACTTTCTTTCGGTTTTGTTTCTGCTTTTTTCTCTTCATTAGCTGTCCCACTGCTACATCCAGCCAATACCAGCGCCATCATTGCTACACCAACAACCATTTTTTTCATTTTCATCCTATTCTCTCCTCTATCATTTCCTTTTTTGTTAAACAATAGACCAACCGTCTTCAAAAAGAAAAACCTAACTATACCAAATAAATGATCTGGCATAACTAGGTTTAGCTTGTACTGAAACAATCACTATCCGTTATTCAACTAAGTAAAGTATATCGGACGAAGATGACGTTGTAAACACTTTCATGAATTATTTTTTATGATTTTTGCATAATTGTTGGATTTCTTGATATATTTCTGCAACTTCGTCCAGGTTTTTAGCATTAGCACCGCTAGCTAGAGGATGTCCTCCACCATGATGTTTTTTTGCCAACTCATTAATCACTGGTCCTTTAGAACGCAATCTCACACGGTAATATCCTTCAGGTTGTTGCACAAAAATACCCCAAGCAAGAACTTCATCAATCACGCCTGGTAACGAAACAATCGCTGCCGTTTCTGAATCGACAATTCCATATTCAGATAGCAATGATTGCGGTAAAATGACTTTTGCAGCACCATTTTGATCAACTTCAATATTTTGATAAACATAACCTGCTAATTTTGCTACACTCATTGGAATTTGCTCTAATTCCCGATTTAAATCTGTTGGATTAAAATCATAGCTCATCAATTCAGCTGCAACTTTTAACGTGTGTGAAGTGGTAGCAGGATATAAAAAACGTCCCGTATCTCCAACAATTCCAGCATATAAAAGGCGAGCCGCTGCATCATTCAGCACTAATTCATCTTGATGATGATTATAAAAATCATAAATAATTTCACTACAGCTGCTGGCTTCAGTGTTCACCCAAACTAGATCACCATAGGGTTCGTCGTTAGGATGATGGTCAATTTTAATTAACTTAGCTCCTAAAGTATAGCGATCATCACTTATTCTTGGAGAATTTGCGGTGTCGGTGACTATCACTAATGCACCTTGGTAAACATCATCAGCTACCTCATCCATTAACGCTAAAAATTCCAAACCTTCAACTGGTCCGCCAACTTGATAAATATCTTTGTCAGGAAAACTAGTTCTCAAAATCTCAGCAAGTCCAACTTGGGAACCTAATGCATCTGGATCAGGTCTTTGATGTCGATGAATAATAATCGTTTGATATGCTTTAATTTCAGTTAAAATTTGATCTGTAACATTCATTTTACTTCCTCCTAAGTCCGCTCCATCACTTGGCAAACAACAATCGCTTTGGCAACTAATGCATTTTCTAAATAGACTTCAATATCTAATTTTGCCGAACGACGCCCGATTTCCATTACTCGTGGACGAATATCTAATTCACTTTCTAACTGAATCAATCGTAAATAATGAAGACTCATTTGTTCAATTAATACATTTCTGCGCTGATTAGTAATCATTGTCCGTTGGGTCACATTTGCAATAATTTCACTCAATACACCAAAGGAAATTGTCCCAACACTGTTTACCATTTGTGGTGCAACTGTAAATTTAAAATGAGGCTCATCTGCTTTGCTGCCTTCTATCCGCTCTTCAATCGGCATCACTTCACCTGAAATTTGGTCAGAAATCGTATCAGCAATTTGCGGCTGCCGCTGAACCAGTTGCATTGCTTTCATCACATCTTGCCTAGAAACAAAACCGACTAAAGATAAATCATCTTCGACAACTGGCATCACTTCTAATCCGTCCCAGATCATCTGATGACTAACACTAGCTACACTCATCATTTTTTTGACCACAATTGGATCTTTCGTCATGACTTTATCCATCATCAATGTTTCATTTTTTCCTAGAACATCTTTTGCTGTAACAATCCCAACTAATCTTAAGCTTTTATTTACAACAGGAAAACGAGAATGCTGCGTTTTTTCAGATAATTTTTGATAATCAGCAATAGTATTCGTTGTATATAAATAATTGGTTTTTTCAAGCGTTGTATAAATATCGCTAACAAGCATAATATCTTTTTTAATCAACTGATCGCTTAAAGCGCGATTAATCATTGTGGCTACTGTAAATGTATCGTAAGTCGTTCTTAAAACCGGCATTCCAAGTTCATCTGCCAACTCAGCAATTTCATTTTCAGTGTCAAAACCACCCGTAATTAATACAGCTGCACCATTTTCCAAAGCCAATTTTTGAACACCTTGGCGATTCCCAACAATCATTAAAGACCCAGGAGTAATGTAGCGTGTCATCGCTTTTTCGGTCATTGCTCCAATAACAAACTTGTTTAAGACTTTATCCAAACCAGCTGATCCGCCTAGGACATCGCCCTCAATAATTCGTACAACCTCGCCAAAAGTTAGTTTTTCAATATGTTTTTTTAATTTTCGCTCAATCCGAATAGTACCGACTCGTTGAATCGTTGAAACTAAACCAATATTCTCAGCGTCTTTAATCGCTCGGTAGGCAGTTCCTTCACTCACACCAAGATTTTTGGCAATACTTCTAACCGAAATACGATCACCAATTGGCAATCCTTCTATATACTTTAAAATTTGATCATGCTTTGTAGCCATAACGTCCTCCTATTTCAGTTGTTCCTTATGCGTCTAAACATTTACTACAGCCTTCTATTTATCTGACGGCGTTTTCAAATTTCTTGATCTCATTGATATCTGTCTTAATTCTAAACAAATCTATCCTAATCAGGACAGTAACTTCTTTCATGTCAATTGGCTCTATTAAAAAGTATAACAAAAAAGCAAAGATTTTAGTACAGTTAATCTCAATTTAGTATAACAGTTCTTAAACAATCAGAGATGGATGACGTCCGTTTATCAATAAAAATGAGTTCTCCACTAATTTTCAGTGTTTTTTCACTGACATTTTTTCAAAAAAAAGAGTATGATATTAAAGGACTGTTTACATTTTTAAGGAGATGAAGTATATGGAATCAGTGAATAGTTTTCAAGAAAATCCTGTTGTACAAAAAAATCGTTGGTGGATTTTGGTCTCGGTGGCGATGTTTACTTTTATGTCAACATTAGATGCAAGTATCGTAAATATTGCCTTACCGACGATTTCTAAGGATATGAATGTTCCGATGAATCAATCAGAGTGGATCGTTTCAATCTATTTAATGATTGTTTGTTCTTGTTTATTGTTGTTCGGTAAAATTGGCGATAGCATTGGCAAAATTAAAGTTTATCGAATCGGTACCGTGATTTTTACAATTGGGTCTTTATTATGTGGATTTAACCACTCATTGGCTTTTCTTTTGTTTGCCCGTATTGTCCAAGGATTCGGTTCTAGTATGACAATGGCAACTAATTCAGGGATCATCACAGAAGTTTTTCCATTTAAAGAGCGTGGAAGAGCATTGGGTTCGATTGGTGCGTTTGTTTCGCTAGGTTCAATTGCTGGTCCCGGTATTGGCGGTTTAATTCTTTCACAATTTTCTTGGCCTTATATATTTTGGATTAATGTACCTGTTGGGATTATTACTATTATTATAAGTGAAAAATTCTTGCCGAAAGACATTATCAAAAGTGGTAAGTCGGTTGATATGGCTGGGTTTAGTTTATTCGCAGTATTTATTATGGCTTTTTTTGGTGCAATTTTTATTGGACAAGAAATGGGCTTTTCTGCATTATTATCTTTAATTTTATTTGCATCGGCATTAATTTCTTTTGTCATTTTTATTCGTGTAGAAAAACGAATCAGCAATCCACTTATTACTTTCTCAATTTTTAAAAATAAAATTTTTACCATGAGTTTGATTACAGCTGTTTTAATTTTTGCTTCAAACTTTTTTGTAAATGTTGTGATTCCTTTTTATCTTCAAAACTCTAGAGGTTTACCAGCGAATCAAGCTGGTTTACTGATGATGGTCTTTCCTTTATTGATGGTTGTCGGCTCACCGATTAGCGGTTATTTAACAGATAAAATTGGAACCAAACTTTTGACTTTTGCAGGCTTGGTTTTGTTATCCATCACTTCTTTGATGTATATGTTTTTAAATCAAGGAACACCTATTTGGTATTATATTTTAGCTACCGCAATTATGGGGCTTGGAAATGCTTTATTTCAATCACCAAATAACACGACAGTAATGAGTAGTGTTTCCAAAGAAGATTTAGGGGTAGCAGGTAGTATGAATTCATTCGCTCGAAATTTGGGTATGGTTTTAGGGATTGCTTTGGCAACAACAATCCTGTACAACGCAATGAGTAGTGTCTACGGTCAGCGTGTAACTACTTATATTAGTGAACGTCCAGATATTTTTATTTTCGGGATGAGAATTACCTTTTTAGGTTCGTTTATCCTTTGTTTAACTGCGTTAGGATTAACCTTGCTCCGCTCAACTAAAATGAAGAAAAAATAGAAAAAACTGAGAACTAGTCTAGTAACCTTCAACTGTTAGAGAAAATAATCTAATAGTTGAAGATCACTTATGATTGGTTCTCAGTTTTTTAACCCAAGTCCTGTTCCAATACCCAGCTCATAATCTCTTTTAAAAGATAAGCTTGTTTAGAATTTGATTGTTTGACTTGTTTAACTTGGGAAATAGTGTACTTCTTATTTTTGACCCAACTTGGAATTGCTTGTCCTGTCTGATAATGAGTGGCTTTAGGTAACAAAGTTACTGTTTGACCTACTTGAAAGTTCGATTCACTTTGTACAGCCGGAATGACAACCCAAGTACCGGGAATTCCGCTTTGTTTGGTTACATTTGTTGCATTTTTAAATGTATTAAATACATAATACGTACCAGCCGTGACGCTTGTCTTCACATTTTTTCCTTGAATAGCATCATCTGCTGATGTAAATCCATGAAGATTTTGGGATAAAGACACTGTTTTAGTACTTGTTTGGGAAGTTGTATTAACTAGTCGGTAATAATAAACAGGTAGTCCACTTGCATCACCCATTCTGCCAGCTGCTTGCGTTTCAGCAATTCCATTCGATGCATAATTGCAATGAATAATTCGATCGTGAAAAGTAAAAATACCTGTATGACCCCCAGCTCCACCGCTGCCGTTTTTATGACCTGCAACAAACAGATCCCCACGTTGGACTTGCTGACGAGTAATTGATTGCAATAACTTACCTTCTAAGCGATATAGACTGTCTGTATTTCCAATAGCCGTATTTGCTGGTAAAAACCCACCTGTAATTAATGCATAATAAACAGCAGAACTACAATCATAGCTATTAGGTCCATTGCGTGAAGTCATCGAATAGGTTACCTTTCCTTGCCGATCTGACATCCATTTAATCATAGCTTCTATACTAGCCAACCCTACCACTCCTTTTGTCTGATTTTTTGTAATGTACCATACTATAAAACATAATCGATCCTAGAATTATGGTAACAATAGTGGCGTTTTTGATTATACGGTCAGTTCCTTCCCATTCGTAGGCTATATCTAACAACAGTCCACAAGCAAACAAAACTGCTAATATAATCCATTTTATTTTATTATAAGTTACGTTTGAAAATCTCATTTTATTTTCCTCCTTTATGGTGATTTAATTTTCTGTCTATAGTGATCCCAATTACTAAACTAAACTCAACTCTTCAATCATCATTTTCAATATAGTTCATTTATGTTATATATTTTTTTCTAGTGATGACTTATAATTGATAAAAAGGAGTGAGGTGATTTGATGTTTGAAAGTATCAAACGGGACTTTCATACTAATGAAAGTGTAGTCAGTAAATTAATAATTATAGTATATAGATTTGGAAATTTTATCTACTACAGATTCAATGTTCCAGTATTAAAAAAAATATTTTGGATCATTTACAGAATAATAGATTTCATCTTCAGATTTTTTACTCACTGTGAGATCCCGGCAAAAGCAATTATCGGAAGCGGTTTACGAATAGATCACAATGGAAACGGTATCGTTATACATCCCGATGTTAGAATGGGGAAAAATTGCCGTATTTTCCATCAAGTAACAATTGGTGTTGATTCATTTGCTACTGGCGAATCATATGGAGTAGCAACTATTGGAAACAATTGTTATATCGGTGCTGGTGCTAAGATCATTGGTAAATTAAATATTGGAAATAATGTGCGAGTTGGAGCAAATGCGGTTGTTATTAAAGATGCACTTGATAACAAAACTTTAGTTGGTGTTCCTGCAAGAAACCTATGATTTAAATATCAACCATTATCTTGATATCCTCTTCTGAAACGCCATAATCAATTGGCTTATAGAGTATATCGTCATTTGGTGTGCGCATAAAGCATCTGCTGCCGCTTTTAGTTGTTATTACAGGAAATCCTGTCGCTGGTCCTTTTGTACGCATACATAACACATAATAAACAGAATTATCAACGATTACTTTCCCATATCCAAATTGAAAGTGAAATCCGTTTTTAGGATCACGAATATCATAAGTGAAATTAGAAAGTCCTGATCCACAATAGATTTTAATGGAACGATTTAGAGAGAAGCTAATATTGAGTGACAGTTCTCCAGCAAAATTGGGCATTACTCCTAATACGAACCAATTGTCTTCAAAATTCTGCATGTCCGTTCTAATTAAGAAATCATCATTCGAATCCCTAATATATTGAGATAGATATGGATCAAAAAAATATATATTATGATTTTTCAAAATAGAATTCTTAAACTGTGTTCGCATAAAAGTATCATACCCTACAGGAATATTTGCATTAATCAACTTGTAGTTGTCTTTTTTAATATCAAACAATATGTTGTTAACTACTAGCTCCTGACTGTTTATCAATGATCGGTCTCTTTTAAAGAAACTTGATCCTACTGAGTCGAGATAGGAAAATACAAAACTATTGTTGATTAAGAGACTCGGTTTATTGACACCTGTATAAATGCAGGTGTCAATGGTATCAAAATATACATTATCCAAATAAAACGTAGCATTACAGCCAATTCTAATACCAACTGTATCTGAAAAATTATCTACTCCCATATCCTTTGCACCATCGGTTACTTGCTACAAAAAGTGACATTGGGTAATATAATGACCACCTGATAAAGTATATATTGAAGTATTACAGCCATATATGAAAACATCTGAAATTTTACAATACATGCACTCTTCAGCGATATATATGCCATAATTTTTTTCATTTGATGATAGACCTTGTATGTGAACATCTGATATTTTTGTATCTGCAGATCCTGTTCCTTTAAAGTGATTAGAGCAATGAATGTATATGTGCTTATCTTTACCTTTAAATAAATTTACATCTTTAATAAATACCAATTGCTTCAATCCATTTATTTCTATTCCCACACCCACATTAGTACAATCAATCTGTCCACCCGAAATATAGCTAAACCGTCTTAAAGATTTATCAAAGGTCAAATCAACATCTACAAAACCAATCCTTAGAATACTACCCAAACTCTGTTCTGTTTTCAGTACCGCATTGGGGCTTAGCACTAAATTTACATTATGGTCATATCGCCATGGAAGATCTATAGTTTGAGTTAAATTATATTCGCCATCTGGAAAGAACATTTTTAATTCCTTCTTTAGTAACATCCAAAATACTACTGCTATTTCCTCCTATGGAAATAAAATCCTTACTTTCATAATCTAGATCAGCCTGTTTTATATCAGATAAGCTTTCAACAGTTTCTTCCTGCAAATCATCATTATAAAATTTAAGGGTAGCTAGATTTTTAGTATCTGCATTATGAATTGTTGCTTTTACCACCTCTATCGCCTCCTTCTAACCTGTTAGTAAATCTCAAGAATCGTGATGCTGATTTGAACATCTAAAATTTATCTCTGTTCCCTTATTACAGCTAACAAAAGTCCTACATTTATAAATGTATAATAAATTAAGTCATTGCAATCACATTTATTTGAAAGGCCGGGACAGAAGTTCTAAACCTCAAGAAATAAGCAGATTTTGATTCAACCTTCACTGTTTATTCAAGGATAGTCTGTGGGACAAACCAATTAATCACAGATTCATCGCTTCTCATTATTCGTCGTCCTTTCCTTTTTTAATTGTTTTAATAAAGTCTTCAAACAATTCTGTTCCAATGCCCATTTTTTGATAGTTTTCAAAAATAGATTTAAGTTCCATCAATAAATAACCTACATATAAAACATAGAGCAATCCGACCCCAGCTCCACCAGGTATCAGTGGTGCAAGCGGAACAAAGAACATCAATAACACCATACTCGCTATTTTTCGCAGGATACCATTAATTCCAACTTTACTTAAAAACTTTATTTCTGAATTAATTTTTGCAGCCAAACTGCCGCTCAAAAAATCAATAATCATCGCCACACAGATTAACGTTAAAACATAAATTGCTTTATGATCTGCATCGACTAAAAAATGTTCTAAAAAGTCAAACATTTTAGTAATAACCCCTTTTCTTTTCCTATATTTTTTGTTGAAAAATTTCAATAGTTGTTGTTGTTGACTTATTATTGAATAAATCAAGAATCAAAATTACTCCTCAGCACCTCCTTTTTTATTAAATGCTTAGTAGTTAAATAGAAATGTCGATTTCACGTTATGATTGAACAGCTTTTAACTACTAAGTGATTACATTTTACGATGATTCCAGTTAATTGAAGACTCAAATTCCTCCCAATAATTCGTCACTTTTCTATTAAGAGCTCTCCGTTTTCATATGCTTCAGCAAATCGAATCAGGGCTTTGTCTATTTCCCGATAAAATTTACTCTCACTCATATGATGTTTCATATAAATAGCAATATTCGTTGTGTAGCTGCGATCCATATATTTGTCATATAACAATTCGCGATCATAACTATCTAATTGGTTCATTGCTTCCATTATTTTACATAGTTCATTTTCTGCTAATGCTTTTCGATTCAGGATAGTTGTATTAGTTTGTTCAACTTTGCGGCTGATATTTTCCATTTCAAAAAAATATGTTGTAGTGATTTTTGGAATATGATTTCTTCCTGCGATTCTTGCTAATGCCCTATAATTATTCAATAGTTCATGCGCTTGTTTTTTCGTTTTCTTTCTATCAACTTCTGGAAATAACAACATCATATATCGACTCCTTTTATTTTTTTAGCAACTCGGTATTACTTAAACTCGTATTTTCGACCATATTTATCACTATTCCCTGTTTCTAAATAGTCAAATAATTGATCGCTAGAAAAATTAAATTTGTACTGAACTTCTTTCATATTTTGATATTCTTTACATTTACCACTAGGAAAAGTTACTGTAATTATTTGATCGTTTGTTTGCTCAAGTTCATCTTCTTGAAAAATTGAATGGCTGATCTCTTTTACTTTTTTCTCAGCTTCTAAATCACCTTGTTCAGCTAAGTTTAAATAATGGATTAACAGTTTACTTTTCATTTTCCGTTCAGAAACTATTTTCATATACTCTCCTCCTTTCTTTAAGAATAAATTAGCAATTAAGATAAAAACATTGACTGTTATTAGCATCTACGCTATTATATATGTATAGTTAAATAAGCTCTCTTCTAATATTCTCTATTTCTTTTTAGAAAATAGCAGATAGAACAGTCTTGATTAACTATTCACTGATAAATTAGCTTATAAGACTATATTAATAGCTTAAAAGCTAATTGTCAACAATAAATAGCTTAAAAGCTAATGTTTTTTTCATTTAAGCTTATGAAAGGTTGAAAAACATGAGTTTAACTAACAGAATTAAAGAGCTGGCTGACCAGAAAAAAGTTACTTTTGCAGAAATTGAACGTAAAGTTGGTATTTCTAATGGTCAAATTCGGCGCTGGGACACTTCTTCTCCTAAAATTGAAAATATTCAAAAAGTAGCTGATTACTTCGATGTTTCTACTGATTACTTATTAGGAAGATCAAGTAACACTTCTATTGAAGGAACTGTTCAGGAAGAAAGTCTTTCTTCTCAAATTATGTTTCGGATGAATACTGAAGGTCTATCAGAAGATGAAGTAGACGAATTAAAAGATGAAGTAGATCGATTCTTACGTTTTAGAAGATCTGAAATCGAACGTGAACGTGAACGAAAACAAGACGACAAGGCGTGATTGGATGACAGAGCAAATTGATGAATATCTTAGTTTTTCAGATAAAATAAATGATTATATTTCAGCAGTTATGGTTGCAAATGCTATCGGTTATGAAGATTATGAGTATTCGTATATTTGGGATTTCGTAAAAGCTAAAGGCGTTTCAATGCGTGGATTCCCTTTTGATGGTGTAGCAAGAGATCGTATTTCGGGTATGATTGTCAAAGATCCCTTAGAAACTACAATTGGTTTTAATCAAAATATGAGTGAAAAAAGAAAAAACTTTACTATCAGCCATGAAATCACTCATTTTTTGTTCCACATGAATGAAAACAACACTATTTTTACAGATACCGAGCGCAGTCTTCATTACTCATATAATGAAGTTCTGCATGAGTTTCAAGCAAATATTGGCGCATCTGCCATCTTAATACCAGATATTGTCTTGTTCCGCTATTTGAAACAAGGATGGAATTTAGCCCAGCTCTCTAGTAAATTTGGCATTTCCGAAAGTGCGCTTTATGTCCGTTTAATTCAGACAATGCAGGCTAATTTCGGTGTCTCTTTTGTCGCGGCAAAAATAAATGCGGATAATATTCGGTATAAATTTAGTGGTAAAGGACAATATTGTGCAACCGAACTCGGTACAAATTTGGAGAATAAACTTTACAAAACAAACCGATTTATCGAAGCCTTGTAAAAAAAATCCAAAATATTTTTTGGTCTTTAGATCACTTCTCTTTTGATAAAAAAAGTTTATTATGTATATTTAAAATTTGATACTGTCGATGAAACTCTAAAAGTTTTGTCAACAGTATTTTTTTATAATAGTTTCTTCAATAGATAAAACAAAATCATATGTTATAATAAGTAATAAATAAATTACCAAAAGGAGATATTTATGAAAAAAGGACATTTGGTTTTGGCTGCTTATTCTGTTTTTTGTCTTAGCGTAGGCAGTATCGTTTTACCTGGCGGACTAGCTCTAACTACAATACAAGCAGATGCTGCAACATCTGTGAGCTCTATGGCAACATTTAAAAATCATGGCGAAGTAATTATGAGTGAAGCAGTCAATGTTGGTGAAAAACAAGATATTTTTGTTTCTGGAACTATTGATAGAACGGCTGGTATTTACTATGTACAACTTTGGGTCAAAGGCACCTTAATTAGTGAAAACAAAGTGATTGATAATGTGCCGGATCAAGGTAACTTTTTCTTTGAATTACCGATCAACGATAGTATTCATTCTTTGAATGACAAAGTCAAAGTAGTCGGATTAACAAAATCCAAAGAAATTGTTGATGAAGCGGAATGTGTATTGCAAGAAGGTTCATATACACTAATCGCAAATGAGTTTACTCTGATGAAAGATCAAGTTGTAACTGGAAATGCTGATTCTGATATAGCAATTGTTGAACTAGCATTGAACGGTAGCGTTATTGACCAGCAAGTTGTTGATTTTGATGAACAGTTTACCTTAGATGCTAAACAATCTATTCTATTTTTAGATGACATTGTTGAAGTAATTGGTTACGACGATTCCGGAAAAGAGTTAAAACGTATTACAGTAAATGTGAATCCGATCAAATTAGATATGCAACTAAAAGATTTTACTTTTGGTAATCGATTAATTGAAGGCACTGTTAATGGTGAAGGTGCAGCTAAAGTTATTCTCTATGTCAATAATCGACGTCAGGGAAATGCTTTAAATTTAAAAGCTGATGGCACATTTAGCCTATCTGCTAAAACAATCAAATCACTAGACGATGATGTAAAAATTGCTGTGCTAAATGCCGCTGGTGCAGGGATCGGCCGTTTCAATGTTACCATTAATCCAAACGGTTTCTCAAGACCATTTATCGGTCAATACTCAGATAAATTAAGTGCTACTCCTGGTGAAAATGTTGGATTCCAAACTTCGTTTAGAAATTATGGTTTTAAAGATGAATTTGGTTTAGGTTCTGAAACAATCCCTACAGCCGAATGGATCAAGCCTGAATTTTATTTCTATTATCAAAAAGATATGGAAATTGCTTCATTCACTATGGGGAATGGCACTGATTGGGCTCCTTTAGTTCAGATAACTAATCTGGATCCAGATAAAGTTATTTTGACCGATTTGGAAAATCGCGTATTTGATGGTACAGAATACAAAGGTTTTAAATTATCATTCCAATACAATCTTGAAGTTAACAGTTCTTTTGGTGGTACTTTCTTAAGTGCTTGGTTGAAAACACCTGTAAATAAAACGAACGATGTATCCGTTATTGCTTTTGGAAGCTCAGACTCTAAAGTAACAAACTATAAGCCTATTGTGAGTGCTTTTAAAGATACGAAAAACTTAACTCAAACCAACAATCCTAATAAATTGATTTTTGGGCATAAAAAAACTAATTATAGTGTATCTTACTAAACTAGTACAAAGGATTATTTATAAGTTGTAGTGGTAAAATTTAAATTATTTCCCCAACCTCTGTACATTAACAGTAATTATGTTGATGTATAGAGGTTTTATTTGTTTGATTTTTGGGGCATAGTAAAAAACATTAAAACCAAATATGGAGGTGTTTTTAAGCACTTTTTAGTAATGACAGATGGTGACTGACCTATATCAATTAGTTACAACAACCTTAATGGTAAGTACAGAAATCGGTATAAATATTGGATTGAACATTCATCCAAGTAATTTAATTTTTGCACTGTAATTTTATCCCTAAGCTCTCAAAATAAATATGTATCAAACACTTAGGTCAGAAGAAAATCGTCTCAGTATTAGATACGTATAATCAGCTGTGAAAATGCTGATTATAAATGAAAATCGTCATAATTAGCTTTAAAAACATAAAAAAACCACCACTGCCGTCGCACGTGGTGGAAATGAAGGTTGTTATTTACTCTTGGTAGGAGTAAGTATGAAAAACCAATTCGGGATAATTGGCATGAAGACATACTACCATCACTACTTAAAATAGAAATGAATAGCCATTTTGTATTTCATAAAAAAACTATGAGGAATTACTCATATAAATCTTTATAAAGTTCCTTCACTTTCAAACCATTTTAGTTCCAACATTTTTCTGCCTGTGCTACACTTTTATTAGTAGTAAGGAAATGTTTCAATTTAGGAGGAATGTATTATGTTAGATCAAGAAAAAGACAATGTATCTGTTCTGTTCTCTGACGAAGTCCAAGGTCCCTTTGTAACATTTATTCTAAACACACATGTCGCTCACCAAGATGTTGAAAAAGACTCTCTTGCATTTAAAAATTCTGGTAAAGCTGCTAAAATTCGCTTTGAAAAAAAGTATACAGATTTATCTTGGGCACCTTTTCAAGATAAAATTGATGTGCTGCTTGCAGATGCTTCATTCTGGCGAAATGCAACAAAGAGTGTGTCTATCATACTTAGCGAAAACGATATTTTTATTCATCGATTACATGTTCCAGTTGGCGATCAGTATTATGTTGATGACCAACCTTATTTATTAGGAATTATAAAAAACAATCAATTTAACTATAATTATTATTTGATGGCATTGAATCGCGATTCAATGAAGCTCTATCTGGTTGAAAATAATTCGGTAAGACTGCTAGACCTACCGAAAGATGCGCCAACTGATTTGGTTAGTACACTAGGTGATGAGTTAACAGGTGGCAGTATGAACTATTCTATTCAAGGTGGAACAGGTTATAACGGTTCTTCCAAAGAAGGGGTGGCCTATCATGGTGTTAATACAAAAGATGAAGAAGTCAAAATTGATTGGACGAACTACTACCAAGCAATAGACAGTTATCTTAAAGATACTTTTGCAAATCCGGACAATTTACCGATACGTCTATATGCATTACCTGAAAACCAAACATTATTTAAAAAACTAGCTAAAAATCCCTATTTGAAAGATGATGCCAGTGTAACATCTTCTCCAGCACAAGTATCATTTAAGGATATTGAAAAAGGCGTTGAAAAAATCAATTCCACATTGGAAGAAATTGAAACAAACAGTTACAACCGTTTACTAGATAAAAAATTCGCTGACCAATTTACTGACATTGTTCCAGCAGCTGAAGAAGGAAAAATTTCACATTTATTTATTTCTACTGCCAATTTAATTGACGAAGCAACAGAAATGTCTAATGAAGAATTTGACCGCAGAAAAGTCTTAAACAAAGTTACAAATACTGTTTTAACAACTGGTGGAAAAGTCTTTGTATTAGATCAAAAAGCTTCTCCCGATGAAAAAACGTTAGTAGCGATTCTTCGTTATTAATCGGACAATGGACAAGAGCCGCCAACAATCATTGTTGGGCGGCTCTTTAATTAAGTTGATTAAATATTTTATTAGCTAAAAACCATGTAAAACTATCTATTAGTAGAGACAAAACCATTCTCATCTAAACAATTTGAACCCTTCCTACTTTCAAATCTATGCAGTTCCAAGACTGCGCCTTCGGAATAGATTTCTGCGATATAACTCTGTCATTACTTTCATATTTAATGCTCAATACATCTATACTATAACAGAAATAAATTTTTTGTGACAATTAATCTTTTTTTCTTAACAAATTCTTTATTTATTAAAGGGTTATCACTATGCAAACATTCCAGAATATGCTATAGTAAGAGAGTAGTTTTTGTTCGGTAATATATGTGTAGCTGTTTCAAATAAACATCTTCCACATTTTCACCTTTCAAGTAATTGCAAAATACGTGTTTAGACACAAGGAGGATTTTTATTATGGAAACAGGTACAGTAAAATGGTTTAACTCAGACAAAGGTTTTGGATTTATCACTGCAGAAAACGGTAATGATGTATTCGTACATTTCTCAGCTATCCAAGGCGACGGATTCAAAACTTTAGAAGAAGGTCAAGCAGTGACTTTCGACGTTGAAGAAGGCCAACGCGGACCTCAAGCTACTAACGTTAACAAAGCTTAATTTAACTTTAGTATTCTCAAAACCTGACGATTAATCGTCAGGTTTTTTTATTTAATAAAAGCTGAGTTCAGGATGCAATTATCCTGAACTCAGCTTTTTCAATTTTCTTTAATCAATCGAACCAATTCTTCACCAAAACTTGAACAACTTAATAAATTTGCATCATGCATCTGCTCGTAAAAATCTTTTGTTACGGTTTTATTTGCTATAGCGGACTCAATATTTTCAACGATTAATTGCCCTACTTCTTGCCAGCCTATATAATTAAACATTAATGCCCCAGACAGTAATAATGAAGATGGATTAAGCTGATTCAAACCTGCAAATTCTGGTGCGGTTCCATGGGTAGCTTCAAAAATACCGTGACCTGTTTGCAAGTTCAAATTAGCGCCAGGGGCAATCCCAATTCCGCCCACTTGTGCAGCTAACGCATCTGAAATATAATCACCATTTAGGTTTAAAGTAGCAATCACATCATAGTCTTCTGGGTGCAGTAATATATCCTGAAGAAAAATATCAGCGATCCGATCTTTGATAATTAATTTTCCGTCTTTTTTCGCTTGTTCAAGTTGGTACTCAGCTTCTTCTTTACCTTTTTCAGTCTTAATTTTATTATATTTTTCCCATGTAAAAGTTCTATCACCAAATTCTCGGTCAGCTAAAGCATAACCCCACTTTTTAAAGCCACCTTCTGTAAATTTCATGATATTGCCTTTATGGACAAGAGTGACTGATTCACGATTATTTGATAGAGCATGTTCAATTGCTCCGCGAACCAGTCGTTCTGTTCCATCTTTGGAAACTGGTTTAATACCGATGGCAGATGTTTTTGGGAATCTGATTTTTTCGACACCAAATTCTGCTTTTAAATATGCAATCACTTTTTCTGCTTCAATACTCTCCGCTGGAAATTCAATTCCCGCATAAATGTCTTCTGTATTTTCACGAAAGATAAGCATATCTGTTTTTTCAGGATGTTTTAATGGGGAAGGCACGCCTTCAAAATAGCGTACTGGGCGAAAACAGATATACAAATCTAACTCTTGTCTAAGGGCAACATTCAAGGAACGGATACCCCCGCCGATCGGTGTGGTCAATGGACCTTTAATTGCAATCAAATGACTTTTTATGTTCTCCAGTGTTTCATCCGGCAGCCAGTTACCAGTTTGATTGAACGCTTTTTCTCCAGCCAAAATTTCTTTCCAGATAACTTTGCGTTTTCCTCCATATGACTTTTCTACTGCCGCATCAAAAACATTTTTTGCTGCCTGCCATATTTCTGGTCCAATTCCATCTCCTTCAATAAATGGAATAACCGGATAATCGGGTACAACTAACTTACCATTTTCAAAAACAACCTTCTCACCACTTTTCATGCTTCCATTCCTCCTGATTGCAATTCAGTATCAATTTTACTGTAACTTAGATGCTTTGGGCCTACATAGTGTGAACGTGGACGAATTAAGCAGTCTTCTTCCTTTTGCTCGTGAATATGACCTAACCAGCCCGACACACGGCTCATTGCAAAAATTAGTGTAAACAAGTCACTATCAATATCTAAACAATGATAAACCGTAGCAGAATAAAAATCGACATTCGGTATCAGACCTTTTTTGTCTTTTAAGTACCGCTCTACCTGACATGATAGAAAATACCATTGTTCTTTTTGGGTTAAGGCTGATAGTTCTTTTGCTAATTTTTTTAAATGCTTTTTGCGGGGATCTTCCGTTTTGTATACACGGTGACCAAATCCCATCACCTTTTCTTTACGATCCAGTTTTTGATTCAAGTATTCTTCGACACTTAAATTTCCAGCATTAATTTCTGTCAGCATATCGAAAACTCGTTCATTTGCGCCGCCATGCAGTGGACCTTTTAATGATCCAATCGCCGCTGTAATACAAGAATAAACGTCTGATAATGTGGAAGCGCAAACTCTAGCCGTAAATGTGCTAGCATTTAAATCATGATCTGCGTGTAGAACCAAGGCTTGATTCATAGCAGTAATCTGAATTTCATCTGGTTCTGTTCCAGTCAGCATATACAAAAAATTTGCAGCAATTGATAATTCGGCTTTGGGTTCAATTGGATCTAAACCTTTTCTTAAGCGTGCATAAGCCGCAATAATCGTCGGCATCTTCGCTTGCAACGCAATACTTTGTTTGTACGTTGATATAAGATCTGTTTCTTCAGCATTCGGATCAAAAACTCCTAATAGTGAAATCGTCGAACGCAATACGCTCATTGGATGAAGATTTTGCCGTGTTTGGATTTTTAAACAAGTTACGATTGTTTCTGAAATAGACATTTGTACAGCTAAATCTTGCTTAAAATCAGCTAATTCTTGATTTGTTGGGATTCTCAAATACCAGAGAAGATAAATTACTTCTTCATATTGAACATTTTCAGCCACTAGATCATCGATGTTAAAACCTGCAAATAACAATTGATTTTCGACAATTGAACTAATTTTTGTTTCAGAGACGACAACACCATCTAATCCTTTATGAATCTCCATCCAAGTCCCTCCTTCAAATAAACACCAATAACTAAAAATGCTTATTACTTAGTTTCTCCCGAATTGTTTAAAAGTTTTTTACGAATAACCATAGGCAAAATTCCACCATGTTGGTAATAAGTAATATCAACAGCTGAATCAAAACGTAAAAGTGTATCAAAAACGATTTTTTCTCCAGTTGTTTTAGTTGCAGTAACAGTAACTGTATCTAAAATTCCTTTTGTTTCGTCAATGCCAATATCAAATCGCTCAGTTCCTGTTAAACCTAAACAATCTGCATCTTGACCATTTTTAAACTGCAAAGGTAGAACCCCCATCATCACTAAATTTGACCGATGAATCCGTTCATAACTTTTCGCAATCACTGCTTCTACTCCCAAAAGCTGAACACCTTTTGCCGCCCAGTCTCTTGAAGATCCCATTCCGTAATCATCGCCAGCTAAAATAATTGTTTTTGTTCCGTCTTGTTGATATTTCATTGCGGCATCATAAATCGGCATTTGCTCTTGCGTTGGGAAATAAATTGTGTAACCACCTTCGATATCAGGAACTAACTGATTACGAATCCGAATATTCGCAAGTGTTCCCCGCATCATTACCTCATGATGACCACGTCTGGCACCATAAGAATTAAATTCACGAATAGGAACACCATGTTCAGTTAAATATTTTCCAGCCGGACTATTATTCTGAATATTTCCAGCTGGTGAAATGTGGTCCGTTGTTACCGAATCACCAAACTTGGCTAAAACAGCTAAGTTTTTCAAAGCTTCTCTAGGTACTCTTTCTTTAGTCATACCTGTAAAATATGGCGGATTGGCAATATAGGTTGAAGCCTCATCCCAAGCATATAAAGGTTCCGAAGTTGTTTCTATATTATTCCATTCTTCATTGTCACTAAAAACCCGCGCATATTCAGCTTGATAAAGTTCCGGCGTCACATACTCATCAATCAAAGATTGAATTTCATCTCTCGTTGGCCAAAGTTCATCAAAGTAAACAGGCATCCCATTGTCACCAATACCGATTGGTTCGTTCATCACATCAAGATTAACTGTTCCAGCTAGGGCGTATAGAACAACCAATGGTGGCGAAGCTAAATAATTAGCTTTCACTAAAGGATGGATACGCCCTTCAAAATTCCGATTTCCACTTAAAACCCCAGCTGTCAATAAATCATTTGCTTGAATCACTTCTTCAATTTCTGGTTTTAACGCTCCAGAATTTCCGATACACGTTGTACATCCATATCCAACTAAATGAAAGCCGAGTTGTTCTAAATATGGTAGTAAACCTGCTTTCTCTAAATAAGCAGTTACAACTTTTGATCCAGGTGCTAAGGACGTTTTTACATAGTTAGGCACTTTAAGACCTAAGTAGGCTGCTTTTTTTGCAATCAATCCCGCACTCAGCATGACAAATGGATTTGAAGTGTTGGTACAAGATGTAATTGCAGCAATGGTAACCGCGCCTGGTTTTAATTGATGTTGTTCACCATCCAGGTCTAAAGCAACTGCTTTTTGCTGATCTTCTTCTGGAAGTCCATACCCTTGCAAGCCAGCTGGTGCTTTCATTGCTTGTTCAAACTCTGTTTTCATAGCTGACAAAGGAATCAAATCTTGCGGTCGTTTTGGTCCCGCTAAATTGGCTTCGATTTTACTCAAGTCAATTTCGATTACCTCAGTATAATTTGGTGCAGGATCAGTTAATGGATGGTAAAATAGTTGATTTTCTTTTAGATAATGTTTAGCAACTGCTACTGTTTCTTCTTCCCTTCCTGTTAGTCGTAGATAACGAAGTGTTTCATCATCAACAGGGAAAAAGCCACAGGTTGCACCATATTCTGGAGCCATATTTGCTACAGTTGCCCGGTCAGCTAAACTTAAACTAGTTAATCCAGAACCAAAAAATTCAACAAATTTCCCAACTACTTTTTGTTTTCTAAGCACTTGAGTGACTTTTAATGCTAAATCAGTTGCCGTTGCGCCTTGGGATAACTCATTAATAAAACGAACGCCGACAACCTCTGGTATTGGGAAGTAAGAAGGCTCTCCAAGCATACTTGCTTCAGCTTCAATGCCGCCAACGCCCCATCCAAGTACACCTAATGCATTGGCCATCGTCGTATGAGAATCAGTACCAACCAATGTATCTGGATAAAGTAAAACATTGTGTTCGTCTAATTTTTTTTGTGTCACAACAGAGGCTAAATATTCAATATTGACTTGGTGAACGATTCCAGTTGCTGGTGGTACTACACGATAATTATCAAATACTTTTTGTGCCCAACTTAAAAATTGATAACGTTCCTGATTTCGTTGGAATTCCATTTTCATATTAAGCTGCAGCGCCTGTTTAACACCTGCTACATCAACTTGAACTGAGTGATCAATAACTAAATCAACTGGAACTTCTGGATTAATAGTTGTAGGATCTCCACCAAAATCAGCGATCGTTTTACGTAAAGAAGCCAAATCAACCACTGCAGGAACTCCTGTAAAATCTTGCAAGATCACTCGAGCAGGTTTGAAAGGAACTTCTCCTTCATTTGGCTGATTTGATGACCACTTCGCCAGATCTGCAATATGCTGTTTTGTAATGCCGACACCATTTTCTTGACGTAATAAAGATTCTAGCAACACCCGAATACTAAATGGTAATTTAGCAATGAAACGATCCTCATCTGTTTCTAAAGAAGCTAATGAATAATAATGATATTTTTGATTATTCATTTCAAAAACGGTTGCTGCTGATTGTTTACTAGTAATCAAAACCATCCCTCCCAATTTAAAAAGACCTAGTCTGTCTATCTCAATCTTAACTAAGAAAATAAATTCATCTCAAATCAATTTTAGTTAATTGATTTAACCATTAATAGAACCATGTCGTTTGTCTAGTTTATGTACAATGTTAATTTCCGCTATTATACCTACATAATAATTAAAAGTAAACATGTAAGTTTATGAGAAAAGTTATGTTAGTTAACTTGTTAATGTCATAAGTATGTAAGGTGAAAAAATGATTATTTCCTCTTTATTCATAAGGATTTAATTTTATAACGATACAAAAACTAAATAAAAATGCATCGTTTTCACATTTTATTTTAATTAAAATAAAATGTTTAGACATAATGATTTTTGCTAAAGGAACATGACACTAGTTAGGTAATATTTACAGACTTTTATGTCGTTTTGACCGATTTCATGTTATAAAGAATTTTTTTATTTTCAAACTAAAAATGGGACGTAGACATAATTCTCGGAGTTGTATCTACATCGCCGAAAATCCGAATAAACGTTGTGAAAAAGTCAAACTCCTCAACAAATTACTAAAAGCCGCACAATGCATAAAACGCATCGTGCGGCTTTTAGTCCAATTGCTCAAGTCTAAATTAAATATCTAAAGTAACGCTAACTTCCTGTATCGGAACGTCATAAAAGCGATCTTCTCTTCTTCCCAAGAAGTCTTTTCCTTGTTGTGGAAACAACGCATACATTAGCACATCTTCTGTTGATTTAGCATACTCCTTAATTTCTGCTGCATATTTAGGAAGTTCTGGAGCTAGTAAATCAGCGGGTCTAACGGTAATAATTTCTTCATCTCCAATAATTAATTTTGTCATTTCTTCAGAGATTGCTACAGGTGGTTTGCCGTAAAGTCCTTTGACATAATCTTTGATTTCTTTAGGTACCATTTTATAGCGCTCACCACTAATAACATTCATCACGGCTTGAGTTCCTACCATTTGTGACAAAGGGGTAACTAATGGAGGATAGCCTAAATCCGCTCTAACTTGGGGAACTTCTTTTAAAACTTCTTCGTATTTATCTGCTAGACCTTGTTCCGTTAATTGACTTAATAAATTGGACAGCATACCACCGGGAACTTTATAAATCAGTGTTTTTGGTTCTGTGTCTTTCACTTTAGGATTTAATATTCCTTCATCTCTAAACTTGTCCCGAATCGGATTAAAATATTCAGCTACTTCAGCTACTTTTTTCATATCTAAATGCGTATTATAGCCTAAATTTTCTAAAGCTAAAGCCATTGATTCGGTTGCTGGCTGGCTAGTTCCACCTGAAAATGATGAGATTGCTGTATCAATAATATCTGCACCTGCTTCAACAGCTTTCAGATAGGTCATCTCAGCGATTCCACTCGTTGCATGGGTATGGATTTCCAGTGGTACTTGGATTTTATTTTTAATTTCTGAAACTAAACGAAAAGCATTGTCTGGTGTTAGAATTCCTGCCATGTCTTTAATACAGATTGAATCTGCACCCATTTTCTCTAATTCAGTCGTGAGGCTAACAAAATAATCATTCGTATGAAACTCACTAGTCGTATAAGAAATCGCCGGTTGACAATGTCCGCCAAAATTTTTTGTTGCTGTAATTGCGGTCTGTAAATTTCTAGTATCATTTAACGCATCAAAGATACGGATAATATCAATGCCGTTTTCAATTGATTTTTGGACGAAGGCTTCAACCACATCATCGGCGTAGTTTTTATAACCGAGTAGATTTTGACCCCGCAACAGCATTTGAAGTTTGGCATTTTTGACTACTTTTCGGATTGCTCTTAATCGCTCCCATGGATCTTCATCTAAGAAACGGATACAAGCATCAAACGTCGCTCCACCCCACATTTCTAGTGCATGAAATCCTGCTTCATCCATTGTTTGAATGATTGGCAGCATCTCACTTGTTGACATTCTTGTTGCAATTTGGCTTTGTTGACCGTCTCGTAAAACTGTTTCTGTAAAAAGAATTTCTTTTGTCATGTCACCCGTCCTTTCTCAATCAGTTGAGTGATTTTTTCTTGCATTTCCTCGATACTATGTCTGCGTTGTCTACCACAGATTTTGGCATCATTTTCACAAATAAAGCAGCCTCTAGGCTGTTGCTCTAATTCCGTTCGGCTAATTGTTCGTAATTGATTCTTGTCCATATAAAGCACATCTAAATCAACTAGTCTTCCAAACAAATGATTTTCTTCTAATTGAATCATCTGTTTTTTTAAATCTTTCGGTGTTGTCTTAAGTACTAAATAATATTCTGGTCCTGTAACTAAATCACAATACTTAAGAGCAACTTGAAGTTTAGGAGGAAAGAGATCATCAATCTTAGTTACGACAGTTAAAAAAATATTTTTAAGCTGCTCGTTGGTTTTAATCGGTCCCGGAATTGTCATTGTTGCACTTAAAAGTACACAACTTGGATGTTTTTCTAAAAAACTGTATTGATTATCGGCTCTTTTTTCACGTGCCGCAAGCATTTGTAGTAAATCAATTTCTTGACCTTGGAAAAACTGTTTAGACATTTCTAACCACATCAATAATTGTTCCATCACGATATTCAATCAAGGCAACTACTTTTTCACCATATTTGATATCATCTGGTTGCCCCACAATACTATAAGCTCGCTCTTGTAATTCCTTCATTGTATATTGCGGAACGTCCAGAGCCTTAAAGTGTTCAATTAAATCTTGGCGTTCTGGATTTATCGCAATACCGACTTCCGTAACAACAACATCGATACTACTTCCCGGTGTCACAACAGTGTTGACTTCTTCAACAATTGTTGGAATTCTGCCTCTAATTAGCGGAGCAATAACCAAACTCATTTTACAAGCAGCACTTGTATCAGAATGTCCGCCAGATGCGCCACGGAGCACGCCATCTGAACCAGTAATAACATTGACGTTAAAATTCGTATCAATTTCTAGAGCTGAAAGAATGGCTGTATCGAGTTGGTTAATGACTGAACCTTTACTTAAGGGAGAAGCATACATATTCGCATCAATTTCATAATGATTGGCATTTTCACCTAAAGAAATTGCAGAAGGATGGTCAAAATCTTGTACGTCAATAATTTTTTCAACCAAGCCTTCTTCTAATAGTTCAACCATTGCATTCGTGATACCACCTAGCGCAAAACTGGCTGTTATTCCATCTTTTAACATTGCTTCTTTTAAAAACCTTGAAACAGCAAGTGCTGCCCCACCAGTCCCTGTTTGGAAAGAAAAACCATTTTTATAGTACGGCGAATGAGTAATGACTTTTGCAGCATATTCCGCAATTAATAATTCTTTGGGATTTTTAGTAAAACGTGTCGCTCCTTTAGCAATTCCATTAGGATCACCGATTGCTTCTACTTCTACAACAAAGTCAACATCAGTTTGCGGAATACTGATTGGCGTATTGGGATATGGAACTAAGCTATCTGTAATGATTACAACTTGGTCAGCATATTTTGCATCAATCATCGCGTAACCTAACGATCCGCATGTCGCTTTTCCTTTAGTACCGTTAACATTGCCGTATGCATCTGAGCTAGGTGCACCAAGAAAAGCTACATCAATATGAATATCGCCTGTTGCAATCGCGCGGGCACGCCCACCGTGAGACCGAATAACAACTGGATTTTCCATTATACCTTCAGAAATTGCAGCACCTACTTTGTCACGTAAACCGCTGGAAGTAACAGCTGTCACTACACCATTTTTAATATGCTCAATCAAAGGTTCATGAACATTGGCGATTGAACTTGGGGCGATTGATAAATTTTTAATTCCCATCGCTGCAATTTCAGCTAGAACCATATTCATCACAAAATCACCTTCACGAAAATGATGGTGAAAAGAAATAGTCATACCGTCTTTTAACCCGGTTTTTTCTATTGCTTCTCTTAAACTACCTAATAATTTATGGTCTCTTGGTCTTACAGGCTGAATCACGCGACTTGCTTCTTTGTATTGGTGAATATTGGCTAGTTCTCCTTGAAATAAACCATATTGATCTGCATAATTTTCTGGAATTTCTTTGCCTACGTTATTTTTCATTTTAGACTTCCTCCTCAGAAATTAATTTCGCAGCAATTGCTAATGCAATCACTCGCTCTGCCCGTTCAACGATTGGTTTATCCACCATTTTTCCATTCACAGAAATAACACCTGAGCCTTTTGCTTCTGCTTCACGAATTCCCCAAATAACTTCTTTCGCTTGCTGAATTTCTTTTTCAGTAGGTTCATAAACGCTGTTAACTAAGGGAATTTGGCGAGGATTTATTACTGATTTTCCGTCAAAGCCTAACTGCTTAATTAACTCCACTTCAGCAAGAAAACCTTGTGTATTATCAACATCGGAGTAAACAGTATCGATAGCAGCAATTCCAGCCGCTCTAGCAGCATGTAAAATAAAACTACGGGCAAAAAATAATTCTTGACCATTTGGATATCGATGAGTTTTCATATTTGTAACATAATCTTCTGCACCCAGAGCAATTCCAATTAACCGTTCACTTGCTTGAGCAATTTCACGTGCATTTAACACACCTTCCGCTGATTCAATGGCTGCCATCATTTTCGTTGTACCGATTTTGATGCCATATTTGGTTTCCATTTCTGTGATTACTTTATCTACATCAACAATATCTTGTGCTGTTTCTGTTTTGGGTAAACGAATAACATTAACGCCTGCAATAACCATCGCTTCAACATCTTGGCGGCCAACAGTATCTAAACCATTGATTCTGACTACTGTTTCAACAGAGCTGTAATCAAATGTTCGTAACGCATGATAAACAAGTAAACGAGCGCTATCTTTTTCTTTTAGTGAAACAGCATCTTCTAAATCAAACATTAACGAATCTGCACCATATAACGTCGCATCTCTTAACATTGACGCATTTGCTCCGGGTACAAACATCATCGTTCTTCTTAATCGTTCCATTTTTGTATCACCTGCCAATCAATCGTATCTTGATTTGCTGCTCGATAAACGGCTGCAATCGTTCTCGCTTCAATTGTGCAATCAAGCGCACCTTTATCGATTGCTTTGATTTTTGCATTTGTTACATTGAGTTTTTCCAAAGTAGTTTGAATTTTTGCTCGAATTTGCCGACCAAACTGTTTTTCTACACTACTCTCTAAATTAATCTGAATGTCATTTGACTGATTTTTGTCGATGGTAATTAAAATATCGCTTGATTCAGTCGTACCAGCCGACGCGCTTTGTTTAATTTCCAAAATGTACACCTCTTATTTTTTTATATTTCATCAATTCTTTAAACGTTGTTTCGGGTACTAATTTTTTAAGTGTTTGTTCATCTTTTTTTACAAGCAATGATCTGACGCGAGATGCGCTAATAACTTCACCTGCAGCCTGTTTTCTCGGTAAAATCACCAAATCAAGATTATCCAAAAAGCTATCTTTCATTGCTTGATTATACATTTCCGTTACTGGAGAAAATGGTTCTTCTCCCACAAAACGGCTGGTGATTTCAAGTATTGGCGCAATTCTATTTTTAAAAAGCGCTGCATCTAATTTTGCCTGAACTTTTGCAACTGAAGCTTTAGCCTGATCTTTAAGAAAATAGGAGGGAAAAGTAGCACTTGAAACAATATATTCTCTCGTTGGCAAGACCACAACATTTTTTAACTCTTTAACCCCTTCTACTACTAAACGAAAACGTGTTGCCGTGTCAAAAAGGGAACGATCTTCTGAAACGACAAAAACATAAACAGTTTCATTTTTTTTGGCTGCTTCTGTAATTAAATACAGATGTCCGTTTGTAAAAGGATTTGCGTTCATAACAATTCCTGCATTCTCATGTGTCGACTGCTTGAACTGTTTGATTTCATTTAAGTAATCGTTAAAATCTGGAAAGCCTTGCTCCATAAAAATCAGTTCTTCAGTTGCTATAATTTCGCTAAATCCCAAAGATTTAAACAAGTACTTAACACTGGGTTTTGTATATAAAAAGTAGTGTGTGTATCCAACCTCCTGCAATTGCTCGCGGAGTTTTTGGATAACTTGAGTCAGTAGATTTTCATTTTGGTATTTTGGATCAATCGCAATACATTTTAAGATATTTTGAAAAATTGCCCCCGTTGCAATCAGTTTCTCGCCATCAAAAAATCCAATACTAAAATCGACCTGGTCATCCGCCACCAAATATGCTCTTCCAAGTAATTCTGCCCACTTTGCATACATATCCGGATCACGATTCAACCACAATCTTTTGATTTCCATCTTGCTTCACTTCCTATTTTATTTAGCTGGAAATACTTTTAATAGTAATTTTGAAATCAAATAGAGTAAAAATAAAACTAAAAACACGCCGCCCATTCCAAAAACCATCAATTCTCCAGCAATTTTTAATGCTTCTGTATCCATTTTTTAAGCCCCTTTCTTAATTTAAACTTTCTATATACTATGAGAAGAATGCCAACAACAATCCACCTGCAATAACCGAAGCTATCTGACCTGAAACATTTGCGCCAACCGCATACATTAAAACAAAATTTTGCGGATCTTCATCTGTAGCCATTTTTTGAATCACGCGACTAGACATTGGAAATGCAGAGATCCCAGCTGCACCGATCATCGGATTAATTTTTTCTTTTCTAAACAGATTTAGTAACTTAGCAAATAAAACACCACCAACCGAATCCATAATAAACGCTACTAAACCGAAGGCAATAATCATCAACGTTTGTACATTTAGGAATAATTCTGCCTGCATTTTAATAGAGATTGTTAAACCAAGTAAAATTGAAATAATATTTACCAGCTCGTTTTGGGCTGTATTAGACAAACGATCCAATACACCACATTCTCTTAACAAATTACCAAACATTAAGAAACCTACTAGAGGTAACGAAATGGGTGCGATAAAACCAGCAACGATTGTAATTGCGATTGGAAAAATAATTTTTGTCATTTTTGATACGCTATCAGCTTTGTATGTCATTCTGATTTTACGTTCTTTTTTCGTTGTTACAGCTTTAATCGCAATTGGTTGAATAATCGGTACAAGCGCCATATAGGAATATGCTGCAACTGTAATTGGTCCTAGTAAATTAGGTGCTAGTTGGTTAGATACGAAAATAGACGTTGGTCCATCTGCCGCCCCAATGATCCCAATTGATGCTGCTTCTTCTATATTAAAACCAAACATAACCGCTACAATTACTGTAAAGAAAATACCAAACTGAGCAGCAGCTCCAAATAATAGCATAAACGGATTTTGTAAAAGTGGACCAAAATCAATCATCGCGCCAATGCCAATAAAAATTAACAATGGGAATAATTCTGTGGCAATCCCCGCTTTAAACAGAACATCTAAGACTCCTTCTGCTTCTGATCCATTAACCACTTGAGTTAAGACACCTGTTCCCGGAAAGTTTACTAAAATAGTTCCCAATCCCATTGGCACTAACAAAGTCGGTTCGTATTCTTTTTTGATTCCTAAATACATTAGTAAACAGCCAATAGCCATCATAAAAATTTGTCCAAACGTTATTGATGTAATTCCTTGAATTAATGTTTCCACGATTTCACTTCCTCCAAATAAATTCTGTTTAATCTATCGTAATTAATGAATCACCAGCATTTACCACTTGTCCTAGCGTGACATGAAGTCCCGTCACTTTTCCGTTAGCAGATGCAACAACTTCGTTTTCCATTTTCATTGCTTCTAAAATAAGTAACGGTTGATTTTCTTTTACCTCATCACCAACATTTACTAAAATCTTCAAAATGGTTCCCGGCATTGGTGAGGTCATCGCATCATTACCAGCTGGCACAATATTGGGTGCTGCGGCTTCTGGTTCTGCTACAGATGCTTGAGCAGCCTCAACTACTGGAGTTGCTGTTACAGGTGACGCTACAGGACTAGGCGCTATTGGAGCTTGTGGTACTCCCCCGATTTCTTCCATTTCTACTAAATAATCTTTTCCATCAATTGTGATCTTGAATTTACGTAACATACTTTTTCCTCCTAAATTGAATAAATAGTTTCTTTTAACATACTAAATCGATCTTTTTTCCTTGATTGACTTGATTACAAATTGACTATGGGGTTGCTCTGTTGATGCAATGCTAGTAGCAATGACCCCGACTAGCTGTGCTTCTGGATTTCTTTTTGAAATACGTTTAATCGTAAATTGGCTTTCTGGTTGATTTCCTGCTGCAATCGCAGTTGCAACTAGTGATACTAACTGATACTCACTATTTTCAGCCGGAAGATAGCCACTAAGTTCTTGCCACTCATCTGCTGTTTTTTCAGCCTTTGAAACAACAGCTTTTTCACTTATTCGTTGTTGTTTTTCTCTACTAAACAGTCGTTCAAACAGACCCATGAATTCACATCCTTTCTGTTTATGATTTCATTATAGGTAAAAACGCTAACAATAAAATGAAATCCTTAGCTCAAAATTGTTCTTTCGCTGTTTCTCTGATGGTATTTTCTTTAAAAAATAAAAAAAACGCCTATATAACAGCGTTTACAGACATTTAACATTTTATTAACATCTTATTAACATCTCTTTAAGAAACCGCTATCATTCCTGTTTTTTTGGTGTTCTTTTTCCATTGATTCTCTATTTATCTGTATCTTATTCCTTTACACTAAGTTTTGTTAAACAAACAAGAAAGGGCTTTCTTAAATATTCTTTACTGTTATTTTTTTATTAAATCAATACAGAAACCCTGCTTGTTAAAAAAATAAATTTAGTACTGAAGGAGAGAAAAAAATGTTATTAACTGTTTTATCTTATGTGATGATTATTGTATTTATGTTTGTCATCATGAAAAAGAAAATGTCACCGTTTACCGCACTAGTTTTGATTCCATTGATTTTTGCTCTAATTGCAATGTTTAGTGGTGTTTCTAAGAAAGGATCTATTGGCGACTTTGTAATGGAAGGAATTAAAACAACTTCTACTACCGGAATTATGTTATTGTTCGCTATTCTTTATTTTTCAATTATGCTGGATGCTGGGTTGTTTGATCCGATTACGAAAAAGATGATTCATATTGCTAAAGGCGATCCAATGAAAGTTTTAATTGCTACCGCTGTTGTTGCTGCTGCTGTTTCGTTAAATGGTGATGGTACAACAACGACATTGATCTGTTGTTCGGCTTTTATTCCTATTTACAAAAAATTAGATATGAAACTAATGAATTTAGGTGTTTTGGTTATTTTACAAAATACAATCATGAATTTGCTTCCTTGGGGTGGACCGACAGCCCGTGCAATGAGTGTGCTAAATGTCGGAGCTGAGATTTTAGCGTATTTGATTCCTGGAATGATTGTTGCACTACTTTATGTCATTTTCATCGTAGCACCTTCTATGGGAAGAAAAGAACGGGCACGTTTAGGAGTTAAAGAATTAACAGATGCTGAAATTGATGCGATGACTACTGTGACTGATGAAGAAACTTTAGCTATCCGTCGTCCTAAGATTTGGTTATTCAATGCTTTTTTAACGATTCTATTGATCGCTTTACTAGTTACTGATTCATTTGTTGGCTTAGGCTTACCTCCTTTATTCCTATTCTTGACTGGAACTGTAATTGCCTTACTAGTCAATTACCCTGTCTTAAAAGATCAATCTTCACGAATTGGAGCTAATGGCGGGGATGCTGTTCAAGTAGTTATTCTAGTTTTTGCAGCTGGTGTCTTTATGGGACTTTTCCAAGGAACTGGAATGGCAGATGCATTAGCTCAGAGTTTCACAAAACTTATTCCAGATCAGTTAGCTGGTTTCTGGGGCTTAGTGATTGCGTTGATTTCTGCACCAGGTACCTTCTTTATTTCAAATGATGGTTTCTATTTCGGTGTATTGCCTGTTTTAGCTGAAGCTGGTCGCGCATATGGCTTTACGGATATGCAAATGGCATTAGCTTCATTGATGGGACAAGCATTCCACTTATTAAGTCCGCTGGTTGCCTTTATCTACTTATTACTTCGTTTAACAGGATTAGACATGGGGCAATGGCAAAAAGAATCGGCTAAATGGGCGCTAGGAATCTTTATTATCTTTGTTGTAACGATTATCTTAACAGGTCATATGCCGCTTTATATTCCTCAGTAAAAAATAATAATAACCTAGTATACTTTACTATAAAGTGCAGCAAACACTTAATCTATGCCGCACTTTATAGTATTAAATCCATTTTAAAATTAAGATCAACAATCATAATCGTACTATTATGAATAGTTCACAGTTTAGGAGGCACGATCATATGAGTACTATTTCCGAAGCAGTTGGGAAAAATCTGGATTTAGGCGAAAATCTTCCATTAAAAGAACTTGTTTATAAAGCTTTTCGCAAAACTATTATTCTTGGAGAAATTCCTGCTGGACAACGGATTAATGAAAAAGAATTTTCTGAAGTGATGAATATCAGCCGTACGCCGATTCGTTATGCAATGCAAAAACTCGTCGAAGAAGGCTTAGTTGACCATGTACTCGGTGTGGGCATTATAGTAAAAGGGATTTCTATTAATGATGCTCATGAAATTTATGCTATTCGAAAATCCTTAGATGTTCTAGCCACGATTACCGCGATGAAAGAAATGTCTATTGATGATTTCAAAGAGTTAAAAGATTTGCTTGAAGAAACTGAAACCTTAAATGAACGAAATGAAATTGATCAAGTGTTGCAAAAATTTTCTGATTTTAACGAATTAATATATGAAAAAAGTAAAATGTTGCGTTTAAAATCAATTGTTATGAAGCTACGTGAATATCTTGTCTATTTCCGCGATATTTCTATTCGGTCAAAAGAACGTCGGGACAAAGCACTACATGAACATTGGCTAATTTACCAATGCATGTTAGACCAAAAAGAAGAGCAATTATCATTATTAATCACTGAACACTTGGATTACTCACAAAAGTTTATTATAAAAGAAATGGAAAAACATCTACATGAAACAACAAAGTAAAGATTTATCGGCACAGCTACTTGGTGAAGCGGCTTTAGAAGCACTTATTTTTGAAGCTTCCCTTTATCCCAAACCCGGATTGGTTGATCCACAAAGTAATGGTGCACATACTGATATGAATTATCAAACATTTCTCCAAAGTTGTGACGCACTAGCTCCTTTTCTCATTGACTACACTGAACTCGGTTTAAATCATACAGGAACTGCGATTCAGCTATTTAAGAAAGTTCGAAAACACGGACAACTTGCGGAAAATGCAATGCTGGATCAGACAAACGGGATCAATACACACAAAGGCGCTAACTTTTCATTCGCGCTATTACTAAGTGCCACTGGTAAAGTAATCCAAGAAGAACAGGTTTCAATACCTTTTTCAGATAAAGAAACCACACAAATTTTTGAATACGTAAAAGCAATGACCGCTAACTTAGTCCAAACCGATTTTACCAACTTAAACAATAAAGAAACTTTAAGCTATGGTGAAAAACTTTTTCTAAATCATGGAATCACAGGAATCCGTGGTGAAGCTGCTGCTGGCTACCCTGCACTTCACCAACTTGCTCTCCCTTTCTTACGAACTAATCGAAAAAAAAATCAACAAACAACTTTTTTACTATTATTGCTAAAACTAATGGCAACAATTGAAGATGCAAATTTAATCAATCGAGGCGGCATTAAAGCTTGGCAAAAGGTAAAAAAACGAGCAAACGAACTTCTGGATAATTGTTCAAAAGCTATTTCACCACAACAATTTGAACAAGCTTTGACAAATTTCGATCAAGCTTTGATACAAGATCATCTTAGCCCTGGTGGATCTGCCGATTTATTAGCATTAAGTTTCTTTTTCGCAAAATTGGAAGGACTTATTTAATTTTTTTTGATGGACAATTAAAAAGAGGGTAAGCAAAACCAAGTATGTTTTGTTCACCCTCTTTAACTAAACTTAACTTTCTTTCTCTTCTGGATTAAAGAGATAACCGATACCCCAAACCGTTTGTAAATACTTTGGTTTTTTGGGATCATCTTCTATTTTGTTTCTTAAGTAATTAATATAAACGGTAATTAAATTTTTATCTAGATCTCCATCACTCCAGACACTAGCGTATATCTGTTCCTTGCTAAATACTTGATAAGGATTTTCCATAAAAAATAAAATTATCATGATTTCTTTAGATGTCATGCTCACTATTTCACCATTTTTACTAAACTGATATTGGTTTTTATCAAAGGAAAAAATCCCTTCTTTCAACAACGTTTCTTCTCGATGCTGACTGAGCGTTAATAATTGTTCTGTTCGATTTAAAGTACTGATTACTTGTGCTTGTAAAACATTGGGAGCAAAAGGTTTTGAAAGATAAACGTCGCCACCTGACTCCAAACCACTGATAATATCCTGATCACTTTTCTTACCGCTAACAAAAATAATTGGTGTAAGCGGCTGACGTTCTCGAATCAACTGAGCCAAATGATAGCCATCATTCTCGTGTTCTAAACTAACGTCCAATAAAAATAACTGAAACTCTACTCGATCCATAATATCTAAGGTTTTTTCAATTGTATCACTTTGATAAATCAATAAACCAGTAGATTGCAGCGATTTCCAAATTAAACGTCGAATCGCAGGATCATCATCTACTACTAATATTTTTTCGTTCCGCACCGTGTACACCTCGTTATCCTTATTTGCATTACCTATACAATAGCGGAATTATCTTTAAATTTCAACATGAACTTGCTATGATAGGAACAGACTTTTAAAAGGAGCCAGACTAATGAAACGTACGAATAAAATTGTCAACATCATGATAATCGCAATGACTATATTCATTGCTGTATCCGTTTTCTTTGCTATTCGTGGTTTTTCAGTTATTAGGAAAACAACAACTGCCAGCGGACAAGATTTTTTATTGCAGTCTACCGAATATGTTGGGAAAGTGATTCAACTCTCTATGAAGAACCGACACCAAGCGCTAAATTATCTAGCTATTGATGGAAATCTGAAAAATAGCGATAATCCTGAAACCTATTTAGAAAATAGTCACTCTTCATTGAATACTTTTTTTGATTCACTTAATAATGAAGCAGATACACTTTTTTACATAGATCCTGACGGCACAGCTTTATATGCTTTTCACTGGGAAGCCAGTCAACAAGCTGTTTCTATTGCAGATATTCAATCGATTCAGCCATTTATTCTCAACGATCCATCAGTAAAACAATTATCTGCTACAACAACAACTCCCCAAAACGGAGCTTCTTATTTTATTAATAAAAAAGCATTTGTAAATTTTTATCAAGAAATTCATACCGCATCAGGTGAACTTGATGGTTACCTGGTTTTACCACTAAAACTTGATATATTCTATAAAAATTTTCTACAAGATTTTGAATTGGATTATAAAGGTTACCCAATGATTAAAGACCGCTCAATGACGGTTGTCATGCATCCAGTTGAACAACAAGTTGGATTGGATATCGTCAATGATCGAGAAAAAATCTATCCAGATTTTGATTACTCAGATTTGAAACAACTTGAGCAATATCAGTTAAGCCATTCTTCTGGAAAATTAACCTATAAATCTTATTGGTGGGATGAAGATAAACCGTCAGAAGTTATAAAAATCAGCGCCTTTGAATGGATTGATGTGGGCTTAGCTAAATGGGTTGTAGCCATTAATGCCGATTATAATGAAAGAAACGATGATATTATTAACTTTGTTGTTATTCTTTCTTTCCTTTTAATTTTGTTATTGCTTCTGATTATTGTGTGCGCACTATTTATTCATAGCTTTAGAAAAAAAGAAACCATAGCTGAAGAAAACCGAAAACTAATTGAAAAACAAAAACAGCAAAAAATGCAGCACCAACTGGAACGTGAATTATATCAACGAAACAAAATGGAAACAGTTGGTCTTTTAACAACATCTATCGTTCATGATATGAATAATTTCTTAACACCAATTATTGGAAACACCCAATTGTTACTGGAAGAATACGCTGAAAATCCTATATTAACGACAGATCTAGAAGAAATTCTCCACTCTGCTCAAAAAGGTAAGCAGCTTTCATTAAACGTGTTGCGCTTTTCTAAAACACAGGACAGCATTAAAGAATGCATGGATATTTCTGCAGCTATCGGAGTCGCAACTCATCTGATTAGAGAAATTATTCCAAAAAAAGTTCAACTCAACATTTCAATTCAAGAAAATCTTGGTACCGCAAAATTGGAAGAGATTGATCTTCAAAGCTTAATCTATAATCTAATTACAAATGCCTATCAAGCAACCAGAGAAAACCAAGGAAAATCTCAAGAAATTCAAGTTAAAGTAAGACCCGCAACTAAGGAAACTATTGAACTAATTAAAAAAAATAAGCAACAATTAAGTAAACTAAATCATTTTATTACACTTGAAATTTCAGACAACGGTCCAGGTATCCCTAAAAAGTTACAAGAACAAATTTTTGAGCCCTTTTTCACAACAAAATCAGCAGACGAAGGCACTGGTTTAGGTCTTTTCGCAGTTGCCTCTATCGTTGCTAAATATGATTGGCACCTTTCACTGATTTCAGAACCCGGATCAGGTACACGTTTCTTCATTACATTACCGGTTTTTGTTTTATAAACTATAATCAATTAGAAATAGCGGAGAAATTATCGTTTGATAATCCTATCCGCTATTTTTTTCTTTCAATCTTCGTTATAATTAACAAGAGATCAATTATTAAAGGAGTTCTATTATGGGCAATTATTTTACTATTTTTATTGGGATGAGTTATTTGATTGGTGCTTTTTTTATTCCACGTTGGCGTCGTAAAAAAGTTAATCAGAATTGGAAGTTTTTCGAATTACTTTGGTTTTCCATTTGCTTTATCTGTTATGTTATTTTTCTAGAGGTTCAATTAGGGACATTTTATTTTTTCATTCCCTTGAGCTTGCTGTTACTCTTTTTATTTTATTACTTCAAAGAAAAACGCAGATTAATTAATGGTTTTTTATTTAACGTCTTTTTGATTGTGGGATTGATGTACTTGGGTGTTTTGCTGGTCAGAACGTATAACCCACTCTTAATTGGGCTAGCTGGTGTTACCGGTGTCGTTTTTGTATTGCTATTATTAATTGGTGTTTATGCATTATTGGTTTTTCTTTATTGGAATGCACTTGTTGTTTTGCGAAAAGAAGGACATTCATTAGCTAATTTACTGACATTACTGCTAGCGATTGGTTTAACTATTTTCCTAATTTTCACTTATTTTTCTCCAAGGATATTGCCTTCGTGGGCATCTGCGCTCTTTGCAATTCTTCCTATGTCGATGTTCTATTTCTTTATCGTTTTTTATAATTTTTTAACTATATCTATTATTTATCAATTTAACCAGCCAAAATTCAAACAAGATTTTATTATCGTGTTAGGTGCAGGCTTAATTGACGGACAAAAAGTTTCCACACTTCTAGCAAATAGAATAGAAAAAGCAATCCGATTTTACCATGCACAGGTTTTAGCAACAGAAAATCCGCCTAAAATCGTCATGTCAGGCGGTAAAGGTGACGATGAGCATCTAGCCGAAGCAACTGCAATGAAAAATTACGCAGTGGAAAAAGGGATTCCTGAAGAAGATATTTTAGCTGAAACAAATTCAAGAAATACTCTTGAAAATATGCAATTTTCAAAAGAAGTAATGGAACAAGCTTTTGGAAGTACTCATTATCGAGCAATTTTTACAACCAATAACTTTCACCTATTCAGAGCTGGTTTATTTGCAAAAATGGCGCATTTAAATGCTGATGGAATTGGAGCTAAAACAGCTTTTTATTATTTGCCAAATGCTTTTTTAAGAGAATTTATTGCTATTGTTGTGATGAACAAAAGACGACATCTTATGGTTTGTGCTTTAATTGCTTTAATGATGATTTTACTTTCATTAGTCCAATATTTCTTCGTAGGTTAAGGATGTCATTAACAGTTTATTTTAGCGATTTGAATATCGTGATAAATAGACTGGTTTTCTCTTGTTTGATACCGATTCTTTTTTTATTTTTTATCGAAAATTTATTTCAACACTTTTGAAATTATGTGAAAAAATAATAGTAAATTGCTATCTTAATCTTAAAAAATAGATTATAGTTATCTAAAATGATTTGTTAATTCGATCTAATACGATGTAAAAAACCTATAAAACAAGGTTCAATTTAAAGTCAGTTACTTTTCAATATAACTCAATAATCATAATTTGGTATTCAAATGGTATTCAATTTAATCGCAAAAAACCACCAACAAACACACTTGCCCTCGGGGAACAATGTGTCAGTTGGTGGTTTAAATTATTCTTCTTCTAATCCAAAATCTATAAATTCTATGAACAATAATGAAATGTATAACGAAAAGCTAAGTATCTAACTCTAGACAAACAGAACTAACGTTCGTATAATTAAATCACCTTTAAATGAAAGAAGGTGATTATTATGGCAGATCAATTGGACCCATACTTTTTAGAGTACAAAGATCGTGGTATTAAAAAATGGACTGGCTTCTTTTTGTCTGAGCATACTGCAGCAGTAGAAAAGAAGATAGAGCAAGAAAGAATTATAGAACGTCTCCCCCAACAATCAACGGCCCAAATAGATCACTACTTGGATCAATCTATCAAATATAATAAGCTCCTGGATATCCAATTAAACACTTTAGATGATTTAGGCAAAGTCAAACCTCATGTGACAGGTACGTTTCGTGGATTTGCTGACATGGACACAGTTATGATCGGTGATGTGTATATCGATTATATGGATATACGACATATTAAAATTAGAGACTTTATAAAGTGGTCTAATATGAGCGCGGATAAAGATGATCCCTTTGGCGAGATTGAGACGACAAAAGAGATCGATGAGTTTTGCGATGCTTATTTTGATGATGGAGATTTCTTTGAATAATTTTTCCTTCTATTATATAGCATACAACTTGGAACTAATTATTTCAGTAAAAAAGAATAAGAGATAAAAAATATTTCGCGAATAATTGCGCACATTAATAAAGAAGGGAGGCTAAACAACCTTAACTCCCTTCCTCCTTCTAGCCCGCTACTTCCGGCGGGCTCTGTTTATAAATTAATTAATCTTAAAATTAGGGTATCGGTTTAATCTTAACGTTTTGTTTGATATACTTATAAAGCAAGTTATCTTAGGAGAATTAGTGCTGAAGAGATAAAAAATTAAAATGGGGTGAAGAAATGAGTGTTACGTATAACGAAGTATTACAAATGAAAAAAGAACAAAAAATAACTTTACCATTGACAAAAAAAGATTTGAAATTGTTACCAGATATTATTGAGGATGATGAAGATTTAATTACTTTTATACAAAGTAACGGAAAACCGCAAGGTGTGCTTTGCTTGACCAATAAGAGAGTCTTATATCTATCTAAGGAGCTAAATGCAAAGTCTATATCCTTTGGAAAACATGTGGGGCTAACTGAAATTACAATATTGCTAAGAAACATCAATTCTGTAAGATCCAAACAGCAAGTCTTGTATGGAACCGCAATTATCACAGACAGCGCTCAAGATTATACTTTTGAAAAGCTTACTGCGTCCGAGTTGCAAAGATTTGTGAATTTAGTAAAAAAACAATTAAACTCACCTATGCAAACAAAAACTCAACAGGCGTTTAATACGCCTAGTAACATTAGCAGTATTGATGAAATAAAAAAATACAAAGAACTATTGGATTTAGATATAATTACAAAAGAAGAATTTGACCAAAAGAAAAAAGAACTACTAAATTTATAGAACAAGTTCTTGACCTTTCCTTTGTGAAAAAAAACAGTTATAGCGATGAAACAAAAAACCACCAACAAACACACTTGCCTCGGGGAAAAATGTTTCAGTTGGTGGTTTAAATTATTCTCTGTTTATATCCTCTCAACTTCGAGAAGTCAATTTTTATCCATAAACTAACTGCTGCTTGCTACCTCGAACTAACCAAACATCACCTGTAGGCTGTGTAAAGTTAAACTTGCGAAAATTATGACCATGATCACTAACTACTACGCCTGTATCAGATACTCTCGACTCGTTAAACGCAAAGTACCTACCTTGCCTAATAGTTTGCTGATCAGCTAACATTGCGCCAGTTCCCGGATCGATCATATCCACATCAGTAGCATTAATACCGTTATCTGTCCAATCAAAACCAGCAGGGGCTAATGAATTACAACGGATTTGCCACAAACCATTGATAAATTTAACTTCATCTACTCTGTAACCGAAACGGCGTTTCTGACTTGGCTTACTTGGTTCTACAGGTTTAACAGCACTTCCACTATCTTTTAATCGCCAAACCTCGAAATAGCTTGGGCGATTAACATTTAAATAGTTATCGATGTTGTGTTCAGATACTGCAGTTCCTTTTTGTCCACCTGTCCAGTAGTCTACACTGATGAAGTCCCAAGCATTTTTCATTACGCCAACATGTCCGCCAGCTCCTGCACTATCAGCCATACTTCTGCCCCAACTCATCATCACGATGTCGCCTTCTTTTGCATCCCATTCTTGATTGACCGCGATTCGTTCATAGCCGTTTTCAGTTAAGTAAGGCGCTAGTGTCACTGTACTGTATAAAAAAGCATAAGTCTTTCCACCTGCATCTTTGATCGATTGAGTAATTGATCCAGAACAATCCGCTGTTCCATCGGAACCGTTACGGCTACCATACATGGAATAAGTCAATTTTCCTTTTCGCTCATCAAACCATCTAACACTTAATTGTTTATTTGGTGACATCAGAAACAACCTCCTCAATTAGATCATCAATTTCTTTGATTGTTAGCGTTACATCTTTGTTCTCATTCAAATAGTGGTTAACCGTCGCCACAGCGGTTCTTTTCTTAACTTCATTCGGAACATCGCGTTCCGTTTGTTCTTTGACGATTTTTACAACTTCTTCTTTGATCACATCTCTACTCATCACTATCATCCTTTCCACTGTTAATATTTTTGATAAAGTTTTCGAACAACTCTGTACCAATACCCATTTTTTTATAATTTTCTAAAATTGATTTAAGTTCCATCATCAAATATCCAATGTAAAGCACATAAACTAAGGCTACTCCTGCGCCTCCAGGAATCAACGGTGCAAGTAAAATAAAAAACATTAACAAGGCCATACTTGCGATTTTCCGCAATATGCCGTTAATGCCTACTTTGCTTTTAAATTCAATTTCATTATTGATCTTTGCTGCGAACGTCCCGCTTAAAAAATCAATAATCATCGCAATACATATTAACATCAAAACATAGATTGCCTTCGTATCCGCATCTACCACATATCTTTCTAAATAAGTCATCATTTCCATAATTACCACCTTCTCATTATTTTAAATACTATATAAATCACGACAATCCAAAAAGGAATGACCATCAAACAGCCATTCCTTACCCCTTTGATAAAATCCATAACTATCTCGCCTTCCACGGTTTCCAAATGGAGGGGTTACCAGAGTAAGCTCTAGTACAAATCTCATCATTAAAACTGTTAAATCGATGTAAAACTGTTTTGCCATCTGAAAAAACTTCTAAATATCCATACATTGTTGTTGCTTTGTCAGGCTTATTTGCACCAGAGGCTCCATTAACATAGTAAATACCCGGTTGTTTAACAGTATCCCAATCTTGGGTTGTAATTAATGTCGATTGGTATAAATGAGATTCGCTCGTAGATGCCAACCGTTGCCAGTCATTCTTCCATTTATTATTTTCTAAAAATCGGAAATAATATTTACCTGAATCAGATATAGCAAACACATTCGCAATTCCTTCTCGTGTCATATTGACGAACCCTCTAATCGGCACTTCCGGTGGTGCATCTGCCGTACCTCCTGTTACAAAGGTATAAAATCCGGGACCTTGATTGACAAACGAATCTAATAACATAGCGTTGGTTATCGTCATAAATGCTTGCCCATTGTTTGCCGTGACTTTGCTCATTTGAGCTTTATTTAAATTTTCTTTTGTGCTTTTTAAAGCTTCTGAAACTAGAAAAGGAGTCATATATTTATTGTTGACGGTACCTGCAGTTGCTTCTACAGTTGTAGCAATACCATAATTACTAACACTTCCTAGTCCAACTTGTGCGGCAGTTGTGCTATGAGGATTACTTTTATCTTTAATATGTTTATCTGCCAATTGATCTACAGCTTCTATGCCAGACTCCATATGGTTTAATCGTTCCGCTGTGCCAACTGCTCCATTTTGGATATTCTCTTCTTCGGATTTATTCAAGTCATACTTCACCCAAGTTTGCTTTTCATACGCCATTACTTCTCACCTTCTTTTTCTAACTGTTCTATTTTTCTGTTTAAGATCTGATTATCAACTTGAAGAATTGCCTTTTCTGCTTCTAACTCAGCGACCTTAGTTGCGAAATTAGATGCCATTTGATTTACTATCGCTTGTTCTCTAGATTCTTGTTCCATATTCTCCTCCTTAGTATCAGTTAGTATACACACTCCGAGCGTATGACCACTCTTTAGGCGGGGAGGCGTATGAGCTAGAGACACTGCTCCCAAAGCTCTTCTTAATTGTATTTCCACCTGTCGGTACGGCCGTATCAATTGAACTACCATATCCTGTACCCGTCCACTTCTCGTAATACGCTTCTTGCGATCGAATTACAGTCAGTTCAATTTGAAAAATGTTGTATCTTTTACTAGATGGGTTTGAATAATAATATTCCCATGCATAGGTCAACATAAAGATGCCCCTTTTAGTAAATTTCATTTGAGTTTTGTAATTATCTTTGTCCCATGTTGATTCTACTATAGTTTCCATTGTTGGCACTCTGAATAATGGAGAATCAATGACACCACCAATAATGTTGACTGCGTCTAATGTACCTGCAGTAACTTTTCCAAGATCAGCAGAGATTGCGCTTAGTGAGTTGACATTTATTTTATCTGACGTAATAGAATTAGCTTGTATTCTATTTGAATTGAGAAATCCCGAAGAAATATTGCTAGCGTTCAAATTAATAATATTTACATTTGCTGCGTTGATCGTTCCAGCATTTATTTTATCGGCACTTAAATCCTTTATTTTTGCATTGGTAATAATCCCGTTCTCAATAAAAGTATCACCAGTTATTTGTATTCTGTTTCCACTTATTAAAATACTTTCTGGACTAATATTGATCTGATTAATAACATCACCAGTAGACACTTTCAGGTTAATATCATTTGACAGTTGTGTAATTTGGCTCTTATTTCCTTCGACATCGGCGACTACGGAAGTGATTTGACCGGCCAGCTGTGTCACTTGAGACTGTTCAGCCTTATTAGCAACTGTAACTTGTAAACCTTTTGTGGTTATTTTTAAACTGGATATTTCTTCATTTGCAAAATCAACATTTTCATTTGCAAAACCTGCATCTTTGATTGCTTGATCGGCTTTAGAGACTGCATTATCTGCTGTTTTTTTAGCTTCGTCAGCCTTATTGGATGATTCCTTTATTTCCGCTAGTAGCTCGTCATTAGGAGCAGTAGACGTTTGCATCACCCAACCATATGAACCATCTTCTTTGAGCATATATATCCATAATTCCTTATCAGGTCCATTGGGTTTAAACCAAAGGTCTCCTTCTTTAGGGTATGGTGGCTCGTCAATGCCCTCATAAACTGTATTCTTTCCAGCCGCATCAATCCGTTGGTCCATATTGTCAATGGTCTGACTTAATGGACCTTTATATTTGTACGCCACATCGGATGCGGGTGTCGTGTCTGCTGAGCTAATAGCAGTTAAGCCACCACTATAGGTTAATTTGTAATTAAAATTAGGCACCTTAAACTTATTGCCTTTACGATCAATCATCGTAATCCAATCGCCAGCCTCTAACGCTGGATTACCACGCCACTTTAGCGTATAGGGGTAAAAATTGATGGATTTGATTTTGTTATACAAGCTGTCTAGCAACACCTGTGTCATCACATTATTTTCTAGTACGATCTGAGAACCTTTGTCACTTCCGGCTTGTAACGTCTTTGTTACCTCATTACCACCTGCATCGTTAGTCGTTACTTTACAAGAAATCCCACCGACGCGAAAAAGAACCTCGTTTTTTACGAGGCCCTTCATGTAATATTCATTTGTGGAGATTAAATAATTTGGATCTTCCAAAGCTGATATTTGTAACAAACCTTCACGATCAAATCTGGCGTATTTCCCTTCAATTTGGCTCACTATGCTCAACGCTTGCCGATAGGTATAACCAATTGGCTTATCAATTAATGTACTACTAACCGCATTTAATGACGGTCCATTGATTTCTGCACCAGATAAATTCGCAATTTCTAACGCGACACTTCTTAATGGGGCAGGATATTTTAATTTACTTTCATAAATCCCTTCCATAAACATCCAAGCATCCATCGCTTCAACTGTCGTTTTATTTTCATTACGATCCGGATCAACACGACCTTTTATATAGAATTTCCCCA
>NZ_AMDP01000001.1 GCF_028128615.1 Enterococcus sp. 5H | reverse complement strand
AGATGGTAGAAAAGCAGTCAACTAGCAATTTAGGAGGAACCATGAATGAAGCAGGAAGTTTTTGAACAAACCTATTTCAACAAAACAGATCAACTGAAGCAGATATATGCGGAAATGGAAAAGCAAGCCAAACAAGGTGCAACCAAACTAGAATGGTACGCTCCATTAACTGAATACACAATTGAACAGTTAAAAAAAGAAGGGTTTTTAGTGGAACCTGTTGTTTGTGGTGAATTGAAAAGTACTCATTCAATCGGTTTTATTGTTCATTTTGCCGAGATCACAGAAGAGAAACGAGTTCAAGTAAACGAAGCCAAAAGAAAACAGGAAGAAGAGCCTTTTTGTGAAGCAGCCACTCTTTTCCGCAATCTATTGTTAATTCAAGGTATCTGTTTTGGTATTCTTATCTATTTACTTACATGAAAGTCCTTCTTCAAGAGCTGGAGCAACTGCTACGTACAATAACTATTCAACGAATAATTAGGAGGAATTTATGAAGAAAAAAACATTAAGCGTCTTACTGGTGACACTGTTATTAGGAAACGCCTTACCGATCACCAGTTTTGCGACTGAAACAGACCAGGAACAACCCGAATCAAGTGAACAAACACCAGAACTGGAGCCAGAAACGACTCAACCAGAAGTAGTAGAACCGGAAGAACAACCCACACCAGAAGTACCTGTTGAACCAATCGTTCCAGAAGAAAAACCAGTAATCACGCCAGAACCAATCGAACCACAAGCACCACCGATTAATGAAACCGTTGATATCCCAACGCAAGAAGTGATTCAACCAGCTGAAGAAAACACAGATACTGTCATTGAGGTACCAGCTGAAGCCATACGCTTTGAACGGAATGAATCAACGGAAACGTTTATCACTAAAATTGGTGAAGAAGCGCGAACTGTGGGGCAAGAAAAAGATCTGTACGCCTCTGTGATGATCGCCCAGGCAATTTTAGAATCGGGATCAGGAAGTAGCCAATTAAGCCAGGAGCCGAACTTCAATTTATTTGGTATTAAAGGTGATTACAACGGTCAATTCGTTATTTATGGGACATGGGAAGACGACGGTCAAGGCAATTCTTACAACACCGACGCAGCGTTTCGTGTCTATCCGAGTTACAAGGAGTCTTTCGAGGATTATTCCGAATTGCTAACAGATGGTTTAACTGGAGATCCGACGTTCTACAGCGGTACATGGAAGTCTATGACAGAAACCTATCAAGACGCCACAGCATTTTTAACGGGCCGTTACGCAACCGACACGCTGTACAATCAAAAACTGGATTCCTTAATTGAAACATATAATTTAACACAATACGATCACGAAAAAGAATCGATCATTGCTGGTGGGGACTTTGAGCCATACAACAACGTGAACTATGACAGCGGAAATAGTTACGCAGCCGAAAATTGTACACAGTATACGTACAATAGAATCACTCAATTAGGCGGTTATATTGATCTAGATATGGGTAACGGTGCTGATTGGGGCATAACAGGACGTGTGCGAGGGTATGAAGTCTCAAACACACCAAAAGCGGGTACTGCAGTTTCATTCGCCCCTGGTGTTTTAGGAGCTGATCCAGATTACGGTCACGTGGCGTTTTGTGAGAAAGTCAATGAAGACGGATCTATCCTGATCTCTGAAATGAATGCCGTCGGTTTAGGTGTGGTGTCAACGCGTACCATTCCAGCAGTCTTTGGAGGCATGTTGACATATGTCACACCGAGATAGGAGGAAGCAATGAGAGAGTACATGAACGAATTCACACGTTACTGTAAAGCAACATTTGTAAACCGAAATTTCTGGAAAATTCAATGGTTAAATTTGATGTATGTGGTGAAATATACAACCAAATTCCGATTAATCATTTTGACTTATTCGCTTTCTATGAGTTATTTGTACGTTGGATTGACAAATGATCAAAATGAATTATTTACAAAGGCACAGAGTGAAGCAATTGTTTCAACTTGTGTATTGCTATTTATTGTGGCACGTCAATTATGGCTGTTTGTCAGTTTATGGCGGTTGTTTTTTCCTACTGCTACTCAATTGGAAAGAGCTGAACGATGGAATAGTTTTTTTAAACAAATGCTATTTGTCCTTTTAGTAGCTAGTAGTAAGTATCTAAGAACAGAAATGATTTTCAAGAATGTTTCAGTAGAAGCAATACCTGATGAGTGGCTCTTTAGCGGACTAAGTGCCGTTTTTTGTTATTTGTCTATGCTCTTTTGTATCCGACAGTTTTGGAAAAAATTGGGCAAACAAATGCTTCTATCGGAGATTACTAGCAAGGAAAGCTTAGAAATCGATGTATGTAGTGAAAAGGTTTATTTTGTAAATGGTTGGAATGAGTTTGTACGAGTGTTAGAAACAGGAATTACGTACAAATACAGCCGGACTGGAGATCTTTTTTATCTACCACCAAGCAGCTATTCAAAATACGGCGATACTGAGCTGCAAAGAACGGTTGCTGTAGCCTTAAAATACTCCATGGTTACAAGAACGATTAATCGATTAACAGCTCGTGTGCTTGCTGTGAAGACACCATGATTAAGGAAGTAGAGTGATGAACAGTGAATTATGTAGAACTGCTCAAAATTGGTTTATTTGTATTGTTATATCTAGCGGTGTTCAATTATTTGCGAAATGTTTATCGTTCTCAAGAACAAGGCTTCTTCTCTTTTCTGGCTCGATCAGTAATGTTGACTATAAACTAGAATTGAGTGTAGGAAGGTAACGATGAAATTCAAAAAAATAAACATGTAGGCGGAGGCTATAAGAACAAATGCTTTTTTTCTACTAAACAAAAAAGCACCATTTGCAATATTTTTGAAAAATGATTCTAACTGGTATTGGCTACCTGCGGTGCCGTATTCTTTCATGCCTAAAATGAGAACAACATTACTTCCTTTCAGTGAAATAAATAAAGGGGAGGAGTTCTTTACCACGTTCTTGAAAACGTAAAACATATTCATTCGGTTTCAATTCGTTAAAATATAAGAAATTAGTAAAAAAGGAGAACTTTTATCATGTCCATGCTCGAGCTAATAAGAGTTTATGTTATATGCATGATTTGTACGCCAATCTATTTTTGCTTAAAGTGGTTATATGTATTGGAGCGTTACAAAAGAGAATTAAACGAGAAGGAAATAAAAGATACTGGATGGTTTTTACTAAGTTACAATATCTTATTTTTGGCTATCAGCTATTGGCTTTTTAGCTAAAAATGAATATCAAAATGAAAACTATTACTAGTCATGCAGAAAGAGGGCAACTGATCGAACGTAGTGATCCGTTGTTCTTTTTCTGTATGCCAAATCGGCACGCGTTTAGCCGATTACTAATTTTTAGGAGGTACTTATGTACTATATCGGAATTTTAGTTGTGGGAGCCGTTATTGGTTTCACCGCCCACGAACCGTTGAGTAAATTATTTAAAGTGCAGGAAAGTAAACAGGAGAAAGCGATTTGTACGTATTTCAACTGTGCGCCAAATGCGTATTCTTATAGTTATGACCAAAAAAGTGATTTGTTCATTGTAACAGTAGATAACGCAGAATATCATGTACAGTTTTCTCAAAATCAGCCAATTCAGGTGATTTACGCCAAAGAGCTTGAACCTCTTGTGGTTGACGGATGATGGAAGGAGAGGTTCATTTGAGACTGCTAAAAAAAGAACTGATTGGTAAAGATACCGAAATACTGCTTGTTGAAACAGCTGAAATGTACACAGTCAGTCTGTGTACATTGAATTTATCTGCTGTCTATAGTAACCAGTTGTACTGCAATTTTGACGACTACCGTCAGGCAAGGAACTTTTTTGACATATTATGCTTGTTGAAAGAACAGGAATAACGATGAAAGGGGGCTTTTTTTATGAATGTTTCCTTCGCTTTTTTAACTATCGAGCATATGGATGTCCCTCTTGATCGAAAGATTCCTTTAGCGAAAGCGGTACTACTAATCGAAAAACAGAACCTTATTGCGAAAGAAAGCAACATATCTATGCAATTTTCGTATGGACTATACGAAGATGAAAACGAAGTGTATCAGTCAAGCCTCCAGTTACCCAAAGAAAAAGTAGATCTGTTTTTAGCGATTGTTGCTGAAGTAAAAGAGAGTGCTTTTGAAGACGAAAAACAACGAGAGGCGATTTTGAACTGGTTATGTCTGGCGTTTAATCGGAAACGGACAAAAGAAGAACGGCCGCATAAGGAAAAGAAACCAAAAAAAGTAAAGGAGCCAAAGAAGCACCGCTCGTTTTCCTTTCCCAAGGTATCGAAAAAAGTGATTCTTATCGTTGTTTCTCTCCTTATATTTAGTGGTGTTTGTGTTGGCGGACTCTATTTTGCGATTAATCAACACGACAAACAGCCTCCATTAGAAGTATTACTGAAGGAAGGGGCTTTTCTTGAAGCGGGAAAGCAGTATCCAGAAGAGCATCAACGGATTGAACAAGAATTGTTTACCTTAACACGAACAAAAGATCGTTCTTATTTAGATAAATTGCGCGTATTCCATCGTGAGTATCCAACGATTCAAGGTGATTTTGACTTGTCTATTTTTGATTTTAACTATGAGGAAGCCATTACGATTTTTAAGCAGGAGAGAGACCTATTTCTTGCTGATAACGAGCGGTTACCATTGGTCGGCTATGCCTTTTTAAAAATAGATGAAGTAGACGAAGCGAAGCAGATACAAGAAAAATCAGGAAATGCAGAATTACAAAAATTAATTTTACAATATGAACAAGCACTCTTGATTATTGACGAGAAGGAAAAAGAAATTCAAGAATTACAAAAGAAACCAACAGAAAATAAAGAAAAAATTGAACAGGCTATCAATGATTTGTATGAAGCCAAAGAAACATTGAGTCAATTTTGATTGGAGGAAATCATGGATCAGAAGAAGATCAGTAAAAAAACAATGATTGGTATAGGGGTTTGTACAGCGGTTTTATTAGGGGGTGTTGGTTATGGGACGTATAGTCAATTACAGGCTAGACCAACGATAGAACAACAAGATCCATTAAATCCCATTGCACCTAAAGAGAACAATCGATTATCTCCTAGGCAAACTGAACAAGAAACCGACACAAGTGATTCTAGTATTGTTCGGGACGAGCGGACAACGTCATCGTTTGCGGATATTCGTTCTGGAACAGGTGAGAGTTTTGTTCAAGAGCGTGCCAATGCCCTTACAAATCTAGGTCGCCAAATTGAAGAAGAGCAGCGTAGAAATACCAATCCTATCCAATTAATCAATCCAACACCGCCTTCAGGAGATACAGGTAACCAAGCTCAAAGTCCGGAACGACCACAAGAGCCTCAACTACCAGAGCTTCCAGAGCCAGAAGGACCTGTAGCGCCGCCGATTCCCGGACCAATAGATCCAATAGATCCACCAGTAGTAGTGGTGGATTACAGCCTGTTGGCTACGTTGGTTCAACAAGCACAAGAAATTAATTTATCTCTGTATTTATCGGCAAGTACCGAACCCTTTAAATTTGAGCTACAAGTTGCCCAGCGAATGTTAACAGAACAAATAAGTACACAAGCAGCGGTGAATACGCAAGTTGCTCGTTTGAGCCAATCGATCGATCAATTGGAATTAAGAGGAGATAAAACGTCTCTTCAGCATTTATACACCCAAAGTCAATCAATCCAAACGGATATCTACACGGAAGAAAGTGTTCGTGTCTTACAATCGGCACAAGAAGAAGCCAAATTGATTCTAGACCACGCAGAAGCGAATCAATCAATGGTTGATAGGGTCGAAAATCAGTTAAAAGTAGCCATTGATGGATTAACTGAAAAAGAAGAACCTTATCTAAGTTTAGCTTATTTGAAACGACTTGTTGCAGAAGCAGAAAGTCTAAATATGGACGAGTATACGGTTGAGACAGGGCAGGTATTGACTGAACTGGTAGAAGAAATAACTACCTATATCGAATCTGAAGAATACACTCAAGAAGAAAATGAACGCTATATTAAAGCATTGCAACAAGCGATCGATCAGCTGGAGAAAAAAATAGATATACCAGTTAGTGTCAATCGAGATGCTCAAACGATGGCAGAGATCATTAGTGAAATACCAACGGATGAATCAGATCAATCAGAAGTTAATGACCAACATAGCCAGCTTGAGGAATCTTTGATCCAAGAGGAAGAACTAACGCAAGGAATTACGAATGAATAAGAAAAAAATAGTCTTATTTTCGGCTATTTTTTCTACACCTGTCCTTTTTGTATCGATGTTGTTCCTGTTCATGGTTCTGTTCATCGGTAGCCATGAAACAGACAAAGATTGTGTGACACCTAGTATTGATGCTCCCGATGGTGAGACCACTGTTCCCAATTCGATTGAAGAATTTGTCTTAAGTCATAAAGACGCCTACATTTTGGCATGGAAAGCAGGTGGCTTTTTACCTTCCGCAAGTATTTCTCAAACGATGGTGGAAACAGGTTTTAACTTCACGAATCCGTCAGGTACGTCATTTTGGCAAGCACACAATATGGGCGGAGTGAAAACATCTAGGTTACAGGATTTCCCAGTAACAATCGCCACGTTTGGAAATGATGCCATTGATATTACGGGAACGAAGCCTGGAACAAATGTAGGTGATAATACGGGAGGTGCTTATACCTGGTTTAAGAATTATCATGCTGGGATTGTGGGAAAAGCTGAGTTTATGGCGCACCAAACCTTATATATTGGCGCAATCAACAATACAGACGGCGTGAGTACCTTAACCGCTATTTTTAACGGTGGCTGGGCCACAGATCCAGCCTATTTGACTAAGCTATTAGCAACATACAACAGTTTAGGGAAAAGCTTTCAATGGTTGGACCAAGAAGCCATTGCGGCTCACGGGACGACGCCGTTTCAAAAAGACGCGGAACTATCAGGTGATGTATCGTTGCCGGAAGCTGATTCTTCCGGATGTGTTATCACTTCTGATACAGAGGACCAAGTCGTTGGTGAAAATTCAGCACCATCGTTAGAAGTACCTCAAGAGTATCAAGGAAAGTTAACGTTACCGCCATTGGATAATAAGAATTATGTCGGCAATAGTTATCCGTTTGGTCAATGCACCTGGGGCGTATTTAACCGTATGGCACAAATTGGACAACCGATTGAGTGGTTTCCAGGAGATAGTGGCAACGGTGGTGCATGGGCGGCTAGCGCGCGTGCGAGAGGATACACCGTAATGAAAGGAAAGCCTAGTGTTGGTTGGGCGGCTAGTTTTCCACCAGGAGTGGCCGGATCAATTTTTCCTTATGGGCACGTTGCCGTAGTTGAGTTTGTCAATCCAGACGGTAGTATTCTAGTAAGTGAAACGAATGTAGTCAATATGGGATCAGGAACACGCTCATGGCGTGTTCTGTCAAAAGATACCGTCAATCAATTAGAATTTATACAAGGAAAAGGGTGAAAAGGAAATGTATGATCGTTCCATTGTGGGAAAAGGAATCATTGGGTTCTTATTGGTAGCACTGATTCTTATGGGTGTATGGTCATTCTCACTATACCAGAGACAGAAAAACGAACTGCTAGACCAAAAAGAAACAATTCATATGTACGAAGAGAAGCAAAAAAAAGCTGAAGAAGAAGTAGCTGAACTGACTAATCAAGTAGAAAAGTTGTACGTAGAACGGAATGGTACAGCCAATGAACAACTGGAAATAGCCACAAAAGAATTATTTTCAATGGTTTACAACTATCGAACAGATCGAGAAGAAGACAGTGTAAAAGAACGGAAAAATAAGGCACGCACACTAACTTCTGAAAAGGCGTTAAATAGCCTATTTCCAGAAGACGCTGAAACGATTGTTCCATCAATTTCAACTGTTTCAGTGCTGGAAGGAACACCAGAAATTTACCTCATGCCATCAAATGAAAAAGAATTGACGGCATTAATTGTGGTGCCGTACTCTGTTTCAATCGCTGGTAGTGAGAAACAAACGGGGACGTTTATGTACAAAGCTATATTTAACCCTGAACGTAATCAATTTACACAGATTGAAAATGTAGGGTCAGTACCTATTTCCTAGATTTTTCGTTTGAGCCAATAAACCAACAACGAGCATTACCGGTCCGAGTAATACTAGTAAACGATAATGATCTAACACAAATTCGGAATTGTGAACAGTTAAAGGAGAGGAACCAATGAACGAACAACAATATAATACAGAGAAGAAGGAACAAACAGAAATTTCGGTGGATAAAATGACATCGATTCAAGGAACGTACAAAGCTAATGAAAAGATTCAATTATTTATCATGTGGCAAATATACAATAAGCGCTACACTGTAGGGACAAAATTATTTTATGGTGAGATTGAACGAAAAGTAAACGGCGTGAATAAGCAAGCATACGCAAAAGCACGTCTATTTTTGGAAGGGGCAAATTTACTGGTGGACGAAGTAATTATTGCTGATAAAGTCCCAAACCATCTAATAGAAAGGTTCGGGCTAAGAAGTGACCAAACCAAGTCCCAAAATTAATTTTGATCATTTATCGGAGCAGAAGTCCACCACGACAAAAGAAAAGAAGAAGAAAAAAAGAAAAGAACAGCCAATAAAAACGATGAATACACGAGAGATTCGATATGAAAGAAGAACGGTAGCTAATTTTCTTACCTTCTTCTTTTTTTCGTTGTTTTTTGGTATGGCGATCCTGTTACTTATTGTGAATAGCCGACTAGGGTATTTGACAAAAGCGACCAGTCAAGAGGCTATAGATACTCAAGCGATCAGTCAAACGATACAAGAGGAGAATACCCAATTAGACCGTGTGAAGTATGAAAGCCAGTCTTTTTTACTGTTGTTATTTTCGTATCGTCCTGAAGAACAAGCGAGAAGAGAACGGGAGCAACGCCTTCAAACGTATTTAGGGAAGAATTTGAGTGCAGGAAATTTACTCCTACATTCTGGTAAAGCCGAACGTGAGGTTATGGACATTGTATTGGTTGAAGCTGAAAAAGGGTCTGAAGATACGTATGAGCTACTTTATCGTGTGACTTATGAAGAAAATGGGCACACTGTTACGTTAGGGATTAAATTAATGAGTGCGTTTATTGGTGATAAATTCCAGGTGATTAATGTTCCTTCCATTATGCATATTCAGGAAAATAAAGGCGAAGCAACCGCGGTATACCGGGCGAAGGATTACCATACAGCAGGTGAGGTGGTTCCGGAAGAAGAGAGAAAGCAAATTGCCGCCTTTTTAGAGCGATTTTTTGATATGTACGTGTCTAACGATGAACGATTATCCCTTGTTTCAGCTGTAGAAGGTTTAGGTACCGGTGAATTTAATCAATTTACCATTGAAAATCTTGTACAGATAGACGAGGATACGTATGCGATTCAAGGAACGTACACGTTTCAGATAGAGAATAGTCAACTGACATCATTTTTTGATAGTCAGATTAAAAAAAATAAAGAAAGCTATTTTGTAGAAGCTTTCAATTAATGGAGGAAATCAATGTTTTTTAATTTTGAAGAAGTAGCTAAAGGCATGTTACAACAAGGTGTTTGGTTATTAGTCATTTTTGCAGTAGTAGTGGGGCTAATTGGATATGCTTCACAAGGTGTTGGTAGTGCCATTGCGAAAGTGGCTGGAGCAATTGCAGTGATTGCCTTTCTCGTCGCATTAACAAGAGGTCAAGAAATAGGGGAATGGTTAGTCGAACAAGTCTTTACGTTGGACAGCGCGGCTCCTATGATTCAGATTGGAGCATTAAAAGATGGAATACAATTATACACGAGAATTTAAACAAAAACACAAAATGTACACATTTGGAGAATGGACAATTCCGTTCGTACCAAATGGGTTAACGCTTGAGTCCATTGTATTGTTTTGTAGTATCGTTGGATTTTTTGCGATTTTGGCAATTGTAGCGTTTGTAAAGAAGATTTCTTTTTTACAAATGCTTTTTGCTAATGCTTATTTAATCATTATTTGTTTTATCGGTGTATTTGTCTGGTTTTTCTTTTCATTGCAATGGGACAATAAATCGATTACTCAATATGTAAAAGGACGTGTTGTTTTTTTTAAGAGTAGTCGAATTCAAACAGAACATGGTCATAAAACCGTCTTACTAGGTAAGGCGGTTCAATATAAACGAAAGGGAGGACGATGAGTGGGACTTCGAAATACTAAAGCAAAAGAAGTAATCTTTCCAGTTAATCAAGTAGTAGGGAATTTCTACTTTACGTATACAAAAAATCCACTAACGAACGATGATGATATCTGGGTAGGCTATCATTTGGGGCGTCAAAATTATCCATTGAATGACCTCTCGTTTTTCAAAAGTTATATAGATGAAGGAAAAGGATTACTGGAAGACGATAAAGCAGAGTATCATTTTATGAATATACCAACTGAGTTTGAAATGGACGACCACATAAACGAAACGATCAAGCATTTGGTGAAAGGCCCGTTTCAAGATTTAGGAGAAACATACTTTCGAGAAGCGGGGCAAATTCTAAAAGAAGAAATCCAAATCAATGAATATGATAGTTATTTATTCGTCAAGCTAACAACGGCTGTTCAGATAGTGAATCCAGTTGAATCTATCGCATTATTTAGACAGTTAATCGGTCAAACACTCCGTAACATTGTTGGGCAAGATAGTAATATGCAGCAATTGGTTTCTTATTATATCCGCAAAGAGGAACAACTGTATGGCAACCTTTTAAATTATAAAAAAGTCCGTCGATTGACAGAAGAGGACTACAACCGAATAACGTATTACCAATTTCATCGTGCAGGACGTAAGATACCCGATCGTCCGTTACTTCCTTTAGAAATTAATGAAGGGATCGTAACTCCTGAACATGGGTATCTAACCGTTGAACAGTTAGATATGACTCATCATAGTGCATTGATTAGTTTAGTTGGGTTACCGGAAAGTATTTTAGGTAGTGGGATTATTCAAAATATCCAAGATAGTGTGAATTTCATCATTGAAACGCATGCACGTATCCGTTTTGAACATGAGAAAAAAGATGAAAAATTCTTGTATAAAAAACGAAAACAGTTACGAGAACAAAATAAAGATGTGGATCAAACAGATGCCGTCATTGATGACGATGAGGTCTTATTGTATGGCGAAGATCGGTTAAATGAGTTAAATAATGGTATGAAGCGAAGAGAGAAGCGAATTTGTCGCGCCAGTTTAACCTTTGTCCTGAGTGCTGAAGATAAAGAAACGTTAGACGAACGAGTAAAAGATTTGGAATTTGTGTTAGATGGGACAGGTTTTGCGATTTATCGTTCTATTGCAGATCAACTAACGTTGTTTAATCAATCGCTTATTGGTAGTAAATATGCGTTTAAAGTGTTTGAGCAGATTTTAACAACCGGCTATATTGCAGATTTGGGTATGAATTTAACAAAAGAAGTAGGCAATAAGTATGGGATGCCTTTGGGTCGTGTCATAACCTCAAAGAAATTCAGCAGTGTTCGTCAAGCATTATCCTTCAGTAGTAACATCGTATGGTTTTACCCCAATTTGACGAAAAAAGCGATTGAAGGCGCTACCCACACGAATGGCAATACGTTGATTACGGGCCCTCCAGGGATGGGGAAGTCGGTATTAGTAAAAGATATTTTCTTGTGGTTAACCTTTTTAGGGCAAAAGATACTCTACGTTGACCCCAAAAATGAAACGGAGCGTTTTTTTGCCAAAGCATTAGAACAATATGGTCATTTGCCTCATTTTAGAGAATTGTATCATCGAATCAATTTTGTATCGTTGTCAGAAGAGGAAAAATACCGGGGAATGTTAGACCCTTTGATTTTTTTACCAAAAGAACAAGGTATTTTAACTGCACAAATGGTGTTACACAGTTTAGCTGAAATTCATAAAAGTACAGAAACCTATAGTAAAAAGAAGACCTTGATTAACAAAAGTGTTTCTGCGATTGCAAATGGATCAGGGAAGAAAAATTTGACCCGAGTAATTGATCGAATTGCAGAAACGGATACGGAATTAGCAGATTTAATCCGAAGTTACAATGTGGGGATTTCAAAAGTGTTGATTGGTACAGATGAATCTAAGGCAATCAGCTTCGATAGTCATATTACAGTTTTAGGCATTCAAGGGTTAAAATTGCCTAGCCAAGAGGAAATTCAAGCAGATAAACTGAATGATGAACAAATTGGTAGTAGCGTGATTATGGAAGTGATTATGAAGCTAACCTATATCTTTTCAACGGATAAAAACGAGGATGCCGCAATCATATTCGATGAGGCCAAAGGATTGGAAGATACCGCACAAGGAAGGTATTTAATAGAAGATAGTCAACGAAAAGGGCGCGCTAACAACACTGATATTTACGTTGTGACACAAGCGTTTATGGACTATGACAAAGAAGATAAAAAAGAACTGGTTTCCTATAAATTTGCGTTTAAGCCGAAACAAGAAAAAGCGCAACGGAAGATACTAGGCTTTTTCGAAATGGATGATAACGAAGGGAATATGGAGCTTTTGAAATCGTTGGTTTCTGGAACGTGTCTGTTCCAAGACCATAGAGGGCGGAACCAAGCCATCGCCGTTGACGTTATGTTTGAATCCTGGTTAACCGCTATTTCGTCTACAGAGAAAGATTCTGAAGACGTACAAAAAGCATTGGAAATGGAGCAAGGAAAGGGAGGCGCCGCATGAAAAAGAAAATGGTCGTATTCACTCTTTTCTTGTTGTTTCTGCTGCCATTTTTTCGACCGATAAACAGTAACGCAGATATGGGAGAGGCAGAAAAAACGGAAGACGGTGTATTGGTCTTTCCTATCCCACAGACAGATACAGAGATTTACGATCGCTATAAGGACAACTCGTTTCAATTGATTACGAAAGAAGGGTCAGGATTTTCCCCTTTTAGAAGTGTTGTTCAAAATGTTTCCGGAAGTTTTAAGGAACTCGTTTGGTCAGGTGTGATGAATTTAGGGAAGTTCAACACGACAATGGTCGGATTTCTGTTTAGTTTTGATCTGGATAATGTGATTAAAGAACCTATTCTAAAAATGACTGCCAGCATGGCAACAGGCATGTTGTCTTTAGCAAGTACCATCGGTATTCTTTCTGTCATGCTTGTGATGTTGTTTAAGTATATTGGAGAACAAAATCTACGTGGTGCCTTTCGTTTGTTTTTAATGACGATCGGCATTTTCTTTGGGCTGGTTTTATTATCGAACAGTGACCGAAACGATAGTATTTCTTCTGTTATTGTAGATATTGACAATACTGTTGAAGCAGCGTTTGTGACGATTAATCCAGTTTTTACAGAGGAACCAACGGATAGTGTACCCACCGGTAACGAAGACTTGCCAAATGGTGAGTTAAAAACTGCAGGTGAGTTGATTGAAGCGAAAATTTTCCGTACGAATGTCTATGAACCGTATCTAATGAATGTGTATGGCACTTCCAATGAAGAAACCATCCGAAGAAAAATGGTTACCTATAAAAATGGTGAGTATGACCGGATCGGTATTTTGTTAGACAATGATTTTGATAATGACCACAGCCAAGACATCTTTAAGCAAGTGACTGATTATGAAGCAGAAGAGTTAAATAATAAAACCATTTCGTGGAAGAATAACTTTTCGTTAGCAATGCAGGGACTGTTTTACTTGATCCTCAACTTGGCACAAACAATCATTTACTTTCTATTATGCGTCCTACGTTTAATTTTGATTTTATTACGTTGGTTACTGTTTCCAATGATGCCGATTTTATTATTGTTTGGCTTATTTAACAGTAGTGTGAATGTCTTTAAAAATGGCGGAAAAGCCTTTTTGACAGTGATAGGGTTTAAGGCGATGGTGTCCTTTGCGATGGTCTTTGTCGCAAGTTACATGAGTCTGGGTTATGGTATGGCTTCAGGAGTTGATGATCCATTTCTAAAAATAATAACGATTGCGATTTATTTGGTTACACCAGTAGGCCTATACTTCTTCCGAAGTATTATTGGTAAAATGATGACTGGTAATCTCAGTCTATCAGATGTTGGTAGTGTACTACAGAATCCTTATCGCACCGCTCGGAGAATGAATCGAGCGAGCCGAGAACAAGCGAAAGCAAATAAAGAGCGCCGGAAACAAGCTAAAGAGGAACATAAGAAGAAGCAAGCAGATACAAAGGACAAGCCGAAGAAATATAACTTACAAACACCGAATAGTGCCCAGCAGCAACGTTCGGAACGTCGAAATGAAGGTGGAGAATCAGCGAACGCTGCTACTAAAGATCAAGGCGGTAGCCCAGGGCTTGATCGTGATGGTGAAACAAAACAAAATGTCGCTCAAATCCGCCGTTATAAGGCAGATAAACCGAAAAAAGTTCCTGAAGAGAAGTCAGCGACTGCACCGAAGTTAAGCCAACTCAGAAAAGAGCGTTCATCGGGACGCAAGGAAAAAGAATCCAAGATGAGCCACAAGTTGAAGCAGGCACATGAAAATAGTCGTTATCAGGATGCTAAAGAGAAACGAGATCAGCCGGAGCGTCAACGCTTGAAACGTCAAGCACAGGAACGTAACGGACAACGAGGACAAGAAAAAATGCGTGTGTTGGCAAATGGACGTTCACCTAGACGTTCTGGACAAGCGACAACCGCACAGACTGGAGGCGTGCAACGTCATGCAGGAAACACACGTCCACAAAATGGACAACCGTATCAAGCGAAGCAGACGGCTCAACCAACAACTAAATGGCGAAATACCGGTAGCAATCATACCGCAGCAACAATTAGAAAAGTACAAAAAGCAACACCAGCATCCAATAGCCCAGTTGTTCGAGAGAAAAAAAGTAGTCATTCAAGAGCAGGACAAAAACGTGCCCCTGTTCAACGATCGCCAAAAGGAGTGACGCGTAGACGTGCATAATAACAATAGCCCATTTGGGCAATTATTTAATCAGCAGCAAGAACCAAAAGAACGAACCAAAGGACAACGATTAGCACTTGCCTTAACGGTAGGTGCGTTTGTTTTTTATCCATTCTTACTAGCAGGATTTCCGTTATTTCTTTTCATTCGTTGGTTCGAGCGACGAGAAGAAATAGCACACGTAGAAGACATGCATTATGAGACATTTGTGAAGCGGCATACGTTACTGTTTGGGCTTTTAAGCTTTATTCTATTTATTCTGAATAGCTTTCTATTTGCCTTTGTCTGGCCAAGAGGATACTTCTCTGCCTATTTATTTTTCCCGTTTAATTTGTTTAATCATACACTGGTATTTTCTATTGAAACACTATTTGCGTTGTTTTTTGGTGGATTAGGAATGACTGCAACGTTAACAACTTTACATTCTTTTTCGAGTAAGCGACGTGTGGAATCGAAAGAGAAAAAGCGACGAGCGATTCAGCAATCCAATGCATACAAAAAGCGACAAGCAAAGAAGTTTACGCTTTCGATAGAAGAAACCAAAGAATATGAGGAGCGCTACCAAAAGGCAAAGCGAGAGAATGATCTTCAGACACTAGAAGAAATGAGTCAATCCATTTATATCGGTACGGATGAGTACGGGAAGTCGTACTATATGCCGTTCAAGGAGTTCAATCAGCATGCGTTTATTGTTGGTACGACAGGGAGTGGTAAAACAACCGCCTTAGAGTTGATTATCGATCATTGTGCTAGATACGATTTGCCGTGTCTTGTGTTGGACGGAAAAGGTGCAAAAGCAACGCTAGAATCCGCTGAAAAAATAGCCGGGTTACGTGGGAAAGACGTTATTAACTTCTCAGATAGTGGCACGACGAGTTACAATCCGATTAAGCACAGTAAGTCTACTGCGATTAAAGACAAGCTGTTGGAGTTAGCGAAAACAGAGAGTATCTATTATTCAGGGTCCAGTGAATTGTTAATCATGGATACGATCCAATTAATGGATCATTATGACATTCCTCGATCATTCAAAGAGTTTTCGGCGTATCTATTACCACGGAATGTCCTGCTTTTATTTGCGGAAGAAATAGTAAAACTGAAACCCGATTTATTTACGTTTGAAGTAGAAGAAAAACCAAAGAAACGATCAAAAAAGGAAGAGGGGGAGACGGTAGAGAAACAATCAGAAGTGGAACAAGAAGAACTAGATATGAATGAACTTGATGCTTCCTTAAATCAACTGGAAGAGGAAGTAGTCTCACACGAAGAAGTGCAACATGTGACGCTTGATCCTGAAACAATTGATTTAGAACAATTACATGGGGTTCTTCGTCATTCAAAAGAGTTGCTTAATCGTCGCAGTTTAGCTTTGTTCGATCAGTTGTTTACGCGATACGAGCATAAGAAAAACCCATTCTATTTGTATGCGACATCGGAAAACTTACAAACACAAATCAATATTCTTATGGATAGTGAGATTGGTTACTTGTTTGATACAGAGAATAATTCTAATGAGCTGGATCTATTAGAGGTAGCACGTGCGGGACAGCTTGCGTACGTCTCCTTGAATGGACTTGTGTATACGAAGTTTATTAAAACAATGGCGCAGTTTATTATTTCAGATATTAATTTTCTTGCATCCGAGAGATATGAAATTTCTGAAAGTTTTCCATTTGTGGTGTTGTTTGACGAGCCTTCAGCGTATCTTACAGCACAATTTATAGATACAGCGAATAAGACACGTGGGGCTGGCGTACATGCGGTGTTTTCACCTCAAACGTTAGCGGATATTGAAACGATTGATCCATTGATTAAGAAGCAATTGATCGGAAATGTGAACACTTATTTCGTTGGACAAACCAATGAACCGACTGAAATTGACTATTGGTTGAAGCTGTTTGGTACGTTCGATGATATTGAAGTGACGTCGATGGTGGAACAACAAACAGGTTATTCAGATGTGAGTAAAACGGATTGGGTAGCTGAACGAGGGACACAAAGAGACGTTGAAAACTTTATTGTGCGAGGTCAGACACTTCGCGATTTGCGTACAGGTGAGTTTATTGTTTATCGCAAAGGTGCCAATTCACGTGAACCGATTCGTAAAGTTTATTTGCACAAAGTATCTTAAGAATTAGCACTAGTTGACGATCAATTTAAGATAAATTTATACATTCTTGTGTACGTTTATGGTGTACTAGTGATGAAAAATAATGAATCAGTTTTACACCAAAAAAACCACAAGGGGGCAAGTCTTGTGGTTTTATTTTTGGCAGTCGCCTTATTTTTTACGGTTATTAAGCCAAAAATCAAATAGTGCAACAAGTATACCTGAAGCAACTGTAACCATGAAAGAAATGAAGAAAGAGAGTAGCATGTTTTCACCACCTCCCTGTCGCGCAGGGAATAAAGGCGACACACTATTACACCTTGAAATGTTGCAAGGAACAGTCTTATTTTTATCAACTGGTTGTTTCTAAGTGATGACAATAATAACGTACGGAGGATAATCCGACGATGAAAAAAGAATACCTAAATAGAATAAAAGAATTTGTGAAGAGAAGGAAAGTGAACCTCATTTTCCTTCTTTTTGTTTGTTTAGTTAGTGTCTTTTCTTATAACAAAGAGACCAAAAGATATACCGTTAGAGATGTTACATTGGATCAAGTCATGCAAAAAGAGGATTCACCAGTCATCATTTATTTTGCACGAGATGATTGTCCAGATTGTCAAGAAATGGATTCCTACTTACATTCCAATCGAGTGAAATTGGCCCAAACAGTTTATCGAATTGAAACAAGGAAAGAACCAAATCAGCATCTTTTAAAACAACTACTGGATGAACAGAACATCACAAAAGTACCAACTTTTGTTCAAAGAGAAGGACAAGAGTTAATCAAATTGAAGTTAAAAGAAGATACAGAAAAAATCGTTTTTTTGAGATTGAGTTAAGATTGACTTAAGATCCAGTTAAGATTGACTTGAGATCGAGAAAAAGTGCGGCCACCCCCCTAGCCCTTGATATCAAAGCGTTTATACGCCTGATTGGATTTTGACCATTTTCTCTCAACGTAGGCTAAAGCATACTTATGAGAGAAAATGGTCAAAATCCAATCAACTACTAAACTGAAATCAAGGGCTAGGGGGGTAGGCAAAAAGGAAGTGTAGAGGATAGATAATAGGGGATAGGAGAGAAGGTCAAGGGCATTTGTTTTGTGTGGGTGGTTATCGAAAAACGTGATAACCACCCACACAAAACAAACCAAGATCAACAACCTTCCGTCCTTCAATCTTGAAGGAAACTTCTGTCCCCTCTAATCCCCACTTATTCACTGGGGAAGAATCAACCCCTAGCGCCAACGCCCCAATGTTCTTGGGGCTGTCTTAAAAGAAAGGATAATCATTTCCTCTGACTTCGCCAAAGAAAATGATTATCAAGGAAGAATTAGAAAAAATTTTCTAATTCTAAAACATTAAGAGTTAGCATAAAGCGTGCTAACTGAAGGGAAGGGTTTAAAAGATGAAAGCATTGCTCGCACATTATTATATAAAATCATTTTCGAAAAGAAATACTGACTTGATTATTCTATGTTTGCTTCATGAACTTAGGATTGTGACAGCGAAACAAATTTTTGATTTATTAAATAGTGAATATAATATATCTATGCAAAATGTTCAATACAACTTAGTTACGCTAGCAAGAAATGAATTGATTGGTAGAATACGATCTGATGTAGATAAAAAAACATTTTGTTATTACCTGACGAAGAATGGTCACAATACTATCGGTGGTATGTATTCTTTTCCAAAAGTTCCCGAATATAATTTAAACCATCACTTAATGGTAACCAATGCATTAATCGATACATTGTCTATTATGAAAAAAAATCCACACTTGCATGTCATACAGTCAGAGCGGAGGCAAGCTTATGAAATTAAAGATTTTAACAAGGAAAGAAAAGGACGCGTCTTTAGTGTATCTGATTTTTTATTTCGTTTCAAAGCAGAAAATGGTAGAGATATAAATTGGTACTTTGAAATTGAATTACATTCTAAAACGAAGCGTCGATATATGGAAGGAATTTTCCCGAAATATATTCAAGCTCTGGATAACAACTTAGATGCTCAGTTATTTTATGTGACACCTAGTCCATATATTTTTGAAGAATTACAACGATTTAAACATTACTACACAAAGAAAAGAGAAGTTCCCTCGTTGAAAAATGCTACTAAAAATAATCGAGTGCCAATTAAAAATGTTGAATCTGTTTTTGAGCGATTTCATATAATTCCTTCAAGTAAGTTTAAAACGGAATTAAATAATATAGAAGCAGAAGATACCTTTATTAATTGGTAAGAGAAATTCAGTTTGAAGGATTAATCAAAGGAGGGAAATGTTATGGAAGAGGAAACAATCGCAGTTCATTTTGAAAATAATGAGCTTGCAGAGATATCACAGGCAATTACTCATTATAAAATGTCGTCCTATTATTATGGAGAATCAGATGAACTTAACAATGGAGAAGAAAAGATCAATAAGGCGTTGTGCGATTTGATGATAAATGAAATGGAGAGGGAAGAAAACAGCCAATGAAAGAAAATATTATTTTGATTGCTGCACTCATAGTAATTGGTACAGCAGTGTTCGTTGCATTTTTAATGACTGGTTATTTAATCACCACAAGAAAAACAAAGCGAAAGGAAAAAGAAATGTGGAAGTTAAAGCTAGATATGCAGAAAGGAGACAAGAAAGCAGAGCTAAAACTAAATGAGCAGCTGCTTTTCTTTGAAGAAAAATACGAAACAGCTAAGGAACGTGTGAAAACAGCTGAAAAAAACTTAGAAAATTTTAAAACGATGTTCAATTTACTCGATCCTGAAATAGAAGAAGAAACTATTCTCGTCAAATTGCCTAAAAATTTAAGTAAATTATCTTTTGAAGATAAAGAAAAAAGGCATGATGTATTTTTAATGCATAACGATTTAGAAAACTATTTAGAAACACAAAAAATAGCCACAGATCAAAAAGAATAGATCAAAGTCAAGAGCGATCCCTAGAAAATTCTGGGATCATTTTTGTTAAAGTCATTCATTCGATCCTGATCTTTTTTCCAATCTTTTCGATTGTCTGTAACGAGCCATTGCTTTTATAGGTTATAGCTCATTTTTTGTCGCTAGAAAAGGGTATATGAACTCACGTTGTTCGCCCTTTTCAAGTGCCTAAAAACAAGCTAGACCACAACCTAAGCAAACGCCCGAACAGACTATGCGAAATAGAAACCTATTGAAAAACAGGAGAGCTGCAGTCGCTCATTTAAACACAAAAATAAAAAATAAAAAGAGCCGCCGCTCACTCCTGTCGAAATAGGTTTCCAAAACAAAAAAGGAATGGTGAACATGAAAACAGATTACAAAAAAGAGATCATAACAGAATTGAAACGCTTATCAGGAAGAAAGAGTTTAGCAAAAATTTATTCGGATTGGCTTCATATTATGGCGTACACATTATCAAATAGTGCAGACATGCGACAATATCAAAAACGAGAAGAAGCGTACCTAGAACTCGTGAAACATTACAACCGAGAAGAATTAGAACGGTTCGCCAAATGCTTTGGTGCATTGATAAATGCCATGGAATATAAAATGAATGATTGGCTCGGGGAGATTTACATGGAATTAGGAATCAATAATAAAAGCATGGATCAATTTTTTACACCTTACCATATATCTAAATTGATGGCTGAACTGTCGTTCGTAAGTAATAAGGAACAATTAAAAGAAAAAAAGTGGATTGGGTACTATGAACCTTGTTGCGGAGCTGGTGGCTTAACGATTGCGTTTGCGGAAGCCATGCAAAAGAAAAAATACAATCTTCAAACGCAGCTCGTTGTCTGGTGCGAGGATCTAGACGAAAATTGCCTATTAATGACCTATGTTCAACTATCATTACTCGGTATTAAGGCAATCTGTAAAGTGAAGAACGTGCTATCCCAAGAAGAATTTTCTACATGGTACACGCCGTTTTATATTTATTTCCCACCACCAATGCCGGAGAAAGAACAAACCATTGAAACCCTTGTTGAATCAGTGATTGAGAAGCAAGAAGCACCCGGAGAAATCGAACAACTCGTTTTATTTTAATTACATAAAATCTCTTCAGTCTTTCATTACTGAAGGGATTTTTAGAAGCAAAAGACCAGGATAAAATAGCAAGGCTATTTTCTTCAGGAAAGCAAACACATAGATCAAAAAAGCGAAAATTTCAAAGCGATTTTCTATTTATTCAGACTTTCTTTGATCCAATCCATTCGTACCTAACAACATGGCCAACTATCGGCGCAGGCGCTTATACACTTTTCACAGGAAGAAAAAAAGGGGCGGAAAATAATTGAAAGACCGCTCACGCAATCAATTTTTTCCCTACAGCATTCCCTTTTTTTCTGCCCGTTTCAAGTGTTTGGCATAAGCACGCCGATAGTAAGCAGTTAGGTAGAAATGGATCTACATTCAATCAAAGAAAGGGCTGAAATCTAATAAATAAAAAATTGAAATTTTTAAAACCTTATCCGCCTCCTGACACACGTTGGCAAAAATGAATTTTTGAAAAAAACAAGAAAAGAAATGAGGAATCACAATGGAAAGTGTTATTTATGAAATTGTTAAATTGAAACAGGAATTGCGGTTACATGAGGACTTAGCGCCCATGAATGCGCGTTCTTGTTACAGCCTAGCTACATGGTTACAAGAAGAAATTGGTTACGATTCACAAGAAAATTTTGTTGTCTTGTGTCTTGATGCTAAAAGTAATCTCACATGCTTCTCTATTGTTCATAAGGGGACGGTAAATACAGCGACCGTACACCCTAGAGATATTTTCCAACGAGCGATTCTATCCAATGCGTACCACATTATTATCGCTCATAATCACCCATCAAATAATCCAAAACCTAGTCCAAGTGACACCGCATTGACACAAGTAATCAAGGATGTAGGGGAGCTGTTATCTATTCCTTTGACAGACCATATCATTGTTGGGACAGATAGGTATTTTTCATTTAAAGAACAAAGCTATCTATAGCAAAAAATGGTTCGAGTGCTTTCAAAGGACTTGAGAGCACTTGAAACCAAATGAAAGGAAGCGATCACATGAAAACAGTCAAAGAATATGCCATAAAAAAAATGGAAACAGAACTACTCGAGGAACATGCAGAAATTGAACAAGCGCTATTTGATTGGTTGGTTCAACAAGAGGATGAGGCATTATTCAACGGAATTTTAGAAGAACAAAAAAGCCTTGCGAACGCCAGAAAATACGCCTACAGTCAAGCGTTTAAAAATCAAGTCGGCGGTTGTGCAATGGTAAAAGATGAAGACGTGTATGTATGGACAGCAGAATATTACAAAACACCGATTATCGTTGCGACAAAAGGCGAGCTAACAAAAGAGAAAAAAGCAGAAAAACCGAAAAAAGCACCTCAAAAGTGCGAAAATACCGTTAAAAATGTGGTAGATTTTCAACCAAAAACAACAACTGACAATATGATGAAAGGAGAGCAATTAGATTTGCTAGATTTCTTATGAAAACAATAACTGGGAATGATTACTACAAAAACAGACTTAAACCACCAAAAGCCTTTTACGACTGGTGTTACAGCAATATGAGGACGTATGTGTGGGAAAATAAGAAACAAAAAATTGTGGCTTCAACGCTAAATCATAGGGAGGTGATAAAAAAACGGCTAGGGAAAAATTCTAGGTTAACCTTTTTCGATGATTCTACCTATTTTGAAATCATACTATCAACTAAAAAGCGGATAGAGAGACAGACGTACAAGGTGTTGTCGTGCTTTGAGAATGGTATACAACAGTTTAGCTGTCGTTTAATCAATCTACATTGTTATACAAATAACGAGTATATCAACGTTTGTCGAATAAGAGAGGGAGAATATTCTTTCGGAAAACAACCTATTTTGACTGGCATGTGGTATGCCTACGAACCGAATCTTTTCTCTAACAATTATACTGAACGTTTAGAGAAGATTTCGGAATTAAAATACCTTAACCTTGAACATTTAACCGCTGACCGGTTGGCGCTCTATTACAAGTACAGAGAGCGATTAGAATTTGTTCAAAAAATTAAAGCAAGAGGATTGGAACGAGAGTTTCATAATTAAACACTCGATTTTAGACGCTTTAATATGAATTGGTTACGCAAATGGAAATCTTTTTTCAAAGATTCCAACCGAACAACAGAAGATTTACTATTCAAATGTGCTATAGAAAGTCGTGGAGCCACTTATATCAAAGGCAGTGAACGCTACTTAAGTTTAAGGGATGTCGAAACGCTAGACCCATTAATACCAGTGACAAAACTACAGAACTATTTACTCAAACAGCAACAGTTTTTCCGTTATTATGACGATTACATTGAAACGTTGCACGAACTAGATATTCCATTAAATAAAAATAATCTGTTTCCAAAAGATATAACGATTGCCCATGACAAAGCCGTTGACACCTTAAATGAAATCAAATTAGAGATTGAAAGTAAAGCATTTGAAAAACGATACAAAACCTTACAAACATTGGAATGTACCATTCAAGGTTATATTTTTATCGTCCCTAGAAAAGCCAATGAGTTAATTCAAGAAGGACGAGCTTTAGACCATTGTGTTGGTGGTTCACGCTACATTGAACGTCACGCAGAAGGAAAATCAACGATTGTGTTTGTTCGGCAAGAAAACGAGCCTAATGTACCGTATTATACATTGGAAATACGAAATAACGAGATTGTTCAGCTTTATGGCAAAAAAAATAGCCGTCCAAGCGACGACATACGGAACGCAACCCATGAGTGGCTAACAACCATTTCCAAATTATCAAGAAAGGAGCAAAACGTTGCGTAGACAGCAGTTTGACACAAAAAAATACTTATCTTAACGGCAAATTAAGATAAGCAACTGAATTGGAATTACTCTGTACTATTGATTATAACGTAACTTCAAATTGTAATCAATAGTAACCCCCAATTCAGAAAGGAAGCGGTCAAACATGTATCAAATCAAAGAAGAACAAGGAACATTTGTTGTATATTGCAACGGAAAGGAGATCAAACAATTTTCAACGGAAAAGGAAGCAAATGAATTTTTAATGAAGGAAACGGAATATCCTATTCCTGAAGAAGATAAAAATTCATTTACAATCAGTGATTAAACCCACAGAACAAAATAATTAAGATCAAGATCAAAAGCAGACACTAGATAAATCTAGTGTCTATTTTTGTCAAAATCAATCATTCGTTCCTCTCTTAGCGCTTTTTCCGTCCCCCTTTCGTTAGTCTGTAAAGTTCGTCTGCTGAAGGGCGGTTATAGCCCATTTTAGCCCAGTTGAAAAGGGTATATGAACTCACTGCGTTCGCCCTTTTCAACTGGGCTAAAACAGGCTAAGGCATAACCACAGCAAACGCCCTAACAGCCTAAACGAAAGAGGAACTAACACAAAAAACAGGAAAGGAGTAGTCCCTCATTCAATGACAAAAATAAAAAATCAAAAGATTCCAGCTCCACCACAAAACGCCTGCCGAAATAGGTTGGAAGATCAAAAAAATAATTTTTAGAAAGTAGGAAATTGAAATGAGTAGTGTTGAAGAAGCGAAAAAATTAAGAGAAGAACTAAAAAATTGTGGGTTTAGTAATCGAAAAGTAAGTGTTAAGCACAGTTATTGTGGGTATTCGGCAAGTATCGATGTCACAATCAAGGATTTAACTATTTCAATTAAGGATATTCAAGACATAGCAAGCACCTATTCAAGCATTCGTTACTGCGAAGTGACACAAGAAGTACTACAAGGCGCTAACACGTTCGTAAGGGTTGAATATGACCGAGAAGTTTTGCGAGAAGCAACCGAGTTAAAGTTAGCAGAAGCTGAACGAATTATTGAAAGCCTAGAAATTCAACAAGAAAATGTCGGCGAAATTCTATTTATGACAGCTGAGTTGAATATCTATCTCATAAAATCAGCTAGCTATGATCGTTCACTAGCATCGATTCATTTTGAAAATCATGACGGTAGTTATAACGAAAGACGAGGTATTTCTTGTTTCAACGCCTACGACTTAGCCGAGTTTCTCGTAATGTATGAATGCCAATTGAAAGATAAGGAGAACGTTGCCTAATGAACGAAACGACTATTTTAGGCTTATGGTCTGCAAGTAAAACACTTGCGGACTGTAACCCACTAAACAAAGCAGAAACAGTAGCTGTCAAAGAATTGCTAGATTGTGTGTTAAGTCACCATGTACCCACAACACAAGAAATCAAGCGCTACAAAGAGTGTAAAACGTTGGTGACTAAATGCGACAGCGATGCACAAAAAGCATATTTCCAACCAACCATAGAAAAGTATGAACAAAAATATTCATTTATAAAATAAAACTAAAAAATTAGAAAAGAGGAAATGATTATGATTAACAATGTAATATTAAATGGACGATTAACTGAGGATTGCGATTTGCGCTATACACCAAGCGGGAAAGCAGTAGGAAATTTCACGATAGCCGTTAATCGAGATTTTACGAACCAACAAGGAGATCGGGAAGCTGATTTTATCAATTGTGTTGTATGGGGAAAACCTGCAGAAACATTTGCCAATTACACAAGAAAAGGGTCGTTAGTTAGTGTGGCGGGACGATTACAGAGCCGAAACTATGAAAATCAACAAGGACAAAAGGTTTTTGTCACAGAAGTAGTCGTAGAACATTTTGACTTTTTAGAAAGTAAAGATCAATTGGAACATCGGGAACAAAAAAGAAAACAGCAACAAAACAACGGAACACAAACCAATCAAAACCAACAGAATTATGCAGAAGGAGCGCAAAATATCGCCAATAGTCAACAGCAAGGAACACAAAATAATCAGCAAAATATGAACAATCAACCCGACAATAACATGAATAATCAACAACAGTCACAAAACTATAGTAATGGCGGTAATACGTACGGAAACAACAATCAACAATAAAAATTGCTTAGGGGGATAAAAAATGAACGTTTTTGTTTGTGATGTAAGGTTAACAAGGATCAAAAAAAAGTGTGATGTTTCCGAGATTTTAGCATTACTCAAAAAACAAGATGCTTCTATTCGCTATTTTGCGAATGGAAGCACAGTAAAAATAGAATCTTCCACTAACAAAGATCGGATACATTCTTTTGAATATACGCTACTGCACTCGATGAACCCATTATGTAATGTAACGATCGTTTTATCTGAAGCGGAAGCCATTGAACAACTTTGGAAGGAACGAAAATACTACAATATGCGAGGGAGCGAATAGAATGAAACGGAAACTTAGGAAAACGTGGCTACTACTAGTAGTAGCCACAATATTCATTATTAGCGGATGTGATGCGAATACGATAGATTTTCAATCAATCGTGGACGAATGGTTACCAAAAACAGATACGACCGCCCAAATTAGCACCAGCAACAATGAGTTACCGACGGAATATGATGGTGGATATACTGAAATTGTTCTAAACGACAACAAGCCAACGTTTACAGAAGCGGACTTAGACCTCACAAATGGCGTGTGGCAGACGTTTTCTGATTTGGATCATTTGAACCGTGTAGGTGTTGCCAATGCATTGATTGGTGAAGGATCATTCCCAACAGAACCAAGAGAACCACTAACGATCAAGCCGACGGGTTGGAATCAAAAAAAAATAGATGATGGGCAATGGCTTTATCATCGCTCGCATCTTGTGGGTTTTCAAATGACTGGAGAAAATAACAATCCGAAAAATTTAATGACTGGCACAAATAGTTTCAATACGCCTCACATGTTGAACTATGAAAATCAACTGATGGATTATATACGGTTAACTGGTAATCATGTACGGTACCGTGTGACACCTCATTTCATTGGTGATGAATTAGTTGCTAGAGGTGTTCAGATGGAAGCGCAAGGGGTAGAAGATCAACAGTTTGCCTATAACGTTTATATCTACAATGTTCAAGACGGTTACACGATCGACTACAGCACTGGACGAGCAACAAAAAAATGACAATGGGCATGCTTCAAGGTATAAAAATACTATTGTTTGTGGCATTGTATATTTCCTGTCTGAACTATTTAAGGAACGTCTATAGATCAAAGGAAAAAACATTTCTAGACGTTCTTCTCACTATAATTTTAGTAGATGCTGTAACTAGTGCAGTATTCCAATTGTTTTGGCTACTATAGTAGTAATCGGCTAGATTCGTGCCGATTTGGCAATGCTAAAGAGCGCAACGGTTCACTTCGTTGGAACAGTTACACTCTTTAGCATTGTACTTTTTTAGAGAAAGGAAAAATCTACATGAGACCAGAAATGCAACAGTAACATGACTCAAAAAATTTAATAATAAATGTACATAAATAGATTAAAATAAATCGCTTTTTGTGTTAAAATGATAATGAAATGAAAATAATGATACAAGGAGAGATTTTGCATGGCTGGGGATCGCATTAAATTATCACCACAAGAACTACGCACGTCTGCAACAAAATATACGGATGGATCACAACAAGTTCAAGACATTTTACAAAAGCTTCAAACAGAACAAGACACCATTCAAGGAAATTGGGAAGGTTCAGGCTTTGATAGCTTCAACGATCAATTCTCTGCACTGAAGCCGAAAGTTTCAGAGTTTGCGGAATTGTTGGATCAAATCAACAAGCAATTAAACGAAGTGGCCCAAATTATGGAAGAAACAGATCAAAACATTTCTTCAGCAATTGGTCGCGGACTATAAGAAAAAGAGCAGGAACTAATTTATTGGTTTCTGTTTTTCTCCCTTATAAAGTGAGTAAGCTCTAAAAAGTAGACGTATTAGGAGCGAATAGGATGAAAAACAAGTGGATTATTTTAGTCATAGCATTATCACTAGTAGCAGTAGTTGGAATTGGAGGGAAACACTTTATGGATGAGAGAAGTAAAGAAAAGGAAAAAGAATTGATTGAAGTAGAACGTCAATCAGTTGTAGCTTTAAAAAATACTTTAAGCGATCTAAAAGAAGTTATTATAGATAAAACTGGCCATAATCAAGCGACTGGCTCATATAGAATGTTTGTGAAAATTGTGAATACTAGTAATAATGAGGTATCTTTCTCATACAGCTTTTGGAAAGAAAGAAATGAGATAGGAAGTTATGGAGTTATGAATGATAGTATTCAAAAAGAAGGTGTAACTAATTCTAAAGTAAAAGTTATCTTTTCTGATGGAACTGAAGGTGAAGTTTAATGGCTACGGATAAAGAATACAATGAAGCAAGTGACATGGTATATTGGTTAGATCCTAAGCATGAAAATTATGATCCCTTCATAACTGAAGGGAGTATTCAAAATATAGGTGGACAAAAATACCAAGTTTTAAAGATAAAAACTGAGCCTAGTAATGGGATGCAAGCAATGGCGGTTGCTCCAGTAAATTCGAATGGGTATCCAGATACAACTCAACTAACTGTCGCTTATGCAGGCACTAACTTTGGTGGCGACTGGCGAGATGTTGTAACAGATATTCAAACAGTTGGACTAAGCATGAAGCAACTTGGCTGGAACGATGGACAAGCAGTATCAGCGCAAGAATTTGCAGACTGGATCAAAAAAACATATCCACATGCTGTTGTGACAACAACGGGTCATTCGTTAGGGCAGTATTTAGCTATGATGATTGCTGCAGAGAATCAATGGCGAAATGTTGGGTTTAATGGGCCTGATCCTTACGGTATTCTTTCACCAGAGGCAAGAGATTGGGTGAAAAATAATCCTGGTATGTTGACTAATTATCGTAATTTTGCTGATTTAATTGGAAATCTAATGGGAAATGGCACAGGTGCAGAGATCAGAATAGGTTATTTTGAAGGGAACTCTCCTAATCCCTTAAAAGCACATGCATTAACTCTTTGGAGCTTTGACGAAAACGGGCGATTACTCATTCCTTCTACTACATATAGTCAAATGAGCGAAAAAGAATTGCAACAAAATTTAATGAGTAAATTTGTATCTAGTATGTATATGATTAAGAGCTTAGAAGCAAAGTTAATGGCAAGTGGTGGCGGTTTATCAGGTACTGAAGAACTTTTCTTAGATGCTTCTGTAGCAAGGGCTATCGTGGTAACGGCTTCAGATGTATTGAAAGTGGCTATGAGTGAAATCATTAAATTTTATCAAGCATCAATGGATGAAGCTGAAGAATTATGGACAACTATTGTTAGCAAAGCACGTAGTGTTTCCTCTGAGTTGTC